>NZ_JBOZGJ010000001.1:0-669381 GCF_050846835.1 Exiguobacterium sp. TDN 0502 | reverse complement strand
GCTGACGCTGACGCTGACGCTGACGCTGACGCTGACGCTGACGCTGACGCTGACGCTGACGCTGACGCTGACGCTGATGCCGACGCCGATGCTGACGCTGACGCTGACGCTGACGCGGACGCTGACGCTGACGCGGATGCCGATGCGGATGCCGACGCGGATGCTGATGCGGATGCCGATGCCGATGCCGATGCGGATGCTGACGCTGATGCCGATGCCGACGCTGATGCCGACGCGGATGCGGACGCCGACGCCGATGCGGATGCTGATGCCGATGCTGACGCGGATGCGGATGCCGATGCGGACGCCGATGCCGATGCTGACGCTGACGCCGATGCCGATGCGGATGCTGATGCCGACGCGGACGCTGATGCGGATGCGGATGCCGATGCGGATGCGGATGCCGACGCTGATGCGGATGCGGACGCCGATGCTGACGCCGATGCGGATGCGGATGCCGACGCGGATGCTGACGCCGATGCGGATGCTGACGCCGATGCGGATAATGATAATGATGGCGACAATGCTGGTACCGATACAGGAAACAGCAATGGCGGAACTGACAATTCGAACAACCAGTCGAACGAGAATAATACAAATCATGTTTCGAACGAAAACAACAATACGAATAATGTGTTCATTCCAGTTCCTGTCTCCCCGACGCCACCAATGAACGGACCTGGCATCAAGCCGAATCCGCTAGTGAACGGGTCCACCCTCAAGCCGACTGTTCCTGTTCAGACAGTAGGTGGGACAAGTACGAAGCAGAGCCTTCCCCCGAAAGTGGTCGGTTCTTCAGTGAGCCGTTCGCCGCTCGTTTCAAAACCAATCACGCAACCGGTGAAACGGGTTGTCGGTGGAACCTTACCGAATACTTCAGAAAATCTGTTCATGATCACCCTTATGGGGATGCTTGCGACAGTTGCCGGAGTGTTCACGAAACTGTTCCGTCGTCGTCCACAGGAATAAATCATGCTGTAGTCGATCGTGGAGGGGCTAGTACCCTCTGCGATTCATCCTTTTTGAATAGGAGTGAAACTGAACATGGATCTGCTTACCCGTTTCAACACGGCAATCGATGTATTAGAACGACGCATGAATACAGAAGATATCTATTACTGGAATCGGCAGATGACGTTATTCGTCTCGCTTGGCCAAGCAACAGAACGGGCGTGTGTCGTTCGCTTTCAAGGAAAAAACCTGCAGTCCGTAGCAGACCAGGCACGCCATTGGCTCCGTAAACAACCGGAGACGGATTGGCTGAAGCTTGATATCGCCCGAAATTTCGAAGCGACGACCTTTGAGGCGTTACAAGTACAACTACGCATGACACGTAAGAATTATTTTCGGCGCGGCATTTCCTTTGACCGGAAGATGCAGTGTGCTTATCTAGAAGAAGAGTTGAATGGTAATGCCGTTTTAACCAAGGATCCGACGCATGATGAACTGCACGTCAATTTAACGAACTTAACGAACTACACACAACACCAAGGACGGACCGCACGTATTGCATTTCATCCGACGAGTCCATGCCTCCTCTTTGAGACACTCGGTGTCTTTGCGGGTGAAACACCACATGTACTTGAAGTGACACGGGATGTTGAAAAAATCCGTGACACGACGAGTCACCTTCCTTCCGAAATCAAGACGATCGTTGCTGCGTCGAGCCGTTATCTGGCGCGACAGGTCCAGACGAACGGTCGTTTCCAATATGGATACTTTCCGTGTTTTGATAAACCGATTCGGTTCTACAATAGCCTGCGGCATGCGAGTACGCTCTATTCGATGATCGAGGCGTATCGTCTTGCACCGGACGAGATACTCCGGGATGCGATTGACCGGGCGAAGCGTTATTTAATCGATGAGCTGATTGTCCTGAACGGGGAACTTGCCTTCGTTCTTGACCGGGAATCAAATGAGATCAAACTCGGTGCGAATGCTGCTGCCATCTTAGCCCTAACGGAATACATGCAGACGTTTGGGACGACGCAAGACCTGCACGTGAGCCGCCAACTGGCGGAAGGGATTCTCTCGCTGCAGCAGACTTCCGGACAATACCTGCACGTGCTCGAATATCCGTCGTTTCAGCTGAAGGATGCGTTCCGGATCATCTATTATGAAGGCGAAGCAACTTATGCGTTGATGCGGTTGTATGCCCTCGATCCGGACAGCCGCTGGCTCGACAGTGTCGTCCGGTCATTTGATCATTTCCTGGCGCACGCTTATTGGAAGTACCATGACCACTGGTTGAGCTACAGTGCGAACGAGTTGACGAAACAGTTGCCAGAGGCCCGTTATTTCCAGTTCGGTCTGCAAAACGTCGCCCCGAAACTCGACTTCATTCATCACCGGGAAACGACCTACCCGACATTTCTTGAATTGATGCTTGCAGCACGCGAGATGATTGATCGGATGGAAGCGCTCGGGCAGAAAGCGTTACTTGCCGATTTTCCTCTCGAATGGCTTGATCAGACGATCGAGCGGCGGATGGTCTATCAACGGAACGGCTTCTTTTATCCGGAAGTCGCGATGTATATGAAGAAACCGGACCGGATTCTCGGCAGTTTTTATATCCGCCATCATTCGATGCGCGTCCGGATCGATGACGTCGAACATAATCTATCCGGCTATTGCCGCGCCTGGGCACGAATGCTGAAGGAGGTGCCGTCATGATGCGCCGACTGTCGACGTGGTTACTCGTCATCGGTCTAGCAATGCTCGGGTACGTCGGGTACCAGAAGCTGACGATCAATCAGACCTTGACGACGGAACTGGCGAAAGCAAAAGATGTCGTGCAAGCGGAGGGAACGTCATCGACCTCGATCACGACGGAGAAAAAGAAACAGACGAAGCAGAAGGCGGAAGAGGTGCTGTTTCAGACCGGTGAGACCGTCGGCTATTTAGACGTGCCGTCCCTTCAGATGGAGCTACCGGTTTTAGAAGGCGTCGATGAGGCGACGCTTGCGAAAGGGGTCGGTCATCATCCGAAGACGGCGTTTCCGGGGCAGGGGGACCGGATTTTCCTCGCCGGTCATAACGATACGACGTTCTCACACATCAGCAAGCTGCAGGAAGGGGACGAAGTCATTCTCTATCTCGCGAACGGCTCCTATCGTTACGTCATGCAGTCGAGTGAAATCGTCGATTATAAAGACACACGAGTTCTCGAGTCAACGAAGCAAGAGTCACTGGTCATCTCGACCTGTTATCCGTTTTATAACGTCACAAATAGTACGGAACGGTATTTAATTTATTTTGAACCCGTCGAGGAGGATGCATCATGACACGAATCGGAATATTACGGCTGAACGAGAATCCCCAGTTTCGCGATAAGATTGCCTGCGTCATCGGTGCCTCGATGGGGGTCGATCTCTTCTTTTTCCGTCCGCGTGATGTCGACTTCGAAAAGCGGACGATCCGGGGGCTGTTTTTTGAGGAAGATGCCTGGCATCCGAGTCTGTATGAGTTTCCGGACGTCATCTATAATCATTTGCCGCTCAGTGATGCGGATAAGGAATTATTTAATCGTCTTGCTACGGAGATTCCATTTACGACCCACCGGATCGGGAATAAAAATGTCGTCTTACGGCAACTGGCGCAGGAAGGTTCATTTCAGGATGTCTTGATTCCGATGCACCGGGTAAAGAAAGGAAAGACGATTTTTCCGCTGATTGAAAAGTACGGGAAGGTTGTCTTGAAGCCGGCGAACGGGAAACAGGGACAACGGATTTATACGATCGAGGCGGAAGGGGACGCGTATCGATTCAGCCATCTGCTGGAGTCGACTGTCTGTTCGACAGGGGAATTGATCACCCGCATCGAAGAAGAGACAACACGGAATCCGATGATCGTCCAGCCGTTCATCGCCTCACAGACGATTCACGGGCATTCGTATTGTATGCGGATCCATGTCGCGAAGGGGGCGAACGGGCAGTGGAAGCTCGTCAAATATTTTCCGTTCGTCAGCAACAATCACCAAGAATCGGTCAGCCATCTCAGTCACGGGGCATTCTCGACGACGCGGATGGACATCTTCATGAAGCAGAACTATCCGGATCAACATGAAGTGATTTCGCGACGGATCGTTGACTTCGCGCGACGATTCCCCGCCTATTTCGAATCGTTTTATGCATACCCGCTCGATGCGCTCGGGATCGATGTCGGAATTGGTGCGGATGGACGCATCTATCTTTATGAGGTCAACAGTCTGCCCGGAACGCGGTATGTCGAGTTTCAGGCAGAGTATCTCGCGGTCCAGTATTGCCAGTACCTTGCGACACATGGGCGCCCCGGTGTACATGGACTTGATCGGGGATGGATGAAGGAACGGATCGAGGCTTAGAAAAGAGGCGACGTGTGAAGACAGTCTTATTTTACGTCATGTCAGGGATACTCATTCTCATCATCGTCACGAAGTTCATGGTCCCGATTTTCGGTTGGTTTCAGGCAGAAGAGCCAACAAAAGAGACGAAGCCGCGGACGTCGCTTCGGCTTGATGAAGCGCAACTGAAACAGTTCGACCGGGAAGACCGCCTCGGCGTCGTTTACGAGATGGCAGGCTTGAAATTGAAGACGCTCGACGTCGAGACGACGGAAAAAACACGCCAGACGCCACTCGTTCAACTGCAGGTAGAAAAACAAAAGCTCCTCCAAGTGATGGGAGAGACCGGGCGCCTGCTTGCAATCACAGTCAAGGTAACGAATCAGTCGGCGGATGAAATCGAGATCTTACCGAAGATCGGGGAGTATGAGACGGGAGACGAAATCGTGACGATTGCGGATCAGTTCAACGCCTTGAACGGAACATATAAACCGGGCGAGAGCCGGATCGGCATCGTCTTCGTCCCGTCGGAACAGCTCCGCGTGACGGAGGGACGATTCAGCCTGTTCTATAAGACGATGTCCGGGAAAAAACAGCTCCGAATTGCACTACCAGCAGCGAATTGATTAGTTCAATATTTGTATAATATATGGAAGACGACCGATAAGAATCGGTTGTCTTTTTTTGAGTGATTTTTAAATTAGAAAAAACAAAAAAATATCTTTATTTGATTGATTAGCGTACAATAAGATTAAAAATATAAAAAAATTAACGAAAGGATGTGTGTTTATGACGATTCAAGGGGTCGGTAAGTTGCCTATATCGATTACGACAGAGCAAGCAGCAAATTTAGGAATGAAGTTAGCAAGAATTTCATCAGATATAGGACGGTTGGATGAAAAATTCAAAACATCCCTGGTTACTTCAAACTTAATTAATACATTGGCACTTAAAGAATCTGTTCAATCGACACGAATCGAAGGAACACATGTCACTTTCACAGATATGGTTGAGAACAGTCATTCATCGAGTCAGAAATGGGAATATATCGAAGTCATGAATTATCAAAAGGCTTTGTTTATAGGACAAGAGCGTATTCGAAATGGCTATCCTCTTTCAACACGACTCATATTAGAGTTACATCAAATATTGATGCAAGGTGCTAGAGGAACAAATGTATCTGCGGGAGAATTCAGGAAAGTTCCGAACTGGATCGGACCGACGAATCGGCGTGAAGATGCGGTATACATCCCAGTAGACGCTCAAGACATCGAAACATATCTTGAGAACTGGGAGAATTATGCGAATCGTCACGCTTATGGAAAAGCAATGGACTTATCTCATCTTCCGAAAAATCAATTTGTCATAGACGAAGAATCGCATCCTTTGTTAAAAGTTGCCGTACTTCATGCGCAGTTCGAATCGATTCATCCATTTTTAGATGGTAATGGTCGATTAGGTCGAATCATAATTGCGCTCTATATGATGCAAACAAAGCAAATTTCAAGCCCGATTTTCTTAGTCAGTGAAGAGTTAGAGAAGCAACGTGCTAAATATTATCATTTACTAAACGGAACACGTGGACAAGAACCGGATTGGAGTGGTTGGATTAACTTCTTCCTCGATGCTTCTGAACGTATGACCCAAAAATTAAATCAACTACTTGATGAAGCGGAAAGTATGGCGAAGAAAGGTATAGCGCAATGTGAGACAGCTACACAAAAAAATGTGTACTTAGTTACCTTTAGCCAACCGAATTCGACAGCTAGTCAAATGGCAAAAATATTATCAATCTCACCAGTAACAGCTAGAAATGCTCTAAATTATCTCTCAGGTCAAGGATTGCTGTTTAAAGATACTGCTAAAAAAAGAAACGTTGAATATTGGAATTATGGATTACTCGAACTAGTGAATTGATATGAACAACGGGATGTCTCCGCCTGGAGGCATCCCGTTTGTGTTATTTCTGAACGGCGCTGAACGCGTCTGCTGATTCGATCCCGGCTTTGCTGACCGCCGTGATGACGAAACGACCTGTCGCATCTTCCGGCAACGGGAAGGCTTTCCGTTCGATCGATTCCGTCGTTCCGAGTTTTTTACGCTTGCCGTCTTTTTCTTGATAGATGTTGTATTTGACGACATCTTCATCCGTTGAGGCGTACCAGTTGATGAACCCGCCGCTGACACGGATGTTCGTCGCTGGTTTCGGCGGCGTCTTGACCGGATCCGATGCTTTCTCGTCAAGTTCCGTAAAGACGACGAGCCGGTTATCGTACGTTCCTTGGTTCTGGTCGTACGTTCCGATACACGTAATCAGGTTCAAGTTCCGTGTGTCTGCCGGACCGAAGATTTTCTTCAGTGGTGCTTCCAAGTGATCGTACTGGACAAGCTGTTTGACACGGAAGACGAGCTTACGTCCGGAAGCATCCGTGATTTCGACTGGATCCCCTTTTTTCAGTTCATGCAGCTTATAGAAGATCGCAGGACCTGTCTTCGTATCGGTATGCCCGTCGATGACGGCATTGCCGATATCACCGGGGCGGGGACCGAACTTATACCAGCCGGCCTGCTGTTCGTTTTTAGGTGTGGCCATGGCGCCGTCCTTATCGAGTCCGACCTGTTCGACCTTCGTCTTGATGTCGTGCTTCGGGATGACGAGGCGTTTCGGGAGCTCGACCTCCGTCGTCGATAAGTCCTTGAACTCCTTCTTGAAGATTTCGGACGGCTTGAGCGGATCTTCTTCCTTCGTCTCGGAAGAGGCCGCGGATTCTGTTTTCGGATCACCTTGCGTAATGTTCGACATATCCGGTTTCTGTTGACCAAACAACAAAAACAGCAATGTCCCGACCGATGCAACCATCAACAGGATGCTCGCCGGTAATAACCAACGTTTCATAAACGCGTAGCTCCTTTCCGAGAGAAGGGATTCCCTCTATGTAAAAAAACAGGATAGCATGTCGCTATCCTGTTATTGATTATACCCAATTTCTTAGGCGTTTTGACGTTTGCGTGCAAGGACAAGACCGGCTGCGCCGAGTGCAAGACCGAATACGGCGATCGCACCAGTTGTTGCAGCTGTGTTGTTGTCGCTCATACCACCGTTACCAGTGTTCGGCATTGATCCTGGCGTACCATCCATGAACTTCTCTGGTGATTGTTTGACGATTGCTTCACCGAGGTTTTCACCTACACCGTACATGTAAGCATAAGACTCACGGAATGTGTCGACCGAACCTTTGTAGTCGCCTTCCACATATTGCATGAACGTATCTTGGACGTAAGTCTCGTGACCGGATACGGCTTCTTGTGCTGCTTTTGTTGGAAGGTTTTCTTCTGTAGCGGCACCAAGGAATGCACCGAAGTCGTTCGAGAACATTTTGAGCATATCTTGTGCGTCACCCATTAATTTCTTGTCGTCGTTGACGGCTGCAGTGACGAGGTTTGCTTGTGCTTCAATGTGGTTTTTCGTCCAAACTTGTTCGAATTGATCTGCACCAGCTTGACCGTAGATCGATTTGATGGCTGCTTTGAAGTCAGCTGTGTGCATATCTTCAGCCCAGTTTGCTGCATCGTAGTCTTTCGCTTGGTCCACACCTGATGTCATGCTGAGGTTGGCAAGCGCAACGTGTTCAGCTGCAAGGCTGTTGAGTGTTGAACGAAGATCTGCTGCTTTTGTGTCAGCTTTCGTGTTGTCGAATTTCTCAGGCATCTGTGTCGTGATTGCAACAGAGAGTGCTTTTGAGATGTCATACATACGGCTGTAACCTTCGCGGAACGTGTTGTACGATCCTTCGTAGTCACCAGCTGCATATTGTTGGAACGTTTTGTAAACGTCTGCTTCGTGTGCACGGAGGACTTCTTCAGCTGTTGCTTTCGGGAGTTTACCTTCCGTTGCTGTATCGAGGAAGCTTGAGAGATCTTGAACGAACTCTTCTGTTTCTTTCTTCGAAGCATTGATGCCGTCTTGGTCGTCTGCTTTAACAGCTTTGACGAGGTCCGTCGTATATTTGTTGTGTGCGACGAAGATTTTCTCGAATTGTTTTGCGCCTTCGTCACCGTAGACAGAAGCGATTGCTGGTGTCATGTCGAGTGCGTTTTGTTTAAGTGCTGCTTCATAATACTCGGTATCTTTTGAACCGTCGTAGCGTTTTTTCATGTCCATGACAGCAAGGACGAAGTGTTCAGAGAGTAACTGATCGAGTGTGGCACGAAGGTCAGCGGCTTTCGTTTTGACCGTGACGTTTTTCGGTGCATCTTGTTTCATGTCTTCTCCGCCACCGGATGCGAATGCTGCTGTTCCTGGTAGTACGAGTGCTGCTGCCATTGCGGATGCTGCGAATTTTTTCGTGTGTTTCATCTTAAATCATTCCTCTCAGTTTTTGGTTTATTTGGTAGGTGTTTCTTGCCCGTTCTGAATAGCTTACGCATCGCCGGTTGTTTTGGATTGCATAAAGTTTTAATTTTTTTTAAGAATAGTTGAAGTGATGTTTCGTGCCATCCAAAGAACCGTTGTTGCATCGTTCTGGAGAGCTTACGCCTAGGAAGTGCATTTGGATTTAAAAAAATCGCAAAAACCCGCAAATCATGGGAAACTGTTTTTCCACTTCCTTATATACACAAACTAAAATTTTTTAGAGGAATTGCCTGTCCGGTCGTGTTACACTAGTTGCGGAACACGTTTTGTAGCTAAATCGCAACTATTTAATACCAGGTACTAATATGCTATACTGTTCTCAGACTGAATCAATGAAAGGTGATCAAGATGGTACAAAACCAAGCAGGCACGGATCAACCGACACGCGAACGCCTGAAGAAAAAGCAACACGCTTCGAAACAGGGAACGCCGGGAAATCCGAATCATAAATCAGAGCAACGTCTTCGTGCATACTCGACACGCCGGGTTCCGATCATCGTACGTGTACTGATCGTTCTCGTCCTCATCGTCGTAGCACTGATCGTCGGCGCAATGGTGGGTTATGCAACGTTTGGTGGTGGCGAGGCAATGGATGTGTTAAAGCTCGACACATGGACCCGCATCACCGATTTTTGGATGAAATCTTAATTTAATCAGTGATGGGAGCTGTCAAATATGTATACGATCGAACAAATCAAGGAAGTCATTCCGCACCGGTATCCGTTTTTACTCGTCGACCGCATTTTGGAGGTCGAAGAAGGCAAACGGGCGGTCGGCATTAAGAACGTCACGGCGAATGAAGAATTCTTCAATGGCCATTTCCCAGAATACAATGTCATGCCGGGCGTCTTGATCGTCGAGGCACTTGCACAAGTCGGCGCCTTCGCTGTACTGAAGATGGAAGAAAACCAAGGAAAGCTTGCCTTCTTCGCAGGAATCGAAGGCTGTCGCTTCAAACGTCAAGTCGTTCCCGGGGATCAGCTCCGCCTCGAAGTCGAATTGACGAAGGTCCGCGGACCAATCGGTAAAGGTCGTGCCACAGCCACAGTCGATGGGGAAGTCGCCTGTGTCGCTGAACTGACGTTTGCTATGAAGTGAAGTCATCATGAAACGCTGGCTTCTCCCCCTCGCGATTTCCTTACTCATCATTCCTGGTTGCCAGCGCGCTGAACAGGCGAAGACTGCTTCCCCGACAGTCATCGTTGACCCGGTCAAGCGTGCCGGACAGACCGAGAACATTTCTGCTCAGATTACACTGACGGAAAATGACCGGATGCGTCTCGTCATCCGGACAGCGAATGACGTTCGACTCGATGACCAACAGGTCGATATTCGGCTCGATGTCGCCAATCAATCGATCCCGTTCCCGTTCGTCTCCTTCGAAGCGAAGAAGATGGGGGAAATCCGGACCTATACGTCCGATACGACGATCGAAAAGGATGTCTTCGATGACCAGCGTCTCCCGGTCCTCATCATTGATGCAGGAGCAGGGCGAGGAATCGAGATTCCGCTTGAAATCGTCAAATAAGACAGTAGGATGGATCATTCCATCTGCTGTCTTTTTTTGTTTTGTTTAAGCAGAGCAGGGTACATAGAAACATACCTAAAGGAGGAATCAATATGGATCATACTGTACATCAACGACTGACGGAGTGTATTCTGGCGTGTAATCATTGTTTTGATGCCTGTCTGAACGAGGAACAGGTCGGACACATGGCGGACTGTATTCGACTCGATCGGGATTGTGCCGATATCTGTAGTCTGTTACTCCAAGCAATCGCAAGAAATAGTCCGAACGTATCGGTTCTTGCGAAGGCGTGTCAGGAAATCTGTGAAGCGTGTGCCGCAGAGTGTAGTAAACATGAACACGATCACTGCCAGGATTGCGCGAAGGCGTGTACGGTATGTGCCGAAGCGTGCAGTCAGCTGGTCTGAAAGGGCTGACTCAAAAGTCGGTTTCTACGAGAAAAGAGTGGCAGATCATCATTCTGCCACTCTTTTCTCGTACATAATGAAGGACTCGTTTCGCGCAACTCCTACAGGAAAAAGCGCATTGCGCTGTCAGAGACAAACAAGACCCGCTTTCCTGCTTGAATGAAGCAGGAAAACTGGCTTGTGTCTCGCCTGAGGAAAGGGCGTGAAGGGACGTGTCCTTCTTTTGGAAGTCAGCCTTTTTTTATTATAAAAATATAGCAGGAATTCAAGATTTCTTCTGGTTATTTTTGGCGGATTTGTTTACTATTTAGGGAGGTAATACTAAATCACGATAGGAGCATACATACACTCATGAAAAAAATCAGCTTACTTTTGATGGCATTCGTCATCGCATTTGGTCTGAAGCTTCCGGTTTATGCGGAGACGGCTGCGTGGGACGTCACGGGAACGGGCACAGGTCCGTACACGTTGACGTTTGAAGGAACAGGAATCGTCAACATCACGTCTGAGACGGATCTTGTCTTTGAGGACGGCGTAACGGGAGAGAATGTCAATATCGAAGAGACGCCGGTCGTGACATTTACGGCAGAGACGGCACCAACCGTTCAAGTCGTCTCAGCAGACGGACAACGGACGGTTCTCGTCACGTTCGGAAAAGTCGTCGCACCGGAAGAGCCGACGTCAGAAGAGCCAACAACAGAAGAACCAACGCCGGATACACCGGAAACAGACGAGCCGGTCAAAGAAGACCCTGTGACGGATGAACCGACAGCAGAAGAGCCAGAGGAAGAACCAACGACAGAGGATCCTCAGAGTGATGAGGAGCCGACACCGACACCAGTCGAGACACCGACGACGGGAACGATCGAAGGAACGATCTGGTTCGATGAGAATGAAGACGGGATCCGTCAGGACAAGGAAATGCGTCTTGATGACATCGCGGTCTATTTGATGGATCGGAATGAGGATGTCCTCGACGAAGTCTATACGAAGAATGGTACGTATCGCTTCAAGGATGTAAAGCCGGGTACATACGAAGTCGAAGTAGACGGCTATGACATGGGGTATTACTTCTACTCGGAACAAAATGTAGGAGACGACCGGACGATCGATTCGGACGTCGACGAAGACGAAGGAACGAAGCGTGTCCGCCTCGCTGCCGGTCAGACGGAAGTCATCGATGCTGGTCTTTACGGTGATGAAGAGCTTGACGGCATGCTTGAGAACTGGTTAGCAGTCGGCAACTTCTTTGATGCAAACGATAACCAGAAGCCGGATTATGACGAAGAAACGGTTGCCGCGACGTATACGGTGACGGATGCGATCACGGGCAAAGAGGTCTATCAAGAAAAAGTCGCGAAAGACGATGCGATGGCAATCCAACTTGACCCGGGGACGTATACGATCAAGACGGAAGTCGCTACAGGCTATACGGTCAAGGCGATGCATCATCTCAATTTCGATGACCTGATCATGGATATGGACGAGGAAACATTCGAAGAGTATGAATCGTTCGCCCAACAAGCACAAGCGATGAAACGGATGGCGAGCAATGAAGAACAATTGACGCCAGAAGAACAAGCGATGATCGATGAGCTGTTACAGTACTTCGACCGGAAATCACCGGATGCGAGTGTGACGATCGAAGAAGGTAGCTTCGGTCACGTATTGATCGCAGAAGTGGCGAAGGCAGAGGCGCCAGTCGTCAAACCGACACCTACGTCAACGAAAACACCTGTGACGGGAGTCGATGCGACAGCGAAGCAGTCGACGACATCCGAAACCTTACCACAGGCAGGCGAAGACAAACCGTTTCCGTACGCAGCAACAGGAGCAGGATTTGCTGTCGTCGGTCTTTGGTTACTCGTCCGCCGGGGAGCTTAAGAAAAGGAGAGACCTTCTATCCGGAGGTCTCTTTTTTATGTGTGTATCTTTTGACACACACGCACACATATGTGTATAGTGAAGATAACAACAAATGGAAAGAGGGATGACGATGTTAACAACGAAACAGATTAGTGAATTGTTACGAGTCTCAGAAGAAACGGTCCGGCGCTGGATTCGGACGGGCGAGCTGCACGCCGAGCAGGACGGGAAAGGGTATCTCGTCGATGAGTTGGCGCTCAAACGCCTCGTTGATGAGAAGTCACAGATCCCGGGAACGGCGATGAACAAGATTCTCCCACTCATCCAGGACATGTTCGGACCGGAAGCGGCACAGTTCGCGAAGTCGAACCTGTTTGATCCGCTCCGCCAGTCGATGGAGCAGGCGCCACCGAAACCGGAAGCGTCGAACGAATCGCTCGTCGAAGAACTCGATCGGCTGAAACGGAAAAAACGTCGTCTGGAGCTCGAACATGAATTGAAGCTGCTTGAAATTGAAGAAAAGATTGCGGTCATCGAACGAAAAGTTCAGTCGTAATCCAAAAAAGCGATGTCTCCAAGTACAGGAGGCATCGCTTTTGTTGCGCTATAGGAAAAACCCACTTCACGAGGCGGAAGGGGTTTTGTCTTTGGCTTGTTTCTTTTTACGGTGCCAGTACCAGTAAGCAAGTCCGAGACCAATCGGGATTGCAGCCAGGTACGGGTTGGCTTCGATGAAGCCGATCATCTCAAAGAGCGCGAACCATCCACTGAGTAGACCGAGGATGAGTAAAATCGTCCGTAGGGCTTCGGGAAGCTTGCGGATCCGATACGCAATGAGACAGACGAGGCAAAAGATGATAATAGCCACGAGCATTCCTCCCATTCCCGTTATTTAGTATAGCGTATTCGGAAAGCTTTTTCGATGTTGAATGATGTGAAATGAAAAGATGCAATCCGTTCCGAACAATCGAACCGTTTGACCTGTCATGATAGGTGAGCCCCTCGCGGACTCACCTATTTTTTTGATAAAGGAGCACACTGAGATGATCATTGATTATTTTGCCGTCTTACCGAGTGGCGCGAAGGGCGAGCTCGAACCGCATTGTTTGACGAAAGGAACTTGGTATCGCCGGATCAATGAGGAATTGTTCCGGGCAATCCATTACGGGGCAGGCATCATCCGCATCCGGGATAAAGGGGCAGAGCTCCGGATTCCGATCGAGTTCGGTTTCGGCTATGTCCTCCAATATCTCCGCCAGTTCACGGAGGCGGAGCGACAGGACGAACGAAAACGTCACGTCCTGCAACGTCAGCTCGACTGGATCGGACGCGGACTGCCGATCGAATTGAAGCGACGCGGAGCGAAGATCGAGATGTGGGCAGATGATGTGCATCGTTTGCACCGAGAATCGTTTCTTCGAGCAATTGAAAAAGCAGATCATTTTGTATCGTGAAACCAAAATTTTATTTTAATAAAACGAAAAGAGAACAAAATTTAATAAAATGTAAGCGTTTTCTTTAATGAGGTGTATCCAAAAATAAATTTCCATGTACAGCCTATATAATTATATTTTAACTTACTACTATTCCCCTATTTTTTACAAAAAATCTATTGTGACGTCTTTCCTAGTTTTGTATATTTGACCTGTAGCGTTTCTACTGATTCTTAAAAACGAAATGGTGGGGCGCACGAATCTACGATGGAAATGGCTTTTTCAAGCGATTTCAACAGTCTTCTTTAGTTCATCCCAATCGGATACATATGGCTCACCACTGATCGTCTTGATGATAGACGAAAAGTCACAAGTGAAACAGAACGTATTCCTCCTAAGACGACTAAAGAGTTTTTTTGACTGTCATAAGTTAAATATTTCTATATTTTACTTATATTGTAGATTTTAAATTGGGATTTTCGGTTTGGATTTGTTAGAAAAAAGGAGGAATAGTAAACATGGGTTATTCGAAGAAAACGAACAAATTGTACGCTGCTGCCGCTGCACTCGCAGTCACAGCGTCTGTCGTAGCACCGGTTGCTGCTGATGCAGCATCGAAGGTCTCGGTTAAATACATCTCTCCCATCTTGATGAAGCATGCGGGCGGTTCGAAGTACGCGACGAAAAAATTGACGCTTCCGACGAAAGTCAAAGTCAAATTGTCAAATGGCAAGTACGAAATGCGCTCAGTCAAATGGAGCGGTTCGATCAAATTCGAAAAGAAATACATCAACAAATACCAGGTCCTCTACGGTAAGGTAGCCGGAACTTCGAAGAAGGCGATCCTCAAAGTCGAACTTCAAAACTATCCGGTTGATGTCCTCGAACCTGTCCTCGAGCCGGTCGCTGTAGGCGAGAAAGTTCAATTGCCGAGCACGATCAGCATCCGTTACAAATCAGGCATCATCGTCAAACGTCCAATCAGCAAGTTCAACCTCAAAACACCATCAACATCAAAAGCAGGCAAATATAAACTGGCGTATTCGTATAAGGGTGCGAACTCTGTCGTTAAAGGGTACATCAACTACGAAGTCAAAGCAGCGGACATCTCGAACGTCATGGGAAGCGTCGATGATCAGATGCTTTCAGTCAAAGCGGACGTCATGTACCCAGCAGTGGGCGCAATGGCAGAACTCTTGATCTACCCAGGCAAGGACATGTCAGCAACACCGATCGTTGCGAAGGGCATGATCTCAAAAGGGAAATTCATGGCAGAGAAGGGCGGCATTCCGGAAGGCACGCATAGCTACGTCGTCAAAGTCGGCGATGTCAAATCCGCTCCGATGGACTTCACGATTGCAAACACGGTCCTCGCTTCAGCAAAAGCAATCGGTAAAGAGAAAGTCGAAGTCTCGTTCTCACGTGCCGTTGACTCGGTCATGGCGGACAACTTCAAAATCGCCGGTGCAACAGTCAAGTCAGCGACGCTCAGCGCCGACAAGAAATCAGCGATCCTCGAAGTCGACGGTCTCGAATACGGTATGGACTACACGGTTGACGCGAAAGGCATCATGATCGGTGGCGTTGCGAAAGACCTCGGCTCACTCAGCTTCATGACGCAAAGCGTCGAAAACATCTGGATGCTTGAAGTTTCGCCGAAAGCTTCTACTATCGTCGCGAATGGAGCAGATAACACGGAAGTGACGTTCGCTCTCAAAAACAAAGCGACTGGTGAAGTGGATAAAAATGCAGATAATATCGTCTTGAAATTGTCAACATCATTCGGTGCTCTTGCGAAAGATCGTGTCACAATCCAGGACGGTAAAGCGACGGTACTTCTAACATCTGAATTCAGTAACACAGATATCGACGCAATCATCAAAGCAGAAATCATTGAAACGGCAGCTGGTGATTACAAAAATCTGATCGGCAAGATTGCGGGAGAAACGAAAGTCAAATTCAGCACGATTGCTGTTACACCTGCTCCAATTGAAATGATCAATGTCCTTGCGGCTGAGTCGAATCAAGCCGACCGTGTGACAATCTTCCTTGATAAAGCAGTCTCACGCGAACTTTTACTCAAATCATTTGGACTCGACAAAGTCATGCAGGGTCTCCATGAAGAAAATTATCTCGCGAACGAGAACATTCAAATCGAGCAATTTGATGGAACAAAACGTGTCATTGGCGTAAAAGCGGTTCCTTCTAATCCAAAAGCATTCGAGTTGATCTTGGACAAAGACACGTACCTCCAAGATAATGCGGTTGTTAAATTGACAGCAAAAATCACGAGCAACACGGATACAGAAGTGAAGTCAAAAGCAAGCTTCAAGTTGACAGATGCTCGTCAGCCAGAAGTTACTTCTGTTAAAGCTATAGGGTTGAATCAACTCGAAGTCAAATTCTCTGAAGCTGTTTCTAAGGCGGATTTCAAAATTGACGGACAATATGGCGGTAAGTACTTCGAAGTTATTCATTACGGATTTGATAACAAAATGGGAGTCGATCGTCGCGATACAGTCAAAATCGTATTGAATGATGACTACCCAGGTCTAAAAGCAGGGTACTTTACTGCTGGTAAACACTCACTCCAAGTGTCGAGTATCTATGACTATGCAGCACTTTCTGATGAGACGAATATCGGAACAACACAAAACCTCGACTTTACTGTTGCGGCAGATACAGTCAAACCGACAGCTGGCGTCGTCGTTGAATCACCTGAACAATTCCGAGTAATGTTCAGTAAAGGTCTCAAAAAAGCAAATATCAGTGAGTTACTCGGTGATGAAATGAAGTTTGAGCGTTACAACTCGAACACGAAGAAATATGAAGATTTCAGTGGATATGTAGATGTCACGTCTTACAATAAAGAGACTGGCGAAGCTGTCATTGAGTTGAAGAAAGACTGGACGGAAATCTACGATACAGTCAATACGAAAGAAAACTATTACAACGATAAATTCCGTATCACACTTGCTAAAGGTTCAATCCAAGCTGAAGCGAACGGTGAGAAGAATGACGCGCTAGTGCTTGATCTGAATTACGACGGTTCTCCGCTTAATTCACCGGATCTGAAGAGTGCTGAGATCAACACGATTGATCGTCTAGCTCCAAGTAATGATTTCGTCGTCATGATGAGCGAACCGGTGAAAGTTCGCGGACTTGATCAATACGATACACCACTCATCAATGCGGATGGTGTTGTTTATCCACCGAAAACAACGGTTGAATTCATTGGTAAGAATAAAGACGGAAAAATCGTCACAATCGATGGTTCTGTCCTTAATTACACGGATACGACAGACAAAAATTTCCGTGTGGCAGCAAATGAAAATCTACAAAAACTCGTCGACATGGAAGGTTATGGTGAAGAGTGGAAAGTCGTCGTCAAATCACTTTCTGATGATGTCGGTAACACAGTTGCGACAGCGACACATGATTTCAAACTCATGAAAACACCACCAACTCCAGTATTATCACCATTTGAAATCCTTAAGGTCACGGCTAATGAGAAAAATGAGAAAGATGTCATTCGCATCAAATTCACAGAGGGCGTTCAGTACTCTGGTATGTACGATGCGACAAGTACAGCGAATTATGTTCTTAACGGAAAAGCACTCCCGGTCGGAACAACGATTTCACTTGCTGATTCGGATGATATCGTATCGAACGGACTTGACATCGTGAAGATTAAAGTCCCAGCTGGTACGCTTAAAACGTTGTCGAACGTCATCGTCGTCAATAAAGATCTTCAGTCTTATGACAACTCTGTCTTGACTGGCGGTTACGAAAAAGCAGTCCTCCTCGGACTATAAGCATGACGAAAACCTCTCCATCCATTACGGGTGGAGAGGTTTTGACGTGATGAGAACGTGTAGTCCAAACAATACAAAACGATAGACAGAAACACTACGACGCTAGTTAAAGATACAGAAAGACGTGAGGAGAAATCCTGTTTTAGAAAGACGGCGTTCTTTTAGCACATCGGTTGTTGAATAGAGGTAAAAAGAACTAGGAAAATCAATTTTTTCCATTATAATGAAAAAGGATACATATCAGGAAAGGAGTAGATCCGTATGAAAAAACTCATCATCAGCGCCCTTATCGTCAGCGCGTGCAGTACATATACATTCGATTCGGCTACAGCATCAACAGGCGCTAAAAAGCTACCGGTAATCGAAGCGAAAATGAAAAAAGGCTATATCAAAGGCACATTCGACGCTAAGGGAAAGGCGTTGTTCTATTTTGATACGAAGACCTATCTCGCTGGCGGAACCCATCTGAAGTTTGCGCCGGATGCCTCGAAGAAAGTCACCGTCTATACCTCACAGACAGAATACAAACAAAGGGATCCGTATGCGCGGTATGCGAACAGTAAAAAGACGCTTTATTTTCCGCTGTCGTGGAGTGGGCGGCAATACATCGAAGTGACGGGAACAAAGAATAAGTCGTTTACGATTCCCTATAAGCTCGAACGGTTGGAACCGATCCGCGAATACGCAGCGAAGACGACTACGACAGGGCGGGCGACGAGTCTCGTCGTCCGACTGAATGGGATGACGAAAGCAAGTGCGCTATCAAAAGCGTCCCGGGCAAGTAAACACGAAACAATCGATAGCGACCTTCGGCTCGAGAAGTTCTCATACAGCAGCTTCATCCAAGCCCTGGCTGCGAAACGGCAGCTCGAGCAAACGAAGGGCGTTCGTTACGTCGAACTCGACCAGCCGATGCACTTACTCAGTACCGACCCTTTCCAGTCCGTCCAGTGGGCGCTCCGCAATACCGGGCAACGCGGGGGAACGAAGGGAGCGGACATCGGCTATAAGGCGATGACGCAACGGATCGCTAAGAAATCGCGTTCGACCGTTCGCGTAGCGGTCATCGATACCGGCATCAATCCGACGTATGCCGATTTCGCGGGACGTGTCCGGATGGACCTCGGCTACGATTTCGTCCATAAACGTCAGCTCGCCTACGACGATCACGGACACGGAACACATGTCGCCGGTATCATCGCTGCGACATCGAACAACGGCTACGGGATGACCGGCATCAATGACCGGGCGAGCATCATTCCGATCAAAGTCATCTCGCGCAATAACTACGCGTCGAACTCGAATATCGCGAAAGGCATCCTGTTTGCCGTCAAACAAAAGGCAAAAGTCATCAACTTGAGTCTTGGCGGTGGCGGTGTCTCGCTCGCAATCGAGGACGCATTAGCAGAAGCACGCAAGAAAGGAATCTTCGTCGCTGCAGCAACCGGGAACGAAGGCGCAGCGAAACTGTCCTATCCGGCACGCTCGAAATATGCGTTCTCGGTCGGGGCGACGAACCGATTCGATAAACGAGCGTCGTTCTCGAACTATGGCGAAGGACTCGATCTCGTTGCACCAGGGCAAGACATCGCGAGTTACCTGCAAGACGGCGAATCGATCTTCTGGAGCGGCACATCGATGGCAGCACCGCATGTCGCCGGGGTCGCGAGTGTCCTCTATAGCTTAAAGCCAAGTATCAAAGTGACCGACGTCGAATCGATTCTCCGTAAGTCAGCGAAGGATCTCGGCAAAAAAGGTCGCGACACGACATACGGCTATGGTCGCTTGAATGCCGATCGTGCCGTTCAGCTCGTGAAATAAGGAGCGGGAGGTGAATGATGAAATTACTCGGAAAAGTAACGATGATTGTATTCATTGTAGTCGCATGTTTCGTTCCGAACACAATATCCGCAGCAACAAAAGAAGAAGTCCGCCTAACAGAGTTGTATAAGGACTTAAAGCATGGGATGACGATCGAGCAGGTTGCCACAATACTATATGGGAAAGAAGCGAAAGAACATATCCGATATCGTAGATGGCAGCCGAAGATTTTGCGGGTACCGATCAATGACGAAACAGTCGAAGACGGACATAAGCAATTGATTCAGGCGATAGAAGACCGCTCCGACAAGCAAGGGCCGCAACTTGTCCTCCACTTCATGACAAAGAAAAAAAGTAACATCTATCTACTTGTCATCAAAGCCGTTTTTGTCGAACGGAAGTCAACGACGGGTTACCGTGAAAGTACACGTCAGCTCAAAAAAGGTATGAACCTGGAAAACGGGATGACGGAAAAACAGGTCGACGCGATGCTTGCGGGAAAAGGACTGGGGCACTGGACAGCTGTTGCCAATATGGATACGACATCCGGCTATTCGAAAGAAGAAATCCGGCGAGACTTTCAGGATTTATACCGGATGAAGGTCTATGTATTTCCGACCACACAAAAAAATAAGTGGAAAGAAGTCCAATTTGCTTACAGTCAAGAGCGGAAAAAGTTTGTCGTAGACAATATTCGGACGGTTGGACCGAACGATACGGCACCTGAGTTTTAATATAAAAATGAGACACTCTAAAAAAGGGGATAAAAAACATGAAAACGACATTTACGAAAGTTGCCGTAGCAACAGTACTTGCAGGAACGACTTTATTCGGAGGAGCAGCCTCTGCTGCGACGAAGGACGAGACAAAAATAACCGATCGCTACACGGCACTCAAAGTGGGAATGACGATCGAACAGGCAGCAAAAGTCATCTACGGGAAAGAATATAAGAAACAATTGACGAAAAAAGGCAGTTCGACGGTATTGAAGAAAAAAGCAGAATTGACGACTTCTTCGCAAGGTCAAAAGACAACGGTCTATGCGTTCTCCGATGAAAAGAATTTTACGAACATGTCTGTGTTTCAGTTCATGACGAAAAAGAACAGTTCGGTCTATCGTCTGACAGGTAAATCGTTGGATTTGTACCGTGCAGATAGTTATACTGGTGCGCGTGAAAGTAAGATGAAACTGATGAAAGGAAAGAAAATCAAAACTGGAATGACCGAAAAACAATTGGATGCTGTATTATCAGGTTCGGGTCTTGGCGAATGGACGGGAGTCGATGCAATCGACTGGACATCAATCCAATCGAAACAGGAACTGGACTATGGACTTGGAATCAAGTCACTGTCTAAAACATATGTCTTCCCAACTTCGACTAAACAACGGAAACTCGTCATCTTGAACTATGATTATGAAAAGAAAACGTACAAAGTTTCGAGCCAAACCTCTCTTTAATCAATGCAAGAGCTTATCATTTTGGTAGGCTCTTTTTTTCATCTTTTCCCGTTTTTTACAAATCACTTTCAAATTTCGTTATACTCGGACTATAAGTCTTGTCAGACACAACCGATATTAACGAGAAGCAAAACACAGAAGGGAATGGACACAGTTGGAACGAGTAAAGAAAAAACGTAAGGTGAAAAAACGCTGGACACCACTGAAAGTCATGCTATTGATTGCACTTGTCCTTATCGTCGGTATCGGCGGATTCATCGGCTATACATATTATCAAGTCGACCAAACGGTCAAAAAAATTCAGGCACCTGTCAAGAATACGGGAGATAAAGTCGTCGAGGAGCAAAAGCCGGTCTCGGTTCTGTTGCTCGGTGTCGACCAACGACCAGGCGAGCGGGGACGCAGTGACTCAATCATGGTCATGACACTGAATCCGACACGTAACGAAAGCCGTTTGATCAGTATTCCCCGGGACACGAAGGTTGATATCGTCGGTCATGGTACGAATGATAAGATCAACCACGCCTATTCATTCGGTGGACCGGAAATGGCAATCAAAACGGTCGAAAAGTTTCTCGATATCCCGATCAATTACTACGCGGAAATCAATATGGAAGGATTCACATCTTTAGTTGATGCAGTCGGTGGTGTGACGGTCAATAACGACCTTGACTTTACGGTCAGTGGGACACATTTCCCGGTCGGTAAAGTCAATTTGGACGGGAAATCGGCGCTGAAGTTCACTCGGATGCGCTATGAAGATCCACGGGGTGACTTCGGTCGTCAGATGCGTCAGCGGGAAGTCATCGCTCAGGTCGCGAACAAATTATCGTCTGATGTATCGGTCAGTAACTTCAACGCGATCATGGACGTTGTTGGCAAAAATGCCCAGACGAATGTCTCGTTCAAACCGATGCGGACGCTTGCCTTTGATTACATGGATGCGTTCCGAAACCAAAAGAACTTAAAACTTGAAGGAACGGGTGGAAAAGAAGGTGACGGGATCTACTACTGGCACCCGACAGACGATTCACTGAAAGAAACACAAACAGCATTACGCTATTCACTCGATATGGAATGAAACGAAAATGCACCGAATCCGTCAGGATGCGGTGCATTTTTGATTAGAATGATTGTTCTGTAAGACGGACACGGCTGATTGTACCATCTTTTTCGAATCGCTGTAGAAGATAGGAATTACTCGTGATAAGACCTGTCGTCTCTGTCTCAAGTTGCAAGGGTGCGAGAGTGGCCAGCTGATCATTCGTGATTGATGTATCTGTCCAATCGATTGCAACAACCTGATTTTGTTCGAGAATGAAAAAATGTGTGTCATAGAAAAGGTATGAATGTACATCATCCCGATATGTACGGTTCGGTGGACCGAATAAGCTCGTGAGATCTTCACTCGATTTTCCCATCAAGTCTGTGACCTCTCCATCAACGAATTGAGTATTTAAGTTATCTGTTACCCATGAGAGCAAAGCTTCATCCGTAATCGGATCATCTGTTAACTTCGTTGTCGTTTCTGCTGTTTTGACATAACCGGACAGTTGATCGGTGACGTTGACTTGCGTTTTACCATCTAATTTTTTCACGATCGGATATTGATCTCCAAAATCCGCTTCATACAAGACTGTTGTCATGCTCTCATCTGTATAAATATTACTGTTTCGTTGGTTGATATAGAGCGTTGTCGCTGCTTCATTTGGAGTTACTTTTTCTTTTTTCTTCTGTGTTGTCTCGGATTTATTGACAGTAACAGGTTTTTCGACAGTTGATTCAGGATCGGATTTCGATGCGACGAAATAGTTCGAATACACATACGTACCGGCTGCGCCTAGTAGGAAACAAAGAAATAGTAAAGCGAGCCATCCCCAAGGAAGTTTCTTTTTTGAATGAGTCGTACTTGATTCATCACGCTTTCGTCGAGAGGACGTTTCACGGTAACTTCTTGATAGTGTAGGTAGTGTATCCTCCTCTTCGACCGGCAACGGACCATCTTCTTCAAGGAGTGGTCTTGAAACGAGTAAAGCTAAGAAGTCAGCTAGTTCATCATGGTGCTTTCCTTGTAAAAAAGCATTCCATTCCGCTACTGTGACGGTGTCTTCCTTGAATGGAACCAAAGGTGGATTACCGGTCAACCGGATCATCGTATCTGTCAACGATTCAGTTGAAGAAAGACTGGATTGAATCCGCTGATGCAAGCGGGAGATATCTTCTTGTGAATGAGATGTATAGTACTGGAGTACTTGTAGTGAACGATGCATAAAGCGATTCCTCCTGTGTATGGATACGGAAATGAATGAAAATAATAACAATCCACTTTTCATTATACGCAAACTTATAAAAAAACATATGGAATTTCTTAAAAAAAAATCAACCAATTCCCATTTATTTGTTATACTATTTTCTAGTTGATGAAAATCGCCAGTGAATTAGAAGAATAAAGGAGAATTATCAAGCCATGAATGAAACGATTAGTTTACAAGAGTTGTTTTCGATTTTACGCAAATCGTTTTGGCGCATTCTTGCGCTAACGATCGTTGCTGCACTCATCTCGTTTGCAGTCAGTAGTTTTTTGGTCGATCCGACGTATCAAGCAGGAACTCAAATCCTCGTCACACCGAAAAAACAGGAAAATGAAGTCATCGATGCTTCACAAGTCCAGTCGTCCGTCACATTAGTCAATACATACCGGGTCATTATTAAGAGTCCCGCTATTCTAGAGAAGGTTCAAAAAGAAGTTCCGAATGCTCCAATCAATTTAACGACATTAAATAATATGATTACGGTCGAAAGTGAACAAAACTCTCAAGTCATCAATGTCTCCGTTCAAAGTACGGATGCAGCATTGGCATCAAATATCGCGAATTCGATTGCGAACGTCTTCAGTGAGGACATTCCGGAGTTGATGAACGTCGACAACGTTAAAGTCCTATCAGTTTCCGGTATTCCAACGACACCAGTCAGCCCGAATATTCTTTTGAATACAGCAATTGCTGCGGTCGTCGGATTTTTACTTGGAGTAGGTCTTGCGTTCCTACGTGAAGTACTCGATCGTCGTATTCGGACAGAAGAGCAAGTTCAACAAATCCTCGATCTCCCGGTCCTTGGAAGTATCCCGGATATCGATAGTAAGATTTTCAAGACTTCAGCAAAAAAGGCAAGTAAGCGAGAGGTGGTCAAACAGTATGGCTAAGAAAAACAACAAGATGAATAAAGACGCTCGAAAGCTGATTACTGTTACACAGCCAAAGTCTCCTGTCGCCGAACAGTACCGGACGATTCGCACAAACATTGAGTTCATGGCAGTCGATCAGGAAATTCAAGCAATTCTCGTCACGTCTGCGACGCAAAGTGAAGGGAAGTCAACGACTGCTTCGAACTTAGCAGTTGCTTATGCCCAGCAAGGCAAAAAAGTTCTGATCATCGATACCGATATGCGACGTCCGACAGTTCATTACACGTTTAAGGTGGCGAATGGATTAGGACTTTCCAGTTTGTTGACGCGCCAAGCAGAAAAAGACAAGGCAATTCTACCGACAAAAATTGAGAATCTGTCTATCCTAACGGCGGGACCGATTCCACCGAACCCGGCTGAATTATTATCTTCACGAGCGATGGAACATCTCGTTTCACAGCTACGGGAAGAGTTCGAAGTCATTATCTTCGACGCACCACCGTTATTACAGGTTGCTGATAGCCGAATCACATCGAAGCTGACGGATGGCGTCGTCCTAGTCGTCGGTTGTACGACGTCGGATCGTCAACGCGTCTTGAAAGCGAAAGAACAACTAGAACTGGCGGAAGCGAAAATTCTCGGCGTCGTGTTAAACCGTCGCGAACTAACGGATGATTCGGCATACCAATATTATTATTCCTATGAGTGAGGGAACTGATCATGATTGACCTACATTGTCATATACTACCTCTTGTCGACGATGGTCCTGCAAGCATCGAACACGCACTTCAACTCGCAGAGCAAGCAGTCGAAGAGGGTATTACGCGAATCATCGCAACACCGCATCTCTATCATCCTCAATTCGAGACAGAAGAGGTCGATGTCAAGTTGACTGTCAACGAGTTCAATGTGTTGTTGAATCAGCGGAATATCCCGTTGTCCGTTTATCCGGGACACGAGATACGTTTGATTGGTGAGTTGATGGAAGAACTCGAAGCGGGAAAAGCGCTTTCACTTTCAGAGTCGCGTTATCTGCTAATTGAATTTCCGTCGACCGGGATTCCGTCGTATGCCCGGCAAGTATTTGCAGAATTGATTTCAGATGGTTTCGTTCCGATCGTTGCGCACCCAGAGAAAAACAAAGCAATCATCCAAAATCCGTCTTTGTTGTTTGAACTTGTCTCTAATGGCGCAATCAGCCAAGTGACATGTGCAAGCTTGGTCGGCAAATACGGAAAAGACGTCCAACGTTTTGCTGTCGCTTTACTCGAGAACGGACTCGCTCATCTTGTTGCTTCAGATGCCCATCACATCGAGAAACGTCCGTTTTACTGGAAACAATGTGAAGCGTATCTCGAAAAGGTACTGGATGAGTGGCTATTTGAAGAAATCTATGAAAACAATGAAGCGGTATTTTTGAATCAGATGGTTACAATCAACCCACCAAGTCCAATCGAAAAAAATTGGAAAGGACAATGGAAATAACATTTAGGTATGTAATGAATAAAGAAGAGAGTGAAATAACACTCTCTTTTTTCTATGTTAACGCTTACATTATGAATAAATGGAAAAGTTTATGGAATTCTGTAATAGGTATATGGTATTGTATTTTACATAAAGATTGGAATACTAATAATATATTGGTAGCCATTTATACGACGGATAGGAGTGTTTTTCATGATTAAAGTAAAAAAGGCAGTCATTCCAGCAGCTGGATTAGGGACACGTTTTTTGCCAGCAACAAAAGCGATGCCGAAAGAAATGTTACCAATTGTTGATAAACCAACGATTCAATACATCATTGAAGAAGCCGTAGAATCAGGGATTGAAGATATATTAATCATCACTGGAAAAGGAAAACGAGCAATTGAAGATCATTTTGATTCTGTTCCTGAGCTTGAGGCGAATCTGATTTCCAAGAATAAATCAGAATTACTATATCTGGTTGAGGCGACGACGAACATCAATATTCATTTCATCCGTCAATCAAAACCAAAGGGTTTAGGAGATGCCATTCTGCAGGCCAAAGCGTTTGTCGGAGACGAACCATTTGTCGTCATGCTCGGCGATGACATCGTTCAAGCAAAGACACCATGTACGCGTCAATTGATTGAGCAATACGAGATTACGAATAGTTCAATCATTGGTGTTCAACCAGTAGCAGATAAAGACACGCATCGCTACGGGATCGTCGATCCAGGAACGAGTATCTCGAACCAGTTACATAAAGTGAAATCATTCGTCGAAAAACCGGCACCAGGAACAGCACCTTCTAATCTAGCGATTCTTGGTCGTTACCTGTTGACGCCTGAAATCTTTAAGTACTTAGAAACACAGGAAGAAGGTTCAGGTGGAGAAATCCAATTGACGGATGCAATCACACGATTGAATGAGATGCAACGTGTCTTTGCGTACGAATTTGATGGAAAGCGCTATGATGTCGGCGAAAAATTAGGCTTCATCCAAACGACACTTGAATTTGCGTTGAACCGTGAGGATTTGAGCGAAGAGGTCGCGAGCATGATGAAGGAATTATTAGCTATACATGAAGCGAAATCTTCACTCGTATAAAGATACTTTGATACAGGAGAGAGGAGACCAAAGGTAGTGAAGATCTATTATTACATCCGAACGATCACACTGGCCTGTTTAGACGCAATCGCACTCGTCATCGCAATGGGATTTACTTATTTTTTCTTATATCCGAAGGAATTATTTCAAACCATCGATAGCCGTTCCTTGTTACAATCTGCGGCTATCTTTGCGGTGCTGTTCGTGATCATTGCTTTTGCGATGAAGTTGTATCGCGTCAACTGGAAGTATGCAAGTATACAGGAAGCGATGACGTTATCGTTATCACTAGCTCTTAGTTCAATCGGACTCGTGATAGTTCAATTGACGATGTTCGGTCAAGTATTGGAACGAATCACGATTCTGAGTTTTATAATCAGTCTTTTGTTACTAGGAGCAATTCGTGTCACGTTAAGGCTACTCGGTGTCGGTCAGCACTGGCGCAAATACGCACTGCCAAGAAGGATGGTGAAGTCTCGGAAACGGACGCTCGTCATCGGTGCTGGACGCGCAGGGCGAGCATTGGTGAGACAGCTGTATGCATCACCATTTCATGAACTGAAGCCAGTTGCATTCGTAGACGATGATCCGAAAAATCTGCATTTCATGATTCAAGGACTCGAAGTCGCGGGTACGACGAACGATCTAAAGGCAGTCATTGAGCGGCACAAAATTGAAGCAATCGTCTTAGCAATTCCTTCGTTGTCGCAACAGCGGCGGATTGAATTAATTACGGAAGCAAAAACTCTTTGTGAGGATGTTCAAACGTTGCCGATGATTGAAGAACTCGTCACCGGTAAAATCTCGGTCAACGCGATTCGGGACGTTTCGATTGCCGATTTACTCGGACGTGAACCTGTCGAACTGGATATCTCCGGGATAAAAGGAGAAATCGAAGGCCGAACGGTTCTTGTCACGGGAGCAGGTGGATCGATTGGATCAGAAATCTGTCGTCAAATCATTCAGTTCAATCCAACGACGCTTCTCTTGCTTGGTCATGGAGAAAATAGCATTTATTTGATCGAACGAGAACTACGTGCCCTGCAGACATCCATCAATCTAGTACCGGTTATCGCAGATGTACAAGATCGGATGCGATTAGAAGATATCTTCACGCAGCATCGACCAGATGTCGTCTTCCATGCAGCGGCACATAAACATGTACCATTAATGGAAGCAAATCCGTATGAGTCAGTCAAGAACAACGTGTATGGAACCAAAAACGTTGCGGAAGTTGCTCATTTACATCAGGTCGAGCGGTTTGTCATGATTTCGACGGATAAGGCAGTCAACCCGACGAACGTCATGGGTTCGACGAAGCGAATTGCCGAGATGATCGTTCAGGATTTAGGAAAACGAAGCGAAACGAAATTTGCTGTCGTCCGATTCGGAAATGTCTTAGGAAGCCGAGGCTCGGTCATCCCACTCTTTAAGTCACAAATCGCAGCAGGTGGACCAGTCACCGTGACGCATCCAGAAATGACGCGTTTCTTCATGACGATTCCTGAAGCAAGTCGTCTTGTCATCCAAGCGGGTATCTTAGCGGATGGGGGAGAAGTCTTTGTACTTGATATGGGAGAACCGGTAAAAATCGTCGATCTTGCGAAGAATATGATTGAATTGAGTGGGTTTACGGAAGATGAGATGCCAATCGTCTTTTCGGGTACTCGTCCAGGGGAGAAAATGTATGAAGAGTTGCTGAAAGATGGAGAAGTCGATCCGGAAGCAATCTATCCGAAGATTTTCGTAGGACGAACGAAGCAGGTCGAACCAGTAGAAGCGATTCTGCGAATGGTTGAAAATCATCACTTGAATCCGATTCAATTACGAAACGTGTTACTTGATATCGCCAACGATGTCGCAATGAAAGAACAAAAATTAGTATAAACATAAGGAGCTAAAGCAAATGAGTTATATGGCGTTTAAACGTTCGCTAGGATTTTTCTTGGCGCTGGTAGCGTGTGTCGTGTTGATCCCGGTCTTCCTCTTCATCATGGGGGCAATCAAATTTGAATCTCGTGGACCCGTCTTTTTCAAACAAAAACGGGTAGGTCTGAAAAAGAGTCATTTCAATATTTTGAAATTCCGGACAATGTATATCGAGACACCTCAGGATACGCCGACTCATTTGCTTGCTGATCCGGATGTCTATATTACGCGTGTCGGAAAGTTCTTACGTAAGACGAGTCTCGATGAATTACCACAACTATTCAATATTCTAAAAGGTGAAATGAGCTTTGTTGGACCACGTCCTGCACTTTGGAATCAATATGATTTGATTGATGAACGGGATAAGTATGGTGCGAACGATACGTTACCAGGATTAACAGGTTGGGCACAGATTAATGGGCGAGATGAACTGCCAATCGAAATCAAAGCGAAGTTAGATGGCGATTATGTGAAGCGTATGGGAATCATCATGGATACACGTTGTTTCATTGCAACGATTTTCAGTGTCTTGAAAAGTGATGGTGTAGTTGAAGGTGGTACTGGAACAATTTCATCAAAAGAAGCTGCAAGTACGAAGGAGTAAGTAATGAAAAGTATATTAATCACAGGGAAAAATGGATATATAAGTAAAGAGTTGGTGAAGAAATTAAGTAAAGAAGTTGATATTGAAGTAGATACAATTTCTTTAAAAACAAATGAATGGCAGAACACTGATTTTAAAAAATATGATGTCGTAATTCATTTGGCAGGAATTGCACATTTTTCAACGAATGAATCTCAAAAAGAAAATTACTATGCAATTAATCGAGACTTAACAGAAAAAGTAGCATTAAAATCTAAAAATGAAGGTGTTAAAAAATTTATTTTTATGAGTAGTATCATTATTTATGGTAATAAAGAATTCAAAAAGATTATAAAGAAGGATACATTACCTAATCCTAGCGATTTTTATGGGGATAGTAAACTTCAGGCAGAAAAGAAGTTAGAAAACTTAAGAGACGGATCTTTTGAAATAAATATTGTGAGATCTCCGTTAGTTTATGGTGGAGAAGTAAAAGGAAACTATTATATTTTAGAAAAGTACTCCAAATTTATTTTTATATTCCCATACATTAAAAATAAAAGAAGCATGATTCATATAAATAATCTTTGTGAATTTTTACGTATATTGTCAAAGAAAGAAAAAACAGATAGAGTGTATTATTTTCCCCAAGATAAAGAATATGTATCAACTAACGAATTGATTAAAAGGATGAATCCCAACAGTATTCAAATAAAATTTATATCAAATTTTTTGATTAAAGTATTTAAAAAAAATATATATTTTAAAAAGCTTTTTGGAACATTGGTATATGATAAATCATTAAGTGACCATGAATGGAATTATACTAATCCATATGATAAAAAGAATGGATGTTGAATAAATGAAAAATAGCACACTAGTTTCAATTATTATACCTGCTTATAATTGCGAAAGTTATATTGAGGAAACACTAGATTCAATCTTACAACAAACCTACACAGATTGGGAAGCTATCATAATTAATGATTCTTCAACAGATAACACTTTGAAAATTATAAACGAATATATCAATAAAGATCATAGATTTAAAGTAATTGATTTAGTTACTAATCAAGGTGCTGCAAAAGCTAGAAACGCTGGAATTAAATTAAGTACTGGTAGATTCTTAGCATTTCTAGACAGTGACGATACTTGGGAAGTAAAAAAATTAGAATCGCAAATTAAGTTTATGTTAGATAATGAGTATAGCTTTTCTAGCACTAGTTATAAAAAAATAGATGAAAATGGAACTGATTTAAATAAAGTAATAAAAGTAAAATTTCAAAAAGACTACAAAGATTTGTTAAAAAACTGTCCGGGAAATTCTACAGTTATGATTGATTTAAACAAAGTAGAAAAAGTATATGGATATGATTTGAAGAAAAGAAATGATTATGTTTTATGGTTAAAAGTAATTAAAAAAGTAAAAAATCTTTATGGTTTAGATGAAGTGTTAGCTAGTCATAGAATAAGAGATAATTCAATTTCAAGTAATAAATTCTCTTTACTAAAGTACCATTGGTACATATATTTAAATATCGAAAAGTTATCTTTTTTTAAATCATTGTTACTCATGATCTATTGGATTTTAAAATCAACGAAAGTTATAAGGGTGAAAATGAATTGAGTATTTTTCATAAAATATTTTATATTACAGGCGTATGTTTAAAAAATGTAGAAGTCATTAAAAAGTATAGATTTTTAAAAAAAACAGAGAAATGGAATAGAGCTCAAATCGAGGCTTATCAATTATCTCAAATAAACAAGCTTTTGAATAATGCAGTTTCCAATTCTGAGTATTATAAAGAAAAGTATAAAAATATAGATTTCAGAATAGATAGTTTAGACGATTTAAAAAAACTACCTACTTTAAGTAAGTTTGAATTATTAAAATTCAATACCGATATTCATACTAAAACTAATGATAAGTTAATATTTTCTGAAACATCAGGCAGTACGGGTGAACCACTGATTTTTTATCGAAATAAGGAATGGGATGGAGGACATCGTGCTGCACAACTAAGAGGTTATTCTTGGCATGATATCAAGCCTTGGAATAAAAATGGATACTTTTGGGGTTATGATTTTTCAAATAAATCAATTATTAAAATAAAGTTTCTAGACTTTTTATTGAATAGGCATAGAATTTTTTCATATAAAGAAAAAGATATTAAGAAATTCACAAAAAAATTAAAGTCTTCTCAATATGTTGAAGGGTACTCTTCCATGATTTATGAAGTAGCAAAATCTATGAATAAAAAAGAACAAAAAATCTTAAATTTAAAAATGATAAAAGGAACTTCAGAAAAAATTTATGATCATTATCAAGATGAAGTAAAAAAAGCATTTGGAAAGAAAATGATAAGTGAGTACGGAGCTGCTGAAGCTGGAATTATTGCATTTGAATGCAAATATAATAATATGCATATAACAGAAGAAAATGTAATTGTGGAAGAAGTTAACGGGGAAATTTTAGTTACAAATTTACTTTCTAGTTCTTTTCCTATTATAAGATATAAACTTGGAGACAATATTGTACTCAATAAATCGACCGAATGTAAATGTGGTTTGAAGCATTATATTATTGAAGAAATAACAGGAAGAATAGGTAATCCTGTTTATGGATATAGTGAACAGTATCCGAGTTTAACATTTTACTATATATTTAAAAATTTAGCAGTAAAACATAATTTGAAATTTAACTATCAAGTAGTTCAAAGAATAAAAGGGCAACTAATGCTATCCTTAGAAGAAGAGGTAAACGTCGAAGAAAAAAATTTAATTCTCAAAGAATTTAAAGAGTATTTTAACAATGATATAAAAATAGTTTTTAACGAAAATAAACTTATAAGAGATTATAAATCAAAAGTGAAAGATTTTATCTCTTATTTATAAAAAAAGTATTGGAGAATAAATATGAGAAAAAATTTATTTATAGCAAACATGGGAAAAGATAGCGACGAGCCAAATGGCGTTAATATAAAAAATAGGCATTTTAAAAAATATTTTACAGAAAAAGAAGAGATAATTCTTATTGATACTAACGATTGGAAAAAAAAGAAAGTAAAATTATTAATGCAAATAATATTTTTCAGTATAATTTCTAAAAAAATTATTATTTCAATTAATAGCATAAGTGCCTATCAAATAATTAAAGTATTAACAAGTTTAAAGTTAAAATTAGAGGGAAAAATTGTCTATTTAGTTGTTGGAGGAAGCTTTTCAGATAAAATTAAAGATAACGAATTTGAGATCAAATACTTCAAAAATTTAAAACAAGTATTTGTACAAACTAATAAAATGGAATTAGATTTAAAAAATATGGGATTAAATAATGTAAGTCATTTACCGAATTCTAAGTTCTTTGAAAAACCTGTTTTCAACAGTAAAACATCAAATAATGGAGTTTTAAAATGTGTATATTTAGGAAGAATACACCCTGATAAAGGAATCAATTTTATTTTTGATAATTTATCAAGTTTGAATAAATCCGAATTGAAATATTCTATAGAATTTTTCGGACCAATTGAGAGTGAATATAAAGATGAGTTTATAAATAATATTAACATACACTCATTTTCTGAATATAGTGGAATATTAGATTTTAGTAAAAAAAGTTTGGAGTCATACGAAAAATTATCTCAGTACGATATATTTTTATTCCCTACTTTTTGGGGGGGAGAAGGGTTTCCTGGTGTAATAATAGATTCATTTATTTCAGGAGTGCCAGTACTTGCCTCTGATTGGAATCATAACCGTGAAGTAATAAATTCAGGGGAAAATGGGCTGATATTTGAAACTAAAAACGACTTAGAATTTAAAGAGAAATTAGATCTTCTAAGAAATAATATAGATTTCTTACAAGAATTAAAAAAAGGTGCATATAAATCTTCTGATAAATATCATAGCAGAAATGTATTAAAGAAAATTGATTCATTTTTGTGAAAGGATAATAAAAAGTGAAAATAAATGACTATAACCAAAAAACAAAAACACTAAATCTTTTGATTCTTAGTATGTTTTTTTTAGGACCGATGAATTTTTTTATAAAACAAACAAACATTCTATATTTAGATGTTTTTATTAATTCAATTTTTTTATGCGGTTTAATCTTTTTATATATAATAAATATCGATAGAAAGATTGAAAAAGATTTTTTAGTAATATTATTCTTTTTCTTAATCACCTTGTTTTTTAGTGGTATTTTTTATTCAAGCTATTTAGTAAATTGGGTAGGATTGATTGTAATTTTTACTCTCACTACACTCCCTGGGTATTATATTGGAAGAAAAATTACCGATACAGATCATTTTTTTAGGCTTATTGAAAAAGTACCATTTCCTTTAACTGTAATAATGTTAGTGATATTTTTTTATAAAAAAAATCTGAACATACTAAGATTAGATGATATGTTCATCTCATATGCAATTTTACCTTCAGTAATTATTTCGACCTATTTACTTCTATATAAAAAAAAGATGGTGAATATTGTATATATTCTTGTAGGATTGTTCATGATCATAACTCATGGTTCAAGAGGTCCTCTTTTAGCGATTTTAGTTTATATAATTTTATATTTTTTAATTAATGCTGATAAAAATAAAATTATAATCACATTTTTAAGTTTATCTAGTTTATATATATACTTTAATTTTTTAACAATTGTATCATGGCTAATTAGTGTACTTAATAAATTTAATTATTCGAGTAGAACGTTATATAAAATTATCGATGGAAGTGTTACGTCTGGTACTGGTAGAGACTCAATACAAGAAATTGCTTTAAATTTATTTAAGGAGCATCCATTTACGGGGGTAGGAATCGGGGTAGAAAGAATACACATTTTTGAAGGTATATATCTAACTAGAGGTGTAACTGATAAATTGTCTACTTCTTATCCACATAATATTTTTATTGAGTTACTTGCACAGTTTGGTTTAATAGGTGGTTTATTAATAATTTTATTTATACTCTTTATTATAGTTAAATCGTTTAATTCAAGTAATAAAAATGAAAAAAATCTTTTAATAATTTTATTTAGTATTACATTTATAGAATTAATGCTCTCATCAAGTTATTTATTGAGTCCTCAGTTTTTCTTTTATATGGGAGTTTGTTATTCACTAGTAGTAAGGAAAAGAACTAAGCAGTCATTGTTATTGAGAGAAAAAACTATAGATTTGCAGGTAAATTAAAGAATAGGGTGTAAAATACTATGTCTATTAAAAAGAACTTTTTATATAATTTTTTTTACCGCATACTTATTTTAGCGCTACCATTAATAACGATGCCGTATATTGCTAGAACGATCGGAGCTGCAGGGGTAGGCGTTTACGCATTCACATTTGCTATTGTTAGTTATGTAGGTCTTTTTTCGATGTTAGGAATAAATAAATATGGAAATAGAATGATTGCTGAATTAAGAGATGATAAATATAAGCTTAGTAAGAGTTTTTGGGAAATATATTTTTTTCAATTAATCAATTCAATGCTTATGTTAACAATATTTTTAATTTATCTCTTTGTAAGCGAAATAAGTCATAAAAATATATTAATCATCCAATTAATTTATGTGTTATCAATTTTTTTTGATATTAACTGGTTTTTCTTTGGTATAGAAAAATTTAAAATAACTATATTGAGAAACGCATTTGTAAAAATTTTTTCTGCAATAGCTATTTTTGCATTTGTAAAAGAAAAAGCTGATCTGGATTTGTATGTGTATATAATGTCAGCAAGTTATTTAATCAGTAACCTGGTTACAATACCATTTTTAAAAAAAGAGATTGTATGGATTAAACCTAAATTTAAAAATATATTATCTCACTTTAAAGGTAATATTATCTTGTTTATTCCTGTGATATCAATTAGTTTGTATAAAATATTAGATCGCATAATGATTTCTTCTATGAGTAGTACAATAGAATTAGGATATTTTGATTATGCAGATAAAATAAATTTTATACAGATAAGCTTATCTGCTGCTCTAGGAACAGTTATGTTACCAAGAATGTCAAATTTAGTTTCTAATAAAAAGATTAATAAAATTCAGGAAATCATTCGAAATTCAATGCACTTTGTTATGTTTTTATCTATTGGGATGTGCTTTGGATTAATTGGTATTGCAAATAATTTCGTACCTTTGTTTTTAGGCGATGATTTTCAAAAAACAAGTCTATTATTAATGATTCTAGCTCCAACGGGTATTATTGTATCGTGGGCAAATGTTATTAGAACTCAGTACTTACTACCAAATCATCATGATAAAAATTACGTTATATCAATTATTGCAGGAGCGCTAATAAATGTAACATTAAATATATTTCTTATACCAATCTACGGTGCATTAGGTGCTGTAGTAGCTACCTTGATGGCAGAAACAACAATAATGCTTTATCAGACATATAAAGCAAAGAATGATTTAAATATAAATTTATATTTAAAAGATATGGTACCTTCGATAGTATCAGGAATAGTCATGTTCATCGGAATTTTTATAATAAAATCAATTTATATTGACAATCATTTAATCATTGTTTTATTAAGTGTAACGATTGGTTCTATAATTTATGTATCATTAAGTTATTTTTTAACACGTATTTTACAAAAAAAGAGATTTTTAGAATTAAAAAAAATAGCATAAGGTGGATATTAAATTGAGTAAAGATGTAATTATTTTGAGAGACTATAGAGGTTTTGTAAGACAAGGTGAATTTTATGTAAGTTCATTAAATATTGAAAAAATTAAACTGGTTTTGGAGTCAAAAGGATTTAAAGTTCAACTTCTATACTTCGATGAAATTATTAATGATATTGAAAACATAAAAGAAAAAATAGTCTTATATTCTAGTAGTGAAAATTCAGAATATAAGGCCTACATCGATGATATATTATACATTTTATCTAGAAAGAATACATTGATTCCATCATATGAAATGTTTAAAGCTCATGAAAACAAAGGATTTCAAGAATTATTAAAAAAGCAAAAAAATATAAAATCCTTAGATTTCAAATATTTTTCTGTATTGGAAGATGTACTATCAGATAACCTTAATATAGAATATCCAGCTATATTAAAAACAGTCAATGGATCTAGTAGTAGAGGAGTTTATAAAGTACAAAATAAAATGGAATTAATAAATACTGTGAAAAAAAATAGCCAAGAAACTATAAAGAGTAAAGCATTGTTCTATTTAAAAAAGAATTTTATTTCTAAAATTACTGCTAAGTATAATGATGACTACTTTAAAGAAAGTAAAAATATTAAACGTTTTGTACTTCAAGAATTTGCAGAAGGCAACAACGAAGATTGGAAAGTTCTAATCTTTGATTCTAAGTATTTTGTACTTAATAGAAAGGCTAAGAAAGGAGATTTTAAGGCAAGTGGAAGTGGAATAAGAAATTTTAATGATCCTTCTGAAGAATTATTATCTTACGCAAAATATATTTTCGATAAACTCGATGTTCCTTTTATTTCTATGGATATAGTAGTTACTAATGAAGGATTCGAACTAATTGAATTTCAAGCTACTCATTTTGGTTTATATACAATTATGAAATCTTCTAGTTATTTTACTTTGGAAAATAATATTTGGACAAAAATAAACTCAACGAGTGATGCCTCAATTGAATATGTCAATAGTATAATTAATTACTATAAAAAAGAGGGTAATTAAATGAAAAAGTTAAATATTGCATTTCCTATTACTGGTCTACCAGTTCCATCTGTAAAAGGAGGCGCTATTCAAACTGGTATTCAACAAATAATAGATGAGAATGAAGTGCGAAACAAAGTTAATATTACTGTCTATAGTATATATGACGAAAAAGCTGAACTTGAATCTAAAAAATATAAATATACGAAATTCGAATTTATTAAAATCAATAAAAATACTATAAAAATTAGACGTGCACTTAACAAACTATTTCGATTATGTAAAATTAATAAACAGTTAATTGTAAACAAAGAATTTATTGGTGAATTAACTAAAAAAGTTGTTACTGAAAATTTTGACTATATCGTTGTTAAAAACTCTATTGAGCTCGTTAAACCAATTAAAGACAAGACAAAAGTAAAAGTAGCATTACAGCTTCATAATGACTTTTTAAATGATTCAACTTACAAAAACAAAACTATATATAAACTATCAGATAAATTAGTTGCTAATAGTTTTTATATAAAAAATAGAATTGATACAATTTCAAATAAAGTAGATAGTAAATTTAAAAAAAATATTTATGTAAATAAAAATTGTACAGACTATGATTTATTTAGCAAATCAATCGCAAAAGAAGTTAGTCTGGAATTAAAAAGAAAATATGAAATTAAAAATGAAATTGTCATAGTTTTCAGCGGTAGAATTATACCGGAAAAAGGAATTAAAGAGTTAATTGAAGCTTTAATTATAATGAAACGAAAAAATCTCGTAAAATTTAAATTGATCATCGTCGGAAGCAAGTGGTTTGGTAATACAAGTGAGGATAACTTCTCTAATAAGCTAAAAAAGATAGCTGAAGAAATTTCTACAGATATAGTTTTTGCTGGATACATTCCTTATAATGAACTTCCTAAAATATATTCAATTTCTGATATCGCAGTTGTTCCATCGATATGGGAAGAGCCTGCCGGTAGAGTTGTTTTAGAGGCTCAAGCTGCAGGTGTACCCGTAATTGTTTCTGATGCAGGCGGTATTTCAGACTATATCGATTCTAATAATGCAATTGTGGTAAAAAGAGGTACAGACTTTGTAGTAAATTTATCTAAAGAAATAGAAAAGCTATCTCTTGATGATGAGAGAAGAGTATTTTTAAGTGATGAAGCTAGAAAATTTTCTAGTTATTTCACTCCTCAAAAATATTATGAAGATATCATAGATATCTTGGAGGAGGAAATATAAAATGAGAATTTTAATTACGGGAGTTGCTGGATTTATAGGGCATCATCTATGTTCGAAATTACTTCAAATTGATAATGTGAGTGTACTAGGTGTAGATATTACTAACGATTATTATGATAAAACGTTAAAAATAGATAGAATCAATCAATTAATCGAACATCCGAATTTTATATTTGAAAATATTGATATTTGTTCCAAAAGAGATTTGGAAAATGTTTTCATTAATTTCAATCCTGATATTGTCATAAATCTTGCTGCACAAGCTGGAGTTCGATATTCAATTGAAAATCCTTATGCTTACTTAGATTCAAATCTAACAGGATTTTTAAACATTTTAGAAGCATGTCGTAACTATCCGGTAAAACATCTTCTATATGCTTCTTCTAGCTCAGTGTATGGAGGAAACAAGGTAGCACCTTTCTCAACGAATCATAATGTTGACCACCCAGTCAGTCTTTACGCAGCAACAAAGAAATCGAACGAATTAATGGCGCATACGTATAGTCATTTATACGGTATTCCAACGACGGGTCTACGCTTCTTTACCGTCTATGGTCCATGGGGAAGACCGGACATGGCATACTTCTCCTTTACGAAAGACATCATCGAAGGCAATCCAATCAAAGTCTTTAATCACGGGAAGATGGAGCGCGATTTTACTTACATTGATGATATCGTCGAGGGAATCGTGAAACTGATTCCGAGAGCTCCTGAGCCGAACCCACAGTGGGATGAAAGCACGGATGAATTAGGTGCAAGCTTTGCTCCATATCGTGTCTATAATATCGGAAATAACCAACCGGTCCAGCTAATGAAATTCATCAATGTCTTAGAAGAGAAGATCGGTAAGGAGGCGAATAAGCAATACATGGAGATGCAACCAGGTGATGTTTTGCGTACGTATGCCGATGTCTCAGAACTAGAGCGAGACATCGACTTTAAACCGAGCACGAGTATTGAAGAAGGGCTTGGGAAGTTCGTCGATTGGTATAAAGAATACTATAATATTACAGACTGAAAAGGATGAGACACTTGAAAATTACAGTAGCAGGAACAGGATACGTTGGTCTATCAATGGCCGTATTACTCGCACAGCATAATGAAGTCACATCGATTGATATCATTAAAGAACGAGTCGAAATGGTCAACAACCGTAAATCACCAATCGTTGACGCAGAAATCGAAAACTTCCTTCAACATAAGGAATTAAACTTACACGCGACAACAGACAACTTTGAAGCTTATAAAGAAGCAGAGTTCGTCGTCATCGCAACGCCGACGGATTACGATCCAACACGTAACTATTTCAATACGCGTACGGTTGAGAGCGTCGTCGCAACAGTGCTTGCAATTAATCCAGATGCGACGATGATCATTAAATCAACGGTACCAGTCGGTTATACACAAGAATTAAAAGAAAAGTTCGATACGCCGAACATCGTCTTCTCACCAGAGTTCTTGCGTGAGGGTCAAGCGTTGCACGACAACCTCTACCCATCACGAATCGTCGTTGGTGAACGGTCAGAGCGTGCGCAACAGTTCGCTGATTTATTACTGCAAGGGGCAGTGAAGAAAGACGTTCCTGTTTTATTGACTGACTCTACAGAAGCAGAAGCGATCAAGCTCTTCTCGAACACATACCTTGCGATGCGTGTCGCTTTCTTCAATGAACTCGATACATATGCAGAAGTCAGAAGCCTGGATTCTAAACAGATTATTGAAGGTGTTGGTCTTGATAGCCGCATCGGCAGCCATTATAATAATCCATCATTCGGGTATGGTGGGTACTGCTTACCGAAAGATACGAAGCAGTTGCTTGCAAACTATGAGGATGTGCCAAATAACATCATTGGTGCAATCGTCGAAGCGAACCGGACACGGAAAGACTACATTGCGGATACAATCATTAAACAAAATCCGAAAGTCGTCGGTGTTTATCGTTTGACGATGAAAACAGATTCGGACAACTTCCGTGCGTCATCGATCCAAGGTATCATGAAACGGATCAAGGCAAAAGGAATCGAAGTGACGGTCTTCGAACCAGTCTTAACGGAAGATACGTTCTACAACTCACGTGTCATTCGTGACATTGAAGCGTTCAAACAAGAATCAGATATCATCCTTTCGAACCGCATGCATCCAGAGTTGAGTGATGTGGAAGAGAAAGTTTATACGCGAGATTTATATAGTAGAGATTAACTAGCTTTAAAATGTATAGAATTCAAAAAAACAGGAGTACAGAATAACGTACGTTTTAAACGTATGATTCTGCACTCCTGTTTTTTATGATGCAGCTCAACAAAGCGAATCACCTAATGATTGTAAGAGTACAAATGCAATGCGAAGTTGCTCAAAACTAATTTTTTGAAGTGACAAATAAACAAAAAATCTGCTGAGAATAAAATAACCTATACAAAAAAGTGAAGGGGTGACGTAAAAAACCTAAAAATCTTCTAAAAATATAAAATAACTATTTATTTCTGTAAATTCTATAACCCTTTTGTATATGAACATAGAAAAAAATTTTTTTTTGTAGATTATAATGAAAAAAATGGATTTAATAATTTCCAATCTTTTTATATAAGGATATGTATATTCTGATAAATTGAATTACTATTTTTAAATCAATTTCAAATACGATATGAATTGTAAAAGAGTAGAAATTGCAAGAAATAAAAAGGATGCGATGATATGAAACAGAAACAATCTGTTCTTGAAAAAAATCAGTTACTTCTTGAAGTGAATCAATCTCTTTCTCATTATGGTGAAGATCCTTTTTTGGGTGACGAGTTAGTATTGATTCAAAAACGCCTACTGGAAATTGAGAGCAGCATCGCCGTTGTTGGTCAATTCTCCGTCGGAAAGTCAGCGTTGTTGAATGCTTTACTCGGAGAAGAAATTTTATCGAATCGTGTCGTCGAATCGACTAAAGTTCTGACCCGGATTCGTCATTGTGCAACTCAGGCAGAAGCAAAAGTTATTTTAACTAAGCGCGATGGATCACAAGAAGTCGTAAAAATGTCCCATATCGATGATTTACAAAAGTATACGACATTCCAAGGAGAAGATATCACAAACGAACTCCAATATGTTGATCTCTATTGGCCGGTACAATTTCTTAATCAAGATCTTGTATTGATTGATACTCCGGGTGCGAACTCGTTAACGGCAAGTGCGTTTCAGACGACGCGGAAGCAATTAAAAACCTCTTCTGCCATCATGTATCTATTTTTAGGGACAAAGGGTCTAGACGCTGCTGATTATCCACTCATTGAAGAATTTATCAATCAGAAGAAAAAGGTATTTTTGGTCGGAACACATATCGATCAAGTGACGTCGGAACAGTGGCAAGAAGTTATCAGAGACGTGCATGAAAAATTAAATCCCCTTCTTTTAGGAGAAAAAATTAATATCGTAGGTGTGTCTTCTAAAGAGGCTTTATACGGAAAACAGACGAATGATATAGATCTTATTACAGCTTCGAATATTTTAAGTCTTGAAACGACATTACAGGATTACATGAAAAATAAGGAGTACGAACAAGCGGAACTTCGCTCAGTAGCATATGACTATGAACAGATCGTAGAAGAAATCAAAGCACAAAAAAAAGAAGAGGAAGCGGATGAATCAGCAAATCTGCAAGAACGAAAGAGACGATTAGAACGTTTAATCCTTCTGACTGAACTTGATTATGACAAAGTGAAAGAAGAAGGACTGTCACTAATTAAAGAACGTAAGAGTCATTTAAAATCGCTCAATCTGATGTATGAAAAAGAGTGGAAACAAGAAGGTAAAGATGTTTTAGACATTGTAAAGAAAAAGTATGCAATGTATGCAAAAACGCTAAAAGATAACATTGCAACTACTAGTTACATACAAATGGACGGCTTAAAAGAAAGATATATTCAACATCTAAACGATATTGAACAATCTTATTATCTTTGGCATCAAGAAATGGAAAGGTTCGCTGATCGGTTTGTTATATCTTTTGAAAAAAGTATTCAGCAGGATGACCAATCCTTCTTTGAAGCGCTTCAACAATTGGGAACAAATATTGATATCCGCTGGGATGATTTTGAGAGCATCATAAAAGAAATAAAACTGACACCTTACCGAGTAGATGATACATTCGAAGTTTTTGAAGAGTATAACAGTGAAAATGCTGACTATGTTTCATTTGAAGAAAAAATACAGCAAAAAAATAATAATCTTCACCGTATGGAACAAGAGCTACAGATTCAACGAAATGCAGCCAAACAAGAAGTTGAGAGCCAAAAGAAAGAAGAAGAGCGGGATCTAGGGGTAAAACCAGAGCCGAGGGAACGTTATCGAACAAAAGGTATCCTATTTTGGAAACGAAAAGAATTCATCGGATATGATTATTCAAACCAAGAACGCTGGGACGAAAAAATTCAAGCGATTCATAATACCTACCAAAAGAAGAAACGTCTCGTCGAACAGGAATTCAAAGAGAAATTTATTGAAGTCGAGCGCGATAAAGAGATGCTTGAAAAAGAATATGAAGTGCTAGAAGACATGAAGCAAGCGCACGCACATGAATTAATGATGGCATTGTATACAACTGTACTAAATAAATCAAAAATTGTTAAACAGGGACATGCTTCCAAAATTGATGAGATGCAAAAAGAATGGAATGAACTTTTAGAGCTACAGTACGAACGATACGATGAGCACACTCAACGAATCGAAGATGCGTTTAAAAAATTCATACAGATATCTAAAGAAACAGCTATTCAAAAAATCAAAGTACTTTGAGGAGTGAGTTTATGATTCGGCAACAATTCATGGAAAAAAAGCGTGAACTGCAAGGTCGTTTTACGGATGCTTATGAAATCGGGAAAAAAATTGAAAAAACCTATCAGGATGTCTTGCCAGTTGGACGATTGATGGAAAACCTGCAGACACTTCAAAAAAACTGGGAAGGTGAAAGATTTGAAATCGTGGTAGTTGGAGAGTTTTCTACAGGAAAGTCTACTTTTATTAATGCGTTGCTACAACGAGAAATCCTTCCATCCAAAGTTACACCGACGACAGCGACGGTCAACTTCATTCGTCACTTAAATGAATTACCAAATCACACAGGAGAACCAGTTGCGAAAGTTGTTTTTAAGGATGGCAAGGAAATGGATGTACCTTACTTGGAGCTGACGGAATATGTTACCGAGATGAGTGAAAAGCTCAATGTTAGTGAGCAAATTCATCATGTTGATTTGTATGTTGAATCTCCTTATCTCGAAAATGGTGTCGTTCTCGTCGATACCCCAGGACTGCAAGCCTTGAATCCAGAGCACGAAAAAATTACGAAAACACAAATAAAAAAATCAAATGCCAGTATTCTGTTGTTTAATATGGAACAACCCGGAAAATTGACTGAAATAAAATTTTTGCGTGATTTGTCAGATTCGATTGATCGGATTTTCTTTGTTGCCAATCGATTAGATGGTGTACCAGTAGATCAAGTTCAAGAAGTAAAAGATCAGTTAGAAAATGCTCTACGTTCAAATGATTATCAAAAAATTGATGCGTCCAAAGCAGTCATATATCCTGTTAGTGCTTTGCAAGCTTTAAAATCGCGCGATACATCTGTTAAGACGAAACATTGGGAAACTATGGCAGCTAATCAGTTATTAAACGACTCAAGATTCTTAGAATTTGAACAGAGACTTGAAACATACTTGTTTAATGGTGAAAAAACAAAAGATTTCTTAGATGTTCCTTACGCGGCGATTGAACATTTTTATGATTATCTAGTTGAGGAACTTGAACAGTATCAAGCTACGCTTGAAAGTGAGGAAGATTTGGATAGCCTAGAAAAAATGCATCAGCTGGCACGTGAGGAAGCACAACTGAGGAACTTACAATTGAAAAAAGAAGTGATTCGTCTAAAGAATTTATTTACGTCTACGATTCGAGAAAATGAAAAACAATTTTCCGTTGAATTCGAAGACTTGGTTCACGAAGTGAAAGAGGCAATTGAAGAAATTGAAGAACTAGAGGGGTTATCAGACGAAGTAAATGAGGAACTGGGACGTTTCAATAAAGGCTACCAGGGATTATTTGAAACTCAAGTTAAACAATTGGCGAGTGATCTTAATCTAGCCATGCGTAAAGAATTAAATGATTTCGAAGTAAAAATGGACACGACATCTGAAGCAAAAGGTATTCAACTTGAAGTACGAAAGAAGCATCAGAAACAAAAAACGTACCAAGAAATATATGAAGAAGTATCACGTCAATTCATGGAAAAGGAAACAGAATTAATGGAGGAGAGCGAAGCACTGCGCAAAAAAATTCAGATTGAGACGGAGCTACGTCTAAAACGTGAAGATAAAGAACAACAAGAACGAATGTTCCAAGAAGAACGACGTTTCCAAGAGCAACTAATTCAAGGAACACCTCAAACCATTGAAAAGTATGGAACGATAAAAGAACGGCGGTTTTGGTTTGATAAAAAAGGTGTTATTGAAAAAGACAATGCAAAATATGAGCAGTTGGTCAATCAAAAAAAAGAATTACTAAAAGAACAAAATCGTTTGAGTGAAGAACAGAAACAACAACAACATGCACTCGAAATCGAATTATCTAAGCAAGAAACGGCTTATACGAATATGGAGGATATTCGAGACGAAAAACGCGAATTGCGTGAACAGAGAAATCTCATGCTTATGGATCAAATGAAATCACAATTTAAAGACGCGGAACGACAATTAAAAAAAGAAAAACGAAATGTCATCCGGAGTTTCGAATCATTGATCAGACAGACTCGTCGTGAATACAAAGATTTCTTAAGTACACTCGATGCCTTGAAACTCGCTGAGTCTCAAATCGAAACGTATATCAATTCCCAAGATGAACTGCTTGCTTCTGCTACGCAACGCGAAGCGCAGTTGTCCGAGCAATTATCAAACTCGCAGGAAAAGCGCCAGCGTCTTGCTCAGGAAATCAGTACATTAAAAGACAGAGTGGAAGAAGAAAAAATGTCACTTATGATGACACGAATCTAGGAGGGAAATGCATGTTAACTCAAATCAAACAACTCCCGCTACGCGAGGAAGATCAACGTTTTTTACAGCTGATTGAACAACAGGCGAAAGAAAAAGCAATGACATTGGGTGTTTTTGGATCATTTAGTGTAGGGAAATCAGCATTGATCAATGCTTTGTTTGAACAACCTGACTTTCTACCAACTCACACGAACGAAACGACGGCTCTACCGACGCATATTCTTTATGGGGAGGCAGATAGTATCGAAGTTCTGAAAATCGATGGAACATACGAATCCGTTGATGCAGCGCAGATGCAAAGCCTAAAGGCGGGCGGAGACGTTCAAGAAATCGAACGTGTAGTCATTCGAAAGTCGCAACCGGACTGGTTGAAAGAGATCACGCTCATCGACACACCAGGACGCAATACAAAGTTTCAAGCTCACGTTGAAGCATCAGAAGAAGCGCTGATTACTTCAGATGCTGTTTTATATGTTATGTCGTGGCAGGGATTGACGTTGGAAGATGTCGTGTATATCAAACATATTTTACGTTATCAGCCGAACTTGTACTTCGTCGTCAATAAGGTTGATCATATTGATGAAGCGCAAGGTGTGACGATTGAAGAGATGAAACAGCGTGTGCAAAAAGACTTGGAAGAACAACTGGGAAAAGTGTACCCAGTGTATGCTGTCAGTGCACTTACGGGATATCAGATTGAGCATCTGAAAAGTGAGTTTTTACAATCACTCAAACAAAAGATTAAGCAGGTGAAGACCACTCGTTTTCAGCATGCGCTTGAACAATTTTTAAATCGTGAGCAAGAACGAATTATCCAACAGATTCGTTTGTTTGAACAGGCGACGAGTGATGACATGACAGAAGTCGATGTTCAAAAACGAGACATTCAACTTCAGTTCGAACAAGCTCAACTCCAGGTCGAACAAAAATTAGAAAGTTTACACGATCAGGTAAATAATCTTGAGGCTGTATTAAGTGAGTACGTAAAAACGCAGTATCGAACATTGGAAGTGCAACTTAAAAAGTTAGCATCAACTGGTCAGTCTCTTGAAGTACTGACACTACAGGTAGAATCAGTAATCATTTCAACACGAAATGAAGTTTTTGAACATATCGAACGACAAGTAAGAGAAGTCATGGGTCAAGAAATTGAAATTACCATCCGACCAATCGAGCAGACAGGTGTTCAGTTACAAATTAAACAACCGGATTTGTCACAATTACAACTTCAATATGATGAAGAACGGCAAAAACAACTTGCTAAAATTGAGACAGCAGCAAAGAAACTAGAAGAATTACCAGAAGATGAAGAGAGTGAATTCGAACGGATACGCCTGAAGGAAGAAATCGAATCCTTGACGGAGCGTACTATCGAACAATTTGTACCACGATACATCCTTGACGAATCATTTGATGCGAATCAAGCGACCAAAATTGCCTCAGCCATTGGATTCGTTGGTGATATGGCTTTAACAGTCGGTCTTGCGGTTGCGACGGCAGGCGGATCCGCAGCAGTTCAAGTAGGGGGAAAGGTTGCAGCTCAGACGGCCGCTAAAACAGCAGCCAAAACGGCAGCGAAAGAAGCAACCAAAGAAGCGATGAAAATTGCTGCCAAGAAAGCAGCATTTGAAGCTGCAGAGAAGGCAGTCGTGACGGGTCTTAAAACAATTGCCGAGTCAAATGAAAACATCGTACGAAAGGGACCAGGTGAGAATGAGAACGGCTTATTGAAAGCTGCAAAAGCACTTGATCAATTTACAAGTCCGGTTCAATCGATTGCTAAAAAAATCGGAGAAAATATTGATAGTACCCGTCAACAACCGAAGCGAGAAGATTTAAATCATCGCCAAGCGTTTTACGCTCAAAAATATGCTTTAGAATCAGAGCGTGATGAGAAAATGAGACAGTTGCAGTCGATGGAAGAGAAAGCGAAATCCAATATGCGTCTTCGTCAAGAGTTGGAGCAACGCTGGATGCAAGTCGAAAAAATGACGGAGCAGAAATTAGGACAACTTGAAACAGATTATGAGAACAAAAAACAGCAAGCAGCGCAGGAACATTTCGAATCAGAAATTGATTTACAGTTAAAGCAGCTGCTACAGGAAGAAGAACGTCAATTGACAGCATGGTTCAAGACAGAATTTGGACACGTTTTACACGTACTTGATCATATGCTTCCAAAACAATTACACCAAGAAATTGCACATTGGGAAGAACAAATTCAGCAAGTGGAAGCACTAAAACAAGAAGGGACGGATAAGCTGAATCAAGAAATATCAATGTTGAAACAGCATTTAAATGTAATTGATTCAATGCTTTCTGGTGGATCTCATGTTGTACCGGTCTGAATTAGTGTGGCTCGCACATCAACTCGATCAACAAGAACATTCTCCTGATATTCCGTCCGTGTGGAAAGCGATACGAGAGACAGACTTAGCGAAGTCAGTACCGCGTGTTGCTGAAAAACGACAAGTATATCTTACTGGTGAACCGGAAGTTGTTTATTCGATGACTGATTTGTTTGATTCATTACCTGACGAGAAACAGGTTCATATTGTAACGGAAGAACAGAATACTCATCCAGCATTAAACTGGATGAGTATTACTTATTATCCTCCTCATGAACTGAAGCAGTTACCAGACGGAGAAAATGTTACTTTGTTTACGACAGCGAAACTTCCGCTATGGTCGCGAACTTATTTCTCTAAGAATCGAATCAGCCAAGTCGTAAGCGCAGAAGAGATTATGACACTACACCGTTTCTCTGGTGTTCGTCAAACGAACATCGTCGAATTTTCCTATACTGATTTACTGGATGATACAAGAGTTATATTAGACGAAAGAAGTAAGAGACCGGACCATCAGTTATTCCCAGAAATCCCTAAACAATTTTCATTTAAATTATCTCAACTGCACGAGGATTTGAACTGGGATCAAGAACTGGATGAAGTGGCAGCTCATATGTTAAATACGTATTGGCTTCAAAATCGCCCGCCTTTTCCGGAGTGGATGCCAATTTTATTAAGAGAGATTCAACAGTTCTTACGACTAAAGCAGAACCAACATGGTAGAACGAATATACTAGAACAATTGGAAGAGTGGGGATTGCGTGACAAACGAATTGATTGAAGTTGAAAATCATTATCTTATGCTGAGTCACTTACTGCTTCGTCACATGGCAAGTGAGCACCCTGAACTTGCCGAAGAACTGAAACAAGTACTACAACAAATCGAATTGCTTTCAGTGTTTGAAAAGACAGCGTTCATTGGTAGCTTTTTGATGGCACTGGAAAATCAAGATGGCATTAAACGGATGCACCAAATAGAACTGATATTGAAAGAGGAAAATATCAGTGAGAATACGTTTGGCGTACTCAAAAAATACAATCAGTGGATTAAATAAGGCGGGACTCATTCATGAAAAACATACATATCTATATTTTGCCGATTGCAATCGGTCTACTAGGATTACTTGCTTCACCTATAGCTGACGTAACTGGTATAGCTTACGGTTTAGTCGTTGTGAGCATGGTTTTGGGTATCGTGGGACTTCGTTCCATTGCTCAATCCAATATGACGCAAACACAACTATTTCAACAGTCAAATGAAATTCTTCATCAGAAATTAGAGACATTAATAGCCTCTAATCAACAAATCATAGAAGAAGAAAAAAAATCAAGAATAGCATTAGAAGAAACAACAACGCGAAGCCAAGGTATTTTAGAGGAAATGCATGACACAACAAAGAACGGGCAGCTTACACTTTCTAAGCAATTACTTGAGATCGAAGAAAAATTAGAAGATAGTCGCGTCGTCATGACCAGTCTCGGAAAACTAATGATTGAGGAAATAACTGAAGCAATCAAGACAGCATCATCAGAGTTGGCAGAAGAGATTGATAAAGTATTACAGGAGCAAGATAGTTTATCAAAAGAATTGATGGAACAACAGAATGATCTGTCTGATGTAATAGAAGAACGTTTTGGAGAAATGAATAACGAACTAGAGAATCAGAAAAAGCATGCGGAAGATACAACGGAGAAAATCAATCAAACTATTGCAACGGGGATAGAAAGTTCGACACAAGTCATTGATGATAAGACCAATGAGTTCATGATGAGAACAAATCAATTTGAAGAGTTCACAAAAGAACAATATTTTAAAATCGAACAGATTTTTAAAGAGGTAGAGCAATTAAGTCAAAGTGTTAAACTGCAAAACGAGCAACAAAACCGGATTGTCGAGGAACAACTCAAACAGCTTTCTGAAATCAGTCCTGCTCTTGTAGAGGGAGTCGCTCAATTAACAGACTCTAAAAGTCCAGAGCGTAAGCATCTATTGAAAATCCAAAAAAATATGATTGCTAAATTTGCAGATTTAACTTCGTAAGCATGATGTAGTGCTCTGATGTTTGTTTAAATTGATAAAATTTTCGGATGCACATGGTAATTAATCTAACAAATATTTATTAGCTGATCTAGATATTGAGCAATAGGTTTCGAGCTAAAATCCGTTAATAAGTAGAAAAGAAATAATAAGAATCTTTTAAGCGGCTTGAGTCTGGGACTACAAATGACTCAAGCCGTTTAATCGTATTTTGCGCTTCAATTTAAAAGAAAAACGAATCGATTAAAAGGAGAGACGGACGAGGATTTGGTGATCGAGTAATTTCGTATAGCGAAGTGTCTGATAGATCGGATTATCGAAATCGCAAGGAAGTAAACGTAAACGGAGGATCTGATCTTCGTAAGCAAGACTCGGGTGCGCTCGGAGAAGGTTCAGGATGGTCTCTTCTTGCGACGCGGGGGTGATTTCATAGATATGAAACGAGATGATGTTGTCGTCAATCCGAAACGGGGCAATCTTCAGGGAGAACGGCTTCTTATGTAAAAAGAAGTGTTCCGTCGAGACCGTGGAACCCGAGATGACGATATCGTTCGGGGTAATCCGGATACGGGGATGCCAAAAATCAGTGAATTCGGTCGCTATCGTATTACATAATACCTCTTCGGTTACATAAGTTGTGTATGTGTCGGGAAACAAGTCTCCAAGAGTCCAATTATTGATGTTCATCGTGCAGCTCCTTTTCTCTTCGGAATGCGTCATGTGTTGACCGGGAAGGGTAAAGACTAGAGAGGTCAGTTTTCGGAATGGAAGATTGTGCAGTGAACGTTGACCTGCTACTATTGTAACTATTTTCCTGTTTAAAGACGATTCGAATTCGGTGTTTAAGGAAATCAATTCTTGATAATTCAAAGGAAAGTTCGAGTGCCGTATATTCCACGTGGACGATCTAACTGAAGGAGGACTTTTCATGACGCACTATGACTATCTCGATCAATATCTGGTCATGCACCCATCCTATTCGTTCGAGACGATTAAAGCCTATCGAAGTGATCTCCGGCAGATGCGTCGTTATCATGTCGATTGGTCGGTCGCGTCACTTCGACGCTACTTCGACTGGATGAAGTTGCACTATAAACCATCGACGATCTTACGACGCTATCACGTCTTACACCGGCTCGGTAACGTCCTCGTCGAACGGCGGCGCCTTAAAACGAATCCGGTGGCAGCGATCCGTCCGATCGTCCATCAACGTCTTCAAGATGAGACGTATCATGATAGTGAAGAATTGATTCCGGTCATCCGACAGATTCAAGATCCAACCTATCGCCTCTTCTTCGAGGTGCTCAGTCAAACGGGCCTCCGCTTCATGGAGGCCCGTTTGTTGTCGGTGCAGGATCTCGATCTGATGAAAGGAGAACTGTACGTCCGTTACGGAAAAGGCGGGCGGACACGGACTGTTCCGATTGGTGAAACCCTTCGTGAGAAAATCCGTCTGTTTTTAGTAGGTCGTACAACCGGCTACGTATTTCAATCAGTGACCGGACGGAAAATCAATGAACATGCGGCGCGAAGGGCACTACGTGAAGTAGGGTTCACCTATCTAGGGCGTCATGTCCGTCCGCACATGTTGCGGATCGCCTATGCGACCTATCTCTATCAACAGGCGGGACTGAAGCTGCTCGAGATTCAGCGATTACTGGGTCACGCCAGCATCTCGACGACGGAAGGCTACATCCGTAGTCAGACGAGTCATGTCCGGAACGTCCTCAATCGTCTGTCCGCTTGAGCCGGTTGACTGACGTATGAGCGATGTCATGCGACGGTAGGACGTAATGTTGCGTCGTTCGGACGTCGCTGTGACCGAGTAATCGCATGATCGTCAGAATATCCGTCTGATGCACGTGATAGAGCGTCGTCGCAAACGTCGCCCGGATGTCGTGCGGACGCAGGGACCGTCCGAGACATCGTTCACTTGCTTCTTTTAAGACACGACGAAACTTTGCCGGATTGACGGGGCGACCGCTGTCTTCGCAAAACAATGGGGTAGCATCAGGACGAATTGTCTCGATGTAACGCGTCAGGACACGGCGTAACGCATGATGTAGCGGTACCTGACGTACTTTATCCCCTTTACCACTTCGGACGAGCAACTGATCACGCACAAAATCAATATCTGCGAGCTGTAAGTCACGAGCTTCCGAAAAACGTAGCCCCGTGTGCAGGAGGAGAAAGCTAAAGGCATAGATGGTCTCGTCCTGAATCGTCTCAAGGACACGATGGACGTCGTCATACGTGAAGGCAAGTCGGCGGTAGGGTGCGGGAACCGGTTTTTTGACGCGTACCAACGGATTCGTTTCGAGCGAACGTTCGACGACGAGTTGATCGAACAAAACCGAGAGAGCATGCAGTCGCCTGGCGGCAGTTGCTGGGGCGTAGGTGTCGCGAAGAAACTTACTGTAGCGTTGCAGCGACGGGAAATCGATTCGTTCGACATGACGACAGAGATGCCGAACGTCTGAGCGATAGGCTTTTTTCGTCAAAGGACGATAGTCCGCCTGTTCGATGATCGCGAGTAGTCGTTCTAGATAATAGGTCATCATCCGAGAAGAAACTTTACTTTCTGCCGGAGTTCCGACTTCAATGAGCGGAGTCGCGCCGGTGAGTAACCGAGCGTCTCTTCCGTGCCGTGAATCAACGCTTCAAGGAAGGTATACTCTTTCTGCGAGAGTTCGCGTTGTAGTTCATTGAGGAGATACCGAAAGGAGACGTTCGGGGTCCGAGGGAGTTCCGGCATCGTCTCGACCGCGACTTCGGTCGCAAGCGTCCGGTTACGGGTTGCTAAGTAATCGAGCATCGCGCCTTTTGCCCGGATTCGGGCGAAGGTGACGGTCATGACTTTTCCTTCTTCGATTGATTTCCAAAGCCGGAGCAGGGCAGCTTGCCTGCATTCATCATGTTCATTCGGGTGGATCGAGAGGCGGGACAGGAGGGAGTTGACGAGGGGGATCCAGTTGCGTAGTAAGTCGTTCATGGGTATCCGTTTCTTCAGATATGCATATCTGGTATGTATTCCGCGGTAGTTTTAGTATAAGTAGAGTTATCCTGAGAGTGATTGCGTTAGAATGCGGGTTTAACTGAAGCGAACGGATCGAATGACAAGGAATTGCATCACTTACGCTACTTAAAAGTTAAAGAAACCGTTGGCATGATTGAAGAAATAGAGCGTTGCATCCAGCGGATAACTCTACTTATCCGCTAGGGTGTTCGGAATAGATTCTGATATAGAGAATTGGTAGGAAAGAAGACACCTATGATTCTAAACTTCGAAAATACAAAACACCCTATTCAAAATTTAAATAGGGTGATAAATCTTATTTCAGTTGACTGACTGCGAAATTTGCTTCTTCTGGTGTGAATTTTTCCCCGTAATCGGATGAGAGTTGATCTCGAATCGCTTCAGGTGACATACTCATCGTTTCTTGGTATTCCTTCGCTTTTTGAAGAGCATTTTGATTGTAATCGACATCAAGTGTATCGATCGCATACTGGGCTTCTTCACTTGTGAATTTTTCACCGCTGTCTGATGTCAGTTGATCATAAATGCCTTTTTTCGACATGCTCATCGTCTCGGAATACGATTCAGCTGATTTGAGAGCGTTTGATTTCCAATCATCAAAACTCATGTTTTCCATCGCATACGCTGCTGCTTCCTTCGAAAACTGCTCTCCATAATCAGATGTCAACTGGTTTGAAACAGCTGCTTTCGACATGTTCATCGTCTCTGCGTATGATTCCGCCTTATCGAGTGCTGACAGATATTCTGTCGGGACATCAGGTGTCAAGTCCTCTGCTTCTGCTTCAGTGTCTTCTGTGGTAGCTTCTTCCTCTACAGCAAACTCGTCTTCTTCTGAATCTGATGGTGGAGTCGTTTCGTTATCTGTGTCGTCTGTCTTAGAAGTAGAAGACGTTTTTGTAGATGATTCAGTTGATTTTGCTGATGTTTCTTTTTGGGCTGGCTTCGCCTGATCTTCAGAATTGCTACCTGCTGCCACAAAAATAAGAAGTACGATTAACCAAAACCACCATTTCTTATAGAATTTACGTTTTGGTTTAGTAGATGATTGCATTATTTTATCTCCTTGCGTCTTTAGATACATAAAAAATATCATATATGACTATAAAATGGAATTTCATTATTTTAAATATGGTAATTAAATATGTTTTTAGAATATTAATTCTATCTAATCTACCTCATCTATCAAGACTATAAAGGTTAGAAAAAAAGGATTAGACATGAATAAATTGTTTTTAGAATAAATAAAAGAAAGCTTTTAGAATATTGATTTTGGTCAATAAGCATTCAGAAAACAAAAATATTTTTACAAAAATAGTAAGTTTCAATTAAACGTGTTATTATTTTCTATGGCTAATTTTTACTCTGAAAATCAAAAAAATAGAAGGAGATTAGGACATATGGCATGTGTGAATTATTCGGATGCTGCAAAGCGTGGACTGAAATTCTGTCCGAGTTGCGGTGATGCCTTAGAACAGCATGTAGAACATGCAGAACCTGTAGAGAAAGAACGCGACGTCAGATCAATTCGTCCTAAGAAAATGAGTAAATCTGCAAAAGCGATTCTGTTGACGGTCGGATTGTTGGTCGTTGCCGGTGGTGCCTATTATGGACTCGCGACACAATGGTTTACGGTCGAAGCGACGACGAATGAAGTACGCGATGCGATTCGATCTGGTGACGCTACACTACTCGCTGAGCATACAGAGTTCAACGGAAAACCGATTGATCGGAAGATGGCGCAACGCTTTTTAGATGCCTTGAAAGAGACGCCGGAGCAAAAGAAATCATTCATGGATTATTTATTGATGGCAGGCGCGTCGATTCAAGCAGAAAACGAAAGTGATGTTCCTGGTCAAATCGTAGCAAGTGGTCGTCAACTCGGAATCTTCAAAGATTATCGTTTACGCCTCGATAGCGTCAAAACGGAAGTCATCAGTAATTTTAAAGGAACGAAGGTCACGCTCGTGAATCCGGTCGGAACGGAGAGAAGTAAAGCGTCAGCGGAAGGTATCATGATGGACGGTGTCTATCCGGGATTAACGGATGCGAAGATTGCTTACGATGGCGAATACGGTAAAGAGTCGAGCGACGTCACGATCAATCCGTTGACGCTCGACGCTGCGGATCGAAAATTCGAAATCACGTTAAAAGGAAATGCGATCGAGCTTGATCAAACGTATCCGGATGCCTTTTTAATCGTCGACGGAAAATCGACATCGAAACAAGTATCCGATTTAAAGAACTATGGACCGATCCCGAAGAACGGCATCAAACTGTCGATTGAGAATTCATTCCCATGGGGAGAGGAAACGTCGGATGAGATTATCGTCAAACCAGATACGAAAAAAGCGACATTCACGTTTGAACCGTCTGAAGCTGTTTTGAATCAACTTCAAGGAGTCGTTGAACAGCATGCTTCTGACTGGGTTGATGCGGCAACTTACCAAGATACAAGTTATTTCTCACTCGTTGATGATGCTTCCTATCTTGCGAAACAACAAAAAAACTATGACGATTGGAGCCGAAAGGACTTGGAGTGGGATGGAGAGTTCATGAATGCGTCGATTGATCGTTCTTCAGCAAAATTCGTCGAGTATGGGGATACAATCGGTATTGAAGTCATGGCGACGACATATATCCGAGGTGAACTGTATACGTATGCGAGTGAATCACCAGGAAAGTCAACATCGAAGTCACTCTTCCGCTACCTCTTCACATATGGCAGTTCAGAAGATAGCTATGAGGAAGGATTCCGGATTCAACAGGCGACGAATATTAAATAAGAATAAGGGAGGCTACACGGATGATGGATTGGCAATCAGTCAAATCACGTTTTCAAGGGATGACAGCAAAAGAATTACAGGATCAGGCGGAGCAAGCGCGACGGGAAAAAGGACGCTTATTGTACGAAATCGGAGAGCGTCATTATATGAAGCTGCGGAATGAAGGACGCCGTCAAGAAATCGAGGATATTCTCGCGCAGGAAGTACTCGTATTCGGTGCCTTGTCAAGGATTGACGAGATGGAAGTCGAAGCTGCACAAAAACAATGTAAGTCATGCCGGACACCTCTTGAGCCAGGTGCGAAGTTCTGTGGGAAATGTGGCACGTCCGTTCCCCGTGAGAACGAACAGGCGAAAGTCGCATGTACGACATGCCATACGCCACAACGTAATGATCAGCATTTTTGCACATGCTGTGGATCAGAAATGGGGCAACGCGTATGAAGTATTGTTCGACCTGTGGTCAAGCACATGCTCCGCACGCCCAGTATTGCGAGGTAGACGGAACATCGCTTGATAAGCAAGCCCGTCCGATTCGTTTTGAACAAACTGCCCATTTTTGTGTCGGATGCGGTACGCAAATGGATGGTCGCGCGTCCTACTGTCCGAATTGTGGACATTCGCGTCTCGTCGCCGCAACGTCAGAAGGCTCACTTGTGGACCGTCTTCCGGGTATGGATGACATTCGTAAGAAGTGGAAGTCGCAGGATTGGAATGTGAATCTCCCGTTGAAAGAGCGGGGACGCGCATTTATATCACGATTCGATTTCTCGCTTGGGAATCCGAGTCTTGCGATCGGTAGTATCGCTGCTGTCATCTGTTTTGCTGCAATCGTCGTCTTATTGTTCGTCATGCTTGGTCTCCTCAGTGATAACCCAGCATTAGAAGGAATTAAGACTGTTCAACAAAACATGGGGGATGATTTTAGTACATTCGGTATGTTCTTCTTCCTTGCCTTCGTCGCTCTTGCTGGTCTAAATCTCACATCCAGTGAAGACTTGAAATCACGCTTTCTGACAGAAGTGGTAGGCAACGATGCGGAACAGTTCTCCGAAATTCAAAAAGCGATCAATCAACTTGATTTTCATATTTTCTCAGGACATTTCTTGCTATCCTTGCCAGGGTTGATCCTCTTGATCGGGAGTGCCTGGTTACTGGAACGAGGTGGTGTCATCGGAATCAAGGCGACATCGTGGAACGAACGGATTGAACGTGCTGTCGTCTTTGCCTTGACATTATCGGTGATTACATTGGTCGTCGGATTGTTTGCGACGGATTTCGGCATTTTCGATCTACATCTGATCACGGGGATGCTTCGGATTTTCCTTCTAGCGCTTGCTGGTGTTCTGTTATTCCAATTCATCGGTCAAACGAATCTGAGCGGTTCTTGGCAAGTCGGACGGGTCGCTGCGACAACATTGATGAGCGTTTATTTGTTCGGCGTCCTACTGACATCATTTGGACAAGTGTATTATCTCAACGAGCTCGATGAAATGGATGAAGTCGAATTTGGGGAATCAGCAAGTCTTGTTCTCTTGAGTGGCGCTTCTCCGATTTACGCGATGTCGCAAGCGGGACAAGTCGATTTCAAGATGACCGTTTTGACGGAAGACTTCCGTTTAGGTGCGGCCTTATATGGTGAAGACCGTTTGAATGATCTACAACGACCAGTGGAAGAAGCGGGAGAAGCTTCGAATCTGAGCAGGATTCAAGGAATCATCGGAAATCAGATTGAAAACGGAGAAGATCCAACACTTGATCCGAAAGTAACGCGTTTTGATGAGACGGTGGATGTTGGACTCCTGACACGCTTCACGCAAATCGCGAATGCGTCCACTTCATTTGAAGAAGAACAATTGCTCAGTTCAAGTGTTGCTCCGTACGGCTTGATTGCTCTTGTTTTGATGTTCATCATTCATGTCGGAATCGGATTCCGCTGGATTCGGACGTTACCGAATGTCGCGATCTATGCTGGAGTCTTCATGGTTGGTGGACTCATTCTAGCGTACTTCACACAAATGCGATTTGAACTGCAATGGGATAACGATATCCTAGCCGGTGTCGTCGTTTCCACTTTGACATGGTGGAATGCGTTCATGCTGTTCCTATTCCCGTTCCTCGGTGGATTAGTGGGATATGGATTGAATCGCTTTAAAGATACAAAAGGATGATTCCAAACAAAAACGCTTGTCTCCGTTTTCGAAGACAAGCGTTTTATCATAAGGATTGTTTGGTCGTCTGTTCAAAATCGATCGTCGAGTCTTTTTCAATCCCGGAATCGCGGAAGGTCAGACCGCCGTCGTCATCAAACTCGATTTCTAAAGAAGACTCATAGAAATATAGCATCAGGCTATTATCGGAATTAAAACGTCCGCTATACGTAAAGTCATCAAGTGGTTGTCCTTCATAATCTCGAGCATCATGGATTGTCAGTGTCGCCTCACGATTCGGATGCGTCACGACATCAATCGTCGCATCGCTATAATCTTGTTCGTTTTCGCCCTGATCACTCGTCGAGTACGTGTAGGTACCTGCCACGTCACGAAATGCTTTTTCGACCTTACCAAGGGTGCGGTGATAACTAGCCGCTTCATCCGCGAGTGCTTTGTCACCGAACGTCTGATTCATGACTCGTTCCGCGTGACGAAGGGCGTCCGTCGTCTGATTCATGAACAAGGCGGCTTTCAAATCGTGAAATGCCTCTTGTTGTTGCGCCAGCGCGATCAGGCGTTTGTCTGTCGCACCTTCCGTCCGAGCTTTTTCGCGCCATTGTTGTTCTTCGAAAAGGTCTCCAGCGAGCGTGCTTTGAGCACTTTGCTTCAAGTAGAGATCCGCTGAGTCGTTACTACAGCCACCTAGTATGCTAGCTGTTAAAAGAAAAGGAAGTATGCGTGGCATCATGATGTCGTCTCCTTCTTAAAGGTTCGTTTCACAGAGGTGATGCTGTATCGGTCGTCATCGAACGTCACCTCATATTTGACGATGGCGCGATGGAATCGTTGCTCGTCTTCATCATTACTGAAATGAACACGAGCATACGTCTCGGTCGTTTCGACTCTGAATTCATTTTCGCTGATGGCTTCCATTCGATCGAAGGTCATGTCCTTTAATGTGAGGTAACTATATGGATCTTCTTCAGACACCTTCAATCGATCGCCGAAACGGTCTCGCTCATCTTCAGATAAATCGTCTTCACCGTAGAATAGATCAGCATAAGAGCTGTAGTCCTCGATGGTAGGATCGTAATAATCCCAACCACCATCTTCTCCATTGTTGAGCAAGGGGAGGCGCTGGGCATAGCTGTTCAGGAACTCGTACAAGGAATTGGGTGAGGCAGCATCAAAAATGAGGTAATCCTCGAGGTCTTCATCAGCCAGTTGATTACGTTGTATCGCTGAGGCACCTTCCAGCAAAACTTGATCGATATCAGCCGCTGTATGTGTCAGTTCACTCGTCTTGAATAACGGTTGTGCCGCTTGATATTTGAGATAACCGAACGTACCTCCACTGATGCACAGCACTACGATCACCAATCCGATGAGCCATGATGTTTTGGCGGAACGGGATCGCGATGGACGATTTTTTTGACCGCAGACCGGACAATAGATCATCTGATCATTCATCGGGGTTCGGCAATTCGAACATTGTGACATTAAAAAGCACTCCTTTCTTAACTTCGTCATTATAATGTAAAATAAATATAAAAATAACAATTTTTTGAACAAAAGGAGAGGGAATCATGGATCCATATGAACGATTAGGGATATCGCGTACCTCATCGATGAAAGAGCTCGAACGAGCGTATGCTGAAAAGCTAGAAGCACATCCGGAGGAATCCGAGGAACGGACAGAAATCGAACGAGCGTACGTCGTCATCAAGTACGAAAAGAAACAAAAGAACAAACGGAATAAGCGAACGGTCGGGATTAGCGCATTGGTCCTCTTACTCGCTGCTGGCGGTGGGACGTATTTCTTTTTGAATCAGGAAGAGACGCCTCAAGCGGTCGAACAAAAGAAGCAGGATGCTTCATTCGTCATTGGTGAAGAAGAGAAGACGAGTCAGGACAAATCGGAATCGAAACCAACGGAAGCGACGAAAAAGTCAGACTCGAAGGAAGTGTCCGATCAGGATTATAAGAATATCCAGGATATTTCGACGCTTTTTTTCCGAGAACTCGAAGATGCTCTGACGGAGCGGAACGTCAAAGGGCTGTCTGTCAGTACGAACACTTATAATCAAAACTTCCAAAGTAGTTTGAACGATCTCGTCACAGGGGGGTACATCTTTGACGGTGAACTGACGGTCAACGATATTCCTCAAAACGATATTACAATTAAAGGAGATAAGGCGACGGTCAAAGTGAAGGTTGATTATTCCTCACGGTCTTATCAGCCGTATCTACACGAACGCCCCGATGGCAGCACGATTGTCTGGGAACTGAATCTTGTGAAATCGGGTCAAGACTGGCTCGTCGATCAGCGAAAATCGCTCTCGGATTCAGCGACAGGTAGAGGCATGGAGGTCCGAGAATCGGTTAAAGAAGATATCGTTGATACCGTGTATCAACATGCAAAAGAGTGGGAGCAAGCCTATATCGATAAAGATACATCAGCGTTCACGTTGTTTACATCATCTGCATACTTGAATAAGCAACAAGGCTACTACGCTAGCATGGATAAGAAGGGCGTTTACTGGGATGGGTACTTGGACGAAGTCGAATATTCCCCAGCATCCATCACTGTCAGCGAAGTCGCGACTGATTTGACCGCGACCGTCGAAGCGATTTGCTATTACGAAGGTAGCTACTATAAAGAGGATGATGATTCACTCGATGAACGCGATCCTGGAAAAGACGTACCTTTCAAGTATTACTTGAAGTACAACTTAGATGACGAACGCTGGTATATCACTGACTCACAAGCACTAAAAACATTTAGTCACAACGATACGACGACGTACTGATCATAAGGAGGAATTCAAATGAAAAAAGTAGTGGCAGCAACAGCACTTGGTCTCATCATCAGCACATTACCAGTAGCGAATGATTCGGCGGCAGCACTCAGTAAGACAGAGAAATCAATCGTTGATCGCCAAATCGCGGCGTTAAAGAAAAGCAAACTATCTGGTGGTTATAAACCAATCGATGTCCGGTCCGTCTATCTACTCGGTGGCAAGTATCCTGAAACATTTACGCTGTATGAACGATTCAACTCGAACACATACATGAACGATGTTATCGGTAAAGCGCAGAAGTATGATGCGAAGAAGAAAAAATGGACGACGATTTACACGTATACGGATCGAGATACGGACTACTATGATGTTCGGGCGAAAGGAAAGCTCCTTGATACGAAAAAAGAACAACTTGTCATCGGACCGGCTGGTGGGAGTGGCGGTTATGTAACACCGATTCTCATCGGATCAACGGATGGTAAAAAGATCAAAAAAATGTTCGAAGCAAAAGAAGCGTATCCATTCGGTCGCGCGTTGATTAAAGATAAAAAACTCTATCTCGGTTCGATGACGATTGTTCATGATGTCTACTCCTATAAAGGGAAGACGTTAAAGCATCGTGTCGGTACGGGGGCGGATGATCGAGATGCTGTTGGAAAAGTCTCGAAATACATGACGCTCGATTATTACGGTGGTCGTACACATCTGACGAGCAGTAATTCGATGACACTCAAAAAAGGACAACGTTTCGGAATCGTTCGTAAGTCGACGAAGGATACGAATCCATATGTCTACCGGGCACTCTCATCAGGAGAAGGGAAGTTACAACTTGATGGGTACGGATTTAAAGCGGTGAAGACAGGTGTCGAAAAATGGATGTTCGAACCAGACGCATATGATAACTCTGTCACGGTGAAATTTACGGTGAAATAAGTAAAAGTCAGTTCCTGATTACTTCGGGAGCTGGCTTTTTCATTTATCCTGCTAGTGTGATTGCGAGCGATTTCATGATACGCTAGGGAACAGAAAAATTAGTCTAGAAAGAAGGAATCCCTATGCATATTCTTGTCATCGATGATGAGGCGAGCATCCGGTATCTCGTCAAACTGCAACTCGAGCTTGATGGTCAGACGGTCGAGACGGCAGCTGATGGAGCAGCAGCACTCGCCTTGCAGGCAACACAGACCTTTGATTTGATCGTCCTCGATTTGATGCTACCGGATACGACCGGTTTCGATTTGATTCCAAAACTTCGACAGACGACGCCTGACTTACCAATCTTGATGCTGACGGCGCGTGATCAGATGAACGATAAAATTATCGGTCTGCAGCTCGGAGCAGATGACTATATGACGAAGCCGTTCAATGGAACGGAGCTCGTCTTACGTGTCAAAAACCTGTTGAAACGCACGAAGACGGTCGCACCACCCGTACCTGTCGCAAGTGATCCATTCTTATCGGTTGATCCCGAAGAACGCGTCATTCGGCTCGACGGTCAACCATTGCCACTGACGTACCGGGAGTATGCATTACTCGCACTTTTCCTAACGCATCCGAAACGTGTCTTCGAGCGAGATGAACTGCTCGAACAAGTCTGGGGCTTTGACTTCTCCGGTCAGACCCGCGCCGTCGATATCATGATCCAGCGCTTACGGAAGAAACTAGGAGCGCAAGGCGAACGGATCAAGACGATTTACGGTGTCGGCTACAAGTGGGTCGACGCATGAAGCTACGTCAAGTCATCACGGAAAACTTCGTCTTGCTCCTCGTTCCGGCATTGCTCGTCCTCTTCTTGATTCTTTATGCCTTCATCCAATCGAACCTATACGAGAACGCCGTCGAGTCCGTCCAAAAACTGAGTCGGGAAGCGGAGCTCTACACGATGAACTACCTCGCAAGTGAAGAAACGGACTCGCTCGCCGATACGGCAGTTCCGATCGCTTCCTATCTCGCAGACCGATTCGACGCGCGCGTCCAATTATTCGGACCAAATGCGGAACTTCTTGCTGATTCCGAACGCGATCAATTGCCGCTCCTCGCGGGAGACATCGATCAAGCGTTAAAAGGGAAGTCGAGTTATCTCTTTCTGAAAGAAACCGATGTTCCGGTGCTGTTCTTCTCGAGTCCGCTGTATGGCAAAACGGACGTCATCGGCTCGGTCCGTTTTCTTGTTGATCTGCGGACGGAAGCCGAACTGCTGCGGCAATTCACCTATGTCTTCACGGGCGTCTTTCTGATCTTGATCGTAATTGCTGTTTGGACAGCGCGTCGGATGGCAAAGACATTAATCGGACCGATCGATGATTTACGGAGTGTCTCGCACGCCTTGACGAAAGGACACTATGCGCATGCGCTACCGGCGTATCCATATGAGGAATTGAACCGACTGGCAGCGGACTTCTCGACGCTTGCTGACGCAATTCAGCACAACATCGGACAGCTCGAACAACAACGAAGCGACCAACAGACGTTCATCGATCACATCACTCATGAGCTCCGGACACCGATGACGGCGATCATGGGCTATGTCGAATTGATCCCTAAGCTGCCGCCGGATGAAGCGGCGCACTGTTATCACTACATCGAAGTCGAGAGCCAGCGCTTGTTACGACTCGTCTCGCATAATCTCGAACAGGCGAAACAACAACGCAACGAACGTCACGTGACGTCGACGATGTTCGCGCTCGATGCCTTGCTTGCCGACGCCTTATTCATCATGCAATTGCGTCTTGATGGACAAGGAATTGAAGTTGAACAGGATGTTCCGTCAATCTACGTGCTCGGTCAACCGGATCAGACGAAACAAGTCTTGTTGAACCTTCTCGAGAATGCCGTCAAATACAGTGACGCGATGACGGTGACGTTTTCGACCGTCAGTACAGATACGACCCTACAACTCCTCATGACAGATGACGGAATTGGTGTTGATCCAGCAGTGCTTGCCGAATGGAAGAAGGAGCAACGTAGTCTGAAGACGGCGAGTGGGAATGGACTCGGTCTACCGCTATGCCGACGTCTGATGCAGGAACAAGGTGGCGATTTTGCACTTGAAAGTGATGTAAGCGGCACACGTATCACATTAACTTTCCGATTAGCGAATCAGACTTAATGTAATCGCTTACAAATGATACATTTACGAAACAATTCGACCGGATTTACGAAACAATTGCCCCGTAATCTAAGAATCAAGCAAGGAGAGGAATCATGAAAGCATCGACTATCGCTTATCTCTTCCTAATGGGCATCTTATTTGCCCTCGGTCTTCTTTTGCTTCAGCAGACGGTCTTCGGACGCTTACACGTCCTCGATGGACCGAAACGACTGAATGCTTCCGATGACTCGCTCCCGACCGAGTTGACGTTACGTCACCGGGCATGGGGGGAGCAGACGGTAGAAGACGGAACGGAAGTCCAGCGCATCACGACGCTATTGAAGCAAATGAAGACGGTGACAAATGGGACTTGTCCGGCGGGTACGGCGACGTTTACCGGATCGCTCCGTTTCTTGAACGGAACGACATGGACGTTCTCGCTCGGGGAAAGTATGACGCTGAATGGAAAATGTGTCGCGCAACGTCCTAGCACCCAGACGACGACATTAAAAGCACGCTTCTTGAACGCCTATCACGAACCAGAACAGCTCGCGCGTCAGTTCGCTGAGGCGGAAGTCGTGACGTGGTACGCAGGAGGACGATCTCGTCCTTTGACTGCGCGTGAGCGAGAAGACGTCAAGCGTCGCCTGACGCAAGCGGAGCCGATGACGGACTATGAAGAAGTCGGTCAAGCACTCGATGCCAGTCAGCGACAGCCGCGCATTCTCAAGCTCCAGCGGTTCAAGAATGAGCAGAATACGCGTGCCAACCTAATGAATATTACTGTGTATGAGACATTGTTTAGCGTCCAGTACATGGATGATGACAATGGAAACACCTTCTATTTAAAAGGACAACTCCTGCCGACAGGGAAGGAGGCAGATCGATGAGAAAAGGAATGCTCTTCTTGCTGAGTATCATTTGTCTCATGAGCATTTGGATCGTCCGCAACAATGAACAGACGAAGCAGGGGACAGTCGCGCGGGAAACCGTTCCGCATTTGACGGCGTATGTCTCTGCGAAAGAGGACATCGGTCGCGCCTTGCTGTCATCGTATTGTGAGCAGGCGGGTTGTACGTACGAGTTCGTCCGCCTGTCGACGGAAGAACTCGTACGACGTGTGACGAAGGAAGCGGATCATCCGCGTGCCGACGTCATCATCGGTGGAACGTGGGATGCCCACCAGACGCTCAAGCAACGCGGGTTGTCGACACCGTTCCCGAGCGACATGGATCAAGCGGAGCTACAGGATCCGGATCGCTACTGGATTGGCTATGAAGTCGAACGCCTCGCGATCGTCATCAATACGGACGTCTGGAACGATCGATTCGGGGCGGCGCCGTACCCGAAGACGCTCGCTGACTTGACGGAGAAGCGGTATCAGGACGAGTTGATTTTGCCGGATCCGAATCATTCCGGTACCGGTGCGACGATCCTGCAAGCGGTCTTTGACGGATACGGAACGAAGGCGGAAGATGTCTTACGCGAGCTAATCGAGCGAACGCGACTATTCACGGCGAACGGCTTTGCACCGACGTCGTATGTCGCCAGTGGGGAAGCGATGCTTGGGGTCAATTTCATCGGGGATCAACAATCGCTGCGTGAAAAGTATTATCCGGTCAAAAGCATTCCACTCGATACGTACTCGATCAACGCGATTTCAAAGCTGAAAGGACGGACGCAACAAAAGCAGGCGAACGCCTTCATGCGTTTCGTACTCTCGGCGGACGGTCAGGCGATTCTGAGGAAGGTCTCATTCGGTACGCCGACCTATGCGATCGCGAAGACACAACCGATCCAGCAGAACGTCGGGCAGGACATCGTCGCCGATTACCGCGACTATCTTCGTCGATTCAATCAGCTCCAGGACAAATGATGCGAAGACTCTGATTCAGATAGGGGAAATGGAAGATGGGCTTCTTCAGCATCAAAAAATTGCCGAATGCCGGCATACCAATCGAAGTACAACGGAAACAATGGTTACAACAATTCTTAAAGGCATTCTTAGTCGTCTTCTTCTCATATATGGCGATGTATCTCATCCGAAACAACTTCAAGGCAGCGCAACCGCTCTTGAAAGAGGAACTTGGCTTTACGACGACGGAACTCGGATATATCGGTTTCGCCTTCTCGATTACATACGGAATCGGGAAAACATTGCTCGGCTACTTTGTTGACGGGAAAAATACGAAACGTGTCATCTCGTTCTTATTGATCTTATCTTCTCTAATTGTCACTGCGATGGGACTGTTGATGAGTGCCGGCGGAAGTCCAGTCGGTTTATTGATGGTTTTATGGGGACTCAGTGGGTTCTTCCAATCGGTCGGGGGACCGTCGTCGTATTCGACAATCGCCCGCTGGACACCGTTTGAAAAACGTGGGCGTTACCTCGGCTTCTGGAACGTTTCGCACAACATCGGTGGAGCAATTGCCGGTGGTCTCGCACTGTGGGGAGCGAACGTCTTCTTCAACGGCAGTGTCGTCGGGATGTTCATCTTCCCAGCTGCGATTGCTCTCGTCATTGGGATTGTCGGGCTGTTCATCGGGAAGGATGATCCGGAGGAACTCGGGTGGAATCGGAGTGAAGAAATCTTCGAGGAACCGATCGAACCGGAAAACATCGCTGCTGAAAGCATGACGAAGTGGCAAATTTTCAAAACGTACGTCATCTCGAACCCCTGGATTTGGACGCTCTGTATCGCGAACGTCTTCGTCTACATCGTCCGGATTGGGATTGATAACTGGGCGCCGCTCTATGTCACGGAACACTTGCACTTCAGCACGGAGAGTGCCGTCAATACGATCTTCTTCTTTGAGATCGGCGCCTTATGCGGCAGTATGATTTGGGGTTACGTGTCCGATTTACTCAAGGGACGCCGGGCGCTCGTCGCAGCGATTTGTCTCTTACTGACGGCTGTCGCGGTCCTCGGTTATCGTTACGGTACGAGTGAACTTATGATTTACGCGTCACTATTTGCACTCGGTGCGCTCATCTACGGACCACAGCTCTTGATCGGTGTCTCGGTCATCAGCTTCGCACCAAAACAAGCAACGACGGTCACGAACGGGATGGTCGGAACGTTCGGTTACTTGTTTGGTGATTCGATCGCAAAAGTCGGTCTAGCGAAAATCGCTGACCCAGAAACGAACGGTCTGACAATCGGTTCGGTCACGTTGCACGGTTGGAGTGACACGTTCGTCATCTTCAATGCCGCGTTACTGTTCGGGTTGATCGCCCTTGCGATCGTCGCCGTCGTCGAGGAGAAAAAGATTCGTCGCCTCGGACTGCTAGAGCGTCAAGCGGATAAGTTGAGTTCGTAACATACACGAGCACCCTCGCCTAATTTAGGAGAGGGTGCTCTTTTAATGAGACAAATAGGCAAGCAAGAACCCGTCTTCGAGTTTCACGTGACGAAGCGAACGGAAACGGGCATTCCGGAAAAGAAAATAGAAGGAAAGATCGACTGTCAGGAGGCGGTCCGTGTAACGCAGATAGGGTGGACGAATCAGGTAGGTTTCATTAAAAGACTCGGTATCTTGAGGACGGACATCAAAGACTTCGAACGTGACGGTCTGTTTATCGACTGCCCGTAATTGGAGCGTCAATTCGACCGGTAAGTCGCGTTCTAGACCATAACGGGTCAACGGTACAGCGGCTTGAAGGTGAAGGTGTGTCGGTCGGATCGTAACGCATATGTTTGTCAGCTCTGGAATTTCTATTGTCAATACACGTGCCAGATCATATTCATCAATACTTGTTGCAAGCGTAAAACGACGAAAGGTCTCGATTAAATGGCGTCCTAGTTTCATGTAAGCTCCCCTTTCCTAAAGACTTATGTATAGTATAAAGGGCAAAAACCTAATTATCCCATATTATTTTTTATTAAAGTAAATTAATTCCTTTTAATCGGTGCGTCTTCTTAAATCAATACGATTCGTGCATGTTTTCGTATCGTTCAGGGAACGATTAATCATGTCGGTCTGTCGTGTCCTTTGAAAGGAGTCTTGTTCATGTCTCACTTATCCGGTTTTCCGTCTTCTTATTGGAAACAAAGCGCTCCCGCTACTGCTTATCCTGCTCTAAATCAAGATGCCAGACATGATATCGTCGTCGTTGGAGCTGGTATTGCCGGACTCGTCACAGCAATTCAATTGGAGGAGCGGGGATATGATGTCGCCGTGATCGAAGCAGGCGACGTTGCTGCCGGAACGACCGGTTATACAACGGCAAAGGTCTCTTCCCAGCACGGGCTGATCTACGACACGTTGATTCGAACCGTCGGCGAGGCATCAGCGCGACTGTATTATGAAGCGAATGAAGAAGCGATCGCGTTTTTACGTCATCAGGTAGAACGACTTGCCATTGACTGTGAACTTGAAACACAGGATGCTTATCTCTACACGGCGACATCAAAAGAACGGGAAATGGAACGGGAAGTCCGTGCCTATGAACGTTTACGCTTGAACGGAGGAGAGGCGACGGAAGAAGTACAAGGCAAGTTACCGTACGCGGTTAAACGAGCCATCGTCTTACGGAATCAGGCGCAGTTTCATCCGGTTAAGTATCTCCAAGGACTCGCAGAACAGATTGTTCGTAATGGTGGCAAGGTGTATGAACATACCCGTGCTGTCTCACTTGATTCGCATCGCACACCGACGGTCGTCCTTGAAAATGGTCACCGGATCGAGGCGAAGAAAGTGATCATCACGACGCATTTTCCGTTTCATGACTTCAAAGGGTTGTATTTCTCAAAACTCGAAGTCCATCGTTCATATATCGTCTCTGGTGATGTGAACGAGTCGTTTCCGGACGGGATGTTCATGAGTGCCGATCAGCCGAGTCGCTCCGTACGACACGCCCGGGCAGAAGACGGGCGTCTGCTTGGTCTGTTCGGTGGGGAGAATCATTTATCCGGTCACGAGACGGAGACGATGCAACGCTATCAGCATCTTGCGGATTTCGCAAAGCATGAATTCCAGGTCGAGACGTTTGGACCGTTCTGGTCGGCACAAGACTTGATCACGCTCGATAAGATTCCTTATATCGGGCAGATGACGGCAGATGATCCGAACGTGTTTGTCGCGACCGGCTTTGCGAAGTGGGGAATGACGAACGGCATCGCAGCCGGATTGTTGCTGAGCGATTTATTAACGGGCACACCCAATCGTTTTCGCCACTTGTTTGATCCGAACCGGTCGAAGCTAAAACCGAAGGATGCAGCTCAGTTCGTCAAAAACAATGCGGACGTCGCGATCGAACTCGTTAAAGGAAAGCTGACGAAAGCGCGTCGTCGTGCTGATACGCTACAACTGGATGAAGGAGGACTCGTCACGCATCACGGGAAAACGGTCGGAGGGTACCGGGATCCGGAAGGGAATCTTCACCTCGTCTCGACGACTTGTACCCACTTAGGATGCGATACGAAATGGAACGAGGCGGAACGGTCATGGGATTGTCCATGTCATGGGTCACGTTTTGGTCCGGCAGGTGAGGTGCTGGAAGGACCAGCCGTCACACCGCTTAAACCCATCGATTAAGCAGAGGCATCAGTCTCTGCTTTTTTGCTTTCAGAAAAATAATCCGTAGGTAAGTTATAATATGTGATATAATTACCTGGTATTAAAAATATTTTAGCGCTAAACAATTCGTGTGCCGCTTTTAAATCGTGTTGTAGAGGCACCGTCACGACCACCGTTCATTGGTTTCATATTTTAGTTTCACTATTTTACTTAGCGTCGTGAACGCTGAAACAACCCGAGGAGGAAGCACCACTATGAGTAAAGAAAAGATTGCCCAGCTGCGCAAACACGTGTCGCCGTTTGAAAAGGCGGACATCAAAGCCAGCGTCCGGCAGATGATCAACACGATCCTGCCATTTCTCGTCCTATGGTTTCTGGCATATCAGGCCCTGAAGCTATCTGTGTTTCTCGCGATTCCTTTGGCGATCCTCGCCGCTGGATTCGTCGTCCGGATGTTCATCATCTTCCATGATTGTACGCATGGTTCATTCTTCAAGAATAAGAAAGCGAATGCGATCGTCGGAACGATCACGGGGATTTTGACGTTATTCCCGTATGAGAAGTGGAAACGTGAGCACTCGATCCATCACGCTTCAAGCGGAAATCTCGATAAGCGCGGTGTCGGTGACATCTGGGTCATGACGATCGAAGAATACATCGAAGCGTCACGCTTCACACGCCTCAAGTATCGTCTGTACCGGAATCCACTCGTCATGTTCGGTCTTGGACCGCTCTTGTTGATTCTCGTCTCGAGCCGCTTCAATCGGAAGGATGCTCGTAAAAAGGAACGGATCAACACGCATGTCATCAACGCGTCACTCATCGTCCTGTACGGTATTCTGATCTACTTCATCGGCTGGCAGGCTTTCCTGATCATTCAGGGAACGACGATGTTCACGGCAGGCGTACTCGGCATTTGGCTGTTTTACGTCCAGCATACGTTCGAAGACTCGTATTTCGAAGACGAGAGCGAGTGGGATTACGTCAAGGCGGCAATCGAAGGCAGTTCGTATTACGAATTACCGAAGGTCCTGCAATGGGTGACGGGCAATATCGGATTCCACCATGTCCACCATCTCAGCCCGCGCGTCCCGAACTATCATCTTGAGAAAGCACACGTCTCGACACCACCGCTTCAAAAGGCGACAAAAATCGGTCTGTTCTCGAGTCTGAAGTCTCTTCGTTATAAGCTGTATGACGCGAAGAACCGGACGTTCGTGACGTTCCAGGATATCAAACATCTCTTACGTGAACCGAAGACGTCTTCGTTATAATGACTACACCTCATCCTTCGATGGGGTGTTTTTGGCGTCAGAAGGAGAAAAAACGGGAAAGGACAAAAACAGAGCTATCTGTCCGTCTTATGGCGTATGCTACACCGGATCAATCCATGCTAGGATATACGAAGAGAAAGGAGCGTTCCCATGCGCCGTATTCCGTTTGCCGCTTATACAGGAGGAGCTGTCGTGCTGGCGCTGTTCGTCTTCAGTTCGATGACGTACCAGCAACAGTCCTTGATTCCATTTTTGACGCAACATCTCCCGCTCGACTGGGTCTATGCGTTTTCGTTCGTATCGTTCCATTATGAAGTGCCAATCAGTGTCGCGTCGCTCGGTCCGGCCGCGTTTCTTGAATTCTTCATCCGGAAAGGGATGCATGCCGGATTATTCTTCCTATTAGGCGTAAGCCTTGTGCATCTCTTACGTCACCGGGGCTATCATGCTTTACCGGCCGCTTTCTTTGCCTGGACGACAACGATGACAATCGGCGTCCTCGATGAGTTCCATCAATTAGTGACTGGAGGACGAACACCATTTGTCGGTGATGTACTGATTGATGGCGGTGGAGCGTTGATCGGTATCGTCCTTTACACCATGCTTCGTCTTTACCTGAAAGCGGACCGGATCGTTCGCGAACAGGAACAACAGCGGGCATGAAAATAACCCATCGTCTCAATCAAATCGACTGAGACGATGGGTTATTTTAGCGATTACGATCGTTGCACCCATTCAATCTTATACTGGGTCCGTCCGAATTCTTTTCTGAGGATGTTATCAGCTTTCTTTCGTGCTGCCGTGTGATCGCCTGCCCGGATATTGAGCCGGTCCGTATCGACGATCTCATCTCCGTGTAATACCTGATACTGGACCGTGTAGTCCTTGCTCATCAAATTAAACATTCCCAAAGAACCCACTCCCCCTGTATTTTTTTTCCTATTATAATTCATTCTATAGAATGTACAGTTCTTCCGCAAGCGTGAAAGTGACTTTCGTCCTACCCTTACATAAATGTTTAGTGGTTCAAAAGAAGGGGGTGTTCTACTGTTCAAGTTGAGTAGAAAAGCGAATATAGCAGTGAAATATAAGCTTGGATAGGTTTTTTTGATTTTTATTCCATGTGAAATGCTTATTCAGAGAGAACATCGCGTTATCCAGTTAACAGTTAAGATATCATTTTCTCGCTGTCCTTTTTGATATGGCAGGAAAGGATTCCCTTGGAACTTTGATGGAATTACAGGTAGAATAAAAAGTAGAAAAACCGAACGGGCAATCGATAAGGGAGATGACTCATGGAGCAGGAAACAAAGGAACCGATTGATCCAGCGCACCGGATCAGGCAGGCGGTGACGCGCAAAGAAACTGTCTATTTCAGTTTATTACTCGCAGTGGCGATCCTTACGGTGGGGGGCATCATCGGACTAGTGTTTGAAACGGGTGAGATGGGCATCTACGCGGTGTTCCTCGTCTTGCTCGTCTTGCTTGGGCTGTGGCTTCGTCAGTGGCAACGGGTAGCACGGATTCGGAGCGAAAGCGTTCGTTTGACGGCTGAACAGTTCCCGGAGGTGCTCGAGCAGGTGACAGTACATGCGGAACAGTTAAAGCTTTGGCGCCTTCCGGAAATCTACTTCCGGGAAGATGCAAAACAGCCACAGGTCATTGGTCTGTTTCAAAAATGCTTGATCGTCCTACCGCCCTCGTATCTTGAGCTGACGGAAACACGTCGTGTTCGACTATTACTCGAGCTGGCACGGATTAGACGCAATCACCAGGAGAAGCAGGTTTTACTTTGGCTTGGGAGTTGGGTACCGTTTTTACGACCGGCTTACTTACGTGCTTGCGCAACGACACGTGACCAGATGGTCCTGCCGCTCGTCTCAGAGACAAGTGCACGTCAAACGATGTTTGAAGATGTGCTTGGACAGGATCTGTTGGCATTGACGCAGATCGAAGCGTATATGAACGAAAAACGACAACAACGGACGTTTTCCATTCTACTGTATGAGAAGTTGCGGACGGAGCCGCCTCTACTGGAACGCCTACGTTTAACAGGAGAGAAGCTTGAAGCACCGAAACGGTTCGTACGGGTCGGACATGGCGCAATCGTTGCTGTTAGTGTCCTCACAATGTTCTTCTGCGTCAGCGTCGGAGCAGGACTCGTCCTCGACAGGGAACAGGCAAGTGATGGAACGGACGAGACGGTGTCGACGACGACGAAGGGGCAGGATTTGCATGAGACGGAATTGATGGCAGCGATTCAAAAAGGAAAGCTCGAAGACATCCATCGCCTGATTCCAGAAAGCGATATGAAGGCGGTCGACGCGGATGGTGATACAGCGCTTCATTATCTCGGGTACCGGAAATCAAGCAAAGGACTCGAATCGGTCTTCCGGGAGTTACTTGCTGCCGGCAGTGACATGGATGCGATCAATGAATTCGGGGAGCGTCCGTTCATTACAGCCGTCTACAGTAACAACGATGAACTGGTCGACTTGTATTTGAAGCGCGGTGAGGACATCAATCAACAGGATGACGACAAGTTCACACCGCTCCATCATGCCGTCGAAGGGGAGGGGAAACAGACGGTCAAGCTGTTGCTCGAACGCGGAGCCGATCCGTCGATCAAAAATGCAGATGGCTTTACCCCACTGATGATGGCACGGGAATATGAACTCGATGAAATCATCGATCTGTTGAAGCAACATTCAGCGCAGACGCTATGACAAAACCGCAGGCTTTCTCGAACGAATCGAGAAGACCTGCGGTTGTTTGTTGTATCGTATTCGTTTTACAGTTTTGAAGTGTCGACGATGCGACCTTCGATGCTGTAGTTGACTTCGCCAAGTGATTTCGTGAAGTCACGTAGGTTTTCCCAGTCCGAGAGACCGAGATCCGTGACGCGTCCTTCTTTATAAGCCGTTGCGAATGGTGTGAGACCATCGCCACCTTTAGCCGTGAAGGCATTCGTTGCGATGACATACGTCTTCGCCGGGTCAATCAGGTCATACGTGTCACCGTTTTTGACTTCGATCTTCGTGACGCGTTCTCCTTTTGCTTTCGTGCTATCGTATTCGAACTTCATTCCAGCAACGTGGAGGAATCCGCCATTCTCAACAGGTGCGACACCGACACTGATTTCAAGGAGGTCCTTGATTTCTTTGCCTGTCATCTTCGCCGTCGCGAGTGTGTTACCGAACGGAAGTGTCGTTAAGACTTCACCGACTGTGAGTGGACCGGCATCGATCGCTGCACGGATACCACCACCGTTTTGCATCGCGATGACTGTGTCATTATTGTATTCTTTGGCTTTCTTGAGCATACCATCCGTGATCAGGTTTCCGAGCGCCGTTTCACTGTTACGGACACTGACTTCCCCGCGCGGGTTCGGAAGGGCATTGACGATGTTCGCGCCGACTTCTTCGTTTTTCAACTCAGCGATTTGATCCGCATACGGTTTAAGGATTTCAGCCGCACGCATGTCTTCTGCTGATTTCGAAACATCAATCAACGATCCGTTATACTCTGTCAATTTTCCTTTGTAGTCGAACGTCAAATCGAGATTGCCTAGGAAATCACCGTATTGATACGCTTGGGCGATGATCGTCGGTTCTGTCTTACCTGGTACGACCGAATCATCAACGACGACCGGTGTTTCGAGTTTCGTATGCGAGTGACCACCGACGATGACGTCGATGCCGTCAACGTTACGCGCAAGCAACTGATCGTTGTCGATCGCTTCGTTATCGTCGAAACCGATGTGCGTCAGAGCGACGATTTTGTTGACACCGCGGTCTTCGAGTTTCTTGACGGCTGCTTTGGCGCTCGCGATGTAGTTCGCGAACGCAATCGTGCCCGGACTCGCGATATCTTTCGTCTCTTCTGTCGTCAGACCGAAGAAGCCGATTTTTTGTCCTTTGTATTCCTTGATGATACCTTGATAAATCTTGCCGCGCTCCGGTCCTGACGTGATCGTGTTCTTTTGCAGACCTTTGAACAGTTCGTTTTTGCTGAAGTCGACGTTCGCCGTGATGAACGGGAATTTCGCACCTGTGACGAAGTTTTTCAACGCAAGTCCGTTGTCTTTGTCTCCGAGATCGAATTCGTGGTTCCCGAATGTCATCATGTCGTATTTCATGTAGTTCATCAGTTCAAGATCGGCTTGACCGAGGAATTTGTTGAAGTAGAGTGATCCTGAGAACACGTCACCAGCGTCTAAGAGAAGCGATGGTTTGCCTTCTGCACGGTAGGCTGCACGCAGTTCTTTAATGACTGTCGCCCGTTTTGGTGCTTTATCGAGGTTTGCGTGCGTATCATTCGTATGCATCAAACCGATCGAGAAGTCATCCGTATTGATATCACGGACAATGATTTTAGCTTTGAGTGTAATCGTCTTACCGAGACGTGTATAGCTTGCGACCGCATACTTCACACCCGCTTCGCTCGTATCGACTTTTGACCAGCGGACCGGTTTGTCATAGATACGTCCCGTTGCATACAAAACAGCAAGTGTCTTCGGCAATTCCGGCTTCTGATCGACGTAGATCTTCTGATCCGGCACCTTCTCGACGAACTTCACGGCATAGTTCTGAATGTGGATCTTGATTTCAATCGGATTCTTTTTCTTTCCGTATGTGCCTTTGACCGTCTGGTAACGGTTGAACGCATGGCGATCGTAAGATTTCCACGTGATCTTCTCGCCTTTATATGTAGCAGGGAGCTTGACCGGGGCACCTTTCGTGAAGACGAGTGACTTGAGTTTGACCGTCTTGACCTTGACATGCGTTGCAGCTGAAACGGTCGTTTGAGCAACTGGCACGATTGCCGATGTCGCCAGGGCGACAGCCACGGCTGCCGCGTAAAGCGGTTTTGATTTGTACATACGTAAAAATCCTCCTTCAAGAGTGGGGTATGAATGCAAGGTCGTGATGCGATCGTTGACCTCTTCTTCTACTATAAAGGGTTCGGAATGCTTCGTGGGATGAACCTTTTGTAAATAACGTAAATTCTTAGGTCCGACCACATGACAACCCCCGGCAGTCGTTTGCTGACCGCAGGGAGAATCCGAACGTTCGCCTTCACAGATAAATGATAACGCTTTCATTATATCTTGTTTTGATCAAAAATGAAACGAAAGAATAGGACCAATCGTTAAACATTACCATTATATGTCGATTTTTTAGTGGTTTAAAATTGCTAAATATTGTATGATGTCAGTAATGAAACTGTTCGGAAGAAAAGAGGCAACGATAAATGAATGATACGATTCGGGGTGGCGTCCTCGTCGGCATTATCTGCGTGATCACGGTCCTCCTCGTGTGGGGGCTTGCATCACCACCGACGACGATCGAATTTCCACATTTTAATCACGCGTGACAAGACGAAAGAATGCGATGACCGGTGGCTGAGCCTCCGGTTTTTTCGTTTTTGAAAAACTACAGTTTGGTGTCGGTTCGTTCAATACATTGACACGCTTTTTCCCGATAGCTAGAATTGATTAAGTGTATATAGGAAAGAAAGCTTCTTTCCTGCACGAATCAGCAGGCAAAGGAGGCGAACGAGTAGCGACCGGGCAAGGCCCGTTCACGCGGAGCGAGCGTTCGTTTGAGGAATCGCGGACGGCATCCGTTTTTTTGAGTGGAATCAACGAATATGAAAATACAATACATGTATCATGAAATCGGAAGGAACTTACACTTATGCTGAAAGAAATGAGAAGTATCATCCGGGAACAGGTCGAGAATTTTCCCCTGATTCGCCGGTTGGCGCGATATGAAATCAAGTCAGCGCACGCAGAGCAACGCCTTGGCCTTTTATGGGAGCTCCTCAATCCGGGTCTCCAAATCTTCATCTACTGGTTCGTCTTCGGTGTCGGTCTCAAAGGGAATAAGAACGTCGACGGCGATACGCCGTTCATCGTCTGGCTCCTGTGCGGCATCGTCGTCTGGTTCTTCATCAACGACGCCTTGCTGCGGGGATCGAACTCGATCAACAGTCGCCTTGCGATGGTGACGAAGATGCGTTTCCCGATGAGCGCGATTCCGTCTTATGTCATCCTGTCGCGGATGTATCAACATTTTGCGATGCTTTTGATCGTCTTCATCGTCATTATCGCGAACGGGATCCCGATCACGTGGAAACTCTTGCAACTGCCGTATTACATGATTGCGACGTATGTGTTCGTCTACGCATTCTCGCTTTGTTTCTCGACACTCATCACACTCGTCAAAGACATCCAGCTCTTCTTGCAATCGATGATGCGGATGCTCTTCTATATGACACCGATCCTTTGGAACATTGAACGGTTCCCGGACTTCCTGCACGGCGTCCTCCGTTTGAATCCTGTCTATTATCTCGTCGAGGGATACCGGGCGAGCCTGCTCGGCGGGCATTGGGTCTGGCAGGAATGGCCGACCGGTCTGTACTTCTGGAGTGTCACGCTCCTTCTGTTCACAGCCGGAACGTTCTTGCATATCAAGTTCCGTAAATCATTCACTGAGCTCGTTTAAGGGAAGGAAATCGCCATGTCTATGATTAAACTCGACCATGTCACGAAGCGTTTCGACATGGTCACGACTACGAAAGAAAAATTCAAGCTCTTGTTCAAGAATCAAAGCAAGAGCGTTAAAACATTTACTGCACTGCGGGACGTCTCACTCGAAATCGGATCAGGCGAAGTCGTCGGACTCGTCGGAATCAACGGATCGGGTAAATCGACGCTCTCGAACTTGATCTCCGGAATCATCTATGCGAATGAGGGAGACGTCGCAATCAACGGTGAGGTCGCGATCATCGCCGTCTCGCAAGGGCTGAAGAACGTCCTGACGGGACGGGAGAACATCCGACTCAAATGTCTGATGCTCGGGATGGATGACGCGGAAATCGAACGCCGGATGCCCGGTATCATCGACTTCGCCGATATCGGGGACTTCATCGATCAGCCAATCAAGAAGTACTCGAGCGGGATGAAGTCACGGCTCGGTTTTGCGATCGCCGTCAACGTCGATGCGGACATCCTGATCGTCGATGAAGCGTTATCGGTCGGGGACCAGACGTTCTATAACCGGTGTATCGATAAGATGAACGAGTTCAAGGATGAAGGGAAAACAATCATCTTCGTCAGTCACTCCCTCTCACAGATCAAGAATTTCTGTGAACGGGTCGTCTGGCTCGAGTACGGTCAAGTCCGGATGGACGGAACGACGAAAGAGATTCTGCCGGAGTATAAGAAGTTCCTCGCAGAGTACAAGAAATGGTCAAAAGAGGAACAGCATCAATATCGGCGTGACCGTCTAAAGGAACAGGCGGCCAATGCCCGGTCCGGAAAAGAGAACACGGACTCTGAAGAGAGCGTGAAACATCCGGGCTGGATCTTATCCGGTCTCGGTTTGCTCGTTCTTGCAGCAGGTAGTCTGATGGTCATTGACGAAACCCCGTCATTGACGAGTCTAAGCGACGCCATCTTGAATTTCTTTTCATGATGTAGAGCCAGGTGCCTTCAAGCATCTGGCTTTTTTGTATACAGGCGGTAGGAATCTGTCTAAATCATGGAGAATGCTAGAACGAGAGAGAAGAAAAGGAAGAGGATTGGAAGGGATTAAAAAACGGAGTCAAAGACTCCGTGCAATCAAGTTTGTGAGCGATCCATATAGGTTTTGACGCGCGGCGCTTGATACGTCGCAAATCGTTCAAGCAGACGTTCAGGATCGGATTCGACGAGCAGCATCGACCGGTGTTCCGGGATCAGGAATCCTTGCCGTTCCATCGTGTCGAATAGATCAATCAGTGAATCATAATAACCGTCGATGTTGAGAATACCACATGGTTTTTCGTGAAGTCCGAGCTGTGCCCAAGTGAAGACTTCGAAAAATTCCTCCATCGTACCGGGACCACCCGGAAGAATGATGAATCCGTCAGCAAGCTCAGACATCTTCGCTTTTCGCTCATGCATCGAGTGAACGAGATGCAATTCGGTCAGTCCGGGGTGGGCAAGTTCCTTTTCTTGAAGAAAGTGCGGGAGGACACCGATTGCCTGACCGTTTGCCGCAAGTGTTGCATCGGCGACGGCCCCCATCGTTCCGACGCGGGAACCGCCATAAACGAGTGCGACGGACTGCGCAGCGAGCGCTTGACCGAGCCGTCCGGCAGCTTCGCGAAAGACTGGATCAGTACCGTCCTTGGAACCACAAAATACAGCAAGTCTATTCATGTAAGAACCTCCTTCGTTAGTTCCACCATAGCATATCTGAAGCGAGGAGAGGAGGATAGACCGGAAAGGAGACCGACATGCGACCACGCACGATTGTTTGGCTTGTCCTAATCATTGCAGCCATTAATTTAGGGCTTGGGATGTGGATGCCGGATACGTCCACCCGTACAGTGATTAGTTCCATCCTACTAGGAATCATTGTAGTGCTCGGTATATTCTATTTCATTGCCTTGCGCCAGTCTTCTAAATGAACAGCGCCCGTTCGACTCATGTGAGTGGAATGGGCGCTGTTTTATGTGCGATACGATTTTTCAGTTCGATGGAATATTCAAAAAAATCTATTTTCATACACAAGTTCGACATATCGATGGATGATTTGTAAGAAAACAACAGTATTCAGGACATATGACTCGTGTCAAAAGTAATAGAAAGTGCTAATAATGTGTAAAAACCCATAATTATTCGTATTCGAATATTCAGAGGGGGTCTAAGGTTATATGATGTTGTTACAAAGCCATACGAAAAAAATTAGGAGGTAATTTATATGAATTTAAAAAACAAAGTTATTGTAGGGTTTGGAGCTCTCCTATTTAGTATGGGAGTTGTCGCCTCAAGTCAAACTAGTCAAGTTGAACAAATAGCAAAAACTGAATTACCTTACGAATATGCAGTAAAGAAAGTTGCAACAGAGTTACCATATGAATACGCAGTAAAGAAAGTTGCGACAGAGTTACCATATGAATACGCAGTCAAACAAATAGCAAAAACAGAATTGCCTTATGAATACAGTGTAGTGAATAAAACACAAGTATAATCGCTTAAAAGATATATTCAGAAAAAGATATATTCAGATTTGTAAGTCAAAATAATTTGCTGGTACTCTTTCATATTTAATAAATCAAAAAACAAAAATGATCGTTCGTATGATTTTTTAATTAAATTATACTCTTCATTTAATTGCTCCAAACAAGATCCCTTTTGATAATAAAGTTGACCCAGCATTGACATATCCTTATATTTTAAACTTTGTTCAATTGCTTCATCATTGACTTTAAGGGCATATTGAAAATCTTTTAATTGAAAAAGAGTTTTTGAAAAGTTGTACAGAATTCGAATACGATCTAAAACTAGTTCTTCGCTTTCAAAATCTAAATTGATAATTTCTTCGTAAACTTTCCTACTATGTGAGAAATTTTTATTTTCAGAATATAAATTTGCAATTGCAGATTTTATTCGTATGATCATACTTGGAGAATAAAACGTAGAGGAATATTTTTCTGAAAGCTGGCGTAATACCACAATACAAGTTCTATAATCTATTTTATTTAATTTGTGAGCAGAGATATTGTTGTAATAATGCAAAAGTAAACTTACTTCTTCATCTAGATTGGATTGTTCCAATTTAAGCTTTGTTTCTTGGTAAATTTCATTAAATTCTTTATTACGAAATCTATTTAATAGTTCTTCGTCTAAATGATAAAACGCTTCACGATAATTCGCATGATCGAAAAATGAGGAAAATGGAACTTGTAATTTTTTAGATAACGCATAGAGCAACTCGACCGTCGGCGAATGGGTGCCACTTTCGATTTTACTGATCTCGGCTTGACTACAGATTCCGTTTGCTAAATCCTTTTGCGTCAGATTATGTTTTTTTCGCAACCGGCGCAATGCTAAGCCGATTTGCGGTGACATGAATTGATCCATCGGCTCCTCGTCCTTTCGTGGAGATTGAACTGGTACAGGGTACCAATTTCTATTATAGAAGCGAACCGGTTTCGATACTACTGATTTACTTGATTTCGTATCAATGTTTTAACGACCATCTCACTTGATTCAGAAAGGGGTACACCCATGACACTCATCCTAAAAGAAACGCGACGTAACATGACTTCGTGCGCTTGGTGTCTTAATCCTGCAACCGTCTCCGTCGCCCCCCTCGCTCATCGGGAAATGGACCGGACTGCTACGAAACCAAAAGCCAATGTCAAATCGGCGTAAGACATACAAAAGGACTTCATTCGGATCGAGAATGAAGCCCTTTTTTCAATCATTCAACGAGAAAGGAGCGAGGACATGATCGGATTATCCGTACTATCAGAACAGGATGGCTGGCTGAAGCGGTCTTTACCTTCAGCGGAGCTGCAGGCATTTTGTGAGACGCACCGGATCGCACTCGATGCCTTTGATTACGATCAGCATACGTTCCGTGATCTGCTCGATTACATGGATTTTCAGGAGTATGAACATTATCTATTCGTCCTGCAGGGCGACGGGGAACGGACGCTCCGGCTCGTTGCGTATTTGCAGCATCAGATGTTGCACGTCCAGTTCCACTTGATCCGTCAGAACGGGGAGGTCTTGTTCGGGCAGCCTGATTTCCTGAACGGTCTCTTTTTACCGCAGGAAGCACTGACCGTACCGGCATCATTCCCGGATGTCGAACATGCGATTCTCTCCTTGATGACAGGGGTGTATCCGGGCGTTCCCCCGCATCATCCGCAACCGCTGCGCCATGTGTATCTCGAGGACAGTTCGTTGCTCGATCGTATTCCGGCGACTCATTTTAATACGATGACGATCAATAGTGTCCTTTACTTCGATCACCCGATGCGCCACGACCTACCGATCATTGAACTGATGAGTCGGACACCGATGTTGCTTGCCTTTTCAGATAGTCTGTCGCCGCTTGATACGTATCTAGCTGTGTTATCGCGTGACGAACTAACAGACCGGTTATATGACTGGCATCAAACGGGACGGATTCGAAACGAACAGAAGTCCGGTGTGCTTGATTATGCAACACTCAGCGGGTTAGAGGTCTCACACCGGCTGTTCTTCTTTGAGGACGGAATTTATGCCGACCGGCAGAAGACGGTCCAGTTGAGTAAGGATCTGTCGCAAGACATCGAGATGTTACGTGAACATCCACCGCAGCCGGAAGCACTCGCCTCGCAGGCAGAACTGGCATTGTTTCCGTTACTGTATCAGCTCGCGGGTTCTTTCGAAGGGGACAGTCATTTCATCACGCCGTACTCGGACCTTGAACTACCTCGGACATCCGGGCGGATCGGACCGTTGACATCGATCGGGATCCGAAACGCGGAAGGGTGTTTCGTGTTCGATCGGACGAACATGCGTCTGTTCGAGACGAACGAGGCCTTTCTCTGGATTCTAGAAGCCGATCAAAAGGAACAGTTCGATGTCTTGCCGGAACGCCTGGGGGCGGAATATGAGACTGCGATTCAGCATTACAAGGAGCTGATGTATCATGGGTGACGTCCTCTTTGGACCGTTTTTACGGAAAGGAAGTTATTCGCGTGTTGAGGTACTGGATCATGTACAGGCGGATGAACGCTTCGGTCAACTCTATCAGGAGGCACAGCAGCTAAGTGAAGTCGACGAACTGATGCTATACCGTCGTTACCTGCAAAAAGGAGAACGGATTTTATTCCATGGCACCTTTGATCCGGCACTGTTCAACCGTTTATCGGATGAGGGATACGATTTGTATCTGATTGAACCGGAAGCGGCACGGACGAAACAGATCGCCGAACGTTATCAGCATAAAGTATACGGTTGGAGCCATGACGTGACGGACGTCGTCGGACCGGAGTATTTCGACCGGATCATCTTGCCGGGAACGACGATCCTGCGCTATACACGGGGGGAACTGCTGTTGTTCTTCCGAAATATCCGGCAACTGTTGCGATCTGGGGGCTGTTTACTGGTCTCGCTCTATCGGATCGATCACCTGAAATCGATGGCGCACCCGATCGCGACACGCCGCTTTCAACAGACGTTACTGTTCTATGGCTATCATCTCGACGGGGAACGGTTATTATTTAATGCTTACTTGAAGTCGGGTTCAGAGGAGAAAGTCAGTTATGCGGTCGAATACCTCTATGAACCGAAGACCTTATTTGAGTTCGCCTCCCTCTCCCGGTATGACGGGCGCTTTCTCTATGAAGGAAACACGATGATGATTCTTGAATTTGAAAAAAAGTAATCGGAATACTAACAAGGAAGAATTAAATCAAAAATTATATGTCATATACTAGTTTGAATAGGTCTAAAGGCGGGGTAATGAGATACAGTAGTTTCCTTTTCACGATTCGTAGTACATCATGAGAAAGAGGAGCCTGACGCATCATGGAAAATCAGAGCGGAAGTACCTTTCAGCACAGCTGTCTATCGTTCATTGAGACCTTGTTTCCAGACGAATCTTTTCACTTCCTAGAAGAATCGAAGGCGACGGATGCATTTGGTCAACCGGGTACACAATTGTTCTTCTCTTCATCTGTCCGGACTTTAAAATTCAGTTTACTCGAGCAGGCACATCAGCGTTATGCGCGTGTGTTCGTGTCTGAGAAAACGAGTGACAATACGTTTTTCCGCCGACTGTTAGAGGCGACATATGAAGAGGGCCATTTGTACATCGACCATGTCGTGCAAACGGAGTAAGAAAAGGGGCTGACTCAAAAGTCAGTTTCCACAAAGATCAGGGAGGCAGAATGATGTGCTGCCCTCCTGGTTTCCTAACAAAAAGAATGACGCGTTTCACGCCACTCCTACAGGAAAAAGCGCATCTTTGCGCTGTCAGAGACGAACAAGACCCGCTTTCCTGCTTGAATAAAGCAGGAAAACTGGCTTGTGTCTCGCCTGAGGAAAGGGCGTGAAAAGACGCGTCATTCTTTTTTGAGTCAGCCTCTTTTCGTCAGGCTTCAATCGAGGCGATGCCTTGTTTTAAGGCATGATCGATCGATGTCGCCATTTCTTCCCGTACATTCGGGGGAACGAGCCGTCCGTCAAAGTAAATGTCCTTCGATAGACTGAGATGCACGAGTAAATCTTCGAGAACGAGTTTCAGATCAAGCGGTTGCGAGGGTTCAAGCGCTTGTTGCATGAATTCACTCAACGAAGGATGCTGTACATACTTGGGATCAAGAAGATCAATGACCGTCGTGTCTAAGACAAGTGCCAACCGTTCGAGTACTTGAGGAGGAGGCATCCGTTGCCCACGTTCATAAGCGGAGATGTTCGTCACGGATTCGCCGCAACGTTCCGCTAAAAACTGTTGCGTATACTTGTGTTGCTTCCGCAACTGCATGATTTTTTTACCTAGTGCGCGTTTCATGGCACTCCACTCCTATTCTTCAGGTCATCGTGTATAGTACTAATTAACCACTTTCATTATAAAAGAAACCTTATAAATGTAAAATATCGTTTTTTCAGGAAACTTAAACTTCGATTTGGATGAAGATAGCAATTGGTTTTAAGGAAGTGTCGTCTAGCGTTTCCGTCCATGCTATTCTAAAGAAAGATTTAAAAAAGGGAGTGTCTTCATGAAAAAAATGACGTGGTCCGGTTATATCGTTCTGACCGTTCTCCTGGTCCTCTTCATCTCGAGTTCGATGCCATACCAGGATCAATCGCTTAAACCGGGGCTGTCCCGATATATTCCGCTCGGTTTCGTCGACCATCTCCGGTTCATTTCCTTCTCGTACCACGGCGAAGTCAGTGTTGCAGCGCTCGGGAAAAGCGGTTTTGTCGAATTTTTCATCCGTAAAGCAGCACACGTCTCGATTTTCCTCGTGCTTGGTGTAGCGCTCATCGACTTGACACGTCGCCGTCTGACACCGGGACTTGCCGTCTTATTCGCCTATTCGCTCGCGTTGACGGTTGCCGTTTTTGATGAGTTCCATCAAATCCTGACCGGGGACCGGACGGGTCTCGTACAGGATGTCCTACTCGACGGAACGGGCGCATTGCTCGGAATAGGTCTGTATCTTGTCGTACGTAGGATAAAAGTACGACGCCAAGCAGGAAGTCTCTCCTTCCGGCACGAAAAGAGAAGGCAACACTTTTAACGAAGGAGACCTGCCGTTATGAAGACGCCGCATGTGTTGATGACAAGCGTGGGACGCCGCACGAAACTGGTGGAGTATTTCGTCCGCGAGATGGGAGCCGGTCAAATCAGTACTGCGGATTGCAGTCCGCTTGCACCGGGGCTGTACATGACAGAACGCCACCACCTCGTACCTAAAATCGATGCCCCTGACTATATCGATCATTTGCTTGAATTGTGTCAGCGGGAACAGGTGACAGCGCTGTTATCGTTGATTGATCCCGAACTGGAACTGCTCGCAGCAGCGACGGAACGTTTCGCTGAGATTGGTGTGACGGTCCTCGTCTCGCCGCTGGATGCCTGTCGGTTATGCTTCGATAAATATGCGATGTATGCCTACTGTGTCTCGGAAGGGATCGCCCATGCGCGGACGTATGTGACGCTTGAGGCGTTCCGGCGGGCTTTAGCGGAAGGGGAAGTGGCATTCCCGGTCTTCGTCAAACCGCGAAACGGCAGTGCGAGCCTTCATGTACAAGCCGTTTCTTCTCTTGAAGTCGTCGAAGGGTTATTCGCGGTTCATCCGAATCTACTCATTCAGGAATACTTGCAAGGACAGGAGCTCGGTGTCGATGTCTACGTCGACCGGGTGACAGGGGAAGTGACGGACATCTTCATTAAGGAAAAACTCGTCATGCGTGCAGGGGAGACGGATAAGAGCCGCTCCGTCAAACGCGATGACGTCTTTGAATTGATCGAGCAGGTCTTAGACGGAACAGATCTTACCGGTCCGCTTGACTTTGATCTGTTCGACGTCGACGGAACGCTTTATTTATCAGAAATCAATCCACGGTTCGGTGGCGGGTACCCGCATGCGTTCGAATGCGGCGTCAATTTTCCGAGAGCGATCCGTAATAATCTGCTCGGACAGGCGAATGTCCGGCGGATTGGTGACTACATGGAAGACCTCTATCTGCTCAAGCATGATACGGTGATGCTATTACCGGCGTCTTTGCTGGAGCGAATCGAAAAACGATGAGATCGACGAAAAAGGAGTGATCCGGCGACATGCCGGGTCACTCCTTTTCAGAGGAGGTACAACAACAGGCTCAGGAAAGAGAGACGCGTGCACGTTTGAGACATTGCACGGCAGAGGTCCAGCTACCAAACAAGGCATTGATCGTCGATGTACTCGGGACCGAACGACCCTCCGCCCATTTCCGGTAATGGATGATACTGAGTGAAGGTAACTCGTCTTGCGCCTGCCGCAGAGCTTCTAACACATCTTCCTCGACCCATTTCCGGCGAGGCGGTGCGATGTCAAGGCAGGCGAGGGCGTCCGCCCACGAACCATATTTACGGGCAATCGTCGCGACTGTCGGATGACCGTTTTCCTGTGCCCAAATCGCATACGTCTGTGTCGTCAGACGCGGAAGGACATCAGAAGCTTCCAGTAACGCCGTGATGATTCGCTCCTCGGTCATCGAAATCGACCGTGTCATCTCGATGTGTGCCTCTTCCAGGGCACGGGACCAGGATCCGAAGCGTAAATTGATCAGTGTCAAGGAAGGACCGTGCTTCGCTTTTGCCCACTCGCGATAGCTGTTGCTGTGGAACGGATGAAGACGGGTCGAGGCTTCCTTGATGAAAGCGAGGATCTCCTCGTCAGAAAAGTACGGACGGATCGAGGAGAGACCGGCTGCTTGAAGGGCTTCGCGCCAAGAGCCGAATACATTGATGATCGTCGTGATCGATGGAATATCTTTTCCGATCGAATAGCGTGCATACGTCTTTGCGTCGAGTGCGGGATATTCGATACTGGCTTCGATCAGGCTATCGATGACTTGTTGTTCTGTCCATTTCTTCATGATGTCATACCCCTTTCATGTAGGTGCGTCTAGGTGTGGGTACTGTCGTGAGGTGAAGGTCGACGAAGCGACGTATAAGCGAGAAGACTGAGCCAAATGAAATAAAATCCACTCGGCCGGACGAGAATGCTTTCCGTGAATTGAAGTAAGCCGAGCCAGCCGGCGAGCAGCAAGGTGAGAAACGCAACATCCGTCGTCTGAATGCGGACGAGTCGGTAAAACAGATATAAAAAGACGAGACCGTACAGCAGACAACCGATGATTCCAAATTCATAGAGATACGTGACCGGTGTACTGTGAAACGTATAGAGCACCTGCTCGTTCAACTCGGTTTTCAGACCATTGGGCGCACTCCCGATTCCGTGCCCGAACCAGAAGGCGTCTGCCGAAGCGCGCCATCCTGCCTGCCATAGTGTATATCGTCCATTCAGGCTCAGCAGGCGGGGGAGCAGTCCTTGAAACGCGAAGACGGTCAACAAGATCAGACTTCCAGTGACGTAACAGGCAGTGACCTGCAGCCGGCGTTTCGTATCGGGGACCATCCGGATGCTCGTCACCAGGGCAAGGAAGACGAAGGAATAGATTCCCGTCTGCGATCCGCTTTTTAAAAGGGCGATGGTGATGATGATCAAAGCACCGGCATGAAGCAGGCTACGGCGTTTTGGGAATCGTTTTAAAAAATAGAACCAGGCGAACAATCCTCCCGGTACGAGCCAGGCGGCAAACGTATTCGGATTGTTCATCAGTCCCGCGATCCGAAGGAAGGAACCTTGTTCACCGACATACAGTTGCGGAAACGACAAAGGACCGATCCGAAGCCATTGCAGGTTTTCGACCGGAACGTACACAGAACCAAATGAGACGATGAGGGCGTAGGAGGCAAGAAAGAGTGCTTGGCCGTAAAGGAAGCGATAGAGAAGACGATGCCATTGGTCGATCGATGGACGCGAGAGCGAATAAACGATGCCGATGAACAGCCAGGTCGAGATGAGGTGCAGCGAAGCTAAAACCGGATCCGTATCCGAATTAAAGAAAAACACGATGATATGAAATGTCAGATAAATCAGAAAAATGAGTGCAAGACGGTTTCCCGGCGTCCGGCTGTTTCGGTAGACCGGTCGTAACGTCAACCAACAGAGACCAAATAGAATCAGATAGATTGGAAGCAACCAAAGGGACCACTGTTTCGGCAATACTTCGTCCGTGAAGGAAAGAGGACGAATCCAGGCATCAAGCATGATCCAAACGACTAGGATGGATAAGGCAAATGATGCAGGTATATTGGCTGATTTTAACATGATTTCTAGGACCTATCCACCCTTCATATAGGACTTATTACCGATTTGTCCACTTTTTAATCATCAAATTTGTATTTACCCACATTTTATAAAACATCATGCAGATAACAGAAAGCATTTTAAGAAAGACGCGATCATTTTTTGATGAATCGCGTTTTTTTTGTGACATGAATTCCTGCAGTGAACTAGTGTCACGCAAGCGAGATAGCTACCGAAAAAAATATAATCATTTTCACCAAGCTCTAATTGTTTTGGGATTCGAATGGAAATAAGGTGTAGACATAACCAATGTCCATCCAATCGGTCACGCCAGAAAGAGGTGAACAACAGTGAGCTCGGTGCATCAAAGAAAAACCTTCGGGGATCATCTCGCGACACTCCGACGCGGCTGGTGGGTTCTCGCACTCTTCGTCATCCTTTTCGCGAGTGCCGGATACGCACTCAGCACTTATGTCATTCCGAAGACGTACGAAGCGACGGCCTACATCCTCGTCGTTCCCCAGGCGAACGCAGAGGCGACATCGACGCCGACACTCGTCAGTACCTATCAAGATATCCTAAGAAGCCCAGAGGTCGTCGATCAGGTCGCCCAAAAGATGGATGTCACGGACAAGCGATTGTTCGATTTGACGGATCGACTGACGGTCTCGAGCAATCTCGATTCACAAGTCATCGCCTTATCCGTCACCGACCGCTCAGCCGAGCAGGCGGCAATCCAGGCGAACACGATGACGGAAGTCTTTCAGGATTATCTTCCGAAACTGATCAACACGAGTAAGACGGAAGTCTTCTCGAGTGCTCGGATTCCGACGAAACCCGTCTCCCCGAACATTCTCATGAATACGGGAATCGGTGGTGTCCTTGGTCTGATGCTCGGTCTCCTGATTGTCTACTCTCGGTCATTAAGCAAAAGAGAAGCAACCCGTGAGACGACTGACAGCTACCCGAAAGCGATTCCCCGCACGCACTCATGAGAGAGGAGAGGAGATACCGATGCAACATTCCCCGCTTACCCCATACCGTCGCCAGTTGAAGATCGGACTCCTACGTCTGATCGACGCCGGTATCATCGCCCTTGCGACCGTCGTGACGTTCTATTTCTTCAATCCGCTCCATCTCACGATTGATTTCGAGCTGCGGGATGCTCTCGAGATCGCCTTGATCCAGTGGATCGCTCTGACATTCGTCGCTCACTGGATGCGCTTCTATCAAATCATTTGGCGATATGCCAGCTTACGGGATCTCGCTGTTTTACTCGTCGTCGTTCTCGCAAGCAGCTTCGTCTTACTCGGACTCGAATACGCGTTGTTCGACTTTGCGGTCGAACGGGCGATTTTCCTGCAGACCGGTCTCGTCCTGAACGGTATTTTGTTCGTTCGTTTACTGATTCGCGGACGTAGTTTAAGACTCGTCCCAGACCATAAGACACTCGGAAAACGGACGTTGATCATCGGTGCCGGTGCTTCCGGTCAGATGATCACGAAGGAACTGAAACAGAAGAAATCGCACATCTTAAACGTCGTCGGCTTACTGGATGACTCGCTTGAATTACGCGGGATGCGGATTCACGGCGTTCCGGTCATCGGAGCGATCGATCAACTCGAATGCATCATCGAGGAGCAAAAAATCGAAGCGGTCGTGCTCGCGATTCCCTCCTTACCTTATCCACGACGGATCGAACTGCTGAACCGGATCAAGCAGACGCAGGTCGAGGCGCATACCTTACCGATGCTCGTCGAACTGGCGTCAGGCAAGGTCTCGATCCAGCAAATCCGTGAAGTCTCGATCGCTGACTTGCTCGGTCGGGAACCTGTTGAACTCGACATCACGGAAATCGAACGGAGTGTCCACGGAGCGACGGTCCTCGTTACCGGCGCCGGTGGATCGATCGGTTCCGAGATCTGTCGCCAGTTGATCCGCTTCCGTCCCGAACGTCTTGTCCTCCTCGGACACGGGGAAAACAGTATCTACCTGATTCGCCGGGAACTCGAATGTCTCAGCCGGGATATCCAGTTCGAATCCGTCATCGCCGATGTTCAGGACAGCGAACGGATGCTAGACGTCATGCGGCGCTTTGAACCGGATCTCGTCTATCACGCGGCTGCCCATAAGCACGTGCCGCTGATGGAAGATAATCCGAGTGAAGCTGTCAAAAATAACATCTACGGAACACGCAACGTCGCTTTAGCGGCTGAAGCGGCCGGTGTCAAGCGATTCGTCATGATCTCGACCGATAAGGCCGTCAATCCGACGAGTGTGATGGGAGCAACGAAACGGATCGCCGAGATGGTCATCCAGCAGATGGCGCGAAACAGCGAGACGACGTTCGCCGTCGTCCGGTTCGGCAATGTACTCGGAAGTCGTGGTTCCGTCATTCCGCTCTTTAAGGAACAGATCGCGAAAGGCGGACCGATCACAATCACCGATCCGCGGATGACGCGTTACTTCATGACAATCCCGGAAGCGAGCCGACTCGTCATTCAAGCGAGTGTCCTCGCGAAAGGCGGTGAAGTCTTCGTCCTTGATATGGGCGAACCGGTCCACATCACGACGCTTGCGAAGAACTTGATCCACTTGAGCGGATTTACGGAAGAGCAGATCCCGATCGTCTACAGTGGCATTCGAAAAGGAGAAAAGTTATATGAAGAATTGCTCGCCCGGGATGAGGTCCATGACGAACTGGTCTTTGACAAGATTCTCGTCGGTAAGACACGACCGTTCGGTTCCGTTGATCCTTATTTACGAGAAATCGCGCAGGCGCTCGGACGCGATGAGACGCTTCGCAGCTACCTGTTACGGATTACGAACGAACCGGACGTCCGGACGACAGTTCCGCCGGCGATTCGGATCGCACGGGAGTGAAGGGAGGGAACACGATGAAAACGGCTCGGCTGTCACGCTTTAATCTCATCTTCATTGCCGATACGGCGTATTCGCTGCATCAATGGATGATTTTGACGCTCCTGATCAAATGGAGTACACCGCTTAATATCGGCTACTTCAACTACGCCCTCGCCATCACGGCACCGATCGTCATGTTTTGTTGGCTGAACGCCAGTACGATCCTGACGGCAGAGCGGGCGGGACTGAAGAACTTTTGGCTCTTCATCAAGACCCGCTTTTCCCTCCTCTCGGCAGGGGTGTTCGTGTTACTCGGTGTCTATTATTTCTTTGGTGAAGCCAACATCTTACTCTTGACGTTGCTCGTCTATCTCAATAAATACATGGAGTCGTTCGCCGACCTCGGATACGGCTTCTTGCAAGGACACACCGCCTTCAAGGAGGTTGCCGTCTCGAAAATCTTCCGGAGTCTGTTGAACGTCTCTGGTGCGGCACTGATCCTCTTTACGACCCACTCGATCCATGGCTTCGTCCTTGCCTTGATTACAGGGAACCTAATCATGTTACTCGTCTATGATCTGCCGACGATTCGCCGGGTCGGTCGCGGTTTTGACAACCAGGCACTCGATGTACGGTACCGGACAGGAAAGGAATTATTCCTCAAAGCGATGCCGCTCGGATTCGTCGCTCTCCTGATCGCCTTGAACGCGAACATCCCGCGATTGTTCGTCGGGCACGCCATCGGAACGGAAGAGCTTGGCTATTACGCCAGTATCGCCTATCTGCTTGTACTCGGCAGTCTGTTCATCCACTCCTTGATCGCCGTCTTACTGCCGAACTTCTCGTCAGAAACGGGTGAACGCCAAAGTTTACCGGAACTGCGCAAGCTGACCCGGTCGATGTTACTGATGACGAACATCGTCGGCATCCTGTTGATTGTCGGAGCGATCTTCTTTGGCAAGTGGGGCTTGACGATTTTCTACAACGCCTCGTTCGTCAAGTACCATCTGATTTTCGTTCTGATGATGGTCGCTTCGCTTTTCTTCTATAACTCGACCGTCATCCAGGCACTGCTGACTGGCTTCCAACAGTTCCGGATCCAAACGCTCTCGATCTTCGGCAGTGTCGTCGTCAATCTCGTCGCCTGTTCGCTCTTGATTCCGTTATACGGTCTATACGGTGCGACGATCGCATACACGCTCTGCGCCGTCACCCAGATCGTCTTACTCTTACCGGCGCTCTATCGCTCGTTGTATCCCCGAGATGTCGCCCTCGTCGTCGAACAAAGCAGCTAAGGAGGGAAGAAGATGCGGCCAATCCTACTACTCATCGTCATCGAAGCGCTCGTTTGCCAATTCGCCCGGTCGCTCTTCCCGGACACGTACGTCACCGCCTTGCTGCTCCTCAACTCGGTCTTGTTTCTCTACTATCTACTCCGCCAGGCAGAGACGACGCCGCTCTATCTCGTCTTCATCACCGCCTTCTTCGTCCGGCTCGTCCTGATGTTCGTCGATCTCGAACTGTTCCGTTTACCGCCACACAGCGGGGATGATACCGAAGCCTTTCATCTCGAAGGTGTCCAGATTTTCACCGATCCGTCGACCTTCAATGATGTCGTCCGCGGTACCTACTCGAAGTTTCTCGGGATCTTTTACCTGATGTTCGGTCCGGAACGGATCCTTGCCCAATTCTTCAACGTCATCCTCGGCGTCGTCGCCGTCGTCATTCTAGCCAAGACGCTGCGACGGTTACGCTTACCGGAGCGATACGTCTTCTTTGCAACACTGATCTTCGCGTTTTTCCCGCAAGGATTGCTGCTCTCACCGATCCTCTTGCGTGATCAGATTGTCGCCCTCGGGATCGTCTACACGCTCTACTACATGGTGCGCTGGACGGAAGAGAAGTCGGGCAGGCACATGATTCTCGCCTATCTCGGCTATTTCGTCAGTACGATGTTCCACTCCGGTCTTGCCGTCGGCATCGTCGTCCTCCTCGTCTACTTCTCGTTTTACAGCCATGAGACGCGGCGGATGGACTTTGAACCGACGAAGGTACAGCGGCTGGTGATTCAGGTTCTTGTCGTCGGCTTCATCGTCTACAGCTTCCAGGACGTCCTGTTCGCGAAGTTCACCCACGTCTCGGAAAACGGTCAATTGTTCAGCGGGATGAGTTACGATCGCGGCGGTTCTGCTTACTTGAACGGTTTGACGGTGACCGGTCCAGGTGACATGATCCTCTATTCACCGATCCGGATGATCTACTTCCTGTTCTCACCGTTCCCGTGGCAATGGTCGAGTGTCATGAACATCCTGATTTTCTTCCTCGACGCCATCTTCTACTTCATTGCCTGCTTTGCGATCATTCGGTCGTTCACACTGATCCGTCAGCATCCGTTCGGCAGCGTCCTCTTCTTCTTTTTCCTTCTCTTTACGCTCAACGCGTTGGTCTTCGGTCTTGGCACCGGCAATGTCGGAACCGCCATCCGGCACCGGTATAAGTTGTTCCCGATGTTACTCATCGTCTACACATCCGTCCACTACATGCGCCTGCAAGCGCGTCACTACTTCGAGGAGGTCGAACACCGTGCCGAATAAAACGATCTTAATCACTGGTATTGCTGGCTTTATTGGATTTCACGCCGCACGTCGTTTCATCCGGGAGGGATACCGGGTCATCGGACTCGATGAAGTAAACGACTATTATGACCCGACGTTAAAAGAAGCACGGCTCGCTGAACTCGGCCCTGACTACACGTTTTACCGGGTCTCCCTCGAAGAGACGACAGCCGTTGCGCGGATCTTCGAACAGGAATCGATCGATCTCGTACTCCACCTCGCAGCGCAAGCGGGCGTACGCTACAGCATTGATCGACCGGACGTCTACATGACGTCAAACATCGTCGGCTTTCTCTCGATTCTCGAGGCGTGTCGGCATTACCCAGTCGAACAACTGATTTACGCTTCCTCCAGTTCCGTCTACGGATCAAATACGAAAATGCCGTTCGCGACGACGGACGCCGTCGATCATCCGTTAAGTCTGTACGCCGCTTCCAAAAAAGCAAACGAGCTGATGGCCCACACGTACAGCAGTCTTTACGGGATTAAGACGACCGGTCTTCGTTTCTTCAGTGTCTACGGTCCATGGGGACGTCCCGATATGGCGTTGTTCAAGTTCACGGAAGCAATCGCAAAAGGCGAACCGATTGATCTCTACAACTACGGCGAAATGGGGCGGGACTTCACCTACGTCGACGATATCATCGAGAGCATCTACCGGCTGTTCCAGACTGAACCGGAAGTCGATGCGGCGTTTGATTCCTCGGACCCGTTACCCGACCGGAGCAATGTTCCGTACCGGGTCTACAACATCGGCAGTCACAGTCCGATTCGCTTAAACGAGTTCGTCGCCTTGATCGAACGGCGTCTCGGCAAGACGGCGATCAAGCACGGAATGCCCTTACAGCCGGGTGATGTTCCTGAAAGTTTCGCGGACGTCTCCTCACTGTTCGAGACGATCGGTTACCGGCCGCAGACGACGGTCGAAGCCGGCGTCAACGCCTTTATCGACTGGTACGAGAGTCATTATCTGCTGAAGGAGGAAATCCAAGATGGCGCTTAAAGAGGAGTTCTACTACCGTTCGCCGATCTTCGTCCAGAACTGGCTGACCTCCTTATACGGTCGGAAGTTGATGCATGAACGTTACGGTCCCTTTTATGAGCAGAAGATGCGGGAACTCCGGACGAAGGACCGGACGCAGGATTACAAAGCGGAACAACTCGAACGGCTGAATGCGTTTCTCGCCTTCGTCGTGACGCATACACCGTATTACACCCAACTCTTTTACGAACATGACATCCAGCTACCATTTACGTCACTCGAGCAGCTGAAGACGATTCCGGTCCTTGAAAAAGAGACGCTTCGCCAATACAATGATGCGTTCATGTCCCGTGTCGATGCACCGGTCCGGGGACGGACGGGAGGGACGAGCGGAAAGTCACTCCAAGTCGCTTTCATGCGAGAGGATGTCCAGGAACGGATGGCCCATCTTGATTACTTCAAGGAACTCCACGGTTTCGAGGCCGGGATGCGCCGGGCAAGCTTCACCGGTCGGACGCTGACGGCCGTCGATCAAACGAAACCGATCTTTTGGCGGATGAACCGACCGCTCAATCAATTGCTGCTCTCGATTTTTCATATGAAAGAAGAGAACTTCCCGGCCTATATCGAAGAGCTGAATCGTTTCCAACCGCGCGCACTCGACGGCACACCGACAGCAATGGTCGAAATCGCCCGCTACATGCTGAAACATCACATTCGACTGGAGAGTCCGCTGATTGCGATCTTCCCAACATCGGAAACGGTGACGGAAGAGATGCGATCGGTGCTCGAGGAAGCGTTCGGTGTTCCAGTTTTCGATCAATACGGTTCATCGGAAGGCGCACCGATCATCTCAGAGTGTCGTCATCATAAACTGCATCTGCACCACGAAACCGGCATCATCGAACCGTATGGAGAGGACGGAGAAGTCGTCGTCACCTGTTTTACGACACGCGGCACACCGCTGGTTCGTTACCGGATTGGTGACCGGATGACACTTAGTGACGAGACATGCAGCTGTGGACTAAACGGCCCGGTCATCGCCTCGATCGATGGACGGGGAACGAGTTACATCGTCAGTGAGAAGCGGGGCAAGGTCTTTGAAGGAGACATCACGACGATCGCCCGGGAACTGCCGAATTCGGTCTTACGACTCCAAGTCGAGCAGCACGCGCTCAATCACGTGACACTCCGCTATATTCCGGATGCGAAACGTTTCCATCCGAAACACGAACAAATCCTTTTGAACGAGATGCGTAAGTTACTCGGCTCCGAGATGAAAATCGTCCTTGAGCCGGTCGAACAGGTCAAGCAGGAACCGAACGGAAAAACGTTGATCGTCAAACAGTCAATGAAATAGGAGGAACCCACCATGAACAAGGCAGTCAAACACATCGTAGATACGACAGCAGCCCAAACTGGTTCACTTCCCATTGCCAATCGTTCGATTGCCGTCGTCGGACTCGGATACGTCGGTCTTCCCGTCGCCGTCGCCTTTGGTGAAAAAACGGGCGTCATCGGATTCGATATCAAGGAGCAACGAATCCAAGAACTGCAAGAGGGCATCGATGCGACACTCGAACTGAGTCCGTTCACACTGAAGAATGCCACCGTCGACTACGTCTCGGATCCATCGGCACTGCAAGCAAGCGACTTCATCATCATCGCTGTTCCAACACCAATCAATGCGCAGAATCAACCAGACTTGACGCCACTCTTACGGGCCTCACATCTCGTTGGTCGCCAGCTCAATAAAGGCGACATCGTCGTCTACGAGTCGACGGTCTACCCGGGAGCGACAGAGGAAGATTGTATCCCCGTTCTTGAAGAAGCATCGGGCTTACGCGCTGGCGTCGACTTCTTCGTCGGCTACTCACCAGAGCGGATCAACCCGGGCGACCACGAGCACACGTTCAAGACGATCAAAAAAATCGTCTCTGCCCAGGATGAACAGACACTCGACATCGTCGCGGAAGTCTACGAAGCGGTCGTCGAAGCCGGTGTCCACCGCGCTTCGTCGATCAAGGTCGCGGAAGCCGCGAAAATCATCGAAAACACACAACGTGATCTCAACATCGCCTTGATGAACGAACTGGCGATCATCTTCGACCGGATGAATATCGATACGCTCGAAGTCCTCGAAGCAGCCGGTACGAAATGGAACTTCCTCCCGTTCCGTCCGGGCCTCGTCGGCGGTCACTGTATCGGCGTTGATCCCTTCTATCTGACGATGAAAGCCGAGTCACTCGGCTATCATCCGGAAGTCATTCTCGCCGGACGCCGGATCAACGATACGATGGGTCGTTTCATCGCAACGGCACTCGTCAAGAACTTGATCAAACAGAACATGCCGGTCCTCGGCGCCCGGGTCACGATCCTTGGCTTATCGTTCAAGGAGAACGTCAGCGACATCCGCAACTCGAAAGTCGCGAACCTCGTCCGTGAAATCGAAGAGTTCGGGATCGACGTCCAGGTGACGGACCGACTCGTCGAAAAGAGTGAAGCCAAACGCGAGTACGGCATCGACTTGCTCGAGATGAGCGAACTGAAACCAGCCGACGTCGTCATCTTTGCCGTCTCACACGAAGAATACGTCGAGGGTGGTTGGAATCTTGCACAACATCTACTCAAAGTCGGACGCGGAATCGTCGTCGATATCAAAGGGATGTTGCCACGGTCAGCACAGCCAGAGGGGGTCCACGTATGGCGCCTCTAAAGATTCTTCAAGTCTGTGCTCTCGATACGACGGCAGAGACGATGTTGCAGCCGCTCTTACTCGCTTTACAAAATGCCGGACATGATGTCGGGATCGCCTGCGCCGATACGGGTGCCTCCGCGAAACTGGCAGCGAAAGGCTTCCGGATGCATGACATCCCGATCGAACGGAGGATCGACTGGACGAGTAACTGGCGGACGGTCCGGGCGATCACCCGGATTCTGAAAGAGGACGGCTACGATGCCGTTCATGTGCATACACCGGTCGCTGCAGCCCTCGGTCGGGTGGCAGCGAAGCGGGCCGGGACGAAACACATCGTCTATACGGCACACGGCTTTTACTTCCACGAGAAGATGGGACGAATGGCGTATCAGCTGACGTATTCCGTCGAGAAATGGCTGGCACGTTTCGCGACCGATTATCTGCTTCTCCAAAGTGAAGAAGATTACCAGCTCGCTCAGCGCAAACGCTTCAAAGCGCATACCCGCCTGATGCATCTTGGAAATGGCATCGACTTGACGCGCTTCTATCCACGTCCCCGTGAAGCTGACGCACCGTTTACGTTCTTGTTCATTGGTCGGATCGTCGAAGAGAAGGGGATTCTCGAACTGCTCGATGCGTTCGAGGACGTCGTCTACCGTCACCCGGAAGCGCGTCTCGTCATCGCCGGTGAGATGATGGCAAGCGAACGCGATCAGACGACGAAGCATCACTTCTTGCGGCGGATCCGTGAAATTCCGAACGTTGACTACCTTGGATTCGTCGAAGACGTGCCGACCTTGTTCCAGCAGGTCGATGCCTTCGTTCTCCCGTCGCATCGCGAAGGGGTACCACGTTCGATCATCGAAGCGATGGCGAGTGCCAAACCCGTCATCGCGACAAACATCCGCGGCTGCCGCGAAGAGGTCGTCGAGGGGAAAACGGGGTATCTCGTCGAAGTCCGCGACACCGCAAAGCTTGCGAAACGAATGAACACACTCGTCGAACACCCTGACCGTGCCAACGAGATGGGGCGGAACGGATTTGACCGTGCCATGAAACATTTCAACGAAGCCGACGTCATCAAACGACAACTTGATCTCTTTTCCGCTATGTAAAAGGAGGACGTCATCATGAAACGCACATTCGACTTCACGGTTAGTCTGATCGCCATCCTGATCCTACTTCCTGTTTATGCCGTCGTCGCTTTAGTCATCTATACGAAACTCGGACGACCGATCTTCTTCAATCAGGTCCGCCCCGGTTATAAAGGGGAGCTGTTCAAAATCTATAAGTTCCGCACGATGACGAACGAAACGGATGCCGAAGGACAACTCCTTCCCGATGCCGACCGGATTCCGCCGTCACTCGAGTGGATCCGCCGTCTGAGCCTCGATGAAATCCCGCAATTCTTCAATATCCTGCGTGGGCAGATGAGTTTCGTCGGTCCCCGACCGTTACTCGTCAGCTACTTGAACCACTATACGAAGGAGCAGATGACACGCCACGATGTCTTACCTGGTCTGACGGGCTGGGCGCAAATTCACGGACGGAATGCGACGACGTGGCAACAACGCCTCGAACAGGATCAATGGTACGCCGCACACCATACGTTCCGACTCGATCTCTATATTTTATTTAAGACGTTCAAGATGGTCATCTCGTCAGAAGGGAACTCGACGGCTCACCAGACCGGCATGGGTGAATTCAAAGGTCTCGACGGAGGTGTTCCCCATGATGTCGCTAAGCGATGAACGATTGATCCGGGATCCGCGCGAATGGGATGCGCTCGTTGCGACCTACCAGCTCGATTGTTACTACGAATATGCTTACTTTGAACTCGCAAAAGAAGACGATGAGATTCCTGAACTTTTTTATTATCCGACGGAGTTCGGGACGCTCCTCTATCCGTACTTGCGGCGACCGATTCCAGGCACACTTTTTGAAGACATCACGACACCATATGGATACGGTGGCCCTTACTTCACAGGCATCTGGTCACTCGATCAAATTCGCGAAGCGCGCGAACGATTCGAACGGTACTGCAACGAAACGGGGATCGTCACCGAGACGGTTCGCTTTCATCCGCTGCTGCATAATCAGGAGCTCGGGCAATACTGGTGCCATCAGACGAACATCCTGCAACCGACCGTGACGATCGAACTGACGGATCCGTTCGAGACGATCGAAGGCGGATTTTCACAGATGACACGCCGCAACATCCGCAAAGCACGGCGCGAAGGTGTTACGATTCGCCTCGGACGTCCGGAAGAATACCGGGACTTCGCCCGTCTCTACCAAATGACGATGGACAAACATCATGCCGATGCGCGGTATTACTTTGATCAGACTTACTTCGACCACTTCGCGGACGGAAACATCAACAACGTCCTGTTGCTTGCCGAACAAGACGGGCACGTCATCGCCGGTTGTATCGTCCTGACCGGTCGACAGTTCGCGCATTATCATCTCGGAGCATCGAATCCGGCTTTCTTAGCCTCACGTCCGAACCATCTGTTGTTCGCGGAGATGATCCGCTGGGCGAAACAAGCCGGTCTGCAAGCCCTGCATCTCGGTGGTGGCACGACACGATCCGACGCGGATAGCTTGCTCGCCTACAAACGGTCCTTCGGTGAAGCGAATCCGACGTTTTTCGGACTCGGGACATCGATTCTTGATGCGACGATATATCAACGCTTGACTGAACAATTCAAACGACAATATCCGGAAGCCGAGACAGGTCAATGGTTCCCGCTTTATCGAACGCCACTCCGTCAGCTGTCACCTCGAAGGGAGGAAACATCATGAAACACATCCCGCTCTCCATCCCGCACTTAAGTGGTCAGGAAGCACGTTACGTTACGGAAGCACTCGAGACGAACTGGGTTGCCCCGCTCGGACCGAACGTCGATGCCTTTGAACGTGATATGCAAACCTATACAGGAGCTGGTGCGACACTTGCGACGAGCAGTGGTACGGCAGCGATTCACCTGGCACTTGCGACGCTTGGTGTCACGACGGGAGATGACGTCTTCTGTCAGTCCTTGACGTTCATCGCCTCGACGAATCCGATTCGCTACGTTGGTGCCCGTCCTGTCCTGATCGATTCGGAAGAAGAGACGTGGAACATGTCACCCGTCGCACTCCGTCGGGCGTTGTTGCAGGCAGCAACACGCGGACGCCTTCCGAAAGCGGTCATCGTCGTTCATCTGTACGGCGTCGCCGCGCAAATCGAGGAAATCGCCGCGCTCTGTGAAGAGTACGATGTTCCATTGATCGAGGATGCGGCAGAATCGCTCGGGACACGCGTCAACGGGCGGATGACCGGAACGTTCGGAACATTCGGGATCTATTCCTTCAATGGCAATAAGATCATCACGACGTCTGGTGGCGGGATGCTCGTCGCAAATGATCCAGCCCTGATCGAACGTGCCTTTTATCTCGGGACACAAGCACGGCAACCGGTTCTGCATTATGAGCATACGGAAGTCGGCTACAATTACCGGATGAGTAATGTCGCTGCCGGGATCGGACGGGGGCAGCTTGAGGTCCTCGATCAACGGATCGACGCGCGGCGGAAAATTTTTGAACGCTACGCCCGTGCCTTTGCACCGCAAGCGGTCACGTCACAAGTCGAGCAGACCGGAACGTTCGCCAACCGCTGGCTGAGTGCCTTTCTCTTACCGGGTGGTCAAGCGCAACGCGATGCGATGATTCAGACACTGCAACAAGCGAACGCCGAGTCCCGCCCGGTCTGGAAACCGATGCATCTGCAACCTGTCTATCGCGACGTACCGTTCGTCACAGCAGAAGGGATGGACGTCAGCCGTCGCCTGTTTGAAGACGGCATCTGCCTTCCGTCTGCTTCACAAATGACGTTCACCGAACAAGCCGTCGTCATCCGAAACGTGCGTCACGCCTTGCAGACGAGCGTACGCCGGAACGTCCAGTCATGAATATATGGGAAGGGGACATCGTCATGCGCGATATGGAGGAAGCGATTCACGCACTCCGTCTCGCTGCGAACGGGAAGAATGAATTGACGGCCAATACCTATTTCCGCTGGCAACTGAACACCAGTCATCCAAGCGTCGCGGAAATCCTGATGCTGTTTGGATCGTGGCAAATCGCCTTGGAGCGAGCGGGCATCGGACATGCCCGGCTGACGTTCACGAAATCGGAAATCATTGATGCCTTGCGTCAGGCACGGGAGGAACTCGATCCTTTCACGAGCGCGACGTACCGGGAATGGGCGCAACAGCAGCAAGCACCAAGCCTGACGGATATCGTCCATCAATTCAACTCGTGGCAGCAGGCATTGTCAGAAGCGGATATCTTAAAGGAACGCGTCCAGGAAATGGAACAACGGATCATCGAGTCACTTCTTGAAGCGCAAGGTGCCTTGCCGGTCTTGACGAGCCAGACCTACACGAAGTGGGCGGCTGGTCAAAATCGTCCGACCGTCGCAACGATCGCCCGGCGATACGGCTCATGGTCGAACGCGCTTGAAATCATCGGTATCGAATTCCCGCGGAAACGCTGGCGGGAAGAGGAGGTGCTTGCCGTACTCGCTGAAGCAGCACGCGAGACCGAGCATCTGACGATCGCAAGCTATCAGCGGTTCAGCACCGGACGGGATGCACCGAGCATCGGTGTCATCACTGCCTTGTTCGGTAGTTGGCGTAATGCCCTACTTGTCCTTGAGGCACAACGACCGTCCTGAATACGAAACGGAGAAAGGAGAATGGGTGATGAAGAAATGGAAATGGATCGTACTGACACTGACGGGGATCTGCCTGCTCCTTCTCTTCGGTTCAGGCGGATATGTGTATCAAAAAGCGAGTCAGACGATGAAAGAAGTCCAGGTACCCGTCAAAGCAAGCGTCGAGACAGAAAAATCCGTCGAACAGAAAAAAGGTCTTTCGTTTTTATTGCTCGGGGTCGATCAACGGAAAAACGAGACAGGACGCAGTGATACGATCATCGTCGTGACGATTGATCCGAAGACGAATACGAGTCAGATGATTAGTATCCCGCGCGACTTAAAGACAGAAATCATCGGCAATGGATCAAACGATAAGATCAACCACGCCTATGCTTTCGGCGGACCACAGATGTCACTGGATACGGTCAGTCATCTGCTAAACATCCGGATCGACTATTTTGCAGAAATCAATCTAGCGGGTTTTACGGATCTCGTGAATGCGGTCGACGGGGTCACCGTCAAGAATGATATCGATTTTTCTTATTATGAGATGCAGTTCCCAAAAGGTGAACTATCGCTGAACGGGAAGGAGGCACTCGCCTACGCCCGGATGCGGCATGACGACCCACGAGGGGACTTCGGGCGCCAAATCCGTCAACGGCAAGTCGTACAGGCGGTCGCGGATAAGATGACGGAGGACTTCTCGATCCGCCGCTTCAACGCTGTCCTCGATGCTCTCGGGAAAAACGTCAAGACGAACGTGCCGTTTTCCGTTGCGCGGACTGTCGCAACGGATTACCGGGATGCCTTACGCAACGTCGAAACGTTGTCGCTCGACGGGGAAGGTGGCATCGAGTCGGACGGCATCTATTACTGGCATCCGACGGATAAATCGCTAAAAGAAGTTCAAGCTCAATTGCAGGAAGCATTGAAATGATGGGAATTGGAAAAGGAGTCGTACGTTTTGTTCGTCTCGCATCGTTTTCCTGGGACAAGCATCGTGCCGCTTCGCTGCAGGGTCACTCTTGCTTGTTTTTCCCTAGGAAGCGATGTCGAGCGAACAAACTACCCCGCTTTTCTTTTGACATGAACTAAAAATAGAACAAAAAAGATGTCCATTTCCGAGTTCATGACCGGAAATGGACATCTTTTTTAATGAATCGATTCACATGTCACGACGAACGGATCGTCCGGAGCATCGAAAATTTCATCATCGTGTAGAGGAAATAGACGGCAGTCAGAAAGGCCGCACCACTCCATAACCACTGATAAGCAGAACTAAAGTAGCCGAACCGAAGACCGACGAGTGCCGGAACGATCAATGTCAGCCAGCTTAAGACGAGGGCAACGCGGGCCGTTACCGCATCAATCGGGCGATTCAGGCCCATGCCGAGGAAGAACAGACTCCAAAGCAATGCCCAGAACAACCAGGTCACACCACCGATGATGTCAGCCGTCGTGAAGCTTGCGAACGCATAAAACAAGGCGGCAATCGCGACAAACAGAGAAAACCAGCCGACACCGCTTCCGTCGAGTGTAAACAAGAAGGTGATTCCGACATAGACATATGTAAAGGCGAACAGATAGATGCTAGCATAACCGAACGTCAGCGCCGGATCTCCTGCCGCGCCGATGACGAGATATGTCGCGATGAACGTCTGCAACAAACCGGTGATGAGACTGAAGACCCCCGCACTGCGCAGATCAACTTTTCCAAACAAGGTCAAGCTATTTAAAAAGAGCGCGACGCCCCCGAATAATAGACTTACATTTCCCACATAAAACGCTCCTTCATTAAGACGTCAGACGTCTGATTCTACCTTTAACTCTAAGATGAATTCGTTTTCAGTGCAAGTATAATTTGAGGCGAATCAAAAAACAGTCCAGCACCCTGAAAAAGGATGTCTGGACTGTTGCTGTAAATCATTGATTCAAGACGGAGCGGAGTGTCGTCTCGGTTTGAGACAACGTTCCTTTAAGCGTGACGAGACCGTACCGTGTCGATCCCTTTTTGATGAAGAAGACGCGTGTATAAGCGGATTCCGGTGTATAACCGGTCTTGCTCGCGTAAACGCGCGTATCACCCGGAAGTGACGTATTCGTATGATACCACGTCAAGGTACGGGCATACGGTCCTTTGACGGTCGTCCGGTACGACTTCCGTCCACTGATCGTCATGAGTTCCCCGTACTTCGCGTATGTATTCGCAAGCTTTTGCATATCAGCAGCCGTCGTATAGTGATTCGGATGATAGAAACCGTGCGGGTTCATGAAATGGCTCGCACTCATTCCGATTGCCTGTGCCCGGCTGTTCATGTAAGAGACGAATTTCGATTCCGATCCTGCTGTTCGGACGGCAATCGCTTTTGCGGCATCGTTACCGGAGCGAATCAACATTCCGTTCAAGAGTTGGCGCATCGTGACTTTGTCACCGACGCGGAAACCGGCGACACTACTGCCTGAAGGGACGGACAGCATCGAGGACGTCAGTGTGAACGTCTGATCGAGCGTTCCTTTCCGGGCGGCTTCGTCATAGGCGACGATGCCGGTCAACAGTTTCGTCGTACTCGCCGGATAACGGCGGACGAAGCTTTCTTTCGTCAATTGATAACTCGAGGAGCCGAGTTTGAAGTAACGCATCGAAGCGACGGGATAACTGCCACCGCTTGGTTTCGGACTACTCGTCGACACTTTTCGTGCGACCTGACTAGAGACGTAATAATAATTGACCTTTCCTTTGACCTTGTACCAACCATTCGCGTACGAGACAGCATTGAACTTCGAGTTGTACGCAGCAAGCCGCTTGATATTTTTCGACGAGGCGGTACTTGGTGACGTCCGGACATTCGCCCCTGCTTTTGAGTAGACGACGATTTTATACGTCTTCACTGTACTACTCGACACTTTTTGAGCGACCTGGTTCGACAGGTAACGATAGGTACTGCCATCCTTCACCTTGTACCAACCGTTCGTATACGACACGGCTGTAAAGGTCGCCTTGTACGGGGCACGCCGGACGATCGTCGCGGATGAGGCGGTACTCGGCTTCGAACGGACATTGGCACCGATCGTCGAGGTGACGATGACTTTGTAACTGGCTGCCTGAGCCGGAACGGCAGGAAGACATAAAGCGAGTAATAATAAGAGCGTAAGACTAGTACGGAGCAAGCGCTTCATAAAAACTCATTCCCTCCTTGTTCAAATATGGTTTCATCATAAAACAAAAAAAGGAAATTCACTTCTTTTCCAAAAAAGGAATTTCATCCGTTTGAAGGAGGAATGCACATCTTTTCGTGTCAGTTGACGTATCATAGGGAATGAGAAGAAAAGAGAAAAAGGAGGATTTCACATGAAAATAGCGATCGTCGGGTTAGGAGATATCGCCCAAAAAGCATACTTACCAGTCTATGCAGAACGAGCAGATCTTGAAGTCTACCTGGTTTCACGAGATGCCAAAAAGGCACAACAACTGCAAGCAGCCTACCGATTTGCAGGGACGTATCCGTCGCTGCAGGACGCGCTCGAAGACGGGGTCGAGGCGGTCATGATTCACTCCGCGACCCTAGTTCATGCCGAGCAGGCAAAGCAGGTGCTCGAAGCAGGAGTCGCCGTCTATGTCGATAAACCGGTCTCGATGGAAATCGAAGAGATTCGTGAACTGACACGTCTGTCGGAAGAAAAACAGTTGCCGTTCATCACCGGATTCAACCGGCGCTTCGCATCCGCGCATCAACGATTACTTGAAGTGAATGATCCGAATCTCGTCCTGATGCAAAAGAATCGGACGTCCTTCATCGAAGACGCTAAACCGTTTCTGTTCGATGATTTCATCCATGTCGCGGACACACTCCGCTTTTTAACAGGATGCGGTGAAATCGAAGGACTGCATGTCAAGAGTAAGCAGGATGCGAACGGTCTGCATCACGTGACGATCCAGTTCATCGCAAACGGCATCACGGCGATCGGGGTCATGAACCGGAATAACGGCATCACGGAAGAACGGGTCGAAGTCATGGGACCAGAAGAAAAACGCGTCGCAACGGATGTGACGACGCTTGAACAACTGACGAAACAAGGAACGTTGAAATATCCGCTTGATAACTGGGAAGCGACCTTGAAACGGCGCGGGTTCGTCGATATGCTCGATGCGTTTATCCGGACGGTCAAAGGAGAAGCGTCGGATTCGGTCGTTGCTTCGGATAGCCTCGCGACACACGAATTATGTCAGCAAGTGTACGAACGGATTCAAGCGGATCGTTCATGAGTCACTCAGCTAAAAAAGCCGCTCGTCCAGAGAAGAATTCTTTCTCAAGGAGGAGCGGCTTTGTTGTATTAATCCGTAGCCAGTTGTTTCAGCTGATACACGCGTTTTCCACCAGGTCCTTCGAACGTCACCCGGAGCGTCGAACGGACGAAACGATAGGTGACGAATCCTTCCGATAAGTTGACACGGGCTGAGAAATCCGGTTCGAAGCGGATGACTTCCTCATCGTCTCGAAGAGCATCCGGAACGCCGAAATGGTCGAAGCGAAGCGTAGCGATGAACGTATCCTGTTCGTCAAACGAGACGTGGATTTGCCCGGTCCCATCGAACGGTTCGTCTTCTAGCGTACTGCGTTCGACCTCATAGGATCCTTCGTATCCCTTGACCTGCTGTAACGTCTCTTTTGCACTGAGAGCAATCGCTTCGGCGCGCATACGGACGGGATGGTCAGCTGCGAGTGGCAGTCGTTCGATGGCTTCTGCCGTCTGCAACGTATCACGAAGCTGATAGCTTGCGAGTTGCCGTTCGAGCGTGACCATCAGGCGGGCAGCAGGCTCGTCGATATCTTCCTTTGCTTGTTCGACGGCCCGGGTATAGGTTTGTTGTTCCAATTGCTCCGTGATCCGTGATGTCTCAGGGGTACAGGCAATGAGGAAACAGAGCGGGAGACAGAGCCATAACCGTTTCATGACTTCACCTCCGTTCGTGTGATATCCGTGATTTGCAAGTGATCCGTGTGCATCTTCAGACGGTAATGGACACGATAGGTGATCGGTGCCGTTCCGTCTGCGGCAGAGACCAGATAGGTTTCCTGTGTCCGTAAGTGGTACGAGTCACCTTTTGATGTGAATTTTTGGAATGCAACCGTCTGGACACGCGGTGCCACCGGCGCATCGATTGCCTCCGTCAGACGATTGAGACTTTTAAATTCCGATTCGAAGACACTCAACGTCGTGAACTGGATGGCAGAGAATGTCTCGACGGAATCATACTGCTTCGAGAACGTCGCAAGTTCCGGAATCGTTCGGGTATACTGGCGGACGAACCGCAAGACATCATAAGAAGTCGGCGGATGGTCGTCTGAATACGTTTGATTGTAAGCTGTCTGTTCATCCGACCATTCGGATACGGATAGCGCTTTTGCCGCCGGGACTTCACCTGCTTCAGGCGAGGGCGAATCCTGTAATGTATACCAGAGGAAACCGGCTCCACCGACGAGAAGAAAGAGACAGATGCTGATGAACCAGGCGCGCGAAGAGGACGTAACCGGTGGTTCGGACGGTCGTTGTTTCGTAATGACAGGATGTTGACAATGTGGACAAGTCGTATCGCTTTGACGAAGTGGTGTTCCGCATAACGAACAGCGTTCCATGGGATAAGACCTCCTGTGTATGTAAAATGAATCGATTAAATCAGCTAAGGGCAAATTGAAATTAGTATCATCGTAACATTAATTGGAAACGCAATCAAAACACGATATAAGTTTTTTCGGGGAGGGAAGGCGAATGGGACGTCATTTAATTCTGATGGATACGTTTAAAGGCAGTATTTCTTCAAAAGAGGCGGCAGAAGCCGTTGCTGCGGGGATACTGGCCGGTGATCCGGCGGCAATCATCGACAGCTCTCCTGTCGCGGATGGGGGCGAAGGAACGCTTGATGTATACGTCTCGCTCGGCTATCAGTTACAGACGGCGTGGACGATTGATTTGGCGGGTCGATCATGTGAGGTCGAGTATGCCCAAAGAGGACAGGAAGCGATCATCGAGGTGGCCCGGATTTGTGGACTGCTGATGCGACAGGCGACGGATGATCCGGTCCGACTGCATACACGGGGAATCGGTCGTTTGGTCACGCAGTTACAGGCGCAAGGCATGACACGGATCCGGTTTGCGCTCGGAGGAACGGGAACGACGGATGGTGGACTCGGATTATTAGCGGAATTGGACTGTCTGCTTCAGGATGCATTCGCTCAGCCGATTGCCTTTCAAACGAATCCGTTGATCGAGACCGCCCAACTGTCATGCCGGATCTATCCGCTTGAGCTAGAAGCACTCGTCGATGTGACAGCACCATACTTCGGTCCGGATGGTCCGGCGCATCTGTTTGGACCGCAAAAGGAACTTCGCCCGGAAGAAATCGTCCTGCTCGATCACCACCTCGAACGGATTGGTCGACTTCTCCACCTGGAAGGGGTCAGTGGAGCTGGTGCCGCAGGCGGACTCGGAGGCGCTATTCATGCGATTGGCGGCACGATCGTGTCAGGTGCAGAGACGATTTTGACGGAACTTCAGGTAAAGGAACGTATCGAGAAAGCCGGTTATGTCTGGACGGGCGAAGGACGGGTTGACCGACAGAGCAGCATCGGTAAATTACCGGGTGAGGTCGTCCGTCTGGCACAGGCTGCCGGTGTTCCCTGTCTGGTTCTTGCGGGGCTCGTTGAGGACCCGATCCCGGGTGCACTGGATTGCCGTTCGATACATGCCGGACGGACGATCACGCTAGACCGGGATCAGACGTATCTCCGACTGAAGGAGCAGGCGCAGAAATGGACGGCAGAACTTTTACCAAAAGAGGGATGAAGTTGAAACAGTTCGGGTAAATGAACTATATATTACCATACTTTTGAGAAGGTAGGTCGTCCCATGATCAATCAATCGATTCAACTGTCGTTCCGCCAAGTCCGGGCACTCGTCGAACATACCCTGTTGCTGTTCAAGGAGCTCGATCAGCAGCTCGCGAACCGCGGATATGAACCCGTTTTACCAGATGTCGTTCAAACGGAGCACGGTCTGAGCATCCATCAGACAAAAGAAAGTGCCGAGTCGCTCGTCCCGCATTTTCTGACACGGACCTATGTCCGACAACAGGAAAAATCACCGCAACACGGGTTACTTGTGTCCGTGCAGTATACACATCCTCTTCATGAACGGTTCGATCCCGTCGTCCTTGTCGGTGACGTCACGTTCACACATTCGAAGCATACACAAAAAGTGTTGCGTGAGAAATCCTGGCTTTTGAAGTATGCCGCTTTTGAATCGACGATTGCGCGGGACTTCGTCGCTGATGGAACACGTCATACGACACAACCGATTGAGGAAATCGAAGAATTAATCGTTTGGGGACACCCGTTTACGGAGATGCGTGACATCGATGATGTGAAACGGTTGGCTGAAGAGATGATTAGTCGCCACCTCGAGCCGGGAACGATGTAACAAAACAAGCTTCTCTTCCTTTTGCAGTGAGGAAGAGAAGCTTGTTGTTTTTCTCGAAATAATCGGCAATATGTCCGCTTTTAAGAAAAGATGGAATGGGGGCGTTCAAGATTGTACAAGGAGACGTTCGATGGCTGCCGTCAAGTCCGTCGGATTCGTCTTTGGAGAAAAGCGTGTCACTTCACCATCGCGTGTCACGAGGAATTTCGTGAAGTTCCACTCGATGTCTGTCGCACCATCCGTCGTCGGTGCGTGTGCTTTTAATTCTTCGAATAATGGATGGGCCTGCTCACCGTTGACATCGATTTTTGAGAAGACCGGGAACGTTACGCCATAGTTGATTTGACAGAACGACTGAATTTCTTCATCCGTCCCGGGATCCTGATTCGCGAACTGATTACACGGGAAACCAAGCACGGTTAGTCCTTGCGAGCGATAGTCCTGATGCAACTGCTCAAGTCCTTCGAACTGCGGCGTCAAGCCACATTTACTTGCGGTATTGACGATGAGCCACGCTTGTCCCGGATACTCACGTAAAGACGTGTTCGTTCCATCAACACGTTGAAATGAATGATCTTGTAACATCTCAATTCCTCCTTTTTTACTACCTGTTCAGTGTAACAAATCCGATTTCTCGTCGTCTTCTGTCGCTACTCGTGAGATGACAGAAACATCACAATCGAGTGTCAACGGCGCTTTTCATGTCAATCTTTGTTACGATAAAAGAGAATATGGAAGGAAAGGAGAGATGCCACATGAGAAAAATGTTGAAACAATCGCGGTTCGTCATGATCGCGACGCTTTGTCTCGTCCTGGTCGGTAGTTGTATTACGTTACTGACGCTTGGGTTCGAACGCGATATTGTGATTCTTGTTTCTGGAGTGGTTGCCCTATGGGTGACGATGCTAGCTCCTTTGACGGTCCATGCCAAAATGAATCAGCAATCATAATCATTGTTCGTTCATGAAACCACGAAACGATTCAATCCAAAATGGCGGGATTCCATTTTAGATGAAAGAATCGATTTTCGTGGTTTTTTTTCTTCTATAGCATTGTACGAAAAACGCTATTTTTCGAAAGTAAGTCATTAAAAAATCAGACTATTTTTTTTTCAATTTTTCTCTTTACAACCCGAAATAATCGGAGTAATATCCATCTCATCAACGAACACTAACATGTTAATGCTTCGATCTCAAAGTACGCCGAATTCATGATTGAAGCGGGGGACCCAACCGTCACGAACCGTGACACGGGGTGAATCCTTTCCGACTGGGAAAGGTAGGGCGAAATCCTAGGTATGCCCGAATCCGACAGCTAACCTCGCAGGCGTTTTAGGAGGGAACGACTCTTTTTCAGTATGCCAAGTTTTAAAGGCGATGCTGGGGCCGTTTTTTGCCTCACATCGTCTTTTTGTCGTATCTAAATGTAAAAAAATTGAATAATATGGGGGTAATTTCATAATGGGAGACTTATGGAGTCTAGTATTGCTTTTCTTTTTCTTCGGTACGACGCTCGGAATGATTCATCTGATCGAACGCACAAAGTGGAGAGCAGGTGACCGAAAATGACATGGTTTTTACTGGCGACGGGCTGCCTCGTCTTCTTGTATCTCGGTTATTGTCTGATGTATCCAGAAAAATTCTAATCGCATAGGAGAAACAAACACATGTGGACTCAATTCATGATCCAATTTTGGATCCTACTCGTCATCGCACTCTGTGCAGCAGTCTTGCTTGGTCGTTATATCGGAATTTACTTTGCACCGGTTGCGGAGCGCCGGGGGGATAAAATCGGTAAAATCGAGCGACGCTTGTTACGCATCCTCGGAGTGGACGAAAAGAAGCACGATCAATCGTGGGTCGGTTATTCGAAAAGTTTATTACTCGTTAATCTGTTCTTTTTCATCGGTGGGTATTTGTTACTTCGTTTCCAAGGCAGTTTGCCGCTCAATCCAAACGGTGCCGCTAATCTCGACTGGTCGACGGCGCTGCATACGACGATCAGTTTCATGACGAACACCGATCAACAACACTATTCAGGCGAGGCACTCTCGTATCTCTCGCAAACGTTTGTCCTCGGAACGATGTTGTTCGTCGCTCCAACGATGGCATTCACGGTCTGTATCGCTGTCATTCGTGGTCTTGCGAACAAACCGCTCGGTAACTTCTATGCCGACTTCGTTCGCTTCATCTTCCGAATCCTGGTTCCGATTTCACTCGTCTTCGGAATGCTCATGATCGTCTTCGGTGTACCGCAGACGTTCGGAGGGGCGGTCAGCGTCACGACGCTCGAAGGAGCGAAGCAATTGATTTACCGTGGACCGGTTGCTGCGTTTGAAGTCATCAAACAACTCGGAAACAACGGTGGTGGTTTCTTTGGTGTCAATGGTGCTCATCCATTCGAGAACCCGAACCAATTCGTCAACTTCATCCAGATGTTCTTGATGTTGTTGATTCCGATGTCTCTTCCGATCGCCTACGGGAAAATCATCGGGTCTGCGAAACAAGGGCGACTGTTCCTTGGTGTGATGACGCTTCTCTTCATCATGATGACGGTCGGGATGGCAGGGAGCTTACTTGCGAATCCAACGGCCCATGGTCAGGAATTACGATTTGGTCAAATCGGAACAGCGCTCTACAGTTCGATCACGACGGCAGCTGAAACCGGTGCGGTCAACGCGATGCATGACTCACTGCATCCGCTCGCCGGATTGATTCAGCTCGGCAACATGATGCTGAACGTCGTTTACGGTGGAGCAGGTGCAGGATTCCTGAACGTCTTGTTGTACGCCTTCGTCGCAGTCTTCCTGACGGGTCTTTTAATCGGTCGAACACCAACGTTCCTCGGTAAAAAAATCGAGACGTTCGAAGTGAAGATGATTGCGATTGCGCTACTCGTTCCGCCATTCCTGATTCTCGTCGGAACAGCGATCTCGATGTACGTCGCGCCAGGCGTCGCCGGCATCTCGAACCCAGGCTATCACGGACTGTCGCAAGTCCTGTATGAATTCACATCCGCGACGGCGAATAACGGATCCGGATTCGAAGGACTCGGGGATGCGAGCGTCTACTGGAATGTCTCGACTTCATTCGCGTTGTTCTTCGGACGCTACATCCCATTGATCTTGATGCTTGCGATCGTGGGTTCGCTCAAAGCGAAGCCATCGGTCCCGCAAGATGAGTTTTCGTTTAAGACAGACACACCACTCTTCGGAACAGTCTTCCTCGGTACGGTCGTACTCGTCGGTGCATTGACATTCTTGCCAGTGCTCGTACTTGGACCGGTCGCGGATTGGCTGACGATGTGAACAGGAGATAAAAGCATATGATGGAACGAATCATGCATCCGACGCCTGAGGAACACCAACCGAACGGACAGCCGGAACAGCAGAATAAATCAGCAATCAACGGCTCGATCGCGCGTCAAGCGACGATCGATGCCTTTAAAAAATTAAATCCCGTCAACATGGTCAAACAACCAATCATGTTCGTCGTCTGGATCGGTTGTTTGCTCGCAATCGGCTATACGATCTTCATTGACGAGATGCGTGGCTTTAACTTGACAGTCAGCATCATTCTCTTCCTGACGGTCTTGTTCGCGAACTTCGCGGAATCGATCGCCGAAGGACGCGGGAAAGCCCAAGCGGACTCACTGAAAGCGTCAAAAGCAGATGTCATGGCACGTAAACGTGTCGGACAACTGATTCAAAGTGTCTCGTCTGCGACACTACGTAAAGGTGATATCGTCTTCGTCCGGGCAGGGGAGTATGTACCGGGTGACGGTGAGATCATCAAAGGACTTGCTTCGATCGATGAATCAGCGATTACGGGGGAATCTGCACCCGTCATCAAGGAAGCGGGCGGTGACTTCTCGTCAGTCATCGGTGGAACACTCGTCGTCAGTGACGAAATTGAGGTCCGGATCACGAGTAACCCAGGAGAATCATTCCTCGATCAGATGATTGCCCTCGTCGAAGGGGCAAGTCGTCAGAAGACACCGAACGAACTGGCGTTATCAACGCTGTTGACGAGCTTAACGCTGATTTTCTTACTTGTCGTCATGACACTCCCCGTCTTTACGAACTACCTTGGATTCGATCTTTCGGGTCCGATCTTGATCGCCTTACTCGTCTGTTTGATTCCGACGACGATCGGTGGTTTGTTGTCCGCAATCGGAATCGCCGGAATGGACCGCGTCACGCGCTTCAACGTCATCGCGATGAGCGGGAAGGCGGTCGAAGCAGCAGGCGATATCCAGACGATCATCCTGGATAAAACGGGAACGATCACGTTCGGGAACCGGATGGCGTCGGAGATCACACCGGTCGGTGGACGTACTGCCGAGCAGGCGTTCGAGGGGGCGATCCTCGCCTCACTCGCTGATGAGACACCGGAAGGACGTTCCGTTCTTGAACTCGCTGAACTTCGCGCGATGCCGGTGGAACAACGCTGGTTAGATGGTGCAGAGATCGTACCATTCCGCGCAGAGACACGGATGTCCGGACTCGACTTAAGAGATGGACGCCGTGTGCGGAAAGGGGCGGGACAAGCGATTCAAGAATGGGTCAAGGAACAAGGGGGAACGATTCCGAGTGATTTGCAAGAACAAGTCGATTCCGTCTCTCGTCTCGGTGGAACACCACTCGTCGTCGCGATGGATGCACAGATTCTTGGTGTCATCTATTTGAAAGACACCGTCAAACCGGGCATGCGCGAACGATTCGATCGATTGCGTGAGATGGGGATCAAGACGGTCATGTGTACGGGAGACAACCCGTTGACGGCAGCAACGATCGCCCGCGAAGCAGGCGTCGATGATTTCGTCGCGGAATGTAAGCCGGAAGATAAGATCCGGGTCATCCAGCAGGAACAAGCAGCCGGTCACCTCGTCGCGATGACAGGAGACGGGACGAATGATGCACCGGCCCTCGCTCAGGCAGACGTCGGCCTCGCAATGAACAGCGGGACGCAAGCGGCAAAAGAAGCGGCGAACATGATTGACCTCGATTCGAACCCGACGAAAATCATCGAAGTCGTCGAAATCGGGAAACAGCTCTTGATGACACGAGGGGCGTTGACGACGTTCTCGATCGCAAACGATGTCGCGAAGTATTTTGCGATCATCCCGGCAATGTTCATGGTGGCGATTCCGCAGATGGAAGTGCTCAATATCATGCGTCTTGATTCCCCGACGAGTGCGATCTTGTCCGCCTTGATCTTCAATGCGATCATCATTCCGATGTTGATTCCACTGGCGATGCGAGGAGTCACGTACAAACCGATGACAGCCGATCAATTGCTCGGTCGTAACTTACTGATCTACGGTCTTGGCGGTGTCGTCGTTCCATTCATAGGTATTAAAATCATCGATGTCTTGCTTGCAAGCATCCTCTAAGGAGAAAACGAATCATGAAACAAGCCATTCGTGTGACGATCTTCGTCGCAGCGTTATGCGGGATCGTCTTTCCCGCTTTGTTGACCCTGTTCGGTCAACTCCTCGTACCGGATAAAGCAGAAGGTTCTTTAGTGCAGGAAAACGGAAAATTCATCGGATCGGAATTGATTGCCCAGCCGTTCACGTCGAAACAATATTTTCACGGACGTCCATCAGCGGTCGATCAATTAGCGGGATCGTCTGCTGGGGATAACCTAGCCGCATCGAACCCGGAGCTTGGCACGAAGATGGCGGAATTGCAGAAACTGGATCAAACGGACGGCGCTTCGCTTCCGGACGATGCCCTCGTGACATCCGGTTCTGGCTTCGATCCGCACATCTCAGTCGATTATGCTTTGGTTCAGGCGAAGCGTATCGCAACCGCACGCGACCTGTCGCGTGAAGAAGTACGGAAGTTGATCACGAAGGAAGCCGGGACGCATGATTACGTCAACGTCCTGCGCTTGAACCTGGCACTGGATCGGAGTAAGTCATGACACGGGGAAAGCTGAAGCTCTACATCGGCTCAGCTCCTGGTGTCGGCAAGACGTATAAGATGCTTGCCGATGCACGAACATTGACGCTTGAAGGGAAGGATGTCGTCATCGGTCTGATTGAGACGCATGGTCGAAAAGAGACGGCAGCGATGATCGGACAACTCGAACAGGTTCCGCTACTTGAAGTTGTCTATAAGGACAAGACATTCCCTGAGGTGAATGTGGACGCGATCATTGCCCGTCACCCCGATATCGTACTGATCGATGAACTGGCGCATACGAATGCGCCAGGATCGGTACGAAAGAAACGCTATCAAGATGTCGCAGCGCTGCTTGACGCGGGCATCAACGTCTACTCGGCCGTCAACATCCAGCACTTCGAGAGTCTGCTCTTTAAGGTCAAGGAAGTGACAGGTGTCGAAGTCCGGGAACGCATCCCGGATCCGTTTCTCGGTGAAGCCGATGAGATCCTACTCGTCGATGTGACGCCGCAATCGTTACGCGAGCGGCTTGAACAAGGAAAGATCTATAAGAAGGAAAAGATTGAACAGAGCTTGAATTCGTTTTTTTCGCTTCAGAATCTCGCGAGCTTACGGGAGTTATCGCTACGGCAGGTCGCGGATGAAGTCGACGATCAAGTCTATCAGTCACGTTTGTTGATCGAAAAGGATCCGGCGACGCTCCAGGAACGGATTCTCGTCTGCATCCAGCTCAATGACAACGCACGGAAGTTGATCTATCGTGGTTTTCGGATGGCGAGCCGGCTAAAGGCAGATTTATATGTGCTGACGATTCTACCGGCAGCGGAGAATCAATTGAATACGAAACAAAAGGACGTCTTAGCGATGGTACGGGAGAGCGGTGCCTTGTTCGGAGCAGAGGTATTGATCCGGATCCAAGGGGAACGCTCGATTGCCCAAGCGATTACGGCCGCCGCCAAACATCACCGCATCACGCAAATCGTCCTCGGTCAATCCGCGCGGACCCGCTGGCAGGAAATCCGACGTGGATCGATCATCAATGAAATCATGCGTCATGTCCGCGGTATCGACATTCAAATCGTCGCCGATGACATGGAACGCTAGGGGAGCCCTTCCGCGTAAATGCAGGGGTTCTCTTCGTATCATTCAAGAATAACAGTGCTTCGCAGTATTATGGAGTACCGTTCATATGAAGGCAGAGTGTAGTTTTTCTCTTAGCGAGAAAGATTGCACTTTTTTTGTTCACCTCGCATCGTTTTCCTGGGACAAGCATCGCGCCGCTTCACTTCGTTGCAGGGTCGCTCCTGCTTGTTTTTCCCTAGGAAGCAATTTCGAGTGAACAAATCGCGTTTTTTCTTCCGGGTATAGAGAGTAGAAACGAAGAAGGAAAAGGACTACTTTGTCCGTAAAAATGATGCGATTATCGATTTCATTTCGTTATGTTTTAGTAGGACGCAACCGTACATCCTTGACTCCTACAGGAAAAGGAAGTGCGGTTAGCGCTTCCGTCAGGGATGGGTGAGACCCGACAAATCGCATGGAGTGCGAGATGTCGCGACTTACCTCCCGCCTGTGGAAAGCGAGGATGTCGGAAACGTCCGCCATAAAAACGAGAGTGACGTCATTTACTTTTCAATGGATGAATATTACGAAAAAGGGGCTGACTCAAAAAAAGAATGATGCGTCTTTTCACGCCCTTTCCTCAGGCGAGACACAAGCCAGTTTTCCTGCTTTGTTGAAGCAGGAAAACTGGTCTTGTTCGTCTCTGACAACGCATAAATGCGTTTTTCCTGTAGGAGTGGCGTGTGACGCTTCATTCTTTTTATTACGAGATAAGGGGGGACAGATTGATGATCTGTTCCCCCTTATCTTTGTAGAGACTGACTTTTGAGTCAGCCTTTTGCGTGTATGTTTTTAACTATCCCTTAACGAGCGAAGACCGGGATATCAAAGGTTGCTGTGTAGCTGTCCATCTGTTGATAGAGTGAATAAATCCGCGATGTCTGTTTGACGGCCCAGCCCATATCGGTTGCATACTGATGGGTACCCGGGCGCATCGGACTCCAGCGCATCTTATACAGTGTGTTTTGCTCATATTCGTTGTGGATATATTTCGTGCTGATGAATTCAGCTCCACCGACGATGGCTGCTTCCGGTGTGAACCAGCCTTGGCTGTAAGCATACGCAGCACCAGTGTTGATGGCGTCATAATCGTATGCACCGATTCCGTACATGTTATAGACTTTACGTCCGTTCCATGTCACACCGTTTGCGAGTGTAGATGTCCCGTTACCTGTCTCAAGTAAAGCGTGTGAGATCAGATACGCTTCATTGACGCTGTATTTTTGACCGGCATCGATAAAGGCTTGACCACAACTACCGTTGCTACACTTATTGAAGATGCCTAAGCCTTTCGTGACATTGGCTAACATCTTATCGAGTGTGGCAGCGGATGCCCCGGTCGTTTTCGACAGATCGAGGAACTGATAGAACGCAGAAGAGTTCTGATCAATCTTGAGTGGATCCGCAGCCTCGCGGACATCCGTTTCAAGCGCATTCAACCACTGGATCGTCGAGTAGTTCGTAGCGCTTGAATAGACGCGCGGGTATGTCGTATAGAAACCACTGACGGACTGGTAAACCTTAATCATCCGACCGGGTTGGAACTGACCGTAGATATGTGTCGCGGTCGAAGCACCGGCGCGGATATTGAGCGGTGTCGTCGCTGTGACGGTTGCCAGTGTTCCGTTGACCGGATCTAATCCGCCGCCGAGGCGGACATAACTCGTACTGACGTACATCAGCTTGTTCTTATAGATATCCGTTTGCGGTGGCGGATTCAGTTTCATCTGGGCATTGATGAAGGTATCGAACGTGTACGGTGTCGCGACGGAGTTGTAGACGTTCAGTTTGGAAGAAGTCGTCACGAACGCCCCCTTGTAGGCATAGCCGCTTTTGCCGTCGTACGAAATTTTATACCAGTCGCCGATTTTTCCCGTAACCGTCAGGACGAGGTTTTTCGGAATCGTCTTGACGACAGTGTAGGAACTGCCGACGTAAGAACGAAGCGCAGCATCGGATGTGGCACGGACATATAATTTTTCCTGTGCTTCATACTGGATCGGTGTCGTGTTTTGACCGGTATTGACATAACCTGTCGTGCCGTCGACCGTCACTTTGTGCCATTTTGAATTCGTATATGACGTAATCAGTGACGTCGTGTAATAGACATTGCCGACGTTCAGTGTCGCAACTGTCGACGCATTTTCGTCCGGTGATGATTTGATGTTGAGTAATTCGTTCGCTAAGAAACGCGAACCGCTAATTTTTTTGGTATCCGTGTGTTGCGTGAGTGTTGCATTCGAGACATAACCCGATTTGCCGTCATGCGTGACCTTCATCCAGGAACCGATTGCCCCTGTGACCGATAGGACCGTTCCGCTTGGTACGGTTTTGACCGTGTCATAAGAGGGGCCGGCGTATGAACGGATGGCACTTGTACCTGTCGTCCGGTACTGGTGCGATGGCACGGATTGATAGGAGATCGGTGAACCATTATTGATACGAATGTAGCCTGTTTTACCGTTAACGGATAAACGGTGCCACTGTTCATTTCGTCCATTCGTGACGAGCTGGGACGTGAAGTAGACGTCACCACTTGTCAATCGTGCGATCGTATCAGCATCCGATTGGTGTGAAGCTTTGACTTCGGTTGTACCACTGACCAGGTAACGGGCAGAAGTGGACGTTTTCTTGACCAGTTCCTGTACGTTTTGTCCTGCGAGATAACCGGTTTTCCCGTCGAATGTCACGCGGTACCATGTATCGATCATGCCTGTCACCGTAATGCTCGTCCCGGCAGGAATCGTCTTGATGGTAGCGTAGCTGTTTCCGGCATAGGACCGTAAAGCGGTTGAACCGGTCGTCTGCATCGTGATGCGGTCAGATTGATAGGAAATACTGTTTCCTTTCCCAGTCGGGATGTAACCGGTTTTTCCGTCCTTGCTGACGCGGTGCCATTGCTCGCTACCGGAAGTGACCAGTTGGGTCGTGTAGTACATATCACCAGCTTGCAGTGTGGCAAGCGTTGATGCCTTAGCATCCGGTGACGCCTTGATGGCTACCGCCTGATTGAGTTCGAAACGCGAACCGGTAATCGTTTGTTTCGTTGCGAGTGCCGTAAACGTGTTGGATGCGGCATACCCTGTTTTTCCACCATAACTGACCCGGTACCATGTTCCGATTTTTCCAGAAATCCGAATGGTCGTATTGGTTGGAATCGTTTGAATCGGTGCGTAGGATGGACCGGCATACGAACGAATCGATGTTGCAGCTGTCGTTTTCATCGAAAGATTGGATTGGGCCTCATAGGAAATCGGTGTTCCTCGTCCATCTTTGATGTATCCGGTCTTTCCTTCTTTCTTAACCTGATACCAGATTGCCCCATCTGATTTCGTCACCTTCGTCTTCGTATAGTAGACGTTACCGGTACTCAGCGTAGCAAGTGTCGCACTTGAATCTGTCGGTGCTACCTTCACTGTGACCGTACCGGTTGACAGGAAACGGGTAGACGGAAGTTTCGTCGTCACGTCCTGTTTCGATGACGCTTCAAACGCTCCCTGGTGCATGTATCCGGATTGACCGGCGTACTTGACGCTGTACCATTGACCGATGCGTCCGATGACCTGTACCTTGACGTCTGCCGGAACCGTCCGGACTTTCGGGAATCCGGTACCCGCATATTGACGAAGAATGTAGGCATCGGTCGTCGTAAGTGTCGTGCTGACCTTTTGATAAGCGATCGGTGCGGCACCCGCCTGTGCATAGCCTGTCTTCCCGTCGTATTTGACCCGGTACCAGATGTCACCGTACGGATCCGTCACACGCTGCGACGTATAGTAGACATCGCCTTCATCCAGTGTTCCGATCGTCGTAGCTGTCGTGCGGGCCGCATTTTTGAGCGGTGTTTTTTGTGAAATCAAATAACGCTGTCCGGAAATGGATTGTTTCTTTTCGTAAAGTGTTAAATCTGTTGATGCGACATATCCTGTCTTGCCGGCATATGTTACCTGGTGGAAGGCGCCACTTGTTGCCTTGGCAGTGAGGATACTTCCTTTTGGAACCGTCGTCAGACTTTTCTTAAGTCCATCCGTCCGGTCGTAGAGCGGCGTGACGGCTTTCGTCTGGAAGCGTGTATCGGGAATCGTCGTCACACTTTGTTTAGACGCTCCGGCAAACGCTCCTTGATGCATGTACCCGGACTGACCGGCATACTTGACGCTGTACCATTGACCGATCCGTCCGATGACCTGTACCTTAACATCTGTCGGAATCGTCCGGACTTTCGGAAATCCGGTACCCGCGTACTGACGAAGGATATAGGTTTCGGTCGTCGTAAGTGTCGTGCTGACCTTTTGATAAGCGATCGGTGCGGCACCCGCCTGCACATAACCTGTCTTCCCGTCGTATTTGACCCGGTACCAGATGTCACCGTACGGATCCGTCACACGCTGTGACGTATAGTAGGCATCGCCTTGATCCAATGTTCCGATCGTCTTAGCCGTCGTGCGGGTCGCACTTTTGATCGGTGTCTGTTGTGAAGTGAGATAACGCTGTCCTGAAACGTTTTGTTTCTTGTCATAAAGCGTTAAGTATTTTGACGCGACATATCCCGTTTTACCAGCGTACGTCACTCTTCTGAAATATCCAGAAGCAGAGGTGTACGTGGATGAAACGACAGTTCCGGTCTTGATCGTCAACATACGTTTCCGTGAAGATGTCGTTCTGTCGTACAGATAACTATCGGTAGACAGACGATAAGTCGTCGCTTTCGTCGTAGCCGCCTGTGCTGTTGAAAACACCGGTAAAACCAGGCTGAAAACGAGGAGAAAGCTCGTGATCATCTTCAAGGTCTTCGAGAATGATGTCGTGTTCAATGTATCTTTCCTCCTAGTAGATATTCGTCCGGTTGGACGGAATCGGCTTCTAGGATGTCTAAGTCTAAGGTGTTGGATTGGTTGCCTATCCTTACTATCGACAATATCGGATTTTTATGAAGAAAATATTGGATTTTTTTGAAAAAAGGGGTTTTGTTTTTTGAAAAACCCTCCTGTTTTTTTAAACAGGAGGGAATCTGGTCAGATAGCGAAACGGGCGAGGAGTGTGCTGAGGTCCGTCGTCGGTCGTTCACAGGAAAAGTCGTGACAGAGATAAGCCGTCGCTTCGACCGGCTCGGGATAATCGATAAGAAACGGAACAGATGGAGCGAGTTCGCGTTTTGTTCCAATCAACAGTGCTACTTGCGGTAAGCGTAACTGCTGCAGTCGATTGAGCAGCGCCGGTTTCTCCGTGCCTTCGGGAAGCAGGATGATCAATTCCACCGGTTCCATTTGCCGGTGTGTAAAGATACTGACGAGTGAGGCAAGTCCGGTCGGCTGCTGCCGGACTTCTTCTATTAAAACGTCGAGTGCCCGTTCGGCACTTTCCTGATACGTCAGATGACCTGTCAACCGACTGAGTGTGACAAAAGCATCCAACGCGACACTGTTTCCGGCAGGGGTGACGCCGTCATACAGTTCGAGTGGGCGGACGAATAACCGGTCCGAATGTGCGGCAGTCAAATGAAAATAGCCATCCGCTGTCTGGAATTGATCCCGGAGTACATCAGCAAGTGCTACGGCTTCTTGTAAATGAACCGCTTGACCGGTCGTCTGGAAGAGTTCAAGATGGGCATCAAGCAAATAGGCATAATCGTCGAGAAAGCCGTTACCGGTTGCTTGACCATCACGGTAATGGACGGCGAGCCGGCAGTCGGTACGGACGAATTGTTCGAGCGTTGTCATGGCACGCGATGCGATCTGTGTATAGTGGGGGTTACTAAAGACACGCCCTGCTTTTGCGAACGTCGAAAGCATCATCGCATTCCATGATGTCAGTCGCTTATCATCGCAAAACGGTCGCGGACGTTGATTTCGCGCACGAAGAAGAAGCTGACGCTCGTGTTCCAGTTGAGCTGCCGTCTCGGCAGGTGACAGGTTAACAGAACGGGCGAACGCCTCAAGCGTTCGTCCTGTCCGGTAAAAGACGTTCCGTCCTTCGAAATTCCCGGATGGCGTGGTCTGATAGAAGCGGGGGAACAGTGCATCCGGTCCGAGTAAGTCCAACAGTTCGGCTGATGTGAACGTATAATACTGCCCTTCGCCCCCTTCGCTATCCGCATCAAGCGCAGCGTAGAAGGTGCCGTCCGGAGCGGTCAGTTCATGTTCTGTAAACGACAGGACTTCTTCCGCGTAGCGGCGGAAGCGGATTTGTCCGGTCACTTGATACGTTTCGATGCATAGAGTCGCAAACCACGCGTTGTCGTACAGCATCTTCTCGAAATGAGGAATCTGCCACTCAGCATCGACCGTATAGCGGAACAGACCGTAACCGACCTGATCGGTCATTCCGCCGTCACGCATCGCAATCAACGACCGCATGACCATATGGAGTGCCGTCTCGTCTTCAGCGAACTGATAATAATCGAGTAAGAAACGGAGCAGGGCAGGCGAAGGGAACTTCGGTGCCTCTCCGAATCCGCCATTTTGACGATCGAATTGCCGCATCGCCTGATCAAAGGTCTCGTGAATGATGGATTCATTCCAAGTATGGGTAGACGTCGCAGGCTGCAATACGTCGCGAAGTGTTTGCGACATGTTCTGACCGACTTGGGCGATTCTTTCGGGTGAACGCCGGAACTGTTCGCTGAGCTGTAGCGTCACCTGACGAAAGCTCGGGCGATTGAACTGAGGCGTTTTCGGAAAATACGTACCGATATAAAAAGGTTGTTGATCCGCTGTCATGAAGACGCTGAGTGGCCAGCCGCCTTGCCCGTTCATGACTTGCGCGGCTGTCATATAGAGATGATCGATATCAGGCCGCTCCTCTCGGTCGACCTTGATTGCGATATAACGTTCGTTTAAGAGTTTTGCCGTTTCTTCATCTTCGAAACTTTCGCGAGACAGCACATGACACCAATGACACGTCGAATACCCAATTGATAAAAAGATCGGTTTGCCGGTTTCCCGTGCGGCAGTGAAGGCGTCTTCCCCCCATGGGTACCAATCGACAGGTTGATGTGCGTGTTGCAATAGGTAGGGACTCGTTTCATGGATAAGTCGATTCGACATGATGGATTTCCCTCGTTTCTTCTATAATAGTAAGTCTTCTTCACGATACCCGGCTTTGACGGCAGGTGCAATACCGATTCCAAACGGAGGGAAAACGATTTTTTAAAAGAAAGATTGACTTTATAAATGAATCTGTGATAGATTATTAGAAGTCATGAATCGAGGATGATCACTCATGTGAGAATCTTCAACCCATATCATACAATTAAATCGACAGGTCAGGATTTTTAGACCGCTACTGACAAATGAGTCAGACATAAGTCATCGCTTTTATTTTGTCCTTCTTCATACTACGAGGAGAAGTTGACCCAGCAAGATAAACCTTCCAATCGATACTTTTCCGCTCATTCCTGAGCTATTTCTAAAAATCCCAGTATCATGCGTCCGTTGCAGACGCATCACGATTCTTGCTAAAATGCTTGATTCAGCTGGCGCGGCCAAGGAGCCGTAACAACGAAAGAGAGGTAGGGCTTTCGTCGTTTCAGGTGTTTTGATCACCTGTAATCCTCGATTCCCATGACAACCAAAAACAACGACACGCTGATAAGGCGTTTTTTTTGTGCCCTTTTTAGGGTAAAGGCGACCTAAAGGGGGTGGCAAGATGCCGTGGGATGAACAGAATTATCCGGATTCGTTTAAGAACTTTGATCGACCGCTCCGGAAGAAAGCAATTGAGATTGCAAACGCTCTGTTAGAAGAAGGATATGAGGAAGGACGAGCGATTCCAATCGCGACATCGCAAGCTGAAAAATGGTACGAAAGTCACAAAGACGAACGATAAAAAGTTGTAAGCGATACCATTTCTTTCATTTACGAAGGATGGTATCTTTTTTTACGAAAAATATACACTCTTTTGAATATAATCTGATATTATAAAGAAGTGTCAGAAAATTCAATAGGGGGTCTCATCATGAAATACGGCAGTACGTTTGGAAAGTGGGCATTGGCCGGAGTATTGACAGCAGGAATCCTTCCACAAGCGGGTCTTGTCGGGGCAGAGGGCGAAGGCGTCATCTTGTCTGAATACATAGAAGGAACAAGTAACAACAAGGCAATCGAGTTATACAACGGGTCAGGACAAATCATCAACTTAGCGGACTATACACTCGTTCAATATACGAACGGCGGACCGTCTGAAGCGAAAATCACACTGTCCGGTACAGTAGAGCCGGGCAAGACGTTCGTCATTGCAAACTCAAGCGCTAACGCAGATATTAAAGCAAAAGCACAATTGACGACCGGTTCATTGAACTTCAACGGAAATGATCCGGTTGCATTAAAAAAGGGCGACGTCGTCCTTGATATCATCGGACCAATCGGTTCGTCTGCAGATTTCGCAAAAGATACGACACTCGTTCGGAACTCAAACGTTACATCCGGTTCAAAAACGTATGAACCATCGCAATGGACGAGCTTCCCGGTCGATACACTGACGAATCTCGGCAGCCATGACGCACAAGCAGGAGACATGCTCGTAGCACCGACTGCTTCACCGGTCGGCGAAGTCGAGCGCGGGGATCAAGTGACGTTGAGTGGCGAAGGAACGATTCACTATACCGTCGACGGTTCGACACCGACTGTTGATAGCCCGGTCTATTCGTCACCGATCACGATCAATGAAGAAATGACGATTCAAGCGGTTGCCGTCAAGGACGGTAAAACGTCAGCTGTCTCGACATTCAAGTACTATATCGCACCTCCGATCACGAAAATCAGTAGCATCCAAGGGGTTGCTCATACGTCTCCATATGCAAATGAACTCGTTCGTACGACGGGTGTCGTCACATACGTCGTTGATGCGAATAACTTCTATATGCAGGATCCGAATCCGGATAACGACAGCCGGACATCGGAAGGGATTCTCGTCTATTCGAAAAACCACGGTGCTGCCGTCGGACAAAAGGTTGCGACGACAGGGTATGTCAAAGAATGGATTCTTGGCGGATACAGTGATAAGTTCGATACCGATCTTGCCATGACGGAAATCAGTTCAGTCAATCTTGTCAAAGGTGCGCTCAATGAAGGGTTACCGGCGAGTATCGTGCTCGGAGAGGACGGTGTCTTGATTCCGACACAAGTCGTCGACAATGATGCCTTTGCACAGTTTGACCCAGAAGAAGATGCAATCGATCTGTACGAAAGTTTAGAAGGAATGCGTGTTGCTTTACCAAACGCACGCGTCACAGGTCCGCAAGCGAACCGGACGATTCCGGTTCGTACGCAGACGGATGCAAACAAAGTGTATACGAAGCGCGGCACACCGATTCTGACGAAGGATAATGTCAATCCGGAGCGCTTGTTCGTCGAGATGGGAAGTTCATCTTATCGTGCCAAAGCAGGAGACCAATTCGATGGAACGATCGAAGGCGTCATGAGCTACAACTATTCGGCCTATAAGGTGCTTACTAAAGCGGCGGATCTCCCGAAACTCGTCACAAGTGAAGCAGAGCGTCAACCGACGAACATCGAAACAGGGGAGTCACGTTTGACAGTCGCTTCTTACAATGTAGAAAACTTCGCGTCGACGGCTGATGCCGGAAAAGTCGATCGTGTCTCGGAAGGAATCGCGACATTCCTTAAGACACCGGACATCGTCGGTTTGACGGAGATGCAGGATAATGATGGTGCGACGGATAGCGGAACAGTCGATGCTTCGAAATCATTCGAGACACTGATTGCGGCGATTGAAGCCAAAACAGGCGTTCGTTACGCTTATACGGATATTGCACCGGAAGACAAGAAGGACGGGGGACAACCAGGTGGAAACATCCGTGTCGGGTTCCTCTATAACCCGGATCGCGTATCACTCGCACCGGGTGAAAAAGGTAGCGCGACGGAAGCAGTCGCAGTCGAGAACGGTAAGCTGACGAAAAACCCGGGTCGTATCCAGCCAACGGATCCGAACTTCGATAGCTCACGGAAACCGCTCGTCGCGGAATTCCTCTTCAACGGTGATTCGTATCACGTCATCGTCAACCACTTCAACTCAAAAGGTGGCGACGGAGCAGACTTCGGTAAGAACCAACCGGTCGTTCGTAAGAGTGAAGTCCAGCGTCATGCGATTGCGAACATCGTTCAGGACTTCGTCTCTGAATTGAAAACAGAAGTTAAAGACTCGAACGTCGTCGTCCTCGGTGACTTGAACGACTTCCAGTTCTCAGAAACACTTGATATCCTGAAAGGGAAAAATCTCTGGAACACAGTCGACGATCTTCCGGAGTCCGAGCGCTACTCGTACGTCTATAACGGAAATGCACAAGTACTCGATCATATCCTGATCTCAAACAACTTAAAGCGCTATACATCTTCCGATATCGTCAACATCAACTCGGAATATATGGAAGCGGACGGCAGTGCAAGTGACCATGACCCGGCGATCATCTCGATTCAAGGTGCAGAGACGGCAGTACCGGTTAAAGGAAAAGCAGAAATCGGAAACTGGCGTGCTGTTCAAAAAGGGAAACATATCTTCATTGAACGGAAATTAGGACGCCACTGGTTAAAAGCGAGTGAAACGCATAAGGATCAGCAAGGCGAACTGCTCGCACTCCGTGTTTCGCAAGGACGTCCGTACATTCAAGTACAGGTGAAAAAAGGAAAAACGATCTGGCTTGAATTGTCGAACAAGTACAAGTTGAAAGAAACAACAAAGTATCAATGACATGAAAAAGCGGACTTAACGGTCCGCTTTTTTGCGTGCTGGAACAAAAAGTGAGAGTAGAGAGAGCGTACTGATAGAGAGGGTTGAGATCAGGGCGATCGGTAACGGGATGACGCGGAACATATAGGTGAAGTGGATGATAATCAAAAAAAGAATGATGGCAAGACCGGGAATGAACTTCTTCGATAGCAACATACCCGATCCGGGCACGAGCAATTCGAAACCGAGTCGTTGATTTAATCGGACATCTTCATGTGCATTCGCCAAACTGAACGAGACGGTTAAAGCGACAAGAATCATCCAGCCGGAAAATAAGTATTGCTGAATCGGTAAGAAGGCGATGGATTCGTAAATGAAATATAGTAAAACCATAGGTCAACTCCTTCATAGCATGATGTTATTTGGAAAAGCATTGAAAGTTTGGCTTACGAATTCTAATAATACCGAGTGCGGCATCAGAGAGCAATCAAAAATAATAAAGGACAAAATAAAAGAATGTTCACACATTTTAAGAAGAGGGGAATAATATTCAGTATGTGTACTAAACCTTTTCAAGAATCGTTTAAATAGAAGCATTTTGCTTAAATGAGAGCGCTCCCATCAAATATGTCGGATTTGTGGACGAAAGATGTGATTTAGATAAATGAGAGCCGATGACTGTTCGGGAGAGTCAATTTCTTTTAAAATAAAGGTAATGAAATAAAAGGAGGCGAAACGAGGACATGAAAAAATGGCTGATCATCGGAGTAGCAGCAGTAGCCTTTTTTGGTTACGAAAACATTTCCATGGAACAGGCAGAAGCCGATTATCCGAAAAGTGGCGGCAAGCTGATTGATCGATATAGCAGTGAGTATCCGGGATTTGACTGGGAAGTCAGACGGACGGCAACGGAGGAATTCGTCGCCTTGACGAAGGATGGAAAAGATTACGGGAAGTATCGTTTTAAGAACGGTGTGACGACGCAGGGTGCCGTTCTCAATAAAGATACGGAAGGATCATTAAAGAAAAAAGGTTGGACGGCAGTGAAGTCTTACCGTAAAGGTAATACGAATTACATGTTGAACCTCGACCATGCAGCCGTTTATGAGAAGAAAGGCAATTACGTGACGTATTTCTTCGACCAGCATGACGGCAATAAGGTCAAAGCGACGCTTGCAATTCCAAAAGACGTCGAAGCGAAGAAAAAAGGCTTCTATGGCACTGCTTCAAATGCCTTACGGACAACTGACGAAAAGTTGATGTTGCGCCTGATGAACTGGGAACGCGCCGACTATAAATTGAAGGCGTTAGCACCTTATACGGTACTGAAACCGGTCACGCGCGGGCACAGTGAGAACATGGCGAAGAATAACTTCTTCTCGCATACGGATCCGCAAGGACGGGATCCGTTCGACCGGATGGAGCGCGGTGGTATCCGCTTCTCAAGCGCAGGTGAAAACCTCTCGATGGGGTACCCGAACGTCTTTGCAGCACACTGGGGACTGATGAACTCGAAGGGACACCGGGACAACATTCTGCAAAAACGGTTTACGCAAGCAGATGTCGGAGTAGCTTTCCGGGACAATGCGCCGTACTTTACGATTAATTTCCGGACACCTTAATACGTGAATGGAGGACGATATCACTCGATGTTGTCCTCTTTTTCATGCATCGCGTTGTTTTATACTAAAAACAGGAGGTGGGGTACTTGGAAATCCGTCAATTGAACGAAGAAGATGCAACGCTTTATAAAAGACTCCGCTTAGAAGCATTGCAACATCATCCGGAAGCCTTTGGCTCCGATTATGAAGCGGAAAAAGAACGACCGGTCGAACAGTATGCTACGCGTTTTCAGAGTGAACAAGCAGCAACGTTCGGTGCGTTTCATGAAGGAGAACTCGTCGGTGTCGTCACCATCGTCTGCTTAGAGCCGATCAAGATGAAATATCGAGCGAATCTATTCGCGATGTACGTCACACCGCGCATCCGAAAGCAACAGGTTGGGCGGCAACTCGTACAAGAGGCATTACGTACATTAGAGAAACGTCCTGTGATCGAGCAAGTCCATCTGTCGGTCGTCCGGACGAATGAAGCTGCTAAAGCGTTGTATCGGTCCCTTGGTTTCGAGTCGTACGCGATCGAACCGCGGGCGCTGAAAATCGGCAATACGTATCACGACGAAGAACTGATGTGGTACCGGTTTTAACCAAAACATCCGGATGTCATAGAGCGATGCGCTCCTGAAATCCGGATGTTTTTACTTAATCTGCCCATTCAGGCTTACTGAATCCCTTGAATGATTTTTCGATGACTGTGTTGAACGCATCCGATTCGACGGCTGCCTTCAAATCTTTTGCGACCTGCGAATCCGCATCTTTCGTTTGGACGGCAACGAGATTGCGGTATTGCTCATCCATCGTCTCAAGTGCTAACGCATCAAGTAAGTCGAATTTTGCAGCCAAAGCGAAGTTCCCTGGAACGGCTGAGACATCGACGCTTTCGATGGCTCGTGGCAATTGCGCCGCTTCAAGCGGTTTGATGACGAGTTTCTTCGGATTCTTGACGATGTCTTTTTCTGAGACGGTCAACGGATCGACGTCCGCTTTCAGTTCGATCCATCCTTGTTCCGCAAGTAAGTTCAACGCCCGTGCCTGGTTCGTCGGATCGTTCGGTGTCGCGACTTCAGCACCCGTCTTGACGTCGGCGAGTGTCTTCGCCGTCTTACTATACAGTCCCATCGGTGCCGTCGGAACAGTGATCAGTCCTTTTAGATCGAGGTTTTTTTCTTTGGCGAACGTCTTAAGGTAAATCGAGTGTTGGAACAAGTTGGCGTCGACATTGCCGCTACCGAGGGCGATGTTCGGTTGGATGTAATCGCTGAACTCGACGATTTCGACGTTGTAGCCTTTTTTCTCGAGTTGCGGCTCGATCGCCTGTTTGACCATGTCGCTATACGGACCACTCGTTGCCCCGATTTTAATTGTCTTGTCTTTTTCATCCGCACTGCTGTCTCCACATCCCGCGAGGACTCCTGCACCGAGTAAGGCTGTAGCTAAAAAAGCATATCGTTTTTTCATGATTCCACTCTCCCTGTGTATGTATGATTAGCGTTTATCTGTTTTTCGCGCCAGTTGATTGCCAAGTGCTTGAATACTTTGAACGATGACGATGAGGACGACGATCGTCACGATCATGATGAGATTATCGTAGCGATAATACCCGAAACGGATCGCGAGGTCACCGACACCACCACCGCCGACGATACCGGCCATCGCCGAGAAGCCGATTAAGCTGATGGTTGTTAACGTGATGCCCTGGATGATTCCCGGAAGTGCTTCCGGTAGAAGAACACTGACGATGATCCGTAACGGTGTTGCACCACAGGCTTCGGCTGCCTCAATCAAACCGGGCGGAATCTCGCGCAGTGACGTCTCGACGAGTCGCGCGAGAAACGGAATCGCTGCGACACTGAGGCTGACGGACGCTGCCGTCGGACCGATCGTATTATCGAGTAAGAACTTCGTTAACGGAATGAGGGCGACCAGCAAGATGATGAACGGCAGGGACCGGACGATGTTGACGACGAAGTCAAGGACACGCCGGACGGCAAGATTTTGAAAAAATAATCCGCGATCGGTGACGAACAGGAGAATCCCGAGCGGAATCCCGACGACTAAGGCAAAGGCAAGCGAAATGCCGACCATCCACGCTGTCTCACCGAGCGCTTTCAGAAGCTCGGGTAACATCGTTTGAATACGTTCAAGCCACATCCTGAATCACCTCGAGTGCGTGAAGTTCCGTCGCGAGCCAGTCGAGGGCGGGAGTGATTTGGTCGGATGAACCCGTCAGGCTGACGATCAAGACACCGAAGGCGACATCCTGAATGTAGTCGACCTTCCCGTGCAGGATGCTGACCGAGATATCGTACCGACGGATCGCTTCTGATAAGGTACTCTCGCCGGTTTTCTCGCCGGTGAACTGCAAGCGGATGATCTTGCCAGGTGTCGCTTGCAAGATGCGTTCCGGCAGTTCGATCTGCAGTGCCGTATCGACGTAATGCTGGGTCACCGGATGTTTCGCCTGACTGAACAAGTCATAAGTAGATGCGACTTCGACGACTTCTCCTTGCGACATGACGGCGACACGGTGGCAAATCTGTTTGACGACATCGATTTCATGGGTGATGAGGACGATCGTCAGACCAAGTCGTTCATTCAAATCTTTCAACAAATCCAAAATTTGCAGTGTCGTGACCGGGTCAAGCGCAGACGTCGCTTCGTCACATAACAGGACGGTCGGATCATTCGCGAGTGCCCGGGCAATCCCGACGCGCTGTTTCTGTCCGCCGCTCAATTGGCTCGGGAAGTTCGTTTCGAACCCTTCGAGTCCGACGAGCGAGACGAGTTCCTGAATCCGTTCTGGAAAATCGGCGCGTTTCACACCAGCTGCCTTGAGCGCAAAGGCGATGTTATCCGCGACGTTGCGCGACTGGATCAATTGGAAGTGTTGAAAGATCATGCCTGTCCGTAAACGAAGTTGACGTAAATCCGCCTTCGACATCCCGCCGAGCGAGACACCGTCGACCTTGACCGTTCCTTGCGTCGGATGTTCGAGCCCGTTGATCAGGCGAAGTAACGTACTTTTACCGGCACCAGATTCACCGATGATGCCGAAGATTTCTCCTTTTTGGATCGTCAAATCGACATCTCGTAAAGCAAAAATCGGGGTCCGGTCCCGGACGAACCGTTTCGTAATCTGTTTGAATTCAATCATCCGCTCATCTCCTCATACAAAAAAAGTCGCTTTTTCCTAGTAGCAGAGCAACCAGAAAAAAGCGACGAAAGTGTAAGATTTCGTAACTTATCTCTCAGAATGAATCCATTCTGTAGGATGTGGCACCGTTCCTGATAGGTGGTTGCCGGACGTCGTTGGGCCTAATCCCTCGGTCGCTCTCGATAAGTAGTTATGCTGTTGGGATTTACTTTAACGGAAATGATTCCCATCTGTCAAACGTTTTTTCAGAATTATTCCGCAACAGGCGTCCGGAACAAGTTGAGCGTGCCGATGCGGTCGACGGCTTCTTCCAACCGTTCGACATCGGCGATCAGACTGATCCGCACATATCCTTCGCCGTATTCACCGAAGAAGGATCCCGGTGTTACCGCGACGTGTGCTTCGTCAAGCAGGTGATCGGTGAAGCTTTGGGATGTGTAACCTTCAGGCACCGGGAGCCAAACGAAGAACGAACCGCCGGGACGTGGTCCATTCCAACCGATCGCGTCGAGTTTTGCGAATAAGGCATCACGTCGTGTTTCATACAGCTTGCTTAATTCGCGGACGCATGTCTGATCACTCGTCAAGGCGACGGTCGCCGCATGTTGAATCGGTGTGAAGGCACTGACGTAAAGATGTTCCTGGTACGTCTCGATGCTTGAGATGACGGACGGATTTCCGATCGCAAAGGCGATCCGGAAGCCGGACATGTTGAAGCGTTTCGAGAGTGAGAACAACTCGATCCCGACGTCTTTTGCGCCTTCGGTCTGCAGGAAGCTGCGGGTCGGGCCGTCGAAGCTGATGCCGCCGTAGGCGAGGTCATGGACGATGCAAATATCATGGGCATCCGCGAAAGCGACCGTCTGTTCGAAGGCTTCCGCTGTTGCCGTGGCGCCAGTCGGATTACTCGGGTAATTGAGGAACAACATCCGGGCACGCGCAATGTCTGTTGTATCAAGCAAGTCGTAATCCGGTAAGAAGTCGTTTTTCTCAAGCAACGGCAGTGTGATCGGATACGCACCGGCAAGGGCGGCACCGGACAGGTAATCCGGGTAACCGGGATCCGGAACGATGACACCTTCCCCCGGATTAACGATCGTTTGCGGTAAAGCGACGATTCCTGCCTTACTACCGAGCAGAATCGTGACTTCTGTAGCCGGATCGATCGTGACACCGAATTCGTTCGCGTAAAAGTGCGCGACGGCTTGTTTTAGAAAATCATGTCCACGAAACGGTGGATATTGAAGGTTCGTTGGCTCATCGATCGCCTGTTTCAGTGCGTCGAGAATATGTACGGGCGTCGTTTGATCGGGTGTTCCTTGACCAAGTGTGATGACATCATGACCGGCAGCTTTAACAGCACCAATCCGGTTCGCAAGTTCAGCGAACACAGGTGCAGGAAGCCGGTCGATGGCGATGGATGGAGCAAAATGTTTCATGGATGCGTGCCTCCTTCATGGTATTGTCGTCAAGGATAACGAATATTCAGTCAAAAGAAAAGAACTTTTTCGAAATTCGAAAAAATTTCCAAATAAACAGGTGCAGGCATGCAGAGCGGGAATAGAGAGTAGGGAGAGGAGTGAGGAGATGAAGCGAGCCAACTGGAAAGAGGCTGTTGTCTATCAAGTCTACTGGCGTAGTTTTAAGGATTCGAACGGAGATGGCATCGGTGACTTACGCGGGGTCATCGACAAACTCGATTACATCGCGTCGCTCGGTGTTGATGTCGTCTGGTTGAATCCGTGTTACCGTTCCCCGGACGTCGATAACGGTTACGATATCGCAGATTACTATGATGTCATGGAAAAAGCGGGAACGATGGGGGATTTACAGGAATTGATTGCAGCGGCACATGCGCGTGGACTAAAGATCATCTTGGATCTGGTCGTCAATCACACGAGCAACCAGCATGACTGGTTCCGTCAGTCGCGGGACCGGATCAACGATAAGGATGACTGGTATATCTGGAAAGATGGAACGGAAGGAACACCGCCGAACAACTGGCGCTCGTATTTTGCGCCGAGTCCGTGGACGTGGAGTGAAGAGCGGGGACAGTATTATTTTCATTCCTTCGCAAAAGAGCAACCGGATTTGAACTGGGAGCATCCGGCTGTCCGTCAGGCGATTTACGACATGATGAACTGGTGGGTGGAGCAAGGCATCGACGGATTCCGGATGGATGTCATCAACTTGATTAAAAAACGCTCGCTTGAGGATGTCGTCAATCCGTTCAATCTGTCGTATCTCGGAAATCAGCCCGGTGTACACGACTTTCTGCAGGAGATGCATGCGAACGTCCTTGCCGGAAAAGACCTGTTCACGGTCGGGGAAATCCCGTTCGTCGGACCGGAAGACGGTCTGTTATATGTCAGTGAAGAGCGGAACGAATTGCGAACACTGTTTCACTTCGAAATCGCGGACGACATGGAGGCGATGGATCTTTTACGTTTCAAGGAAATTCAGAAACGCTGGTATGACGTCCTGTATCCGTTAGGCGTTCATTCACAGTTTCTCAACAACCATGATCATACGCGACAAGTGACGCGATTCGGGAGCGAACGGTATCGCGTCGAGAGTGCGAAACTACTCGGTTTGATGCTGCATACGTTACCCGGCATTCCATACGTGTATCAAGGGGAAGAAATCGGGATGACAGGAATCCGTTTCTCGGATCCGTCGATGTATCAGGACGTCGCGTTTCGCAATCGATACGAAGAGCGCGTTGCTGGCGGCGAGGATCCGGAGGTCGTGCTCTCGTCGATGCAACTGCTCGCACGCGATAATTCCCGCACGCCGATGCAGTGGGACGGCACGCACGCGGCAGGCTTTACGAGTGGAAGACCGTGGTTAGCCGTTAACCCGAACTATCCGGACATCAACGTCGCGCAAGCAGAAGCGGATCCGGCATCGGTTCTTGCGTTCTACAGGAAGCTGATTCGGTTACGCAAGGAGCATCCGGTCATGGTTTACGGTACGTACCGCGACTTAGCGCTTCACGATCCGTATCTTTACATCTACGAGCGGGAACTAGACGGTGACGTTTGGCGGATCGTGCTTAACGTGCATGATGAACCGATGGAGACGGCATTCTTATTACCGCAGGAACAGCTGCTCCTCTCAAACTATCCGGATACACCGGATGAACTGCGTCCTTATGAAGCAAGAGTGTACCGCTACCCTGTTGCAGAACAGGTGTGAATGGCGTGATATAAAAACATCCGCGACGCATCTGAGTGCACGTCGCGGATGTTTTAATTCAGGGTAAATGGTGAAGATTTTCTCGTTTGTAGTACCTGGGCAAACCGATCGACAGCCTGACGCATCTCGTAGCTAGGTCCGAGAATGAGTGGTCCATGCCCGACGGCAAGCACGTCCGGGGAGAGTTCCGTCAATTGGTCGGCGGAGCGAAGGGCAACGTCCGGATCCCATGTGGCAAGGGCCGGGAACGGGAATTGCCATCGGACGTCCCCGGAGACGGCGAGACCCCCTTGTGTCTGAAAGGCATCGCCGGCAATCAACGTCCGGCTGCCTCCGTGCCAGAGTGAAATCGAGCCTGGCGTATGCCCGGGAGAGGCGATGACGCTCAGACTTCCGACCTGTTGACCGCTCTCGAGCAATCGGTCCGGACGCGTCTTGATGTGTTTCGGAATCCCGCCTTTTAAAGGTGTCGTCTCCCCTTCGCGCAAGGAATCATCTCCGCTCAGCAGGGCAGCATCACGGTAACTGATCGAAACTTCGGCAAGTGGAAAGGCACTTGCAAGAAAGTCGAGCGATCCGACATGATCGGCATGGGCGTGCGTCAAAATAATTGCACCAAGCGGTTTTTCCTGCTGGCGGATGTAGTGATAAAGCGCCTTGGCGTTGATGCCGAGTCCGGCATCAATCAATGTCAGACTGTCTGCTTCTTCAAACAGGTAGCAGTTGACCGGAAAAAAGGACGGTGTCGTTTGCAATTGATGTAAACGTTCGATGGTCGAGACGCGCATCGGCATTCACTCCTTCAAAAGAGTAAGTAGTCTTCTCCTCTAGTATCGTCCGTTTTCGGACTAGCGTCTAGCAGAAGGATTAAAAAAGAGGGACACCGCTAAAAAAGATGTTCCCTCCTTGGATCGTCATTTGAATGTTACGGCAAAGACGGCACCGGCATGTGCGGAGTCGTCTCCGTTTGCTGCTGTCGTGACGAGCAACTGATCTTCATAAAAAATCGGGCAGGTCGGATTTGCGACAGGGAAGTCGATCTGGTCGAGCTTCTCACCTGTTTCAAGATTCCAGTGCGTGATGCAGGATCCGGCATAATGCGCAATCCAGGCGTGACCGTCCGCATCCTTCGTCATACCGTCCGGGAATCCGTCCTCTTCCTCAAGATCAACAGCGACCCGTTTGTTCGACAGCGGGGCGTCCGGTGCATAATCGAACGCATAGACTTTTTTCGTTGGCGTATCGATGTGGTAGAGGGTCTTTCCATCCTCCGACCAGACGAGCCCGTTCGAGTTCGTCAGGTCTTCGTGCAGGACGTCGATGGAGCCGTCATGACGTAAGCGGAACAGTCCCGCGGTTTGTCCATCTTCTTCATTGATGCTACCGGCAACATATTGACCGGCCGGATCAAGTTTTCCGTCATTCATCCGGTCAGAATCGGGCAGGGAGAGCTGATGCTCAAGTGAGAGATGACCTTCCCGGATATCAAAAGTACCGAAGCCGTGCTCTGCCGTAACACGCAACAGATCCGGTGCGTCGGTCAGGGCGATCGATGTAATGGCACTCGGCAGTGTGAAGGGCTTTAATGCTTCGGTTACGAGATCGTATGAGAAAAGAAGCTGATTTGGAATATCAACAAAATAAAAACGTTTTGTCTTTGCATCATATACAGGCGATTCGCCGGTTTTACAGGCGACATCAATAAATACAGAAACAGTCATGGTGATTCTTCCTCCTAAAATGGGACGCAATCAATTGTCGTCCTGATGATAACAATTTAGTATACCTGTTTTCAGGACCGGTCAAACCTGCAGCACTGCAGAAGCAGGAACCAAGACGGGGCTGATTTCCCAAAAAGAAGGACGTCTCTTATTACGCCCGTTCCTTATGTGAGACACACCATAGTCTTCCTGTATGAATTGCCTGTAACGCGTCATTCTTTATGTATTGGGGTTGACCCCAAAAAGAATGACTCGTCTTTTCACGCCCTTTCCTCAGGCGAGACACAAGCCAGTTTTCCTGCTTCGTTCAAGCAGGAAAGCGGGTCTTGTTTGTCTCTGACAGCGCAAAAATGCGCTTTTTCCTGTAGGAGTGGCGTGTAATGAGTCATCTTTTTTACGAGATAAGGGTGGCAGATCATCATCTGCCACCCTTATCTGTGTAGAGGCTGACTTTCAAGTCAGCACCGGGATTATGGAATCAGCGGCTCTTGACGAGTAGACTGACGGCTTCTTTGACGAGTTCCTCTGTCTGACCGTCGCCGGTCTCTTCCGCTTCTTTGACGCATTCAATCAAGTTTGAACTGACGACGACACCAATCGTCCGGTCAATCGCCGAACGGGCAGCGGATAGTTGCGTGATGACGTCACGGCAGTTCTGACCTTCTTCCATCATCCGTAAAATCCCGCGTAACTGTCCCTCGATCCGACTGACCCGGTTCTTCATCTTACGATCATACTCCATGTTGATTCCTCCGATTCATGTTGACCTGACGGCTTGTAGTACCTTTATGCTATGCCCATTACGGTATCGCTGTCAATTCAGCAGAATTTTAAGCTATACTTTTGATAGAATTAGGGAATATGGATGTGGTGAAGATATTTACTTAGAAAAATGAAAAAATCGAAAACGATTTGGTGTCAGCTTGCGTATACTATATGATAAGGCTGACCTCAGAAGGAGGAGAAGGATGCATACTCAATCCGATGAATCGCTTTATCATCTGATGCGTAGCGGTGACGAACAGGCGCTTGAGACGTTGTATGATAAGTACGAACGGCTACTGTTCTCATTCGCCCATCGCTTTACGAATAATGACCGGTTGTCCGAAGAAGTCATACAGGAAGTATGGATGAAAATTTGGAATGGTCGTGTTGATTTTGATACACAAAAAGGAAAGTTTTCCTCGTGGATTTTAACGATTACCCGAAACGCAGCCCTTGATTGCCTGCGGCGTGAAAAAAGGCAGCCGACGATCGAGGTCGAAGAACGTGACGGCGGATACGATGAGCCGGTCGAACGGACGGTCATGCAACGTGAGACGGCCGTGGAAGTACGTGAGGCAGTCAGTGAATTGAAGCCGGAACAGCAAGAGCTGATCGAACTCGTATATTTCCAGGGAATGACCCAGCAACAGATATCAGATCGGCTCGATGTACCGCTTGGAACGGTCAAGACACGGATCAGGAGCGCGATTCAAGCATTACGAAAACGAATGGATGGGAGGGAACGAGATGGAAGAACGCTGTCATGACTTAATCGATTATTTCAATGGCACATTATCTGCAGCGGATCGCGACGCGTTCGAAGCGCATCTTGCGACGTGCGAAGAATGCCGCGAGGCGCTTTTGGAAATGGAAGAACTCATGCTTCCCATCGCTGAATCGCTTCCGGAGCGACCCGTTCCTACAGGAATGAAAGCACGGATTCTTGGAGAAGTCCTCGGTTCGTCAGAGGGAAAATCTCCGAAGGAAACACCGGTGACGACACCGGTAGATCTCAAACAGGCACGTCAGCAACAAACGAAGAAAAAGAGTGTTCCGCTCGGCTGGTTGATGAGTATCGCTGCCGCTTTGATTCTCTCACTCGGTGCCAACGCGTATTTTTTGTCACAGGAAGAAAGTACGGATACACCGGAGACACTGGCGATGGATGAGATCAAAGGAATGGGGAACTTCGAGAGCAACGCATCCATCAAAGGCTCAAGCATGATTTTCACACAAAATGATAAATCCTATATGCTGGTCCAGTTGAAAGATTTACCGCCGCTTCCAAAAGGACAACTTTATCAGTTATGGACGATTGAAGGAGAGACACCGACGGCGAACGGTGTCATCGAAAAAGACGGAGAAGCAGCAGCTGTCTTCCCGCTTAAGGGAGACGGGACAGTCGACGCCGTCGCCATTACGGTCGAACCGGAACCTGATTTAGACAAACCGACGGGAGAAATCGTCGCTTCGGTCGCCTTATGATCCATCTGAAAGCCGGTCCGTTTTAAACGGATACGGCTTTTTTGTGCAGAATGTCCTACCCAGTTAGAGAAAAAAGCATTGAAATAAGAAGAAATGCAATGAATTTCTATTTTTCACTGAAAAAATGAGGGCATGACGACGATACATATGAGAATGACAGTTCATAAGGAGAGGCCTCATACAATGAATGAATGGATCATCTTAACAAAACACTACGAAGTGACCTTGGTCGTGTTGTCGGTGCTTGTTGCCATCATCGGATCATACGGCTCACTGGAACTGAATCGTCGGCTTGCAAAAGCGACGTCTTTAAAGAAGCGTGCGTTGTTTTTATCCTCACTTACGATGGGATTATCGATTTGGGGAATGCATTTCGTCGGGATGGGCGCATTTGCCCTGCCCGTCACCGTCCGCTATGACTGGTTTTTAATGTTTTTGTCCGTCATTCCCGCCATACTGGCTGCGTTCATTGCCTTCCATCTGTTGTACTCGTCAGCGATCACACGCAATAAGATAATCCTGGCAGGGTCGTTGATGGGCGGTGGAATCGCCACGATGCATTACTTGGGAATGATGGCGATGGAGTTCGGAGGTGTCGTCCGGTATGAGAAGAGTCTGTTTCTCTTATCCGTGCTGATTGCCGTCACGGTTGCTTACATCGCTTTGTTGCTGCTGTATCGTTTGCGCCATGTCGATAAAAAACGGATTTTGATCCCGATTGCCATCGTCATGGGATTTGCCATCTCTTCGATGCATTATGTCGGCATGCTCGGAACATCGTTTTGTATTCCGGCTACAGATGCCGGTCTCATCGGTGATCGTCCGGTTACATCGAATATATTGAACGAAGTTGCCATTCCGGTCTTTCTGCTGCTGATTCTGATTGCGGGTCTGTATATCTATCTCGAACGACGTGCGCTCCAGATGATGGCCTACACGGATCACCTGACCGGGCTGCATAACCGGAGATGGCTCGATCATCACATGTCGAAAGTTGATGGTCATTACAGCCGTTCGAAAGAGGACATGGCAATGGCGTTACTTGATCTTGACGGTTACAAATGGGTCAATGATACATTCGGGTTTGATAAAGGTGACGCCGTCATCCGGCAATTCGCGGAGCGGATGCAACGGACACTGAGTGAAGATGAAGCGTGCATCCGCTATAACGGAACACAGTTCTTCCTGATCAAACGCATCTCCCAGACGAATCTAGCGGATGTGTTCGAACAGATTCTAGAAGACGTCCGTCGACCGATTGATTTAGAGGATCAGCCGATTCATCTGACGGCGACGATGGGTGTCATCCTGCCGAACATGAAAGAGACGCTCGAAATGCGGATCGGTCAAATGGAGAGTGCTTTACGGGCCGGGAAGAACGAAGGACGGGACCGGTTCATCATATATGATGATGTCCTGCATTCCGATCGGCGCGAGCAATTGATCGTCGGTTCCTTGCGCCGGGCGATGACGGATTTCAAGGAGTTCACCCTCGTCTACCAGCCGAAGATTGCACTTGCGACCGGGAAGGTCGATCAGGCGGAAGTCCTGATCCGCTGGAAACATCCGAAATTCGGTTTCATCTCGCCGGCAGAATTCATTCCGCTCGCTGAAAAATACAGCTTGATCCACCGTTTGACCGAGTGGGTACTGAAAGAAACGGTCACACAGATGGAGATTTGGAAAAAAGAAGATCATTTCATCCGTCAAGTATCCGTCAATCTATCCGCGATGCATTTCCGCTCCGAATCACACAACATGATGATTAAGGAAATCGTTCACCACTCCCTGAAAAACGGAAGTGAACTGCAGTTGCAACTCGAAATCACGGAAACTTCAGTGATGGAGAATCTCGACCGGGCGATGATGATGCTCGGAGAGCTGAAACAACTTAGTCTGACGATTGCCCTTGACGATTTCGGAACGGGACTCTCGTCCTTGACGCACCTGAAACATTTACCGATTGATATTTTGAAAATCGATAAATCATTCATCGATGAAGTCCCGCACGATGAGCGGGGAACGGCGATTACGGAAATGATCATCCAACTCGCGAAAAGTCTTGGCATCGAGGTCGTCGCTGAAGGTGTCGAAACACTCGAGCAGCATCTTTTCCTGAAGCGCCTCGGTTGTGATTACGGGCAGGGTTATTACTACAGTAAGCCGATGCACGTTAAAGATCTCGATCAACAAACAATCGAAGAGACGGTGCTGAATGTCGGATAAGGCAATCCAAACAAAATCACCTTACGTAAGCTAGATAAGCATGCGAGGACGATGCATGCGACGTCTGGGGGGACGCAAAGCGCCGGAATATATTTCTGGCTCGTGCACGATGCAGACAGACATCCAGTACATTTCATATGCGTCTTACAATCTGGTTTTCAACACAGCACCTGTCTGTTCGAACACTAACAAAGGCAACTTCCGCGATGGAAGTTGCCTTTTTCTGTAGTCGTATTCAGGAACGGACAGTCAACGGACAGCCGGTTTGATCCGTGACGAGAACGTTCGTGTTGAAATATTGTCCATCGCTTTTAAGAATCAGCGCTTTTTTCTCCGCATTGTAATCGAGCGTCATGTCCTGATCGAGGAAATGGCTCGACCACCGTTTGACGAGGACAGGACCGACGTTTGAATCAATCGTCATATCTTCGGGTGTCGCTTCCTCAACGAGGCGAATACTGAAGATACCGGAATTTCCACAACCGCAGCCTTCCGTATCGTAATACAAGTGCAGTTGACCGGGCACGTCGCCCCGCAACTGATGGATGCGTTCCTGGGCAGATGGTGTAAATGTGATGTTCATGGTCATTCACTCCTTTCCTTTAGTATACGCCGTTGAAGGCAGAAAGGAACGTCACTTGCTCACACTGATCTGGCGGCGCATCCGGACGAGAAGGAAGATATAACCGGCAAGCAGGAGGACGACACTACCGAGAACGGTCGTATCGACAAGACCATTGTCAGATTCAAAGTTAATCGCGACATACGCCCAGACGAAGACGAGCGGATAGATCGGATCACGGTTCGCGAACATGAAGAGTAACGCGACGATTACGCCGACGACGAGCATGATCATCGTCCATCCCGCGTCCCCGATGCCGAGCCATGACGTCACCCCTTCAGCGTTGATCGTCAAGAAGATGTCGGCAATCGTAGCGACCGACACCCAGCCGAGGTAAAGCGAGAACGGTAGTTTAAAGCGGAGTCCTTTTGTCTCCCGGTCGATTTTCGAGTAGATGACGATCAGGGAGAGTAAGAGTCCAATGATGACGATGACTGAAACGATGAAGAGTTCATACGTGAACGAAGCAATCCAGCCTGCGTTGAATAAACAGCTGATCAAAAACCAAGGTCCGATTTTTTTCGCCAGTTCATGTTCCTTGAATTTCGGAATCGTCTGTAGGATTAACCAGATGAGTAGAACGGTATAAATCAGTCCCCAAATCGAGAAGGCGTATCCTGCTGGTTTGAACAGCGTCATGATCGAGTCCGAGATCCGACCTGTTTTTCCACCGTCGAGGGCATTGACGATGATCGTAAAGATGAAGCCAAGCCAGTTTAGCCAGATCCATTTATTTTTCAAATGAAAAACCTCCTTTATTCTCTAAAGAAGGTTTACCCAAAAATCATTTTCATTAGACATCCTTACGCTCTCGTCGGATTCAAAAAGGACATGCCGATGGCGGGATTTCCCGTATGCGAACCGAGAACGGGCGTTAAATCATCAATCCGGACACGCACATCGAACTGCGACTCGAGTCGTTGTTTCCACTCAAGTGCGAGGTCGTAGGCGGTTGCGTGGAATAAAGAGATATCAGTCACTCGACCCTGCTCAAGCATCGCGACGAGATGGTCGAAGATCTTCGAGTGCGCTTTTTTGAACGTCCGTACGGTCTGATACGGAACGATCTTACCCTCCTCGAAGTGGAACAGAGGGCGTAACTGCAACAGATTACCGACGAATGCCTTCGTAGAGGAAATCCGTCCTCCTGCCTGCAACTGATCGAGGTTTGCGACCGTGAATTCGATATGATGATCGTAACGACGTTCTTGAATCATCTGTTCGACCGATTCAATCGCATGTCCGGCCTCGGCGAGTTCGATGGCTTCAGCGAGTAACTGACCGGCCGGATAGATCCCACAACGGGAATCGATCGCGATCAGCCGGAAACCGGCGATTTCGGCTCCTTGGACGGAGGCGCTGTACGTTCCGCTGAGTTCACTCGACAGATGCACCGCAAACCCGACGTCATAGTCTTCTTTGAGCCGCTCGTAATGTTCGGTGAAACTGCCGATCGAAGGCTGACTCGTCGTAACTTTATGTTTCGCGTCGATCCACTGGTAGACGGTCTCGGCATCCACGTCGACACCATCGACAAAACTGTCACCGTCCTTCAGGACAAGTAATGGAACGACGGAGAGGTCGGGATGTTGAGCGATCGTATCCGGTAAAATCGTTGTGCTATCTGTAATCCATGCAATGCGCATACATGTTCCTCCTTAAATTAGTACCTGATAATAATTGTAGGTGTAAGCGCTCTCGCTGTCAAATGAACGTTAAAAAATATAAAACATTTTAGTTGATTAAATAATGAAATACGCTATAATCGGTACGTGATTAGTAAACTTTTAGTCGTCTTATACTAAACTAGGCAAGCGGGAGGAGGACGTCGATTGTACTCAATCGGACAAAAAATCAAGAACCTCCGTCTTCAAAAGGGATTGACGCAAGAGGAACTAGGGGAAAGAACAGACCTGAGTAAAGGGTATATCTCGCAACTCGAACGGGAAATCAGCTCCCCGTCGATCGAGACACTGTTTCATCTTCTTGAAGTGCTTGGCATCTCACCGAAGGATTTTTTTGATGAGGATGCACTTAATCAAAAAGTCGTTTACGGGGAAGAGGATGTAACGACGTATGCGGATGCAGAGCAGGGCTATCACGTGACATGGCTGATTCCGGAATCGAATGAAAAAGAGATGGAACCGGTCTTATTGACACTTGCACCAGGCGGAGCGTTCAAGACGTATGAACCGTCGGGGGCTGAGACTTTCGTTTATGTGCTTGAAGGAAAGGTCACGCTGACGCTCGGTCATCAGTCTTTTGTAGCGAGACAAGGAGAAACCTTTTATTATAAGGCTTCAGAAATTCATCAATTACGCAATGAGTCAACGCACGAGACGAAGGTGCTCGTAACAGCAACCGACTCATACTTATAAAGGAGGAACTAGATTGGCAGATACTACAATCATTCAATTCAAAGATGTTACGAAACAGTATGACGATCAGACTGTACTCGATCAGGTCAACTTTGAAATCGAGCGAGGGAAGTTCTACACCTTACTCGGACCATCAGGTTGCGGAAAAACGACGATTCTCCGTCTGATTGCCGGCTTCTCCGAAGCAACAGCAGGCGACATCATCTTCAATGGGAAGCGGATCAATGACGTTCCGGCGAACAAACGCCAGGTCAATACGGTCTTTCAGGATTATGCCCTCTTTCCACACTTGAATGTCTTTGAAAACATCGCGTTCGGTTTGCGGATCAAAAAGGTGAAGGAAGCGGAAATTGCAACACGTGTCACAGATGCCTTGAAGTTCGTCAACCTGTCCGGCTATGAAAAGCGGGAAATCACCGAGATGTCAGGCGGACAACGTCAACGGGTCGCGATTGCCCGGGCAATCGTCAATGAACCGGAAGTCATCCTGCTCGATGAGCCGCTGTCGGCACTCGATTTGAAGTTACGGACGGAAATGCAGTATGAACTCCGTGACTTGCAACGCCGTCTTGGCATCACATTCATCTTCGTCACGCACGACCAGGAAGAAGCGCTTGCGATGTCGGATGAGATTTTCGTCCTCAACCATGGGGTCATTCAACAATCCGGAACACCGACGGATATCTATGATGAACCCATCAACCGCTTCGTAGCGGACTTCATCGGGGAGTCGAATATCATTCCGGGTCGCATGGTGGAAGATTACCGCGTCTGGTTCGCAGAAAAGGAATTTGAATGTGTCGACCGCGGGCTTGAACTGAACGAACCGGTCGAAATCGTCATTCGTCCGGAGGATCTTGAAATCACACACGTGACACAAGGGAAACTGCAGGTGACTGTCGATTCGCAGCTGTTCCGTGGTGTTCACTACGAGATTGCCTGCATGGATGAAGTCGGAAATGAATGGCTCGTTCACAGTACGAAAAAAGCAACGGTCGGTGAACGAATCGGTCTGACGTTTGATCCGGAAGCGATCCATGTCATGCGTTTGAACGAAACGGAAGAAGAATTCGATAAACGTCTGGAATCCTACGACGGGGTGTTATGATGCAAAAATCACGTAACTGGTACCTCATCCCGTATTCATTCTGGATCGCCTTATTCGTCATCGCACCGATCGTACTCGTCGTCTATTATTCGTTTCTTGATCTGGACGGTCACTTTTCGTTCGAGAACTACCGGAACTTCTTTACGTCGACCTATCTGACGATGACGCTCAGTTCCTTCTGGTATGCTTTTTTGATCACGCTGTTTTCACTGCTGATCGGGTATCCGACTGCCTACCTGTTGACGAAGACGAAACATAAACAGCTTTGGTTATTGCTGATCATCTTACCGACGTGGATCAACCTGTTACTGAAGGCGTACGCCTTCATCGGTCTCTTCAGTACGTATGGTCTGGCGAACCAAACACTTGAAGCCATCGGGATCGGTCGTAAGCAGATTCTCTTTACCGACTTCAGTTTCGTGTTCGTATCGGTCTATATCTTCATTCCGTTCATGATCCTGCCGATCTTCAACGCGATCGAAAAACTCAGTCCGTCACTCGTCTTCGCAGCACGTGATCTCGGAGCGTCGAACTTCACGACATTCCGTCGTGTCGTCTTTCCGTTGACGCTTGACGGTGTGAAATCAGGCTGTCAGCTCGTCTTCATTCCGGCGTTATCCCTGTTCATGATCACACGTCTGATTGCCGGAAACCGGGTCATCACGCTCGGTACGGCGATTGAACAACAATTCCTCGTGACACAGAACTGGGGGATGGGAGCGACGATTGCCGTCTTCCTCATCATCGCGATGGCGATCATCCTTGCCTTGACGAGCACGAAGCGGAAGAAAGGAGCGACGACTTGATGAAACGTCTGAAACTAGCAAATCTGTATCTGATCGGGGTCTTCATCATCTTGTATGCTCCGATTTTCTATCTGGCGTTCTATTCATTCAATAGCGCCGATAATATGACGAACTTCGATTCGTTCACGTGGGATTGGTACAAGGAAGTCTTCCAGGATTCCCGACTGTTGATCATCGTCTTGAACACGCTTGTCATCGCCTTGTTGTCTGCCGCGATTTCGACGATTCTCGGCGTGTTCGGAGCAATCGGGATTCAAGCGGTCCGGAAAAAACGTGTCGAGACGTCGCTGTTGACGCTCAACAGCATTCTGATCGTCAGCCCGGATGTCATCATCGGGGCGTCATTCCTGATCTTCTTTACGATGCTCGGGATTCAGCTCGGCTTTACGTCCGTCTTACTGTCGCATATCGCGTTTTCAGTTCCGATTGTCGTCATCCTCGTCCTGCCGAAGTTGCAGGAGATGAGTCCGACGCTCGTTGATGCGGCACGTGATTTAGGGGCGAGCCGCTTGGACGTTTTGACGAAGGTCGTCCTGCCATACATCACGCCAGGCATCTTTGCCGGATTCTTTACGGCATTGACGTACTCACTGGATGACTTTGCTGTGACGTTCTTCGTGACAGGAAACGGCTTTACGACGCTGTCGGTAGAAATCTATTCCCTGGCCCGGCAAGGCATTTCAATGAAGATCAATGCCTTATCGACGGTCATCTTCCTGTTTACGTTCCTGCTCGTCATCGGCTACTATTTCTTGAACCAACGTGCTGCAACGAAGCTTTCGCGACCGGAGGTGAAATGACCGTTGAAAAAATTGATTCAATTGTTCGTCGCGATTTTCTTGATTTCAGGAGTGATTCTATTCGCCCTTAATCAATTGAATGAGACACAAGGCTACTCAGGTAAAAATGTTCTGAACATCTATAACTGGGGCGATTATATCGACCCGGCGCTGATCAAACAGTTTGAGAAGGAGAGCGGCATCAAGGTCGTCTATCAGACATTCGATTCAAACGAAGCGATGCTGACGAAAATCGAGCAGGGTGGCACGACATATGATATCGCTGTCCCGTCCGATTATGCGATTTCGAAGATGATTGAAGAAGATCTCGTCGTGCCGATCGACCATGATAAGATTCCGAATCTCAAGCATATCGACTCGCGCTTTTTGGATCTATCCTTTGATCCGAAAAATAAATACTCGATTCCGTATTTCTGGGGAACAGTCGGAATCGTCTATAATAAAGACTTGATCGGTGGTAAAGTACCGACGAGTTGGAAGGATCTGTGGGATCCGAAGCTGAAAAATCAAATTCTTCTTGCAGATGGTGCCCGTGAAGTGATGGGGATGAGTCTGAACAGTCTCGGTTATTCCTTGAATGAAACGGATGAGGCGAAGCTGCAGGAGGCAAAAGCGAATCTGATGCGTCTGACGCCGAACGTCAAAGCGATCGTCGGGGATGAAATCAAATTATTGCTTGCGAATGAAGAAGCAGGACTCGGTGTCGTTTGGTCCGGTGATGCGAATGAAATCATGAGTGAAAATGAAAATCTTGATTATGTCATTCCAAAAGAAGGATCGAATGTCTGGTTCGATAATATCGTCATTCCAAAAACGGCGAAAAACGTCGAAGGAGCCCATCAGTTCATCGATTTCATGTTGCGACCGGATATCGCGGCAAAAAATGCGGACTACGTCGGCTACTCGACACCGAACAAAGACGGTTTGAAGTTGCTCGACAAATCTGTCCGTACGGACGAGCGTTTCTATCCTGATAAACAAGTCACGGATACTCTAGAAGTCTATAAGAACCTCGGGAAGAAAATGTTAGCCCATTACAATGAGTTGTTCTTAGAGTTTAAGATGCATAAGAAATGAGGAAGAACCTAGTGTCAGCGACACTAGGTTCTTTTTTATATTCTGTTCTAAAAAATAAAAATAAGTTGTCAAAAAAAAACTATAAAAACTGAATAATTTTTTGAAATAGGGGAATCAGATTATTATCAACGCTTTTCAGAGGCGCCAAGGAGGACTTCACCATGAAACAAATCTTCGGACTTATCTTAACTGCCGCACTCACTGTCAGCATCGTGTCAGGCACTTCATATAATCAACCGGTCGAGGCAACAAAACAGACTGATGTCAAATGGCTACAGGAAATTCAGGCACAAGCTAAGAAAGCACGTTCAGTCGACGGAAAAGTCACACTCGATAAAACGACACTTGCTCAAGTACATAAAGCGTACAAAGGCGAAAAGAAATCAAACTGGTGTCAGAGCGGAAATGGATTATCTTCAGCAGATCGTTCGCTTCACTACTGTTCTACGTACGGCGTGAAGGACTCAAAAGCGAAAGTCAGTGCCATCGTTTACGATCCAAAACAGGTCAAACGTACCGTAACCGTCAAGGAAGTCAAACGTGCTTACCCGAAAGCAAAACTCGATAAAACATTCAACGTCATGACGCTTTCCTCAAAACAGGTCAACATTTATCTAAATTTAAATTCCGACCGTACACAAGTCATGTCAATTCTAGTAAAATATAACTAATGAAAAAGGATGACCGATTCGGCCATCCTTTTTATTTAATCGTTTTATAGAGTGGTACGAGATGAGAGTAGGTATTTCGAATCACTTCCAACAACTCTTCCCGTGTCAGCTGGCTGACTTGTTCTGCCGGAATGTGACGACCGACGAGAAATTCTGCTTTTTTGACATCGTGGAAGCGTGTCAAACCGACATGAAGATCGGTTTCATGGACAGAAACAGCATCTTTTTTCATATGGTCATAGGACACGACGAAGTCATCCGGAAGCGTCGTCAGTAGTTTCGTCTGCTGCAAGAGCTTAGAGGCGTACTGTTGTTTATTCGGAAGCTCATAGATGTAAGCGAGCCAAATGAATAGATGGTCATCAAACAGGCCGACTTGGAAATGGGGATGTTTCTTATAACCGCGTTTATCGGGTGAGAATGCCATCCATGTATCGTTTGGCGGATTGACCTTCCGGCGGGCATGCTGGGCGATGTGTACGTGGACCTCTTCTTGTGTAGCGACCGTCAAATCAGGAGCGACTTCCTGACCGATGTCTCGGAAAATAGGCTGGATGCGTTCGCGGATTGCTTCCATCCGGGAATCGAGTCCATCAATGTGAAAGGTATCAAATGCATCTTGCGTGAATGTGTTTGTCATAAAAAATATCACCTCAACGTGATTGTATCAGAGGACGCCATTCAAGTTCGACTTTTTGCTTGAAAAGTAGAATAATGGACATATCGATTTCCAGTAATAGACAATAACTAAATGTAAAGGGAAGGGGAATTTCTTGTGCGTCGTTTTCAACAATATCTCCTTCGAAGCTGGGTTGTCTTTTTTTTAATCGTCATTGGCGTCGATCTTTTTGCGAAGTCCAGAGACTATAGCCTCAGCGTCGATTTATTCACGTTCGTATTGATCACCGTCTTATCGACGATTTTTGTCGTCGATCCGGTTCGTCGTCGGCATATGAGCTTTACATTCCATTTCGGGTTCGTCCTGTTTACTTTCTTGACCTACGGGATGTTATCCGCGATCTGTGTCGGACAAGTGACGATGCTGATCTATCAATTACGAACGATTCACACGCCAGTCGGACGGCGGCGAATGCTACATAATTATCCGTTCAACGTCGCGCTTGAACTGTTCTTGATCGTTCCAGCGGGTCTTGCTTACAATGCACTCGGGGGAACACATGGGGATGCCTTCATCCTGACTGATAATATCATGCCACTTCTTGCGATGGTCGCGATTCTCTGGACGATACTCTTACTGCAGTATCAGCTGTCCCGGTTCCTGCTCGGTGAGAATATTCCGGGTGATGTCATGTTCCAACTGTTACGCTTTGAAGCAATCGTCATCACGGCAGAGCTACTTTACGGGATTTTCAGTACGCTCGTCGTACAAGGTAATGGAAACAGCGGTCTTGTCATGGCAGCATTCGCACTCTTCATCATCAAACGTGCACTAGGGAGCTCGGTCGAAGCGTCAGATCGGATTGAACACTGGGAACAAATCGAGCGTCTGAAAGAAGCGGCGTGGAAGGATGGCGATGCGCAGTTCATCATCGAACGTTATCTGCGGCAACTCAATCAGTTCGTCAAACCGGACATCGCTTGGATTAAGTTCGATTTTGAAGAAGGCAAGCAAAGTGTCTACTATTCGTTAAAGGATGGGCGAAAATTAAAAGCTGATCACGTCGAAGGTCGGATCATCGAAGAAATCATCGAAAAGGAAGAAGTTCTACTGTATGGTATGCAACAGGAGTGGGACATTCGTCTATACGACAGCCTACCGGAGGAAATTCAGTCGGTACTCTTCATTCAACCGGAAGCAACGGAAACAATCAACTGTTCCTTACTGCTCGCTTCCGAAGCAAGCGGGGAGTTCACGAAAGACTTTGGGTACGAACTGTACCGCGCTCTTCGTGTCCTGTCCTGGGCGGTAGAGCGAGCACACGAACGCGAGCGTCTACTGATTGATAGCCGGACGGATGCGATGACGAAGTTGCCTAACTACCGTGCCTTACAGGAGTGGGGGGATCGGCGCATCAAACAACGGGATCTCTATCCATTCTCTGCCTTGATGATTGATCTCGATCACTTCAAACAAATCAATGATACGTACGGTCATGAAGTCGGAGATGTCGTGTTGTTCGAAGTGGCGAAGCTATTGATGCAAGCAACGCGCATCACGGATCTCGTCGCACGTTACGGGGGCGAAGAATTCGTCATCCTCCTTCCGAATACGGATCTTGACTCGGCACAAATCGTCGCCGAACGGATTCGGGAAACGTTGCATAGCCATCCGATCATCGTCGAGGGGCATACACTTGAAATCACGGCGAGTATCGGGATTGATACACTAAAAGAGCTAGGAGATTTAGCAAGTCTGATTCGAAATGCCGATCGGGCGATGTATGTCGGAGCGAAATTCCAAGGGCGCGATCGTGTCGCATCCTATCAGGAATGGAAAGAGAAAGTCATTTAAGTGTGCTAAAAGAGGGTGGCGGATACGTCACCTTCTTTTTTGATGCCAAAAATCCTCCTCGTTCAGGAGAACGAAGAGGATGGAAAGGAATAAGTTCATTGTGCTTGTTGTTTACTGAGGCGAATCTCGTTTTCAATCGCATGGATGGCGGCCGACCATGAACCGTAACGGTGAAGTAGTGCTTTCGTCGATGGTTTATTGTTCCGTTTCGCCCATTCCCGGTACGCTTCAAACGAGAGGGCAAACCCGACTTCCTCGATGGCTTGACGTAAGGAAGCGGCAAGTTCAGCTTTTGAGTAGGTGACACTCGCTTCAAGTCCGGCTGCGGTACAGGCATCATGCCAGGAACCGAACATCTTGACGATATGATAATGGCTTGGGGCATGATGAACGGATTTCCGCCACATCTGATACTTCTTGAGCGTAATCGTAGAACCGACGTCCTGCGCATAACGTTCGAATGATTTCAAGATCTCATCCTTCGTATACTTCGGAGCACGTTCCAGTTCCTCGGGTTGTTGGTCGACGTTCCACTCATATCCGGCAGCCGACAAGGCTTCCGGCCACGATCCGAATTGCCGGATGATGTTCTCGGGCTGCGGCCAATCATTGACGAGGGCATAACGACGATAGACAGTTCGGCGTGGACGGTCCTGGATGAGTTCACCGACCGCACGGATGGCCTCGATCATCTCAAGCTGCTCTTCTGTATAACTTTGCGCGTTCTTAAGTACACGTTGCTTCATGAGTGAGTCCTCCTTCCTAGTTCGATGTAGTATTGAGGCAAAAGTCCTCTGTATTAGATATATCGGTACATTTCCATTAATTATGAATAATTCCCGCAAAATATTGTAAATAAAGTGAATCGGATTCTTTGCTTAGTATAAATGGAAGTCATGGAAATGAAAACAGACTGACACGAAATTTTAATGCTATTCAGAAAAATAGGACAAACGGCTCATATGGAAAAAAAGACCAGACACGCTCGTCAGCGAATCTGGTCTTTGGATGTAACTTATTTTCCTTCGATGTATGCCCATTTGTACGAAGTATCGGCACCGACTTTATGGTTGACGATTCCTTTGACGTACGGCTTACGGAGAAGGGAAACCCCTTTTTGGTACATGACGGAGATCGCTTGATCGTCCTCAAGGAGTGTCTTCTCAGCATCTTTGAGTGACTGCCAGCGTTTCTCGGCATCGACTTCTTTTTGAGCCGACTTGATGAGTGAATCATACTTATCGCTTGAGTATTTACCACGGTTATATGGTCCACCAGTCATCCACATATCGAGGAATGTCATCGGATCCTGGTAGTCAGGTCCCCATCCTGCGAAGGACAGTTCGAACTCACCTTTTGATTCAAGATCTAGCTTGTTCTTGAACGGCTGTTGTTTGATCGTGACTTCAAGACCTGGAAGGTTTTTCTCCCACTCGCCTTTGAGGTACTCGGAGATTTTCTTCGAGTTGTCATCATCGTACGAGAGAAGCTCGAGTTTGACTGATTTCTTACCGACTTCTTTGAGTCCTTTTTCGAACGATGCTTTTGCAGAAGAAGCATCATATGAACCGAAGCCTTCGTTGCCGTCGCGGAAGTCCTTACCATCCGGACCTTTTGCGAAGTCTTTTGGTACATAGTAGTACGCAGGGATTGAACCGTTGTTCAAGAGGACTTTTGCCATCTGCGCTTTATCGTATCCTGAATCGATTGCCTTACGGATATCCTTGTTTTTCAGGAGTTCATTCTTGAAGTTCATTTGGATGTAGTACATCGATGCGTCAAGACGTGTATCGAAGTCTTCCTTATCTTTGTACTGGTCAACGAATTCACTTGTTAAACCAACCAAATCAACATCACCTTTTTCATAAAGGTTGACGCCCGTCGAGACTTCTTTTACGACTTTATAGTTGATTTCTTCGAGTTTGACGTTGTCTTTATCCCAGTACTGATCGTTCTTTTTGTAGCTCCAGCCGACTTCCGTCTTCCAATCGGAAAGGACGAATGGTCCGTTGTAGAGGAACGTATCCGGTTTCGTCGCGAAGTTTTTCCCTTGTTCTTCGACGAATTCTTGTTTCAGTGGCATGAATGAACCGAATCCAGTGAGGGATTTGAAGTATTCAGCAGGTTGCGTCAATTTGACTTCAAGCGTCTTATCGTCGACCGCTTTGACTGCGACGTCATCTGCTTTCCCTTTACCTGTGTTGTATGCTTCTGCACCATCGATGATATACATGATGTACGCGTATTGTGATCCGCTCTTCGGATCAAGGACACGTTTCCACGCATATTCGAAGTCTTTGGCAGTGACGTCACTGCCGTCCGACCATTTGGAATCACGAAGTTTGAACGTGTATGTAAGTCCATCTTCTGAAACATCCACACTCTCTGCAACACCTGGAGTCGCTTCTTGTTTGTCGTCAAGACGGAAGAGACCTTCTTGGACGTTGTTCAATACCGTGAACGATACCGAGTCCGTCGCGACTGTCGGGCTGAGTGCCGGGATGTCAGAACCACTGATTAAGTTCAGGACTTGTTTGTCTGAAGATTTACTTCCAGACGTCGATCCTTTTTCTTCTTTGCTGTCATCTGTCGTCGAACACGCTGCAAGACTTGATCCAGCGATTGTCAGTGCTCCGACGAGTGCGAGTGCCTTTTTCTTCTTCATAAAGTAAATCCCTCCCAAAAGAAATAGATATATCTGGTGAAACGATAAGTACCGATAGGATAGCGATCCGGTGTCCGACTAAAAATAAGAGGGGTCATCGCCTTTTATTCTTAAGCTGTGGAAAGCACCGGATCAACTTGTTATCAATAATAAATACAATATTCAGAAAAATCAATAGGATATTTTCAGATTATTTCAAAATTATTAAATTTATGTGTGATACCAACGTTTTTTTACGTAAAATTATTTTTGTGTAAGGATAAAATTAGGAGTTTATGAATTTTTTGAATACAAAAAGAACCAGTTGAATCATTCAACTGGTTCGCTGGTTTAGTTTTGTTCTTTTACGTACTGAAGTGCTTCTGCTACGTGATCTTTTACTTTTACACTGCGCCATTCCTTGACGATTTCGCCTGATTCGTCAATCAGGAACGTCGAACGAACGATTCCAAAATATTCCTTACCATAGTTCTTTTTTAGTTGCCAAACACCATATTGCTCACAGACTTCGTGGTCGACATCCGATAACAATTGAAAGGGCAGTTCGTATTTTGCGATAAAATTCTGATGGCGTTTCTGACTGTCAGCGGAAACCCCAAGTATGACCGTATTATGTTCTTCGAAGGCTTGTGTGGCATCTCGAAAATCACAGGCCTCAGTCGTACAACCCGGTGTCGAGTCCTTCGGATAGAAATAGAGCACGACTTTTTTTCCGCGATAATCCTCGAGGGAAACCGGTTCTCCTTGTGCGTTTGGTAACGTGAACGTTGGTGCTTGCATGAAATGTCCTCCTCATCCGAGTTCCATATTTAATTGATCCGCATATTTTTCAAGTTTCTTTTGAAGACTCTCTTTTAACGGATCGAGTGCCATCAGGTACTTTTCATAATCGGTACCGGCTTTTGCGGTCTTCATCAGAAGCGGTTGTTCCGCCTCGTACCAGTCCGCGTAGTCCTTATAATAATCGACGAGTGTTTCGGGGTTTCCTTCATTTTTCAGGGCTTCGCCATAAATCATCAGGATGTTACTGTTCATCTCAAGCGCCATATAATCGGTTTGCGCATTGACGCGGGAGAAAACAGCATCTTGGTCTTTTTCATCCGTTTTCCCGATTTCGTCGGCTGCTTTCGCATTGACACCATATTCATCGGCGTTAAACCCAGTGAATATGTCGCCAAGCGTCGAGAAGACGGACGGGTCGAACGTCGTCGGTGTCAAAACAATTTTCCACTCCTCGTCTTTTTTCAATAACAGCTTCGATCCCCGGTTCGGGAGAATCGATCCTTTCGCATCTTTGAATTCATGGATGATATAGGCGACGTCGCCTTTTTGGAACGACTTGATGACCTTACCGGGAACGACGTTTAAGTTCTTCGCACCGACGGCGAGTGGTTCAAGTTGTTTTGCGTCACCCGTATATTCAATCGATGCGAGGTCCTTCGCATCTGCTCGTCCCGATTGACCGAGTGTTTGTTCATACGTCTGATAGACATCAAGAACGGCTTGTTCCGCCGTCTGTTGTTTCGTTTCCGTCGTCTTCGGGGATTTGGTATCTGTAGAAGACGGGGAATCGTTTCCGCAACCGACGAGTACGAGACTGGTCGCAAGCAGCACTACGAGCGATCGTTTCATTCGAATTCCTCCTAGATGGATATTCCGTGATGAAGAATCCACACTTAATCTTGTCTCTACCATACAGGAAATTCGCTTTTTTGAGTAGGATATCGGTACACTAAACGAAAGGAGAGTGATAGAGATGAAAATTCATATTACAGATGAGGCATTGCAATACTTCAAAGATGAGATGGAAGCAAAATCGGGCGATACGATTCGCTTCTTCGCAAAATATGGTGGATCAACGGATTTAACACAAGGGTTCTCGGTCGGTGTTCATATGGAGGAAGTCGAACGGGCGGCTGTCGAAGAGGTCGTTGACGGCATTCATTTCGTCGTCTCAGATCAGGATGACTGGTTATTCCAAGGACAGGACGTCAAAGTCTCGATCGAACATGAAGAAATCGTTTTTTCACAAGCAAAGGAATAATCGAGAAGGGGGGTGACCAAATCGGTCGCTCCTCTATTTTTTTGACTAGAATAATTGTAAGCGGACTCATGCTTCTGTACAATGGAGAATGTAAGCGATTTAAAGTAGAGATTAAAGGGGGAATAGAGATGATTCCGTACAAACACGAACCATTCACGGACTTCTCACAAGAAGCAAACAAGAAAGCGTTCGAAGAGGCACTTGCACTCGTCACGCAAGAACTCGGCAAAGATTATCCGCTCGTCATCGGTGGAAAACATGTGACGACGGAAGATAAAATCGTCTCCGTCAATCCGGCTAACAAAGAAGAGATCGTCGGACGTGTCTCAAAAGCGACACAAGAGCATGCGGAAGAAGCGATGCAAGCAGCAGTCACAGCCTTCGAAACATGGAAATTCGTCAATCCGTCTGTACGTGCGGACGTCCTATTCAAAGCAGCGAACATCATCCGTAAGCGGAAGCATGAGTTCTCTGCCTACCTCGTCAAAGAAGCAGGGAAGCCTTGGAACGAGGCGGATGCAGATACAGCAGAAGCAATCGACTTCCTCGAGTACTACGCACGTCAGATGCTCGTCTTAAAAGACGGCAAAAAAGTCGAGAGCCGTCCAGGCGAATACAACCGTTACGACTACATTCCACTTGGTGTCGGTGTCATCATCTCACCATGGAACTTCCCGCTCGCAATCATGGCTGGAACAGCAGTCGCAGCGATCGTGGCAGGGAACCCGATCCTCTTGAAACCAGCATCGACGACACCGGTCGTCGCAGCAAAATTCGTCGAAGTCATGGAGCAAGCAGGTCTTCCTGCAGGTGTCTTGAACTTCGTACCAGGTTCAGGGGCAGAAGTCGGTGACTACCTCGTCGACCATCCGAAAACACGTTTCATCAGCTTCACGGGATCACGTGATGTCGGTCTTCGCATCAACGAGCGGGCATCGAAATTGAACGAAGGTCAAATCTGGCTCAAACGCGTCATCGCGGAAATGGGCGGAAAAGATACGATGGTCATCGATGAGTCGGCTGATCTTGATTACGCAGCAGACATGATCACAAAAGCAGCATTCGGCTTCTCAGGTCAAAAATGTTCAGCTTGTTCACGTGTCGTTGCACTCGACTCTGTCTATGACGAGTTGCTCGAAAAAGTCGTCGCGAACACGAACAAACTGAGCATCGGTAACCCGACGGATGTCGCAAACAATGTCGGACCAGTCATCGACGCGGCAGCATTCAAGAAAATCACGTCGTACTTCGACGTCGCAAAAGAAGAAGGACGCATCGTCGCAGGTGGTACAGCGGATGATTCAACAGGATTCTTCGTCTCACCGACAGTCGTCGCGGACGTTCAACCAACCGATCGTTTGATGCAAGAAGAAATCTTCGGACCAGTCGTTGCGTTTACGAAAGCGAAAGATTTCAAAGAAGCAATCGACATCGCGAACAACACGGAATACGGCTTGACAGGTGCTGTCATCACACAAGACCGGACGAACCAAGAGTACGCGCGTGCAAACTTCCACGTCGGTAACCTCTACTTCAACCGTGGGTGCACAGGCGCAATCGTCGGGTACCAACCATTCGGTGGATTCAACATGTCAGGAACGGATTCGAAAGCAGGCGGACCGGATTACTTGACTTTACATCTTCAAGCAAAAACAACTTCAGAAATGTTCTGAAATGGTGTTTAATAGATGAAACGGGTGTGCGACCTGCATGCCCGTTTTTCTTATATCATGAAAAAAGGAGGAGCAAGGATGAACGGAATGTGGTTCGCGATTTTGCTGTATCTCGGACTGATGGTCGCACTAGGCGTCATTGCGTATTATCGGACAAAGAACATGAATGACTACATGCTTGGGGGACGTACGATCGGTCCCGTCGTCACGGCGCTCTCTGCCGGAGCAAGTGACATGAGTGGCTGGCTGTTGATGGGATTACCGGGTGCAATGTATGCAACTGGTCTGTCCAGTGGATGGATCGTCATCGGACTATTGCTTGGCGCTTATGCCAACTGGTTACTCGTCGCACCACGTCTGCGTGCGTATACGGCACATGCAGGGGATGCAATCACGATTCCCGATTACTTTGAAAAACGATTCCACGATAAAAGTGGTGTCTTGCGTACCGTTTCAGCTGGAGTTATCTTAATATTCTTTATAATGTACGCATCAAGCGGGTTTGTCGCCGGTGGTCGTTTGTTCGAAGCCGTCTTTGGTCTTGAGTACACGACAGGTCTTTGGATTCTGGCGGGTGTTGTCATTGCCTACGTCTTCCTCGGTGGTTTCCTTGCCGTCAGTTGGACGGATGTCGTGCAGGGGATGATCATGGTCATCGCGCTTCTGATCGTTCCGGGTGTTGCCCTGACGTTAAGCGGCGGGATCAATGAGACACTCGAGACGATCCGGTCGACAGACGGCTCAAAACTTGAACTGTTCAAGGGAACGACGACGATTGGCATCATCTCGCTCCTCGCCTGGGGACTCGGTTACTTCGGTCAACCGCATATCATCGTCCGTTTCATGGCGATCCGCAATCTGCGTGAGATGAAGACGGCCCGTCGTGTCGGGATGATTTGGATGACGTTTTCGATCATTGGGGCGATGATTACAGGTCTGATCGGATATGCCTACTTCACGCAACAAAGTGCTGGATTAAAAAATCCAGAGAACGTCTTCATTCAATTATCACGGGACCTTTTCCCTGGCTTCATAACAGGATTACTGCTTGCGGCTTTACTCGCTGCCATCATGTCGACGATCTCGACGCAGCTCCTCGTCTCGTCGAGTGCGGCAACGAATGATTTTTATCAGCGCTTCTTAAAACGCAGCGCCTCGGATCGCGAACTGATGATCATGGGTCGCGTCATGGTATTGGTCGTTGCTGTTCTTGCGATTCTCTTGTCGTTCGGAGCACAGAAGTCGATCCTGACGCTTGTCGGATATGCGTGGGCTGGTTTTGGTTCAGCGTTCGGACCAGTCGTTTTGTTCAGTCTGCTGTGGCGCCGGATGAACAAGACGGGAGCACTCGCTTCGATGATTACGGGATCCGTCGTCGTCATCGCTTGGATTCTGATCAACCAGAATGTTGATGGATTACCATCGTACATTTCGGAAATGTACGAGATGATTCCAGCCTTCATCGCTTCAACGATTGCCCTCGTCATTGGTAGCCTCGTGACGAAGGAGCCGAGTCAAGCGATCTATGATGAATTCGATCAAGTACAGGCACAGCTAAAAGGTGCAGAACCTGAGCGAAAAATCGTTTGATTCAACTAAAATAATAAGCATTGATGATAGCGGTTTGTTCTCGAGGGAGAACAGCCGCTATTTTTTGTGAGATGATTTAAAAGGAGTACTATGCAACAATGCCTAATTAAAAATTTTCAATGCAAGATATACTAATTATTTTGGGATAAAGTTACAATTAAAAAGGATAGGAGGCGGAATGATTGGATTCAATGATTAAAAGAAGAATTAAGGAAGCAACATACTTAACAGCAGAGAAAGCTTGGAGTTATCGTCCGATCCTGCGTTATTTCTACATACAGCATGAACGGATGCGGGAGTTCCTATTTCCAGAAGAAATCCTCGATCATTTGAAGCAGCATGAGGAGTTCGAAGATTATACGCTCGAAATGGTGCAACAGGATCTAGAATCACTTACGAAGTGGGGAAACCTCATTGCGAGTCAAGATCACCGGAAAGCGAAAACGATTGATGAGTATAAAAAGAAAAATGCACGGTATCAATGTACGCCGTATACGGTTGAATTCGAACGGATGATGGTTCAGCTAGAACAGATGGGTGATACGTTCGGGGGATCACTCGAGAAGACACAGTTCGAGCGCCTGTATCAGGTTCTCTTAAAAATCGAGAAATCGAATCACCAATCAGCTGAGGAATCTGCTCAACTATGGGCTGATGCCATGACGTACTTCCGGCAAATTACGCGGAATACATCAGATTATATTGCCTATATTCATAGTGAAAAAGTCGCGGAAAAGATGAAGACGGAAGCGTTTCTCGTCTATAAGGATCGTTTTACGATCTATTTACGTGATTTCATCGTTGGTCTGCAACGAACCTCCAATCAAATTCAGGAATTACTGACGGAGTTTTCGGACGAATCGTTGCGATTGTTTTTCGAAAAGGTCGTCTTGCATCAACAACAGACTTTTCGAATTGAAGAAGAGCAGCGAGATATCTTAACAGAGCAACTTGAAAAGTGGAAAAGTCTCAAAGAATGGTTTTTAGGATCAGCTTATGGCGAAAGTGAATTCGAACGTCTGCAGGAGCGAACGAACGAGGCGATCCGGCGCATCACGCGTGTCGTGCAACGAATGAGTGAACGTCATCAACAATTCAGAAGTCGGCGGCGCGATTACGAACATTTAGCGAAATGGTTCGAACGATTGGACTCGATCGAAGAAGCACATGAATTATCGTCCGTCGTATTCGGAATTTTTCATACGAAGCACTTCGTTGGTGACGCGAGGCCAACCGATGATCTCTATACGGATATTTGGGAAGAGCAACCGATTAAGCACGTCGTGAATGAGCGAGCGGAACCGACACGAAATGCAAATAAGACGATCGCGATCATCGATCGAAAAGCAGAAATTGAAGCCGTTCAACGTGAGTATCTGTCACGACTTGATCAGCAACGCCGGATCATTGAACAGTACATGGATGAGCGCTGGTTGCGTATCAAGCAGTTACCGGTCATCGATCCTTTCGTCCGAAAATTATTGTTGAACTGGGTCGGAAAAGCGATGTTACATGAAGATCAATTAGTACAGACGGAATTCGGAACGACGGTTCGCGTGACGATTCAACAAGAACGTGTCATCCTGCGTTCAACTGATGGGGATTTGGAGATGCCGGATGTGCATTATGAGTTTTTAGAGAAAAGAGGTGAAACGGATGCAACAAGATGAACGGATGGAAGAAGCGCTCGGAATCTTATTTGAACAGTTTTGGGTGTTGCGTGCCGATGAACCACTTGTCTATCATCGTTTACGCGAACAAGAGCACCAGTTAAAGCGATATGTGTCGGAAAAATTCGGTTTCGATTTGATCGTGCATCAGCACTTCATCAAACTAGAGAAGATTCCTGTCGATCCGAAAGCCTGGATGGGGATTCAATCATTCGTTGAACCAATGGATTACGCGATCTTTTGTTGTGCGTTAGCCTTCACGGAAGGAAAATCAACGGATGAACAATTTCTACTCACACATCTGACGGAAGAAATCGAAGAGATGTATCCTGGTGAACTTCCAATCGATTGGACGAATTATCAGCATCGAAAATCGCTCGTCCGGGCGTTGAAGCAGTTGGACGCGTTAAAGCTGATCCGCACAGTGGATGGCGAAATCGACGCCTTTGCGATGAACGATACAGAGGAAGTGTTATATGAAGTCAGCGTGCACGCCCGTTACTTCATGCGTTCGTACCCAGAAGATTTATTCCAATATGATTCGGTAGAAGCGATTCTATCGAGCGAATGGTCACGACAAAAAGACGATGAACGGCGAAAACGTGTCTACCGGAAGTTAATGTTATCACCGATCGTCTATCGTGAATCGAAGGACGACCTAGACTTTGCATACATTCGTAACTTTCGCAATCGTCTCGTCGATGAGTTCGAGCGCTATACACCGTTTCGACTAGAAGTATTCAAAAATGCGGCACTTCTCGTTTTACCGGAAGCAAAACAACGCTATACCTTATTCCCGGATAAAAAAGGAATTTCGACGGTCGCGCTGCATGTCGCGACGAAGCTGCGGCAAGACGCACCTGTGCCGGATGAGATGGGGGAGATCCGGATGACGTTATTCGAATTTCATGCATTGATTGAACAAACAAAACAGACGTATGAAGCGAAATGGTCGAAACAGTATCGGGAGAGTACGGCGCGTGCGATCGCGAAGGAGTTGATTCCGTTACTGCGAAACTGGGAGCTTATAGAAGTGGAAGAAGAGTCAGACATGATCGTTCTGCATTCGGGATTTGGTCGAATGATTGGAGCATGAAGGAGAGAATAGAGATGAGAGCGACGAACCGCTGGCAGATGAACCGAGCTGGATTGTTGAATTTTTGGTACTACACTGAACAGATTTTTGACTTGTCGGACGGGAAGATGTTACTTCGCGGAAGCAATGGCTCAGGAAAGTCGGTCACGATGCAAAGCTTCCTTCCGATATTGCTAGACGGAAAAAAATCACCGGATCGCCTCGATCCATTCGGATCACGTGCACGGAAGATGGAAGACTACTTACTCGGTGAAAAGGAAATCTCGAATCGAGAAGAACGGACCGGTTATTTATTCCTTGAATACAAGCGAACGGATTCGGAACAATACGTGACGACTGGAATCGGCTTACAGGCAAAACGGGGAAAACCGATGAAGTTCTGGGGGTTCGTCATTACGGATCATCGCCGGATCGGGAAAGATATCACGCTGTATAAGAAGAGTCGTCAAGGCGAGACGGAACAAAGAATTCCATATTCGAGAGTCGAACTTGAACGGATGATCGGAGATGGTGGTCGAGTCGTTCAGACACAAGGGGAATATATGCAGCTCGTCAACAAACATGTATTTGGTTTTGAGACGATGGAAGCGTATGAGGAATTGATTAAGCTATTGATTCAATTGAGAAGTCCGAAGTTATCGAAGGATTTCCGTCCGACGGTCATCTACGAGATTCTAGAGGCGTCCTTACCAGCGTTATCGGATGAGGATTTACGTCACTTGTCGGATACGATCGAACATATGGACCAGACGAAACAACAGCTCGAACAGCTAAGCCGGGAAAAAGAGGCGCTCGCACGATTAAGTAAGGGCTATGACGCTTATTCTGAACGACAGCTGGCAGATATGGCTCAAGAATACGAATTGGTAGCTGCGAAGGCACAGGAAGAGATGGAAAAACAGACGCATCTTCTTGAACGAATTGCACAGCATGAACAGCAGGTCGCGCAAGCGTCTGCTGAAAAAAACCGATGCCATCTCAAAAAAGAAACGCTAGAGCGTCAGCAACAACGCTTGCAAGCACACAAAGTATGGAGTCTCGAAGATGAGAAAAAACGAGAACAGGATAAGAAGCTGAAACTCGAACGGAAAATCGAGTCTCAGGAGCAAAAGCAGGACCGTACGCGTGATAAAATGCGTATCTTCAAAAGACGACTCGATGATGAACAGATCATGCTTCGCCAGACGACGAGTAATATCGAGGACGGTTTGACTCAATTAGAAGAAGAGGCAGAAATGGCATCATTTCAGCGACATGCAATAAATGTGGCGGATTTCGAGCGTCAACGAGAAATGTTCGACTTTACCGTTTGGCACACTGAAGTGGCGGCGCATCTTACGCGATTAAACAATGATGTAGAACAGGTCCGTCATTTTGAAGAAACGAAAGAACGATTGCAACTTCAACAAAAAGAGTTAGCGGCTGAAGAACAGTTATTTGATCAAACGAAGCGGGAACATGATGATTGGCAAAAAACATTTGATCAAGAACTAGAGACGTATATAGCAGATATTCATATGTGGTTACAACGTCATCAGGAATTTTCCGTTGATGAGAAAAACGTCCAGTTCATGGAACGGATATTACGAAACGAATATGGCGTCGACACGATGGAGAGCATCCGTCGTCAGATTCGACCATCGATCTCGCGTTTTCAAGATCATATTCGCGAAGATATCGCACTTCATAAATCAAGACAAGAAACACTGGTTCAGCAACTGACCGTAAAAGAACAGGAGCTTCAAAGCTGGAAGCAACAAATCGATCCGGAGCCACCGTTACATCCCGAAACAAGACATGCGCGGGAGATGATGCAGGAACAAGGCGTTCCCGTCGTACCGTTTTATTCCGTGATTGATTTCCGATCGGGAGTACCTGAAGAAGTGAAATGTCGGATTGAGGCAGCCCTCAGCGATAGCGGCATGTTGAACGCGTTGATCACGGATTTACCAGTCATACACGACCGTACTTTGATCGCTGATCCGCATGAAATGACGCACACGTTAGCAGATTATCTGCAACCGACTGAAAACGAGCATGTCACGATCGAACGAATTGACGAACTCCTTCGAAGTGTTCAAATTGATGCTGGCGAGACGAGAATCATGGAGGATGGAACATACCGAATCGGTCTCGTAGCAGGTCATGCCGTTGAAGTGGAATATGTTCGTTATATCGGACGCGAGGCGCGAAAGAACTACCGGGAGAAATTGATTGATGCATTACGCGGCGAAATCGATGAACTATCGACGGAACACTCTTTCGTCGGACAAGAGATTGAACGTTTACTGCAACGCCTTCAGGATGCAGAGGAAGCATGGAACGCATTTCCGCTCGATCGTGAGTTGCGAACGATCCAGGAATCCATCTGGGAGAAGAAAAAAGAGATGGAAGGACTGAGACGCCAAGCAGAACGGATGAACGCGGTCCTTAAAGCATTGAACGAACGTTTCAGTCAGTTGCGACATACCGTTTCAGAAGAAGCGCGATTCTTTGGAATCGATACGACCGCTCAAGCGTTCCGATACGCACTCGAGCATGCGTATACGTATAAAGACGATCTGCGTGAAATCGAACAACTTCAGCGACACCTGCTGCAGGTAAAGCGCACGTCGCAACAACTTCAACTCGATATCAGCGAGATTGAGCACGATCTTGATGAACAGTCGGGGGAGTTGTATCAACTCGAGTCGGAGCGCAAACAAATCGAGGAATTGATTCAACACATCGAACAGCAACTGCAACAAGAAAAGGCAGAGGATATTCGTCAGCAAATTCAAGACATCCAAGAACAGTTACGAGTCGTGGAAAAAGAGTTGGAGACAATCACGATTCTAGCGACGACACATGCGACGCAACTCGAGGTCGACCAAAAAGAACGATTGCGCCAAGAACCGATCCAAGCCTTTTATCAACAGTTGCAGCAAATATGGGAAGACGTATTGCGTGAACGTTTTCAACAAACGGAGACGGGAAGTGAACCAACTGAGATGCCATTCGCGGAATGGGTAAGAAATCAATCGACACACTATGCGCATCGATTGAACATGACGCGATCAAAAGCAGATGAACTCTTATCGAAGACATTTTATGAGTTACAGAGTGATTTGATGGAATACCGTATGCGTGACTACACGGAAGAGCGGTCTCTACCAGAATGGATGCAGGAAAACGAAGAGCATTTCCGGCATGAAGTGGAGACGTTCCAACAAAAGACGACGCAACGGATGATCACGCTCGATTTGAGAGGACAGCAGGTCAATCCACGTCTCGTCAAACAGACGGTCGAAGAAGAATATGCACGACAGCAACAGATTCTAAACGAGGATGACCGGGAACTCTATGAGGAAATTCTCTTCAAGTCGGTCGGATCTAAGTTACGTAGTCGGATTCGTCGGGCTGAGAAGTGGACGACACAAATGAATCAAATCATGGAAAATCGAAATATCTCATCTGGCATCACCTTCTCGATCAAGTGGAAGCCACGGACTGCTGATGTAGAGGATGAACTGGATACGAAAGACCTCGTCGCGATTCTGAAACAAGACGTTCGATTGATGAAGGATGAGGACTATGAACGCATCACGAATCACTTCCGCTCCCGGATTGATCGCGCGCAACGTTTGATGAAGGAAGAAGGAGCGGGACAAACGCTATTACAAGTATTAAAAGAGGTTCTCGATTACCGAAAATGGTTCTCTTTCATCTTGTATCATGAGCGGACGAATGAGCCGAAGACGGAACTGACGAATAATAAATTTGATAAGTTCAGTGGTGGTGAAAAAGCACTCGCCATGTATATTCCGTTGTTCACGGCTTGTTATTCGCGCTATCAAGAGGCGACTGACACGGCACCTTATATCATTTCGCTAGATGAAGCATTCGCGGGTGTCGATGAAAATAACATCCGTGAAATGTTCGATGTCGTCAAACAACTCGATTTCGACTTCATCATGAACTCGCAAATTCTTTGGGGTGACTATGACACGATTGATCATTTATCGGTGTACGAATTGCTTCGTCCGCAAAACGCGGATTACGTCGGTGTGTTGAAATACTACTGGAACGGGAAGCAACGGGTCTTAGTTCATGAGTGAGCAGGTTCTCGAAGAAGCATTATGTTACTTTCGCGAGGGGAAGCGTTTCGAACAGCTTTTTCAACAATTTCGTAAAAAGTATGCATCGTACGGTCGTGTCGGGGGAAGTGTGTCGATTCGCAGCTTTCGACGGGAGGATCAACAAGCGATCGCACTTTTCTTGAGCGAGGACGTCGAGGACTTACGACGACGGGGGACTGTGACATTGATACGTTTTGAACGAAGACTGCGACAATCACGGTTCGAGAGCATCACGTTGCAGCAATTATTAGAAGCCTATTTCGAATCACCGCTTCAGACGAATCAAGAACGTCGTCTGCTGGTGAAGCAGCAGGAGATTCAGAAATGGGAAAGCTTAAAAGAGACTTTCCCGGGATTACTAGATTGGTTCGATCATCTCACGCGAAAAACACCGGATACGTTGTTCGTTCACCGAACGAGTGAACTGCCTCACTTTGAACACTTGTGTACGCAACTTGAGAAAATGAATCAATCACTTCCTGTTGAATACGAACGGATTCCACTTTATGCGCAACGGATGACAGGTGATCCCCATGCGCTCGACCGTGATACGGAGCTCGGAAAATTATTCATTCATCTGCTGCACGTAAAAGCACAACGACTCGGTGCACCTCCGATGGATTCCGAAAGTCTCAATGAGTTGTATCTTCGTTTTCATTTGTTACGGGATGACGTGTTGAATTTCGTAACCTGTGTGAACCTCATGGCAGAGAAGCACGGCATCCTCCATGAGATGTGGAGCGGAGCGTCAAAGCGTAACAGCGTTTTAAATGTTCCGCTTCGCGAATTACTACAGGTCGACCGGATTTATGGTGAAAAACGATCGGTTTGGATCGTTGAAAATTCAGGTGTCTTTTCGGAGCTGCTTGATGTCTTACCAGGTATGCAGCTCGTGTGTACGCACGGTCAATTCAAACTAGCAGCGTATCAGTTGCTCGATCAGCTCGTCGCATCGGGTCATCAACTACGATATGCAGGAGATTTAGATCCGGAAGGGCTTCAGATGGCAGCAAGACTGAAAGCGCGATATGCTGATCGTTTGACGTATTGGTGTTTAGACGAAGAAGCATATCTTCAGTCGAAGTCAGATGTCATTTTATCGGACGAACGACTGGCGAAGTTAAACGGAATACAGGATGAGTCATTACGTCTCGTGATTGAGGTCATGCGTCAGGAAAAACGAGCTGGTTATCAAGAAGCATTGATTCGACGGATGGTTGCAGAATATCAGAATGGATGAATCGAGTGGGGCTGACTCAAAAGTCAGTTTCCACAAAGATCAGGGTGGCAGAATGATGTGCTGCCATCCTGATCTCCTAACAAAAAGAATGACGCGTTTCACGCCACTCCTACAGGAAAAAGCGCATCTTTGCGCTGTCAGAGACGAACAAGACCCGCTTTCCTGCTTGAATAAAGCAGGAAAACTGGCTTGTGTCTCGCCTGAGGAAAGGGCGTGAAAAGACGCGTCATTCTTTTTTTGAGTCAGCCTCACTCCTTTTTAGTGGAGCAGAACATGAAAGTTCAACATCTCGTCTTCGGAAAGCGAGAGTGACTGAAATGTTCATCGTTGAATTTAGAAGTCATAATTGGTTCACTTCATACGTTGTTATTTACCATAAACATATTTGTTGTACTTGCGCAAAATGAGCGTATAATAAAAACAAAAAGTGAGGTGAACGAGATGGCGACACAGCCACTTACACAAGATTTACCGAAAAAACGGACATATATCGGACCGGCGTTCGTCGCTGCCGTCGCGTATCTCGATCCGGGAAACTTCGCGACGAACATGACGGCAGGTGCCCAGTACGGGTACTTGTTGCTCTGGGTCATCGTTGCCTCGAACTTGATGGCGGTCGTCATTCAGTTCCTGTCAGCCAAGCTTGGAATCGTCAGCAATCTTAGTTTAGCGGAAGTGATCCGGGAAGAGTTATCGCCGGTTACTCGCTTCTTCTACTGGGTCCAAGCCGAACTCGTCGCGATGGCGACCGATCTCGCCGAGTTCGTCGGCGCGGCACTCGGATTTCATTTACTGTTTGCAATCGATTTACGGATGGCGGCGCTGTTGACGGCAGTCCTATCATTCGTCATCCTCGGATTCGAGCAAAAGGGACTCCGTCATTTTGAAGCCGTCATCGCCGTTCTTGTTTTAATCATCGCCGCGGCTTTTGCGATTGAAGTCTTTGAAGTCCATCCGGTGTTCCGAGATTTATCAGCAGGGTTATTACCGGGATTCGAAGGTACGTCGAGCATCGTCCTTGCTGCCGGAATGCTCGGTGCAACCGTTATGCCACACGCCATCTATCTCCATTCCGATTTAACGAAACGGCGGATGGGACACGTTGCGAATAAATTGTCGATGTTACGGATCCAACGTTTCGACATCTGGGGTGCGATGTTGATTGCCGGAGCAGTCAACGGAGCGATGCTCGTTATCGCCGCCAGTGTCTTTTACGGCACGAAGTATCAAGCCGGTTCGCTTGAAGAAATTTATGAAGGACTACATGTCACGCTCGGTGGCATCGCGCCGTATCTGTTTGCGATTGCCTTACTCGTATCAGGTCTCGCCTCATCAAGCGTCGGGACGATGTCGGGGGACGCGATCATGCGCGGCTTCCTCCATCTCCAGCTACCACTGTTCGTTCGCCGGACCGTGACGATGTTACCGGCAATCCTGTTGCTGTTCTCCGGTTTTGATCCGACACGGGCTCTCGTCCTCAGTCAGGTCGCCTTGTCGTTCGGGATTCCGTTTGCCTTGATTCCCTTAATCCGGGCAACAGCGAGTGAACGGTACATGGGGGAACATCGGAACAGTCGGTTCATGAACGCGTTGGCCTGGGTCATCGTCTCAATCGTCATCGTCTTCAATGTCTATCTGCTCGTCGATGTATTAGTATGAATATTCAGTATTTTTGTTTCGTCTGATTTAAAGCGGGTATTTCATAACTAGAAGCTTTCCGCCCGGAAGCTTTGCTACCCCTATAAGACGATGGTGCGGACCTCCCCCCGATGCACCATCGTCTTTTTTGTCTGGACGAAAAGTGCTATGATTAGAAATAGTGTAAAATATATCGCAAAAGTTCCGGAGGTGGAATGACATGGCAAAGATTAATGAGGAGCAAGTCCGCCACGTGGCGCATTTGGCACGCCTTGCCGTGACAGATGAAGAAGTAGCACAATTCACAGGACAACTCGAGAAGATTCTCGGGTTCGCTGAACAATTAAATGAACTCGATACGACTGGCGTCGAACCGACGACTCATGTCCTCGATTTAAAGAACGTCCTACGTAAGGACGAAGTACGTCCATCACTTCCGCGTACGGAAGTAGAACGACTCGCACCCGATTGGGAAGACGGACAAGTCCGCGTCCCAGCGGTGTTCGAATAAGGAGGAAATGACCCGATGTCACTTTTTGAACATGGTGTCAAAACACTACACACACTCATTCAGGATGGCGAAGTCAAAGTTTCTGAACTCGTCCAAGAATCCTTTGATCAAATCGACCGTGTCGACGGAAAAATCGGTGCGTTTCTCTCATTGAATGAAGAAGCGTTCGAACAAGCGAAACGAATGGACGATGTCGCGAAACACGAAGCAAACCCATTGTTTGGTCTTCCAATCGGCGTCAAGGATAACATCGTCACGAAAGGGATGACGACGACATGTGGTTCGAAATTCCTCGAGAACTTCGTACCAGCTCATGATGCGACAGTCGTCGAGCGTTTGCATGAAGCAGGGGCGATCACAATCGGGAAATTGAACATGGATGAGTTTGCGATGGGTTCTTCAAACGAGAATTCAGCGTACAAACCAGTTCGTAACCCATGGAATACGAACCACGTCCCAGGCGGTTCTTCAGGTGGTTCAGCAGCAGCTGTCGCAGCGGGTGAAGTCCTGTTCAGCCTCGGTTCGGATACAGGTGGTTCGATTCGTCAACCGGCTGCCTATTGTGGTGTCGTCGGCTTAAAACCGACATACGGTCTCGTCTCACGATTCGGTCTCGTTGCGTTTGCGTCGTCGCTTGACCAAATCGGTCCGTTGACACGGACAGTCGAAGACAACGCGTATCTGTTGAGCGCGATCGCAGGACATTGTGAGATGGATTCGACGTCTGCGAACGTCGCAGCAACGGATTACACACAAGCGTTGACAGGTGATATCAAAGGTCTGAAGATCGCTGTTCCGAAAGAATACTTCGGTGAGGGTGTCAGTGAAGGCGTCAAAGCTAACATCCGGGAAGCAATCCAAAAACTCGAAGCACTCGGTGCGACGGTTGACGAAGTCTCACTTCCGAACTCGAAATATGCGCTTGCGACGTACTACTTACTTGCTTCATCGGAAGCATCATCGAACCTCGCACGCTTTGACGGCATTCGTTACGGCGTCCGTGCGGAAGCGGATGCACTTGAAGATGTCTTCAAGTATTCCCGTTCACAAGGATTCGGAGACGAAGTCAAACGCCGGATCATGCTCGGAACGTATGCGCTCAGTTCTGGTTACTACGATGCCTATTATAAAAAAGCACAACAAGCCCGGACGCTGATCAAAAAGGATTTCGACGATGTCCTCGCGAACTATGACGTCATCATCGGACCAACAGCACCGACACCAGCATTCGAACTCGGTGCACAACTCGATGATCCCGTCACGATGTATGCGAATGACATCTTGACGATTCCAATCAACTTGGCAGGTGTTCCAGCCATTTCGGTTCCAGCTGGATTCGTCGACGGTCTTCCGGTCGGCTTACAAATCATTGGAAAACATTTCGATGAGGCGACGATCTATCGCGCTGCGCATGCGTTTGAGCTTGCGACAGGCGGATTCGCGCTTCCGAAGTTATAAGGAGCGAATGTATCATGAACTTTGAAACGATCATCGGGATCGAGGTCCACGCCGAACTGAGCACGAACACGAAGATGTTCTGTGGTTGTGCGCGGGAATACGGCGCGGAGACGAACACGAAAACGTGTCCGATTTGTCTTGGACATCCGGGCGTTCTGCCGAAAATCAACGAAAAAGCCGTCGAACTCGCTGTGCGTGCAGCAATGGCACTGAACTGCCAAGTTGCCGATCAAACGAAATTCGACCGGAAGAACTACTTCTATCCAGATACGCCAAAAGCGTATCAAATCTCGCAGTTCGATCAACCGATCGGTTTTGACGGATTCATCGATGCGGAAGTCGATGGCGAAACGAAACGCTTCCGAATCGAACGTGTTCATCTTGAAGAAGATGCTGGTAAGATGAACCACACGGGTGCGAACCACTCGGTCGTCGACTTCAACCGGACAGGCGCACCGCTGATTGAGATCGTCAGTGAAGCGGACATGCGTTCACCGAAAGATGCAGTCGCTTATCTCGAACGTCTTAAGGAAGTCTTACAATATGCAGGCGTCTCAGACGTGAAGATGGAAGAAGGGTCACTTCGTTGCGACTGTAACATCTCCGTTCGCCCATACGGACAAGAGAAGTTCGGTACGAAAACGGAGCTCAAGAACTTGAACTCGTTCGGAAACGTCTTAAAAGGGCTTGAGTTCGAAGAGGATCGTCATCGCAAACTATTGCTTGCTGGTGGTGTGATGCGTCAAGAAACACTCCGTTTCGATGAGACGAAAAAACAAACCGTCCTCATGCGTGTCAAAGAAGGGGCGTCGGACTACCGTTACTTCCCAGAGCCTGACCTCGTCAAGCTCGTGCTGGATCATGATTGGAAAGAAGCGATTCGTGCCGGTATCCCGGAATTGCCGGATGCACGTCGCGTTCGTTACCAAGAAGAACTCGGTCTGTCAGCGTATGACGCAAAACAATTGACGGTCACGCGTGAGATGGCAGAGTACTTCGAAGCGACGCTCGCAGCAGGTGCAGAGCCGAAAGCAGCAGCCAACTGGACGATCGGTGAGATCCAAGGTCACTTGAACAAATCGACGGAAACGTTCGAAACAGTCAAGATGACACCGGCTCGCCTGGCGGAGATGATTGACTTGATCGCAAGCGGAACGATTTCATCGAAAATCGCGAAACAAGTCTTCACCGCCGTCATCGAAGAGGGTGTCGAGCCGCGTGCATACGTCGAAGCAAACGGTCTCGCCCAAATTTCGGATGAAGGATTGTTACGTGGTCTGATCGTCGAGATGTTCGAAGCAAACCCAGCCGTCGTCGAGGAATTACTCGGTGGACGTGACCGGAAGAAAGGCTTCGTCATCGGTCAAATCATGAAGAAAACAAAAGGAATGGCAAACCCTGCCCTCCTCGATCAACTCTTCTACGAAGAACTCGAAAAACTAAAATAAGTACCTGATCGAACAGCGTCCGTTCCTCCTTCACTTCTCTGAGGAATCGGACGCTGTCTTTTTTGGCTTTGTAAAGTCCAGCGAGTTCATGTAAAATAAAACAGTTATGTATCAAATGAACGGTTGAGTCAAAAAGGAGAAAATCTTATGAGACCTAGAGCGCGCGTGATTTATAACCCGACTTCCGGGAAAGAGATGGTTAAACGAAATTTACCGTATATCCTCGACCGACTCGAAGCAGCGGGTTATGAGACATCTGTCTACTCGACGAAAGCGGTCGGCGATGCGACGTATGAAGCAGCACGAGCGTGCGAAGCAGACTTTGATCTCGTCGTCGCAGCAGGCGGCGATGGTACGTTGAACGAAGTAATCAGCGGAATGGCAGCTTATAGCAAGCGTCCGAAGCTTGGTGTCCTGCCTGTCGGAACGACGAATGACTTTGGTCGGGCGATGCGGATTCCGTTGACGATCGAAGGGGCGATGGATGTCATCTGCACGGGACATACGATGCCGGTCGATATCGGGAAGATTGAAGGATCTGCTGATGTCCATTACTTCATCAACATCGCTGGCGGCGGCATCATGACAGAGCTGTCGTACGAAGTGCCTTCAAAGCTGAAGACGGCACTCGGACAGCTTGCGTACTATGTCAAAGGGATGGAGAAACTTCCGCAAATCCGACCGACGTATGTCGAACTGGAGCATGAAAAGGGTATATTCAAAGGAGAAGTCATGCTGTTCTTGACATCGAACACGAACTCCGTCGGCGGGTTCGAGAAGTTGTCACCGAACGCGTCGCTGAACGACGGTCGGTTCGACCTCTTCATCCTGAAGAAATGTAACCTCGTCGAGTTGATTCGCGTCATGCGTCTTGCCTTAAAAGGGGATCATTTCTCGGACCCTTGCATCGAGCATGTCACGACCTCATTCGTCCGCATGAAGAATACATCAGAGATGAGTCTGAACATCGATGGTGAGTTTGGCGGCATCTGCGAAGGCGAGATGACGAATCTTCGCTCTCATTTCGAAGTCATGACACCGAAGTTCCGGATCGAAGAGATGGAACAGATTAATACACAACTACAAGAAGCAGAAATGAACCTCGCGTGAAGCGAGGTTTTTAAGGAGGATATTCATGATTCCAGTACAAAAGAACGATGAACACGTCGTCGAAATCGTCGACCTGACACATGAAGGGTCAGGGGTTGCACGCATCGATGGCTACACGGTCTTCATCCCAGGTGCCTTGCCGACGGAGCAGGTCAAGATCAAAATCACGAAAACGACGAAGTCTTACGGATTCGGTCGTATCATCCGTCAAAAGACGAAGAGTGTCGATCGTGTCGAGCCGCCTTGTCCGGTTTACAACCAGTGTGGCGGTTGCCAATTACAGCACTTGTCATACGATGCAGAACTCAAGTTCAAGCACAACCGTGTCCGTGACGCTTTCGCTCGCCTAGCCGGTCTTGAAATTCCCGTCCACGAGACGATCGGCATGGAAGATCCGTGGGGGTACCGCAACAAGGCACAAGTACCGGTCGCGTTCCAATCGAACAAACTGATGGCCGGTTTCTACCAAAAACGGAGCCACCGGATCATCGATATGGACTACTGCTTGATCCAAAACAAAGAAAACGACGAAGCCGTCCAAGCGGTCCGTAAAGTCCTCGCCGACTTAAAAGTCCCAGCGTACGACGAGAAGAAAAAAGCAGGTGTCATCCGTCATATCATGGCACGTCATGGCTACCATACGAACGAGTTGATGGTTGTTCTCGTCACGAAGGTCAAACAACTGCGCGGGATTGATAAGATCGTCGAAGGAATCCTAAAGGCGTTACCGAACGTCACATCGATCCAGCACAATATCAACCCGGATGATACGAACGTCATTCTCGGGAAAAAGAACGTCGTCTTGTACGGACCGTCCGTCATCCGCGATCAGATCGCTGGATTGACGTATGAGATCTCACCGCATTCGTTCTTCCAAGTCAACCCGCTGCAAACGGAGAAACTCTATGCGAAAGCGCTCGAGTATGCCCAGTTGACGGGCGATGAGACAGTCGTTGATGCTTACTGTGGCATCGGTTCGATTTCATTGTCACTCGCGAAACAAGCGAAGCACGTCTACGGCATCGAAATCGTACCACAAGCGATCGATGATGCGCGCCGGAACGCGCAAGCGAATGGCATCGAGAACGTGACGTTCGAGTACGGTGCGGCCGAGAAGGTCATGCCGGCACTCGTTAAAGCCGGTATCCAACCGGACGTCATCGTCGTCGACCCACCACGTAAAGGCTGTGACGAAGAGTTCTTGCGTGCTGCGGCAGATGTCGCACCGAAGCGGATCGTCTACGTCTCATGTAACGCGTCGACACAAGCACGTGACGCGAAGCTGTTGACAGAACTCGGGTATACACTCGTCGAAGTGACACCGGTTGATATGTTCCCGCATACGACACACGTCGAAAGCGTTGCTTTGTTCGTCCGTAACTAAATCGTTCATGAGGCTGATTCAAAAAAAGAATGACGCGTCTTTTCACGCCCTTTCCTCAGGCGAGACACAAGCCAGTTTTCCTGCTTCGTTGAAGCAGGAAAGCGGGTCTTGTTCGTCTCTGACAGCGCATAAATGCGCTTTTCCTGTAGGAGTGGCGTGTGACGCGTCATTCTTTACGAGATAAGGGTGGCAGATCATCATTCTGCCACCCTTATCTTTGTAGAGACTGACTTTTGAGTCAGTCTCGTTTTTTGATTGACCTGATGTACAAAAAAAGTAAATAAGAACCTCTATATGGTAAAATAATCAAGTTGTATATAAAAGTATAGGAGGGTTCATGATGGAGACTAACGATGTTCGAGTGTATGCGACATTTCGGTTGGAGCAGGACGTATTGTATCGCTATCATACATATATCCAGTGGGGGGAAAGCGAGACGTCACTTGGTGCATGTCTGATGTTGAATCCAGGATCTGCGACGGTGGATCCAGCATTGCGTCAGCAACTTGATACGACAGGTCAAGCAACGGGTGAGGTTGGACGATTGGATGATACAATGCGTCAAATCATCCGTATCGTAGAAGGTATCTATGAAGGGAAAACCTTATCTGGACGCTTTCATCTATATAATCTATTTCCGATGCAACATGGCAATGATGTCACATCGATCAATCGTTTTGAAGAACTCTGTCAAGAGACATCATTTGAAAAACAGACGTTGTTTGCGTCAGTCGAAGAACTACGACGGCACCCATTCGTGATTACAGGATGGGGAGTTCAGAGACATCTTATTCGTTGGACACACTTACGACAAGCGAAGGAGGAGTGGATGAAGCGTCTCGAAGCGTCGGGTATTCTACACTTTGGCATCAAGCATCCAAGAACAGATGATTTTTATCATCTGTGTCCGAATCTCGTTGCTAGTCGGGAAACGATCAAAGAGCAAATCATCGCGCGACATCGTGAAGTTACGGCACCGAGTCGGAAGCGTCAATGGGAGCGAATCCTTTTGTACCGGATGGAAGGTGGGCGTATCACCTTGATGGGACGCAAGCGCTCTGATGATACGTGGATCTTTATGAGAACGACTGACGAGACAGCATTACTCGAAGAGGATGATGTTTCTGCGAAGACCACTTCTGAGATCGTCGAACGATGGGATGACGTGGTAGAACATCTTCTCGGTGAGGTCGTCTTATCGTTACGTCCTAGTTTCGTCCATCCTGAATTTAAAGAACGGATTGCACCGTATCGTAGACGATGATACGAAAAAGGAGAAAGAGCGCCACAGCGCATCTTTCTCCTTTTTTCATTATATATCCTCATTCAGTGTCTGCTGAGATTGTGTTCGGGAACAACTCAGCAAGCACGCGTTCACTTGCCGTGCCGTCATCTAGACTACAGAACCGTTCGAGGAAACGATCATACTTTTCTTGATAAGCGACGGACTTTGTATCGATCTGTTCGATATAATCAATGACTTGATCCGTTTCCTTCAAGAGTGGTCCCGGAACGACTGCTTCGAAATCGAAGTAGAAGCCACGTAACGTCGAAGCGTATTTCTCTAAGTCATACGTAAAGAAAATCATCGGACGTTGTAAGTGAGCGTAATCGAAGAAGACAGACGAATAGTCGGTGATCAGCACATCACTGATCAAGTACAACTCAGCGATGTCACCGTACGACGATACGTCATAGGCGAATCCTTCGTGTCCACTGATGTCCATGTTTTGTGCAATCAAGTAATGCATCCGGAGCAAGACGACATAATCGTCACCGAGACGTGCCTGCATCTCATTCAAGTCGAGCTGAAGGTCAAAACGGTATTTTCCGCGCGCGATGAACTCGTCATCCCGCCATGTCGGGGCATACAAGACGACTTTTTTGTCAGCCGGGATTTCAAGGCGTGCTTTGATTTCACTGATCAATCCGGCTTGATCATCCGTATACAAGAGATCGTTTCGCGGATATCCTGTCTCAAGCATCGTGTTTTGGAAACCGAACGCACTCTTGAAGATTTCGCTCGAATAGGCATTCGGAGAGATGAGGTAGTTCCATTCCTGTGCCTGATTATAGAAGTTCCGTTTGTAACGTGTCGCATTCGTTCCCGCCATATGGACTTCTTCCATGTCGAGACCCAGTCGTTTTAATGGTGTGCCGTGCCATGTCTGGAGATAGATCGTCTCTTCGCGTTTCGTTAAGCTGAGTGGCTGGCGCGTATTGAAGATCCAGTACTTCGCACGTGCCATCGCTTGGTAGTATGCGAAGCTGTTTTTCAGCACCCAGTTCGGACAGGCTTCCTTGACGTCATCTGACGGCTCTTGTGCAAAAATCCAGACGAGTTCAAGCTCTGGGCGTTGTTCTTTTAATTTCAGGTAAAGCGCCTTCGGATTATCGGAGTAGCTGCGTCCGAGGAAACTCTCGAATAAGACAAGATTCTCTTTGACCGGCATCTTTTGGAACAGACGATAGAGCATGAGACCGTTCTTGATCTTTTTGCGTCGTGCTGCCCGTAGTGTCCGTTTCGTCTTCACGGCAGTGATGTAGGAACGGAACAGGATGTATGAACCGGTCGACCATGCTTGCAGATACTTACTCCGCGTCTTCGTCCGTCTCAAATCGTAAGCGACATGACGGAAGACATCTGCCTGCTGACTTTTGGACGTACTCCGCTCGAGCAACGCACGACCGCGTTTTGAGATGAAGCGTTTGTACCATGTATTCAAGAAGTTTTGAACATCGGTATCCTGTGTATGGGCAGACAACATCCCGTACATCCGTGAGATGTCGGACAATGTCGTGATATCGCGTGCTTGGTAAAGCGATTGTCCTTCAAGAGGTGTACTGCGCGAGTTTCGACCGTAGACGACATAACTGACCGATGTCAGGTTCGTCAATTTCGAGATGATCGTATGCGCCATGATCGTATCGGCGAACCAGCGTGTCTCAAGCACCGGCAAATCGTTCAATAACTCTTTTTTAATCATCCAGCCGTGGATTGTCGTCAAATGACGCGAGTTGAACTTCGTACGGGTGTAGAAGAAATAACGATCATCATCGATCGGCATGAGCCATTTCTTTTTGTTGTAGACGGGGGAGACCTTCCCGATGATCACTTCACCGCGTGATTTCTCATATGCTTTGATATACGTATAGAGGGCGCGCGGAGCAAGGATATCATCACTATCGAGGAAGGTGACATAGTCACCTGTCGCCATTTCAAGACCGCGACGGCGTGCGGCGTATGTTCCTTGATGCGTCTGCTCGACGATCGTACATGTTGGATAGAGCGAGCGGATTTCTTCGACGAATGCGCTCGGTCCATCAAAGACGACGATGATTTCTACAGGAACGGAAACCTTTTGGTCGAGAACGGACTGAATGGCTACCTTTGTTTGTGATTCGGTTTGATAGACAGGAATGATGACACTAATTGAATTCATGTTGATTCTCCTTTTTGATGAAAGAATCCGTCCAAAACGGATTCGCGAAAATAGTACCTGTTGAATAGAATATCACAAAATGAAAAAAAGACACGATTCTCTTAAAATTCAGTTCGTTGCCGGTAATGGGTCGGTGTCTCGCCGGTTGTTTGTTTAAAGGCTTGACTGAAATGGCTTTGACTCGAGAAATGAAGCTTGTTTGAGATCGTCAGCAAGGAATCGTCCGAAGAACGTAAGAGACGTTTGGCTTCCCGGATCCTCTCCCGGATGACATAGCGCGCGAGCGGTAGACCTGTCTCGTCTTTAAAGAGGACTGACAGATAATTGGATGAGACATGGATTGCCTGGCTGATCGAGGAGACGGATAACGGTTCATACAGGTGCTGTTGAATATAACGAATTGCCGCTAGCACGTGTGGCGAATGACGCAATGCTTGAAGTTCCTTGACGGCTTCGGCAAAAGAAACCGTAATGCGGACATGGCGATTACGCAATTCTGAAATACTCGTCGCCGCTTCGATCGTCTCGATCATCCGGTCACTGAGTGAGAAGGCCTCATCCGGTTCCAGTCCTCCGCGAATCGCAGCACGCGCGCTTAAGAGAACGGTTCCGAGCAGTAAATTCTTTTCAGCACGTAATGGCTGGTGGCGTGCGAGTGTTCCGAACTCACCGTAAGCAGGCAAGGAATAGGTCGTAGCCAGTCGTTCGCTTTGACCGGTCGCAATCCAATCGATGATTTGTTGCTCCCGTTGCCATGCTTTCCGATACGCCGTCACACCCGTATGGGAAGGAGCGTCCGCAACGAGAGGAATCTCGGCTTCCTGAATATCAGACAGCTGTTCGATGTCGCGTTGCGGTAATCCTTCATTGTGCAACAAACGGTAGACGAGATGAGCACAGTCAATCAGTCGATTTTCTGTCGTCCGGGGGAGAACCTTATAAAACTGATGATAGGCTTCATCTTGAATGTGTGCCCGAAAGAGCGCGGATTGTAATAAAACAGGTCCGATTCGATACATTCCTTGTTCCGGAACGTCTAAAAAGAGGTACGCGGTACCATCTTTCAGGGTATAGAGTAGAGGAGTCTTTTTAAGTACGGGCCATTCATTCTCAATCGTCAAGATGCCAGGATGAGTTGGAGCTTCTGGACGTAAAGCAAGCGGAGTACCATGACGATCTCGGTACGTGACGAAAAAACCGGTCATTCCGTAAAGGTGTTCTGCGATTTGCGTCAAATCGGATGTCGACAAGCGATTCATGACACGACTCCTTTCTAAATGAAGTGGATTGCTTCTAGTGTATGTCCTCTTTCGTAGATAGTCGAGAACGAAACAAAAACGAAGCACTCAAAAAGAGGGCTTCGTTCAAAAAGAATCAGTGAGAGGGAGCGGGTGGTTCTTCTGGATCCGTCTCCGGTTCACCACCAAGGAGAGTCGTTGCCGCTTCGTCGTACGCAATCGGTTCCTCGGACTCGGTTGCTTCATCAAGCGGTTCCGCTGTCTCATCGAGTTGGAAGTCGAGTGTCAATTGATGCAAATCACCGGCGATATGTGCGAGATGGTTCGCAGCAGACGTGACGGATTCGAGCGTAGCGTTCGTTTCTTGGATACTCGCGCTACTCGTTTCAAGACCCGCGGCATTTTCTTCCGTCAAGGCAAGGATCGTTCCCATCGCATCCGACACTTCTTCGGTCGCTTGGGTCAGCGCTTGAATGTCACCGGTCAGGACTTCTGTCCGTAAGGAAACATGTTGTACGGAGCCTGCGATCTGCTCGAAATCGTCTCCCGTCGTCTTCACGGAATCCAGGGAATGTTTCAAATCATCCATGACGTGATGCATGGCATTCATTGCTGTTTGTGTCTCGTCTTGGATATTATCAAGCAACTGCTTGATTTGTTTTGCGGATAGATCACTTTCTTCAGCAAGCTTTCGGACTTCGCTTGCGACGACGGCAAAACCGCGTCCCTGTTCGCCGACACGTGCCGCTTCGATTGCGGCATTCAAGGCGAGCAGATTCGTCTGGCTGGAAATTGCCTGAAGCGTTCCGAGGACTTTCCCGATTTCGTCGGACCGTTTTCCGAGGAAATCGGATGTATTTTCGATTTCCCGTTCGAGTGAGACCGAATGATTCAGCAGTTCAGCAATCGTCTGCTTCGTCACATCACTCCCCCGGACAGCAGCTTGTGCGACGGTTGAGACTTCCGACAACGTCGTGGATGCGACCTGTTGCATCGCCGTTGAACGTTCCTTGACTCCATAGACGGCATGAGAAGAACGCTCTGCCTGTTTCGTCTGCGTCTCACCGGCAGCTGCGATTTCCTCCATCGTTTGTCCGATTTGAAGGGACGCGCTCTGGACATGTGCGGCATTCGTCGATAACTCAGCCGATGCATCGCGGACCGTCGTCGCAGAAGTCGTCAAAGCGAGAATCGTTTGACGTAGTCGAAGACGCATCGCATCAAAGTTTTCGGCAAGATCCGTCAGTTCATCCCGGATGAAACGTTTCGGTCGCTGTTGCGTCCGTAAATCACCAGAAGCGATGGCAAGTGCTTCCTTACGAAGTGAAGCGAGAGGGCGGTTGATCGAACGACCGATCAACCAAGCGATCCCTGTAGCTAAGGCGATAGCAATGACGAAGTTGATCAGCGACTGACTGAGCATGGCTTCCTTCGGTGCATACAGGGAAGCATAGTCAAGGACGACGGCTAACTTAAAGCCGGTTTTTGAAGAAGTCTGCCAGATGACGACGGACTTCGTTCCGGCGACATCCATGATGGCGGAACCCGATTCCTGTTCCATCATCGCTGTTGGTGCAGAAAAGTAAGGTTTCCCGTCTGCTTTCATTTGTGTGACCTTTTGAAAGAAATATTGTTCTTTAGGATGGGTCACGATTTTTCCGTTTTGGGTATAACTGAAGACGAATCCCTTTTGACCGATTTCAATCCGCTTCATGTCTTCAGCCAAGCGGTTGATGCTTTTATAGACGGATAAGACACCTTTGACATTGGCTTGGGCATCAAGTGTTGCTTTCGAAAAACCGATGATTGATAACTTCGTTGCCGTGTCGTAGTGAGGTTCACTCATGGTGACGACGCTTGAGTTATCGAGTGCTTCTTTATACCAGTCTTCTTTTCGCGGGTCATATCCAGGGGTTGCGTCCTGTCTTGGCCAGTTGAGGTACCCTCCGCTCGTGTCCGCGTACTGGATGAAGGAGTTTTCGATTTTTGAAGATCCATATTTTTCTAAGATACTGAAGATATCCGATGCTTTTTGAGAAGGAAGAGCAGATGGGTCGGGTTGTTTCGTTTGATCGGTATAGTTCGGAAGTGCTCCATCCGCCCGGTTGAACGGAAGGCCGGCAAGAAGTGTCGTATCCTTTTTCGTATCATCGATGATACGCGTGAAGGATTGTTCGAGTTGCTTGAGAGCCGTCTGCGACGTCGAGTCGACAAGTTGATCGACGGTTCGGCTCGTCTGATCGTAAGAAAACCAGGTCGAGACGCCAAGCGTGAGCGCGGGCAATAAAATAAGCCCGATGAACAGGCGGCGGGTGATCGGGAGGCGCATATGTATTCTCCTATCTAAATAGTCTTTAAATTCTGTATATTAGGATTATCGGAAGGGTACGAATAAATATGAAGGAATTATGTTGAGATTTTCATCATTTGAGAAATGAATCGAAGCGGGGTTCATGATAAAATGAAAAGGGTGTCACAGAGTGGCTAGGGAGGAACTGAAATGAATATTGCTTTTTTCTTATTACCTAAAGATGAGGTGAAATATTTAGATCCTGAGTCAACGGTCAGACAAGCACTAGAAAAGATGAAACATCATCGTTTTACGTCGGTCCCACTCGTTGACAGTAAAGGGAAATATGCCGGAACATTAACAGAAGGCGATGTCTTATGGGCGCTTGAATCGAATCTCGAACATGCGGATTATGATCATGTGCTGCAGACACGTCTGACGGATATTAAACAGCGTGTCCGATACAAACCGGTCGCCATCACTGCACAGATGGAAGAGATGATTGAAGTCATCACCGATCAAAATTTCGTGCCGGTCATCGATGACGGCAAACATTTCATCGGAATCATCCGGCGACGTGATATCATCGATTATTTTGCAAAAAAAGTAGCGCGTGAGAACGTCAGCTACTAAAAATTAAAAAAACTAGTAAAAAAAGCACTAATTTTCGAGAAATGCGGAAATTAGTGCTTTTTATTGACTCAAAACGACTTCAGGAAATGATTAAAAGAGACGATATAGAAGCATAATGACATTTTAGGGAGGACGATGGGTTGCGACGTTTATCACCAGTCTTCATCGTAGAAGCATTTCGAAGACGCTCCTACTATAAAACGTTCTCATGGATGATTGCGATCATCGGTCTGCTTGCACTGATCGTTGCCTGCCAGCACTTGACGAAAACGCTAGAAGAAGGGTATCGCTTCAAGGAATCAGGAAACATGATTGCCGGAGTGACACCTTTTAATCATGCCGAACAGGAAGTGACACGAAATTATTTTTCATCCTTACGTGATACTGCCGATGAAACACAAACGGCTAAAGCAGAACAGGCACTTGCTCAACTGATGGACCGTTTACCGACTATGCAGGTGACGCAAACGGCGCGTGAGGAAGTCGAAACCGAAATCAAAAAGTTGCAACGGCAAGGAGAGGAGTCCAACCACCGCTTTTTCACGGCAGCAACGAACCTGAAGAGTGAAATCATCTTCAATCAGCTCGTGTTGAGTAAAGAGACGGGGTCGTACTATAACGTGTTCTCGAACCTGATCCTGATGGAAGAGCAGCTCGGTAAGGCGGCACAGGTGTTAAAAACTGCCCGGCAAAAAGACGAACCGAGTTCCATCGATCGTTTGCGGATCCAGCAGATGCGCATCGATTTACCGGTTCGTCAGGAATCACTCATCAAAGCACTATATGATGTCGTACCGCTTCAAGACGATGCCGGTCGACGGAGCATTGCGACGATGCGGGAGGAGATGGATGCTTTCACGCAGACACTGGACGATCTTTTGCGCGCTCCGGAGGCGGCAAACTATACGGCCTTGTCAAGTCAGGCGGAGCGGTATGAAGCGAGTATGTATCGTCTGTACAACCAGGAAATCAATCATGTCGCAACAGAAATGCAGGACCGGGGAAATCAGATCATCCGCAATGCCTGGATCTTGTTCTTAGCGACGGTTGGCGTGATTTTCGGATTGCTGCTGTTGACATGGTCCTTGTTGCGGGCTTTCCGACAGGATCTGTCACTGCTAAAGGGAGAGGCGAATACGTTCGCAGAGGACCGGCGCCAGTCCGGCTATCACGTACCGGAACGAAATGATTTTCAACCGGTCGTGCAAGCCTTTCGGACGATGACCGCCATCATCGCGGGACTCCTCGACCATAATGATGCGAAGACGAAAGAAATCAAACAAAAGAAGGCGGAAATCGAATCCCTGTTTTCACAAAACATGGACCCGATCCTTGCCTTGTCCTCGGACTACACGATTTTAAGTGGAAACGAACGTTTCCGTCAGCTGACGCGGGCGACGACTGACTGGACGATCGAAGAACTGATTCATCCGGCAGATCTCAACCGGATGCGGCGTGCACTTAGACGAGCACTTGAAGGGAACAGTCAGACGATTCGCTGCAAGATGCTGTTTGATGATACGATCTTAAACATGTTCGTCAACGTCATCCATGTCCCGAAAAAAGAAGATGATACCGGGATTGCCCTTTATTTGTCCTGTCACGATGAGACGGACCAGTTCCGGCGGGAAGAGCGGATCACACAACTGGCACTGTATGATATGTTGACCGGGCTCTTAAACCGAAACGGGTTCGAACAGAAGATGACAGATGCGTTAAAGGCGCCCCAACCGGGTGAACTCGTGACGATCAGTGTGCGTCAGTTCCGGCGGATCAATGATATTTACGGGCATGCTGCAGGAGACCAACTGTTAAAAGATCTTGCGAATCGACTCCGGCACCATTTCATCGGAACCGGGCAGGCTGCTCGTATCGGCGGAGATGAATTCGCAGTACTCGTTGCCCAACAGGACATCGTCGATTATCAACGCCTGAAGCAGGTCATCGAACATGTCTATGAAATCAATGGCGAGTTCGTTAATGTCAGTATCAGTATGAGCATGGTCCGCTATCCGGATGATGCCGTAGCGGTCACGTCCTTGTTGTCCTCGGTCGATATCGCGATGCAGCATGCAAAGCAACAGACGGAAGGCGGACCGGTCTGGTTCGAACCATGGATGAGCGCGGAGTATCTGGAGTCGGTCGTGTTAGAGGGTGAATTGCGTGATGCGATCGAAAAGAATGAGCTTCAGCTGTTTTATCAGCCGCAAATCAATCTGGCGACTGGACAGGTCGACGGGTGTGAAGCGCTCTTGCGCTGGTTCCATCCGGAGCGTGGCATGATCAGTCCGGCAATCTTCATTCCGATTGCTGAACGGTCGATGTTGATCGAAGAGATCGGGATGTGGGTCGTCGCGGAGACGGTCCGACAAGTCGAAGCATGGAAAGAGACGGAGCTTGGAACACTGCGGGTATCGGCGAACTTATCCGTCAAAGAACTCGTCTCGGGTCGAATCGTTGACTATCTGACGGACGTTCGAAACGTTCATCCGGGAATCGAACAACGGATGGAACTCGAGATTACGGAATCGTTTGGCGTCTTTTCCGATTCGCGCGTCTTTGATGCCCTTCAAACATTACATCAAATGGGGTATCGTCTCGCGATCGATGATTTCGGTACAGGTTATTCTTCTTTATCTTATCTAAGCCGCTTACCAATCCAGCGTCTGAAAATCGACCGGTCGTTCATCAGTGGACCAGATGCGTGTTCGAACGCGCCGCTTATTGAGACGATCATCAAGCTTGCACATACCTTGAAGTATGATGTCGTCGCGGAAGGAATCGAGGAACCGGAACAAGGAGAACATCTCCGTGTTCTTGGCTGTGAATATGCGCAAGGATTCTATTATTCAAGACCGATTCCGGCGGATGAGTTCCGGATCTGGTACGGGAAGTATCATGAAACGCTTCTTCCTGAATGAAAGTCGTCCATTCCGTTTAATATGGATGTGTCTTAAAATGAGAAAGGGTCCGACTCAAAAAAAGAATGACGCGTCTTTTCACGCCCTTTCCTCAGGCGAGACACAAGCCAGTTTTCCTGCTTCGTTCAAGCAGGAAAGCGGGTCTTGTTTGTCTCTGACAGCGCAAAAATGCGCTTTTTTCTGTAGGAGTTGCGTGTGACGTGTCATTTTTTACGAGACAAGGGTGGCAGAGGATCATTCTTCCACCCTTGTCTTTATAGAGCCTTTAAGTCAGCTTCTTGTATCCGATAACTAGAGAACGTGAATGTTCACCCGCGACGCATACAGGAAAAGAAAGCGAGGATGACAAAAAACGTTCGTTGTAAGCATGACCTTGCACGCAACGAATCAAACGCGATCGAGTACGAGGTCGTCTGCTTGTTCAAGATACGCTTTGACCGGTGCGACTGCCGCCTCGACTGTGCCTGGTGCGAATGGAGACTTCAGTCCAGCGCGCTCGACGAGTGTGAGGAAGCTTTCCGATCCGCCGGCACGACAGAGATCGAGATACGACTTCCAAGCCGCTTCCCGGTCCTGCTCCATCCAAGCATAGAACTGGAAGGCACAGACTTGAGCGAGTGTGTAATCGATATAGTAGAACGGACTGCCGAAGACATGTCCTTGTTGATGCCACCATGCGCCTGAGTCGAGATAATCGTTCGCTTCGTAATCACGGTGCGGCAGATATTTCTTCTCGATCGTCCGCCATGCTTCGCGACGCTCAGCCGGTGTCAATTCCGGTTGGTTGTAGATGACGTGTTGGAACTCATCAATCGCAACGCCGTACGGAAGGAATGTGACGCTTCCTGCGAGGTGATTGAATTTGTATTTCGCCGTCTCTTCACCGAAGAATGCTTCCATCCACGGATAAGCGAAGAATTCCATCGACATCGAGTGAATCTCACACGCTTCATACGTCGGGAAAGCACTCTCTGGCGCTGTCAGGTGACGGCTCTCATAGACTTGGAACGCGTGTCCGACTTCGTGCGTCAGAACATCGATATCGCCTGCCGTTCCGTTGAAGTTCGAGAAGATGAACGGGAGTTTTTCGTCTGCGATGTAGGTACAATACCCGCCGCCGGCTTTTCCCGGCTTCGCTGTTAAATCGAGTGCTTCCCGGTCGAGCATGTAGTTGAAGAACTCATTCGTCTCCGGTGACATCTCGGCGTACATCTTTTTACCGCCTTCGATGATGAATGACTCTTCGCCTTTCGGTGTTGCATTCCCAGACTTAAAGGCAAACCCTTCATCGTAGTAGTACAAGTGATCGACACCGATGCGTCGTTGCTGACGCTCTTTGAGTTGTGTCGCGAGCGGAACAATCGTCTCGCGGATTTGTTCGCGGTATTGTTCGACCATCGATTGGTTGTAGTCGACGCGGAGCATCCGTGCATAACCGAGTTCGACGAACGACGGGAAACCGAGCGTTTTCGCGATCTCAGTTCGGATGCGGACGAGTTTGTCGTAGATCGTATCGATGGCTTCACCATGCTCGTTTAAATAGCCGTAGCGTGCTTCTGAAGCCGCTTTACGGACGTCACGATCAGGTGATTGAAGATAAGGACCGAACTGCGATAAGTTGAGCGTCTTGCCATCAAACTCGATTTGAGCAGAAGACATCAGTTTCGTATATTCGCTTGAGAGACGGTTCTCTTCTTGGAGTTTTGGAATGATCTCTTCTGAGAACGTCTTCAGGCTCGCTTCCGCAATCAGGAATAACTGTTTGCCTTGTGTCTGTTCGAGTTCGCTGCGGAGTGGATGCGTCGTCAACGCTTGATAATAGCTTGAAACATATCCTTGATAGATCGCGCTTGCTTCATCGAAGAACCCTTGTTCCGTCTCATAGAACGTATCGCGTGTATCGATCGTATGGCGGATCTCGACGAGCTGGCTTGCCGTTTCAAATTGATTTCTGAGGGTATTAATCTCAGTGATGGCTGCGTTTGCTTCATTTACCTGTGTGGCTTCCGTCAGTCGAGCGATTGCTTGCTTCATGGATGTTTCAAGCAAGGCAAGATCAGGACGGACATATGTAATTTCTGAAAATGGCAACATGTAAGCGCCTCCTTTTGATTTCTAACTATTATCACACAAAAATACTTGCAAAACTAGAGGGACAAACGTATGCTTTTTGTGAGAACGTGAGCGAGCTGTCGAACAGCTTACTCCTATAAAAAATCGAAACTTCCATTCGGAAGAAAAACGATCGAGAAAGTAGAGGGATAGTATCATGGGATTCTTAAAAAAATTGTTTGGTGGTAACGACGCAGGAAACGCGAAAATCGCTTCTGCACTTACAGGTAAAATCGTCAACATCGAGAACGTACCCGATCAAGTTTTCTCTCAAAAAATGATGGGCGACGGTGTCGCAATCGAACCAACTGAAGGTAAAGTCGTCTCACCGATCAACGCAACGGTTGAAACGATCTTCCCAACAAAACACGCAATCGGTCTAAAAGGTGAAGATGGTCTTGAACTGTTGATTCACGTTGGTCTTGATACAGTTAACCTTAAAGGTGAAGGCTTCACGGCTCACGTCCAGTCAGGTGACAAAGTCAAAGCAGGAGACGTCCTCGTCGAGTTCGACCTTGACTACATCCGTGCGAACGCCCCATCGACGATCACACCGATCATCGTGACGAACCACGATCAATTCACGCTTTCAGCTGTTCCGGCTGAAGGAACTTCTGTTGTCGCAGGCGACACAGAACTCTTCAAAGCAACACATAAATAAGATACGATACGCCTCCATTCCTTACGAATGGGGGCTTTTTTTGTTGTCTCCTCCCGTGTCTTACCGTTTTGTAAGAGAAGTGAAAGCAAAGTCCATTTTGAGAAACGAGCACTCGTACTAGACTGAGTGTAACGAATCAAACACAGGAGGCATTACAGATGAAAGCAATCTTACAGGCAGAACAGATTTCAAAAACCTATCAAACAAAAACCGCGCGCCACGAAGCGCTGCGTCCGACGACGCTCCGTGTCCATGAAGGAGAGTTCGTCAGTATCATGGGACCGTCGGGTGCCGGGAAATCGACGTTGCTCAACTTACTGTCGACGATCGATCAGCCGACGGACGGCTCGATTTTGATCAACGGAGCAGACGTGACAGCGATGAAGGAAAAACAATTAGCCCGTTTCCGCCGGGAACAGCTCGGCTTCATCTTTCAGGACTTTAATCTCCTCGATACGATGACGGTCCGGGAAAACATCGCCTTACCGCTATCGCTCGCGAACATCGATAAGAAAACGATCTTGGAGCGTGTCGATCGTGTGGCGCATCAACTCGGTATCGCAGACCTGCTCGATAAACGTCCGGTCGAACTCTCTGGTGGACAAAAACAGCGGACGGCTGCCGCTCGTGCCATCATTCATGATCCGTCGCTTATCTTAGCGGACGAACCGACCGGTGCGCTTGATTCGAAGTCCGCGACCGGATTGCTCGAAGCGATGCAATCACTAAACGACGAAGGCGCGACGATCTTGATGGTGACACACGATCCGATGACGGCGTCTTACGCGGAACGGATTCTGTTCGTCAAGGACGGAGAGCTATTCAAGGAAGTCCATCGCTTCGGTTCGCAGAAGGAATTCTTCGAACAAATCATGGAAGTCCAGCGGGAACTCGGAGGTGCCGTTCGTGAGCTTGTTTAAACTGGCATTTCAGAATTTAAAAAACATCTGTCAAAACGTGATGTACCTCGGTGCGGTCACGTTTGCGATTCTCATTTATTATACGTTCCTCGCCATTCGCTCAAACGAAGCGATGCTTCAGGCGAACGAATTGTACGGAAAACTAGGAACGGTCTTTACGGGAGCAAGTGTCATTTTAGCGCTGTTCTCTGCCATCTTCATTTGGTATTCAAGTGACTTCTTCTTACGCCGCCGTAAGAAGGAAATCGGGCTCTACGCGTTGCTCGGTTTAGAACGAGGACAGATTGCCCGTCTCATCTTCCTTGAGACGATGGGGTACGGGGTGATCGGTCTGATCCTCGGAATTGCGATCGGTACCGTCGCTTCGAAATACTTCGTGCAGTTGCTGGCTTCCGTCATGGCGATGCAAGTCGATGCGACGTTTACGATCAGTGGAGCTTCCGTCCTGCAGACGATCGGTGTCTTCCTGTTGATTTTCCTGATCATCGCCTTACGTTCTGCTCGGACGATTTATCGTTTTACATTGATCGAATTGTTCAAAGCAGAACAACAAGCGGAATCCCTTCCGAAAGTGCATCCAATCCTGGCCGTTCTTTCGGTCGTCTTGATCGGTGTCGGTTACTATTTAACAGGACAACCGTTGATGGATCACTTTACGATCGTCGCACCGCTTTTGATGCTGTGTGTCATTCTCGGGACGTTCGGAACGATGAGTTATTTCACGATCTTCTTATTGCGCGTCTTAAGTAATCAAGCGCGGCACTTTAAAGGAACGAATTTAATTTTGCACGGGCAATTGTTATCACGAATCAAATCGAATGCCGTCATGCTATCGACGATTACGGTTATCACTGCCGTAACATTGACGACTGTCGGGACGGCGACATCGATTTATTACTTCATCGATCAGACCGTCGAGGAGCAAGTCCCTTACAGTCTATCGATTGCCAGTAAACAGGCGGAAGCGGAACAGTTGATTGAACAGTCCGATCAGAAGATTGAAAGCCGGACGATGGTCAACGTCAAGAACGTCGACCATCAGATGACCGAGCTGCCGAATCCGCTGACGTTCACACGCTACTACGCGACGTATGCGTATGAAGACCAGCCGGGACAATTCAGCTATGTCAACTACTCGGATTACGTCAAGCTCGCAAAGGCAAACGGAAAACCGGTCATTGCGGAACCGAAACAGGGCGAAGCGATCGTCCTTGAGACGTTCAAAGGCAACGATTTGTTAAAGATGAAGGTTAAATCACCGATTGGTGTCAAAATCAAGGATGTTCACGAATCCTTTCGCATCACCGCTGCGACGAATCTTCCGATCGCTCAACTTTATGAGAAACAAAGGCTTGCCTTCGTCGTAAACGATGATGCCTTCGCGAAGATGCCGGAAAAAGGCTTCACGCTGACGAATTATCAGTTCTCAGATGAACGTCATGACGATGGACTGATGAAACAGTTGACACAACTATATGGAAAACAAGCGGACACGGAAATGGCAGCCTATTATCCGGTCTATGCGATGACGACGGCAACGACCGGCTTACTGGCATTCGCTGCCGGATTCCTCGGTCTCGTCTTCTTACTTGCGACCGGTTCAATCATCTACTTCAAGATGCTCGCGGAAGCAGAAGAATCAAAACAACGGTTTGCCGTCATCCAAAAGATTGGTGTTGATTCGAAGGAGCAGACCGGCATCATCCGGCGTCTTGTCGGATTCGTCTTCTCCTTACCGTACGTGCTCGGACTCGTGCATAGTTTAGTGGCGATGAAAGTGTTGCAAAAACTGTTGAACTACAATATCGTTCGCCCGACCCTGCTCGCCATCGGCTGTTATACGATCGTTTACTTGATCTACTACATCGTTACGGTCCGTGCGTATCGCCGCATCGTCACGTGAGGAACTAAATACGCGTACACGGAACTGGAAACGGAATAATCGTTTCCAGTCCTTTTTGAGTTCGTTATGATAAAGGGAGAAGGAGTTGAAGCGAACGATGCATACGATTTTATTAGTAGAAGATGATGTGAAAATTGCGACGTTACTCAAGGAATTGCTGGAACGCTATGATTTTGAGGTCGTCGTCGAGGATGGACGGGACGATATCGTCGCGACGTATGAACAGACGAATCCGGATGTCATTCTGCTCGACGTCAATTTACCGAAATTCGACGGGTTCTATTGGTGTCGGCAATTGCGGATGAAGACACGGGCACCGATTCTATTCATCTCGGCCCGGGTCGGAGAGATGGATCAGGTCATGGCACTCGAATACGGGGCGGACGATTATATCGTCAAACCCTTCCAGGGAGCGGTCGTCATCGCCAAAATCAAAAGCCACATCCGTCGGGCATATGGAGCCTTATCCAGTGAAAGTGACGAGCGGACAGTGACGAAAGAGGGGGTCACACTCTATTTAGATCGGTATATCGTCGAACATGGAGAACAGTCGATCGAGCTATCAAAAAAAGAAGGCTTGATTCTTGAGATGCTGTTGACCGTCAGTCCGCGCATCGTCAGCCGTGGGGATCTGCTCGAACGGATTTGGGATGACGAGGCCTTCGTTGACGAAAACACGTTGAACGTCAACATCACTCGCGTTCGAAAACGGTTGGCGGAGATTGGCGTGACGGGTCTTGAGACGGTGCGTGGCGTTGGTTACAAGCTGGTTCTTGAATCATGAAACTGTTCTTACGGCACGCTTTACCGGGAACCCTATTCTTCATCGGACAGATGGTCGTGTTGTACGCCGTTTTATGGTTGTACGATTTATACCGACCGGCTGCCTTCTTTTATATCGTCCTCTTAAACAGCATCGCCCTCGTCATCTATCTCAGTTACCGCTTTTTCAGCATGTTACCGCTACTCCGGCGGTTGAAACAGCCGATCCAATCTGTTGCCGAGCCGATTCGCAGTGACAGTGAAGAACCGATTTCAGTCGCTGTCGAGCAATTCCTAGAACGGCAACAGACGCTGTTTCGAAACAGTCTGTTTGCTGAGCGTCGAAAGGAAAAGGAGCGGCACCGTTACGTCGATCAATGGATTCACCAGATGAAAACTCCGTTGTCCGTCATCGAACTGATTCTCGAACATCCCGGGGAGCAGTATCAGGCCGATTTACGGCAGGAAGTCGACCGGTTGCGGTCGGGACTCGATCAAATGCTGTATTCCTCGCGACTGGAAGCGATTGAGACCGATTTAAAGGCGGAACGTCTGGCGCTTAAGCCGCTCATTACAGGAATCATCAATCAGGAAAAACGCTTATTCGTCAAAAATCAGGTCTTTCCGAAACTGGATATTGCAGAGGGCATATACGTCTATACCGATTCGAAATGGTTTCGCTTCCTCGTCCTGCAACTGGTGACGAATGCGATTAAGTATACGACCGGTCATGGACAGGAGGTCGTTTTGTCGGCGGCTGAGACGAATGGGCAAGTCATCCTCTCGATCCAGGACGATGGTGTCGGTATTCCGAAGCGGGATGTCCCGCGGGTCTTTCATGCCTTCTTCACCGGGGAGAACGGACGACGATACGGGGAATCGACCGGGATGGGGTTATATTTCGTACATCAGGTATGCCTAAAGCTCGGACATGAGATTGAGCTAGAAAGTGAAGAAGGAACCGGAACGACATGCCGGATTCGATTAGTGGGAGGTCGCACACATGATTGAGGTCAAACAATTAGGAAAAGTCTATCCCGGAAAGGTGAGCGAACAGCCGCTGACGGATTTGAACTTCCGGGTCGAGGAGGGAGAGATGGTCGCGGTCATGGGACCATCGGGAAGTGGGAAGTCGACGCTCATTAATCTGCTCGCGACACTCGACGAGCCGAGCTGGGGATCGATTCTGATAGACGGTGTCGACACGGCGACGTTCAAACGCAAAGAGACGATTCGCTTCCGGCGTGAGACACTCGGCATCATCTTTCAAGAGTTCAATCTGCTCGATTCCCTCACGCTAGGCGAGAACATGCTCGTTCCGTTGATGTTGACCGGTAAAAAGGCGAAGCCTGCCCGTGAGGAGATGGAACAACTCGCACGGCGCTTACAAATTGACGAGTTGCTCGATAAGCAGGTCGACGAAGTGAGCGGAGGGCAACGGCAACGGACGGCGATCGGACGTGCCCTGATTCACGCCCCGCGGCTGATGCTTGCTGACGAACCGACCGGGGCGCTCGATTTTCAAGCGACGAAACACGTCATGGACGTCTTAGCGGAGTTGAACGCAGCCGGCATGACGATGGTCATCGTGACCCATGACCCGCAAGTCGCTTCGTATTGTAATCACGTCCTCTTCCTAAAAGACGGTAGCATCCAGACGGAACTGTTCCGTGATGAGCCGCGGCGTGTCTTTTTCCAGCGTGTCATCGAATCGCTGTCGTTGTTAGGAGGGGATGAGCATCAATTATCTGCAATACGCCCTACGTAACATCCGTCGCTATCAGCGCCTGTATTACGGCTATGCTTTGACGATCATCGTTGCGATGACGATCGTGACGAGCTACTGGAACTTACTGACGAATGAGTCGTTCCAAAACGTTGCCAAAGTACTCAGTCAATTGAACCAAGTCATCGAGATGACGATTTTCTTTGTCTTCATCGCGGAGCTAATCATCCTATTTTTTAGTGTTCTATTCATCTATTCGACGACATATACGATGCTTGAACACCGGAAGAATGATTTGCGGACGATGCGGACGCTCGGGAGCGGCTTTTCGCATTTCTTGAAATATTTCTTGATTGAAGTCCTGCTGGTTGGCGGAATGGCGATCACGGTCGGAATGATTCTTGGAAATGTCCTGACGAAGATGCTGTTGTTATCCGTCGTCAAGGTCATGTTCCTGCCCGCAATCGAATTCGAGTTATCCATTTATGCAATCCTCGCTTTGATTGGCGGCTCCTTCTTCGTCCTGTTGACGGCGACGATCCTCGCCATTTATCGTTTTCGTCCCGATCGACCGATGCGACTGCGTTCGGTGTTTCGAAAGCGGATCTGGATCGTTACGCAAGTCGTCGCCGTTTTGACTTTAATCTATGGGTACGTATTAGCGTTCACCCGGACTTACGGCTTTTTCATGATGTTTCCATTCGTCATCTTCATCGGTTCCTTTTTCATGTGTCGATATGTCCTGCCGTGGTTAACGAAATTATACCGTCCTTGCCGATTGTCGTTACGAAAACTGATCATTTCCGAGATTGCCAATCAATTGCGGACGAACAGCACGTTGATCGCGCTTGGAACGATTTTGACATCCTGTGCGCTGACGGCGGTCGGCCTCGTCTTCTTTTTTCAGCTGATCGGGCTCGACTTATCGTCACAAAACCAATTTGGTCTTGTCTATTATGAGGAATCCGCACAACCGACGAAACGCTTGAAGGAAGTCAAACAGACGATGACGGATGCCTTTCCGGATCGGTATCAGCAAGATATCCGGTTGAAGTCGGACGGAACGCGTTTCGTCTTACCGGTTTCCGCATACAACGGGATGATGCGCCACCTGCATCTCCCGGAGCGGACGGCTACAGGACGGCAGAGTTTCTTTGTGCCCGCCCGCCCTGTGCAACTTGAGGAAAATACGCCGACGATGAAGAAGGCGGCAGCTGCCATGAAACAAGCAGACTTCGACTTACTGCCGGCTTCTTCCCATGCGCTTGTCTTTGGTTACAATTACCGGATCGAGACGCTGTTCGTCGTCAGCGATGCCGTCTTTCAGACGCTTGACCAGCCCGTCCGGCAAATCGTCGTCTTCGATACACCATCGTATCAGGATTACGGGACGAAGGACTGGAAGCAATGGATGAAGATCGTCCGCAACATCCAGTCGACAGCCAAACTCGATGAGAAACAACCTGTCCCGTATCAATTGATCAATGAGACCGAGGACGAGATCGACGGGATCCGGATCGTTCGTCTCGTCACGTTCGTCGTCATTCTTCTGACCGTCTGGCTGTTCGTCATCAATGCGAGTTTTCTGCACGTCTGGATGCAGATGACAGCTGAGCAGGAACAAAAGCGGATGAAGACCTTGTTTGCCCTGGGCTTCGGATCCGGAAACGTCCGTCTCTATCTGCTTGTGAAGTACGGTGCGGTCTTAATCGTTCCGTATCTGATCTCGATTTTCCATGCCTTCTTACTGTTTCAGGCGCTCATCTCGGAAGCCGGACTTAAAACGACTTCGTTCCTTGACTTGTCACTGTTTTGGATCGGAATCGTCACGGTCGGTTATTTCTTGAGTGTGCTGCCGATCTGGTTACGGTATCCACGGCACCTGTTTCGAAAATCATCCGAAAGTTTCATGTCTCCGGCACCGGATTCAAGGGTATGATGATACCATAGGAACAAGGGAGGGAATCATATGCTAGACCATTCACCCTATCGGGGTTACGGTGACCGGATCCGCATTTTGCGGGAGCGTGCCGGAATTACGATTGAACAGCTGGCAGAACGGCTCGGCGTCGCCCCGTATTTCATTCGTCGGACAGAACTGAGCGAAGTCTACCCGACAAAACCCTATATCGAGGCATTGGCGGACGTCTTGAATATCGACGCCAGTTATTTAGCCCGCCATATCTGGACAGGCGAATCGCTGAAGTTCGTCATGCAGCAGAAGACGCCGTTTGACGAGATGAAGCTTGCGTATGAACAGACACTCGGAGAAGATGGTTCGTGGGTCGAAGAGCAGCTCGAAGAACGGATGCGCCTGTTCGATTTGATGTATGACGATGACGTCAAACGGATCGAGCAGACGATGAGTGCAACGGAGCAACGTGTCTTTCATGAACTCGTCGAAGCCGTGATGGAAGCCGGAGAGTTGCAACGGGACCAAGCGGAAGAGACGTATGAATTGTTTGAAGATAAGCTACCATCGATGATGCAACTGGATGAGTATCTCGACCGGATGACGGATGGTGTATCCTTGTCCCGGTCCACGTATTACGCAGACTATAGTGAACAAAAAAGCCGAGCGCGTTATCACCGGAAATAAAAAAGTCGCTGTCCTCTGATTGACGTTCAGAAGACAGCGACTTTTTGTTAACGTTGTGGCATCGGACGTGGACGACGCATCTTTTGACGCGTTCGACCAATGATGAAACCGATGATCGCATTTGCAATGACGAGTACCCAACCGACATAGCCGAAATTGAGAGTTAAGCTACCGAGCATCGCTTGCCATTTGAAAATCATCATCACGTCACCACGTATGACGAATCGCGCGACACAAACGAGCAGGACGGTCAGTCCGGCGATGAAGACACCGACCCAGCTACCGTACAAACGGGAAGACTGGCGGCGGACCGCAACGAAGGACCAGCAAAAGAGACTGGAGATGAACGCCATGCCTCCATAGGCAAGGACGAGCTCCCACGTCGCACTCGCTTGCGGGAATTTCGTGAACATGACAAGTGACGAGACCATGGCAGCAGCTGTGAAAAGGATCGCTGCCCAAAAACGAGACCGCATAACGTAGTTCCTCCTAAAGGCTTTTTCTCACCTAACGATAGCGGAAACGATTCGTCTTGTAAACTGTTACCGGCGACCGCTTAAAATACGCCGGAGTTGTTTGACCGGATTCGAACCATAGAACAGAACACCGCCGCGGTAGAATTTCGTACCGACGAACAAGGCGAGACTGATACTGATCAGCATCAGGATAAGTGAAATCGAAACTTGCCAGACCGGTACGTCAGTCAGCATGACACGGAGAAACATGACCATCGGTGTAAAGAACGGCACGAACGACAAGACGACGACGGCCTGGTTTGTCGGAGCGTTCAGGCTGAACATCGAGATCATGAAGGCGGCAACGATCAATAGGATGACGGGTAACGTCACTTGTTGTGCATCCTCGACGCGGCTGACGAGTGAACCGAGTGCCGCAAGGAGCGTCGCATACAAGAAGTATCCGAGCAGGAAGAAGACGAACAGATAAACGATAGTCCGAATACTTAAGGAATCAAGTGATAGTTGGTCGAACAGGCTGCTGTTTTGAGCACTGTAGTACCCGACGCCGACAAGGATCGACAGCTGTACGATACTGACGGTTGCGATTGAAAGAATCTTTGCGAGCATATGCTGGATCGGACTCGCCGCTGAAATCAACAACTCCATGACACGTGAGGACTTTTCGTTCGCGATTTCGGTGACGATCATGCCGCCGTAAATGGCAATCGTAAAGTACATCAGGAACAGCAATACATAAACGAGAGCAGAAGCGGCGAACAGTTCGTCTTCGCTTTTTCCGCCAGTCGATGTCAATTCCTGTTTGACGGGAACCGGTTGAGCGAGCGAAGCGAGCACGTTCGGATCAATCTCAGCATCTGTAATGATCGCCTGATCACGTACTTGTTTGACGACTGTCGAGACCTGTGTCTGCAGTTCGGATTCCGGACTGGCACTGACGAGTGTCACGTCATAAGAATCCTTGACGATCGCGACGACGTCGAACGTGCCGCGATCGACGGCTTTTCGAGCTTGCGCCACCGTGTATTCCTTCGGTGTGATATCCGAGGTGACACCGGCCTTCTTCAAGGCGGGGCGAAGGTCCGTCGATAGTTCACTGACGAGAGCGACTTTCGGATCGTCACCCGAGAACCAATCAAGAATCCGTTCGATGTTTCCGAAACCGACGAGGAACAGGACCATCAGAATCGTTGAGATCAAGAAGCTTTTGGCACGTAGCTTCTGCAATAGATTAAAGCGGTATAAAGTGAAAAATTTACGGTTCATAACGTTTTCCGACCTCCTCGATGAAGATATCCTGCAGGGATAATTGATCCCAGACGAAGCGGTCGACATGATACCCTTCGCTGACGATATGCTTTAGCAGCTGGTCCGCTGTTTCCTTCGAGGCGACTTGAACGATATGTCCATTGTTGTCGGATTCGACTTGCAGGACACCGTCCAAGCTGTCCCATAGGAGGGGCGGGGCGTCCGTCGTCAGAAGAACCCGCGTTTTTCCGTAACCTGCCTTGATGTCAGGGAGATAGCCAGCAACAACCGGTTTTCCGTGATCGAGAATCGCGACGTGTTCGCAGAGTTCTTCGACATGGTCCATCCGGTGGCTCGAGAAGACGATCGTTGTTCCGTCATCCGTCAGCTTTTTGACAGCGCGCTTCAATTGTTCCGCATTGACCGGATCGAGTCCGCTGAACGGTTCATCTAAAATCAGGAGTTCTGGTTTATGTAGGACAGCGGAAATCAACTGAATTTTTTGTTGATTCCCTTTCGAGAGTTGTTCGACGCGCATCTTTTCATACTGGGGAATTTGGAAATAGTCGAGCCATTCACTCAGTGCCTGTTTCGCATCCTTCCGTTTCATATCGCGGAGTTCTGCGAGGAACAATAACTGTTCGTCGACTCGGACTTTCGGATAGAGTCCCCGTTCTTCCGGAAGGTAACCGATTTTTGAAGTCGGGATGCGTTGTCCTTTCCAGGTGATGGACCCTTCGGTCGGTTGTAGTAAACCGAGCAGCATTCGGAACGTCGTCGTTTTCCCGGCACCATTCGCGCCGAGTAAACCGAAAATTTGCCCGGGCGGCACTTCGATCGTCAGGGCATCAACGGCTGTAAATTCACCGAAGCGTTTCGTGATCTGTTTGATTTCTAGCATAAGAACCTCCTTTAAAGATGTCTCTTGCACGACAAGTGTACCATTTTTACAAGATGTCCTACGGATAAAATTGGGTAATGGTTCCAGAAACACGGTAAGACTTATTTGTTTACTTTTTGTTTGTTAGTTACTATTATCGTATTAACAGATGAAATTAAAAAGGGGGAACGAATGACATGCATACACCAGGCATTCACCATATTTCGGCGATGGTCGGCGATCCGCAGGAAAATCTCGATTTTTATGGAACCGTTCTTGGACTACGGTTCGTCAAAAAAACGGTCAACTTTGATGATCCGGGAACGTATCACTTCTATTTCGGAAACGAGTCCGGGGCACCGGGAACCATCATTACGTTCTTTCCGTTTGAAGGCATGGCGAAAGGGCAAGTAGGTGCCGGACAAGTCGGAACAACAGCTTACGCGATTCCGCCCGGCGCATCGGATTTCTGGAAAGCACGGCTGACGGAAAAGAACGTCTCGTTTGAAGAAACGGTTCGATTCGGAGAACAACAAATCGCGTTCGGAGATCCGCATGGTCTGCAGATTGAACTCGTCGAACGCAAGGACGGAGCTGACAGTCGCTATGAAATCGATGGGATTTCAAGCAACGTTGCAATCAAGGGGTTTGCAGGTGCAACGTTACTGTCGCGGGATCCATCAGACACTGCCAAATTATTGACAGATACATTTGGACTCACACTCAGCAAACGGACGGAAACCGTTGACCGGTATATCGCGGAAGGTGAGTTCGGCAATGTCATTGACGTCGTTCACGGTCAGATGCCGATCGGTCGCCCGGGTATTGGGACGGTTCATCATATTGCTTGGCGGGCAACGGATCAACGCGAGCAACTCGATTGGATGAAGGCAATCAACGCGTTCGGTTTACTGACGACCGAGGTGAAGGACCGCAACTACTTCACGTCGATCTATTTCCATGACCGCGGACGGATTCTTCATGAAATCGCGACGGACAATCCAGGATTTACTATCGATGAAGAGTTCGAGATGCTCGGGGAAGATTTGAAGTTACCGGAGCAATTCGAAGCACATCGTGCGGCGATCGCAAATCATGTAACACCTATTATAGTACCGAAGGGGAGACTCGTATGATTCATTTATATCAAGCACCAAAAACAGCAGACGCACCAATCTTTTTACTCTTACACGGAACTGGTGGAACGGAGCAAGATCTCGTCGGACTTGTCTCACTGCTCGATTCAGAAGCTGGCTACTTGTCCGTCCGCGGAGAAGTCTCGGAAAACGGGATGCCGCGTTTCTTTAAACGGCTTGCAGAAGGCGTCTTTGATGAGGAGGACCTCGCTTTACGGACAGCACGATTGATGCAATTTTTACGTGAGCAAGCAGCGGAGCATGACTTTTCTCTTGATCGTCTGATTCCCGTCGGTTATTCGAACGGTGCAAACATCGCGGCGAATATGTTGTTTGAGGAAGCCTTATTCAAACAAGCAATCCTGCTGCATCCGATGGTACCGCGTCGCGGTGTGACACTGCCTGACTTATCGAGCGTCCGTGTCTTCATCGGTGCCGGCAGTAACGATCCGATTTGCCCGGCGCAGGAAACAGAGGAATTATCAACACTCCTGACGGAGGCCGGAGCATCGGTCGATGTCACCTGGTCGAACTACGGTCACCAGCTCGTCATGCCGACGATCGAAGCGGCGACGGATTGGTTGAAACAGTAAAAAAAGGGCTGTCCCATCCGCTTCTATCACAGAAGTCGATGGGGCAGTCCTCTTTTCGTGTTAAGCAGGATGATCGCTTTTCGGACGGGAGTAGACGATCAGGACACCACGTTCGACGAGCTTGAGAGCAAGTGTCTGTTTCACTTCTTCCGATGCCTTCGTCTGTGCGAGTTGCCGGTACAATAGCCGAAGTTCACGACGCATCGTCTTACGGATCAGCCACATGCTATCGATCGTCGTACACCAGCCGGTGACGGTCTCGTGTCCGATATAGTATTGCATCTGACGTTCCAGGTAATGAATCCACCACTCGTCCCGTGCCATTTTCAAGAGGATACCGGTCAGACCGATGACGAGGATGGCAAGCGGGATGCTTTCATACAAAGGGAGACGTCCAAGAACGGTACCTACATCCGTGACGAGGGCAAGCATCGTCCATCCTATGCATCCGATGACGAGCCAATATCCAAAGTTGAGCGTACTTCGATGTCGTAACGTCTCTTTCGGCGTAAGCAATGAAGTGGCCATCAGAAACACCTCCTTGTTAAATAATCGAATTTTCTGACAATTTGTAGTTGTCCTTCTACTATAGTTAACTTTTCCCGAATCGTCCAGTCATTAGACATGGAAAATGTGTTTCTTTCTTGACGAAATTCGTGTACGCTACATATAGAAGTGAGCGGTTACATAAAGGGGGATATACAGAAATGATGGATCAGGTGATTTGGATCGCTGTCGGTATCGTTGCCGTAGCTGTTTTCTCAGCATCGAGCGTCGCAGCATACATGGGTGTCAAAAACCAGGAAGATTAATCGAACAGGAAAACGGCTCACTCCGATTTCGGGGTGAGCCGTTTTTTATGAATACTCATTTATTCGCCGTCATATCGGCTTTCAGCGCGTAAGGTTTCAGTGCGTCACTCCAGCGGAGATATCCGCCGCCGACGAGATGAAGTCCGTCGTACGTCAATCGATTTTGCAGATAGCCTTGTTTATTCGTCAAAGCCGGGCGCAGGTCAACGAACGGTGCACCGATCGACTGCGCTAATTTCTGCAGGTTCCGGTTCAGCGCTTCGACATCCTGGTTGATCCGGACCGAATCCGAATATTTCGGAGCGACGGGAACGGTTGACTGGATGACGACGTCGATGTTATTTTTTCGAAGTGTCGTCACGATCGTCGTCATGTTCTCCGTGATTTGCGGAATCGGCGTATAGTGACGGATGTCATTGATACCGCCCATCAAAAAGACGCGTTTCGGTTTCATCTCGAGGATCAGGTCAAGCCGGGTCAAAAATCCTTCCGTCGTATCTCCGGGAATCCCGAAGTTGATGATCGTCGGATCCTCCATCAGAATACGCCAATCGGCAAAGTTAGTCATCGAGTCACCTAACATGACAGCATTCGCTGATTTTGGGTATTGATAAGTATGGAATAGACTATTTAACCGGACGTAGTTCGGATTTTTATCGTATTGGAAAGTCGAGACCGGAGTCGTACTCGTTGCAGGTAAGACGCTTTCGATTAGTTCGAGCGGTTTACGTCCCAGTAACAATGCAAGGAGAACGACGTTTACGACAACAGATAGAATCAAGAGTGTCTTTTTCATAAACATTTCGTTCCTTTCGAGGGAGTATAAGGGGTAGTGTAACATGAATCGGAATCCGTGGTTTGATAATATTAAAGGTTTTCTTGTCATTTTTGTCGTCATCGGTCATATGTTGACGGATTTACGGTTTGATTATGATGGGAAATTACTTGAGACAGTCTATCTGTTGATTTACTCGTTTCATATGCCATTATTTATTATTTTAAGTGGTTATTTCTTTCGCGAAAACAAATATTTACGTGTCATTCAATTATTTGCTGTCTACTGTGTCTGGCAAATTCTAATCGGCTCCTGGGCGACGCTCGGTGAAGGGTTGCCACTCTTGTCCGGGGAAAACATCGGTACGCATTTACTGCGTCCATACTGGGCCCTTTGGTACCTGTTCGTCATGGTCGTCTGGTATATCGTGACGCCGTATGTCGTTCATTTGCGTGGATACGTCTGGTTCGGTCTTGCCTTTGCGTTACTATATGGATTCGAACTCGAAAACACAGGCTTCCTAGCACTCCGGAAGTTGATCATGTTTTATCCGTATTTCCTGCTTGGAAATTATTTGTCGGAGCATCAGTTCATCCGGATTTTTGAGATGCCAAAGAACTTCAAGCGACGAATGAACGTTCGCTTGATTGGAGGCATCACGTTTACAGCCGTCATGGTCTTCTTATTGTTTCAGGCATGGCGCGATACACCGCAAGAGATCGTCGATTTTGCGAATGCGTTCAAGCACCGGTTCCCGTATGTCGAACAGTACGATAGTGATGCCTGGATTGGTGTGCTCAAACATAGTGTCATTTATCTTCTATCGATCGCGGCTTCGCTCGGTTTCATGATGTTGATTCCGATGCGTCGCCTGCCGCTCGTCACACGGGCAGGGGAACTCAGTCTTTACGTCTATTTGCTGCACGTGTTCTTCGTCATGGCGTGGCGCCAGTACGTGACCGATGCCTTCGTACCACAAGCCTGGCTCGCTCTATTGATCATGATCGGGGTTGCTTTATTGATCGTTGGTATCATCATACACCCGCTCGTCGTCCGCGTTCTCCGTCCTTTGATCGAGATTGACATCCGTCCGATCGTCGAGAAACGGGAAGACCTTTCAAAAAAGGGCTGAATGCATTACACTTTAAGATAGATGGATTATTAGACGAAGGGCGTGGAAGGTATGTCATATAATTTAAATAATGCGGATGGTGTCGTAAACGTCTCGCAACAAGTCATCGAGGTCATCGCAGGTGTAGCCGTTCAGGAAACGGAAGGCATCGCCTTTACGGCGGATGATTCGAAACTGCAGGAAAAACAGATGGTTAAACTCGTGAAGGTCGAGGATGTCGGCGGCGATATCACGGTCAGTCTGTCCGTGCATATTAAATACGGTATGTCGATCATCAAGACGGCCGGAAAAGTGCAAGAGCGGATCGCACAAGACATGGAAAACATGCTCGCGTTCCAACCGAAAGCGATCAACGTCCGTGTCATCGGACTCTTAAAAGGATAACGAAAACGTCTCGGCATCAAACGATGCCGAGACGTTTTTTTATGAAGAAGGCGGGAGGTACCGGAGTCCGAATGAAGAGACGTCAGGTGCCGTGCAGGAAAAACGAAGACGGATCGCCTGCTCGCTGTGAGCGGGTAGTGACACGCCCGGGTGGGTGAATTCTGCGAGCGGAGTCTCGTCGTCCATCAATTCAAACGCAAGGGTTTCAAGCGTCAGTGTCTGAGCGCTCGCATTGCGGACGAGAACGATCGCGGTCACTGCATCCGCCTCGCGCACGATCGAAATCGGTAAGAGGGACCATCCATCCGCAGGGGGCGTCGGGTGCGAGTAAGCGACTTGACGAACCATCCGTTGCTCGGGTTCCGTGAAGTTATCGTCGATGAAAAGCTCCGTCAGCGTCTCGCTTGAGAAGACGAGTTGCAGCGGCTCCGTCAACTGCTCGAGGTCGACGAAACAGTCTTCTTCTTCAAAAGTCAACCAAAGCGGAAGCGTCGCCATCGGGAGAAGGACCGGCACTTCTTCGATACTTAAGACCTTACGTGCGACTAGTTCGTCGCCGGATAACACCAAGACGACGAGATCATTGAGCTGAAACGATTCGGCTAACGTATTTTGGAACAGGGCAATGACATGAAGCGGACGACGCGACAATACTTGAACCAGATGAATCGCCATCTGGTTGCTGTGTAATGCAGGAAGTTGTTTGGCAACGTGGCGGAAGACGTATTCATCTTCTTTGACGATCGGCATATCCTCCGTGAAATAGAGGGGGGGACGCAGGACTTCATTCGACGTGTGCATGGTGCAGTTCTCCTTCGCTATCCGTTATCCGTTCCGCCCGACAGATGCCGGAAAGAACCTGCTTCTCAAAACTGGCAATGGCATATTCAAAATAATCCATCCCTTCCCGTTCGAAAATCCGTACGGGTTGTTCCTGACCGTAACTGCGCAGATGAATGCCTTCTTTTAACGTGTTCATCGCAGTCAGATGACGCGTCCACTGCTCATCGAGTGCAAGAAGGATGAAACGTTTAGCGGTCTCTTTTTCGGCTGCGACGTGTGCGATGAGCAACGCTTCGATCTCAGCAATCAGCGGATCGAGTTGCCGTTTCATCTCGTCGATCGTTTCCAGCCGCTTGAGTGAGACGGGGTGATGCAGCAGCTGTTCGAGCTCTGCTGTGACCAATGCGAGCGGCCATTCTTCTGGCACGAGGTCGTCAGAGAGCAGTTGGTCGATGATTGACGGGAGGACACGTAAAGCAAACGGCTGGACGATGTCTTCGAGTGACGTCGCATCGACGATTTGATTCCGCAGATGATAGATGGCGAGACGCTGTTCACTGATGACTTCCTCGAGTTGGACAAGTTCGTCGCGGACACTCCGGTTGACGGATTCACATGTCGATTGAGCGAATTGCAACAAATCCCGGACGTCACGTGAAGCAAGCGGACCAGACGACTCTCGTACTTTCTGTTGCACGCGCTCGAGACGATCGCGGGCGAACCGGCGAGGCAGCTCATCTTCAAGTGAGAGATAAAATTGTGTCAATCCGGGATCCCCTTGCCGACCGGCCCGACCGCGGAGTTGGTTATCAATCCGGACCGACTCGTGCCGTTCGGTACCGATGACGAACAGACCGCCTTGCTGTTGTGCCGTTTCATCGAGCAGGATATCCGTTCCTCGACCTGCCATGTTCGTTGCAATCGTGATGCGACCAGTCTGTCCTGCAGAGGCGATGATCCGGACTTCCTGATCGACGGTTTTGGCGTTGAGGATTTCGTAGGATAACCCGTGGCGCTCAAGTACCTCGGCGACACGAAGTGATTGTTCGATCGAAGATGTTCCGATCAGCACCGGTCGTCCGGTAATGTGTGCCGCTTCTGTAGCAATGGCGATAGCTTCTAGCTTTTCATCACGTGTCGCAAAGATGATATCGTCTGCATCGATCCGGATTTTGGGGCGGTTCGACGGAATTGAAACGACATCCATCCCGTACGTCTTTTGGAATTCTTCTCGCGAAGTCGAGGCTGTCCCTGTCATGCCGGCGACCTGTGCATACAAGCGGAAATAATGTTGGATTGTAATTTGGGCGGTCGTCCGGTTCTCTTCTGTGACCGGAACACCTTCTTTTGTTTCAAGCGCTTGGTGCAGACCATCAGACAGACTGCGTCCTTCCATTAGGCGACCGGTGAACAGATCGACGAGCGCGATTTTTTGATCCTTGACGATATAATCGACATCACGCTTCAGGACGACATGGGCGCGTAAGGCTTGAATGACGTAATGGAACAGCACGGAGTGTTCGGCAGCAAACAGTTGATCGATCGCAAATGCTTCTTCGATCATCTCAATTCCCTGATCCGTCAGCGCGACAGCTTTGATTTCCTCATCGAACGTGTAGTCCTGCTCCTCCTCAAACGTCCGGACGACATGACGGACGAGTTGTTGTAACCCTTCGTGGACGCTGTCCCGCTCTGCCATGATGAGTGGTGTCTTAGCTTCGTCGATCAAAATGCTATCGACCTCATCAATCAAGGCGAAGTGAAGGGGACGTTGCAGACGCTCCGCCGGTTCCGTAATCAGGTGATCGCGGAGATAGTCGAATCCGAACTCGGTGCCGACCCCGTATGTAATATCAGCTGCGTAAGCGATCCGTTTCTCTTCAAACGTTGCCTCTGCCGAGTTGATTCCGACTTCGAGTCCTAAAAAACGGTGAATCTGACCGATTTGTTCGGCATCGCGGTGTGCTAGGTATTCATTGACGGTGATGACATGGACACCTTTTCCATATAATGCCTGCGTGAAACTTGCGAGTGAAGCGACGAGTGTCTTTCCTTCACCGGTCGCCATCTCGGCGATCTGCCCTTCAAGTAAGGCAAGACCGCCCATGAGCTGGACATCGTAATGCCGCAAACCGAGTGTGCGTTTACTCGCTTCGCGAACGAGCGCAAAGGCGGTCGGGGAAACGGTCTCGATCCGCTCACCCGCCTGGAGTCGTTCACGTAATGCGACCGTCAACTCACGTAACGCTTGATCTGATTGTTGTTCCATTTCCCGTTCTAGGCTATTGATCGTCGTTACGATTTTTTCATAACGATGGATTCTACGACTTTGATCATTCAACAACTGTTTGACACGTTGAAACATCTTCGTCACTCCCTCATATGCTATGAGGTTCATTATAGCAGTTAAAAAATGTAAAACGAATAGAAAAGAACGAAATAAGTAAAACATTCCCTTAAAATTGAAAGCGTTATCAAATCAACTAAAGGAATCATCCCAAAACAAAGAATCAGAAATATTTGATAACGCTTGCAAAGATTCGGAAGAACCAGTAAAATTATTCATGAGGCAAGTGCAATCGTTTGCGCAAAGTCATTCGGTTTCTTGCCTTGCATGGACGATGGAAGAAAGGATGGATGTCGGATGGCACCAACGATCGAAGCGGTCATTTTTGATTTAGACGGCGTAATCACCGATACAGCAGAGTATCACTACTTAGCGTGGAAACAATTAGGAGAGGAGTTGGAGATCCCGTTCGACCGGGAGTTCAATGAGACATTAAAAGGGGTCAGCCGAATGGATTCCCTGGAGCGTATCCTTGCGCTCGGTGGGAAACAGGACGCTTTTTCGGAGGACGAGAAGCTAGCGCTCGCCGCGAAGAAAAATGATCACTACGTCACATTAATCCAACATATCTCTGAACAGGACCTTCTTCCGGGAATCACTGCATTCCTCGATGAAATCCGAAACGCTGGGCTGAAAATCGGGATGGCGTCCGCTTCTAAAAATGCGCTGATGGTCGTTGAGGCATTGAAGGTCCGGCACTATTTTGATGACATCGTAGACGCTGCGACCGTTGCACAATCGAAACCACACCCTGAAGTGTTTCTCCGTGCCGCGGAAGCGCTCGACGTCGAACCGAGTCGTTGCATCGGTGTAGAAGATGCAACAGCGGGCATCACTGCCATCCACGCTGCCGGTATGTATGCCGTTGGTGTAGGACCGGAATCGGCGCTCCATGAGGCAGACTATCGTGTCGATTCGACAGATTTGCTTTCCCTTGAGCAGATCCTCGCTAGTCGCTCCCTTGTCTGAACCATTCCCTGATGGTGAAGGACATTCCTTGAACATGAATGTGTATCGAAAAAAGGATCGCTTCCCTGAGCGATCCTTTTTCGTATGTTGATTCGATTAGAATTAGAATGAAGCGAGAATTCCGTCCGCAATTGCTTGCGCGTAGCGTGATTGATACGTTGCATTCGTCAATTTGGAACGGTCCGCGCTATTTGAGAGGAAACCGAGTTCCGCTAGAATCGATGGTGCTTGTGTTCCGCGAATGACAGCATAGTTTGCATACTGTACACTGCGATCGCGCATGCCGGCGTAGGAGACGAGTCGTTGCTGGACGTTACGGGCGAGATTGACCGAAGAAGCACCTTTATAGTAGAACGTTTCTGCACCGTACGCTTGCGTGCTCGTAGACGCATTGATATGCACACTGACGAAAGCGGTCGTTGCATGACTGTTCGCGAGAGCACTGCGTTCTCCGAGCGTCGGGTAATAGTCGTTCGTGTAACGAGTTAGCGTGACGTCAACTTTTCCCGCGAGACGCGCTGCGACCTGTTTTGCGACGGTGAGAACGATATCACGCTCAGTGACACCGTAACGGACAGCGCCGGCGTCATGCCCCCCGTGCCCGGGATCGATGACAAGTAACGGACGATTCGACGGTGCCGGTTGGAACAACGTCAGATACGTCGCATCGATATAACCGCTTTGACCGCTTGCCGTTCTGACCGGAACGAAGCCCTTCGTCTGGTGACGTGGATTCGTGACGACAACGGGGGTACCGCGACCAAGGCGAGCGATTTGTCCGCTGAGTGTCGAAGCACCGGCGCGTAAAGCAACGCTGTTACCGGACGGGATTAAGACATACATCTTCGAACCGCTGTAATCTGCGGCACCGGTCGTCGAAGCCGGAACGGAAGTGCCCTTCTTCAGATATGTTCCAAGGACATACCCCGTTTTTCCTTGATACTGTATCGTATGCCAATTCGATTTGACGGACAAGGAACTGACGGCAGTATCGCTCGGAATCGTAGCGAGTACTTTTCCGGACGTCGAAGGACTGGAGCGGAAATTGAGCCGGTCCGTCGTTGTATAAACAGTCGTTTTAGCGGGAGCGGTGACTTTCTTTAAATAAGAGCCGGACACATATCCGGTCTTTTTCGCATACGTCACTTTGTACCAGTTGCCGTTACGATAGCTTGACTGGACACTCGCATTTTTAGGAATCGTCAACAGCCGGGCGGAGGAAGTCGTAGCTGCACTGCGCAACGAAAGGGCATCCGTCGTCTTATAGGATGTTTTCGTAAACGATGTCCCGCTTTCGATCTTCTTTAAATAGGATCCCGTTACATACCCGGTCTTTCCTTTGTATGACAGTTTATACCAGGAACCTTTCCGATAGCTGGATGTGACTTTCGTCGTTTTCGGGATCGTCAGCAGTTTTTTTGAAGACGTCGAGTTCGAACTGCGCAAATTCAAGGCGTCCGTCGTCTGATACGAGGTTTTTGTAAAAGATGTGCCGGTCGCAGCCGATACAGAAGAAACAGGGACGAAACATCCGGATACCAACGAAAGTACCAGCGCTGTCTGAAGTGTTTTAGGTAATTTGTCCATTAAATTTCCAGTCTCCTTTTCGGTAAAATAAGAAAGATATAAATTGGTTTATGAGAACTTAAGTATTATTAAAATAGTTAAATGTAGAAATTATATGTTCCGTTTTCACTCCTTTCTGTTAATATGAGGTGTAGCCAATTTATCGGTAAGGATATGAAAATATTACAGGATAATTAAATAATTAAAGAAATTATATATTATCAAGGCAAATTATAGTTTAATATATTTCAAAATACATACAATTGAAACACAAATGAAATATTAATGTATAAAAAAGGGAAGAGGGGCAAGGAATGGGGAACAGTGAACATATTTACCGCGAACTAATGGAAATCGAAGAGGAATACCGTCGTTTGCAACGTCGTGCGGAATACTTGATCTCGGAATTAAGCCGGGGAGCGGGAGAACACTCCCAGGAAGTTGCTGTCACGCATGAACGTCCGTTAAAGCAACGTCGCGTCAACCAGCGTTATCCGCTTGAAGTCTACGTCCATCAAATCAGTGATCTGATGCGGGAGCGGGAATCCATGACGGCGCGTGATATCCAAATGGAGCTCGAACTGCGCTATCGTCACCAAATTAGTAACATCTACCAGTTGATGGCGAAAGTCGAACAGGCAAACCCTGCCATAAAAAAAGTCGGACGCGGCGTCTATACATATGATCCTGCAGCTGAAGTACCAATCTTCATGTAAGAGCCGCTCGTCGGCTCTTTTTTTTTATGATATAATTCGCGCAGGAGCGTGATGTTACTATGTTATGGACTGCGTCCATCGTCTGTTTTATCGCCGCCTTACTGATCACACCCGTCGTGAAACGCTTTGCGATTGCAGTCGGTGCCGTTGACAGTCCGGACGCGCGAAAAGTACATGTCCGAATCATGCCGCGACTTGGCGGACTCGCGATTTATATCGCGTTCATGATCGGTTATTTTATCTTACAACCATCGAGTCCGTACGCGACGCATATACTGGTCGGCGGATTCGTTATTATTTTGACTGGCGCCTTCGATGATCGATTCCAACTCAATGCCCGCCTGAAACTGATGGGGCAAATCGTTGCCGCCGTCATCGTCTTAAACGGGGGCATCCGGATCGAATTCATCAATCTGCCGTTCGACCAGCAGCTGTATCTCGGCTGGTGGAGTGTGCCGCTGACGTTCCTTTGGGTCATCGGGATCACGAACGCCGTCAACTTGATTGATGGATTAGACGGACTAGCGGCCGGTGTCTCGAGTATCGTCCTGTTGACATTGATCAGTCTTGCCGTCATCCAAGGAAACGTCTATGTGACGATCGTCGCAATCCTCTTATTGATGAGCACGTTCGGCTTCCTCTTCCATAACTTCTATCCGGCGAAGATTTTCATGGGTGATACCGGTGCCTTGTTCCTCGGGTACATGCTTGGAGTCTTGTCACTCCTTGGATTCAAGAACGTGACGTTGTTCTCGCTTGCCGTTCCGGTCATTTTGCTCGGGATCCCGATTTCCGATACGCTGTTTGCGATCGTCCGGCGGGTCCTGCAAGGAAAACCGCCATTTGCACCGGATAAGGCCCATTTGCATCACCGGTTGCTCGACCTCGGTTTTACGATGCGCCAAGCTGTCCTCGTCATCTACGGACTCTGTGCCATCTTCGGGATGACGGCGATTCTTTTCTCCCAGACGAACTCGCTCGGTGCTCTCGTGTCACTCGTGATGCTGCTGCTTGTTCTCGACATCTTAGTCGAGTCGCTCGGGTTGCTCGGCGAACGCTATCGTCCGCTGTTAAGTTTGTTGGAACGCTTTACATCGAAATAACATCTGACAATGACCGCTCACGTTCTGGGCGGTCTTTTTTAGAAAGGAAGTGTTAAATTGGAACAACAATTGAATCAACGTATCGTTTACTTGGATGTGTTACGTGGTTTTGCTTTGTGTGGTATTCTGTTCGTCAATATGCCGAGTTTTCTGGGCGATCGACCGAATGCGATGATGGGGGAGGTAGACCAATGGATCCGTCTATTCTTTGATCTCTTCATCCAGACGAAATTCTATACGTTGTTCAGTGCCTTATTCGGGGCAGGATTTTATCTGTTCATCAATCGGTTACGCCAACGTGGTCTACCGATGACGATTTTCGCAAGACGGCTCGGAATTCTGCTCATCATCGGCCTCGTGCATCTTGTCTTCTGGCAGGGAGATATCTTACATACGTATGCACTGACTGGTTTTATCTTGTTGTTATTTGCAAAAACCAAGCCGATCACGAAACTCCTATTTGCGATAGCATTTCAAATCTATGCCATTCTACTCTACCTACTTATTTTTTGGGGTGCTCGTCAATTTGGCGATGTTCCGCTCGTCGAAATGGATGGAACACTTCAGTCGTTCGTCGCATCGCGCGATATTCTCGGGTTTTTGTTGCATCATGCGACGGTTCAATTACCAGAAGCGCTTATGAATTCCGGTGTCATTTGGCCGGAAATTTTATCATTGTTCCTGATTGGAGCCTACTTGATGGAACGTTTCAATACAGCGCCCCCTTCGAACCGCTTCCTCTGGTGGACGCTTGGAATCAGCTTGCTGCTGACACTTCCAGCGTTCGCAGGAATTATTCAAGCACATGCGGATGTACCCGACGGATCGATCAATCTGTTTTATGTCTGGCTGTCAGGACGAACGCTCGCTGTTACGTATGCTAGTGCTGTTGCGTTACTCGTCCGTGCCGGGCGAATGAACGGGTTTGCGGCACTCGGGCGAATGGCATTGACGAATTACCTGATGCAGACACTCGTCTTCACACTGTTTATTTTCCTGAGTGGTCAATATGAAACGACACCACTTTGGCAAGGATTACTGCTCGTCTTACTTCTTTTGACTACTCAAGGTATCGCTTCAAACAGATATCTCCAGTCTCATCCACAAGGTCCCATGGAGAAATTGTGGCGAAAAGGGACATATGGGAAGGAAAAACGTTGAAGTTCACAAGAACTTAACATCTTTTGTGTAAAATGAAAGAGGGAGGTGACACATGCATCGTTTAATGGAAATCTTTCTTGTATCGTTTAAGCTCGGACTGACGTCGTTCGGTGGTCCGGTCGCGCATCTTGGGTATTTTTATGAAGAATATGTCAAACGGAAAAAGTGGATCGATGAGAAAGCATATGCGGATCTTGTCGCACTCTGTCAATTCCTTCCCGGTCCTGCCTCGAGTCAGGTCGGTATGGGCATCGGTCTGATCCGAGGCGGGGTAGCGGGGGCCATCATTTCGTTCGTTGGCTTCACGTTACCATCGAGTATCGCTTTGACCGTGTTCGCGATCCTTGCGACGCAGTTCGATGTCGCCGAAGCCGGATTCATTCATGGACTGAAGCTCGTTGCGGTTGCGATCGTTGCTGACGCCGTCCTCGGTATGGGGATGAAGCTTGCGACCGGTCTTAAGCGCATGACATTGATGCTGCTGGCGCTAGCCGGCGTACTGTTGATTGCGCACCCACTGGCACAAGTCGGTGTCTTAGTGCTGGCAGGTCTCCTTGCCTTCTTTTGGTTCAAAGAAGAGACGGCGACGGGGGGAACCTTGTCGATTCGTATGCCACGCTTCCTTAGCGCCACAGCCCTCGTTCTGTTTTTCGTTTTACTCGTCGTCACACCGTTTCTCGCGCAATCTGCGACGGGAACCGTCCAACTGACGAGTATCATGTACAGTGCGGGAGCACTCGTCTTTGGGGGTGGACATGTCGTCTTGCCGTTTCTTGAGCAGATGCTCGTACCTGGATTGATGAACACGGATACGTTCCTTGCTGGTTACGCTGCTGCACAAGCGGTACCGGGACCACTCTTTACCTTCGCGACGTATCTCGGGACGGTGATTTCAGGGGTTTCCGGAGGGCTGCTTGCGACACTCGCCATCTTCCTCCCAGGATTCCTGCTCGTCATCGGTGTCTTACCGTACTGGGAACGCATTCGGAAGAACCAATCCGTTGGACGGATGTTGATCGGAGTCAATGCAGCCGTCGTCGGTATCTTACTCGCGGCATTATACGATCCGATTTTTACATCGAGCATAAAAAGTGGACTTGATTTCTTGATCGCTTTCGGATTATTTTGTCTGTTACGTTTTTACAAGCAGTCACCGCTTCGCATCGTCCTGCTTGGCGCGGTGCTCGGGTTTCTTTTCTTCTAAATAACAAAGCGGCAGTGGACAAGCATCCACTGCCGCTTTGTTATTTAGACGTCACGTGCGGGTCAAGAAGACGAGTTCAATCTCATCGCGGAACGCGCGCCGAGTTTCCGTGAAGCCGAAGCGAGCATAAAGAGCGAGCGCGGGTTGATTACGCGCGCCGGTCATGACATGTTTCGCGTGACTGTGTTCCAATAGATGTTGCAGCAAGGATCGTGCGATGCCTTGGCGGAAGTATAACGGATCAACGACGAGACGGGTGATCGTCATATCGTCAACCGTTACGGCACCAGCAAGCGTATCGCCCACGAGAAAAACAAAGCCGATCGGTGCTTCGACGCCGATTTCCTCCAATGTTTCGCGTAAGGGTGGGAAATCAATAACGTCGAGTAATGCTGCCTCTACCTGGTAAGCACGACGTTGCACCTGTAACAGTGATGCATGATCAGTTGGTTGAAGCGGACGAATCATCTGCAGCCTCTGTCGTCATGCCGTCCGTCGTCTCATCCAGAGGCAAGTTGAGTTGTTCCTTCAACGTCGTCTTTGCGTCCGCAAGGGAAGTCGGATCAAGCTGATAGTAATAGACGCCATTGATTTTCGCATCCGTTCCTTTTAAGTCGATCCGGTTGATCGAACCGATTTTTTTGATGAACGGTTGCAACTGAAAAGCTTCCGTCAACGACATGTTCGTTTGGAAATTGTCTCCTGTCGCATCCATCAGACCGTTCAGTTTCGTGATGGAACCAAAAGAAGTCGATTGTTCGACGATGGCTTGGACGATCTGTTGTTGCCGTTTTGTCCGACCGATATCACCTTCAGGATCCTGGTAGCGCATGCGGGCATAGGCGAGTGCCTCTTCACCGTTCAATGTCTGTTGTCCCGGCTCCAATTTGACGCCGTTGCGCTTATCGGACGAGTCGAGCGTATTGATCGGTAACTTGACGTCAACATCGATTCCGCCTAACGCGTCAACGATCGCAACGACGCCATTGAAGTTGATCGATGCATAATAATCAATCGGAATATCAAGCAAAGTTTCGACCGTTTCGATCGTAGAATCGATGCCTCCAAAAGCATAGGAGTGATTGATCTTATCTTCATAACCGACGGAAGGAATCTCGACGAGTGAGTCACGGGGGATACTGACCATATCGACGGTCTGATCATTTTTGTTGAATGTCGCGACGATCATCGTGTCAGCGCGGGAGGAGGTATCACCAGGACGCTCATCCGTACCGACGAGTAAGACGGAAAAATGATCTTTCGTCAAATCAATCGCGGCTTCCCGTTTTTCGGATTTATCTCCTCGGGCTAAATCGACTTTCGTTTCATTCGCAGTCTGAAAAGTTTTATAAGCGACATAAGCGAAGGTAGCACCACCTCCGAGTAAGACGACAAGGAAACTGATGACGAACACTTTGAACCAGGAACGCTTTTTCTTTATCTTTTTATTACTGCGGGTTCGCTCTTCCACGTGAATTAACTCCTAACTTAACTGAAATTTTAAAAAACTTTAAAATTCTTTACAATTAGTATAGCAGGTCAGGAAATAATGTCACGTTCGAGGTAACGCGTAGAGCCGCTTGACAAATCAGCTTGACCGTTTGTCATGTTCGTCATCCAGTCGAGAAAATCGGGAACATCAGCGGTCTTGACGAGGACGTCGATTTGAACCTGATCTAAATAATGAATCTGATCAATCGGATGGACGCTCGCTCGCAATTCGTTCTCGAGTTTTCCGAGCCATGTGTAGTCGACGTTGACGGAAACGACGGTATGCTCGATCCGTTCGACGACACCGACTGCGTTCAGGGCTTCCGAGACACTTGAACCATACGCACGGATCAATCCACCGCCGCCGAGCTTGATGCCGCCGAAATAGCGTGTCACGACGACGACCGTATCGCGTAAGTCACGTTTTTTCAAGACTTCAAGCATCGGAACACCCGCGGTTCCGCTCGGTTCTCCGTCATCATTTGCTTTTTGAATCTCATTTCGTTCGCCGATGACGTAGGCGGAGCAATTATGGTTCGCATCATGATGTTTTTTTTTCAGCTCGGAAATGAACGTCTGTGCCTGTTCTTCCGTCGTTGCGCGGGCTAAATAGGTGATGAATCGTGACTTTTGAATAATGATTTCGTGGAAACCGTTTTCTTTTACTGTATAATAATTAGATAATGTCATAATCAAAAATGTCCTCCTCGTTAGACTAGTTCTTTCTAGCATAACGACGTTCCAAGAGAGAGACAACCGTAGACGACTGGCAAGGAATGGAGGGAGTACCATGACGAATGAGATGAGGGAGCGGCTATCCTTGAATGATATCGTACAGAACATCATCGGCGTCGTAGAAGAGAGTCGAGAAGAAATCGTCCGAATCACGGAAAGTTCACGTGAGCAATATGCGGAAATCCAGCAAGAACTACGCGACCTGAAGATTCGGGTGCACGACTATATAAAAGAAGCAGAACGACTCGAACGGCATATCAAGGATGCGAAGGCGCGACTCGTCGTCGTCAGTAAAAACTTCGACAGCTATTCGGAACAGGATGTCCGCTCGGCATACGAGACGGCGAATGCGTTACAACTTGAATCGTTCATCAATCAACGAGACGAGATGAATTGCCGTAAGCGACGCGATGAACTGGAGCGCCGGCTGATGCAGCTAGATGAGACAATCGAACGGGCGGATCAATTGATTGGACGTGTTTCGGTCGTCCTGAACTTCTTGACGGACGATATGCAGACGATGAATGAAAAGTACGAGAAGGCGATGCAAAAGCAGGAAATGGGTCTAAAAGTATTCCAATCCGCCGAAAACGAACGTCGCCGATTATCGCGCGACATGCATGACGGACCTGCGCAGACGCTTGCCCACGTCCTGATCCGGGCAGACTTGATTGAAAAGATTCATCAGCATAATGGTGCCGAGGCAGCCTTTGAAGAAATCCATCGTCTGCGGACATTGATTCGAGACGGACTTGCAGACATACGTCGCATCATATATGATTTACGTCCGATGACGCTTGACGATCTCGGATTCGTTCCGACACTCGAGCGCTATCTTCGTCATATTCAAGAAATTTCGAACATTCCGATTCACTTCAATTATCTCGGTGGCGGGGAACGGATTGATTCGACGTATGAAGTTGCTGTCTTCCGAATCGTTCAGGAAGCTGTACAAAATGCAGTAAAACATTCCAAAGCGAGCGACATTCGTATTATCATAGAACAATATCAACATTCCGTGCGGATCCATGTAAAGGATAACGGCGTTGGATTCGAGTTCGATTCCATCGTCGCTTCATGCGACGAGTCATTCGGACTTGTCGGTATGCGGGAGCGAATCGAATTGATCGATGGTGAATTCGAGATCGAAACGCAACCCGGAAAAGGTACGGTCATCAAGGTCAAGATTCCGATCGAGGAATCCGAAGCGAGAGGGGAAACACTGTGAATAACGAGCAAGTGAAAGTAGTCATCGTCGACGATCATCAGTTATTCCGCGAAGGCGTCAAACGAATTCTTGATTTTGAAGAAGAGTTCGTCGTCGTAGCGGAAGGGGAGAGCGGAGCGGAAGTCATCCCGCTCGTCGAAACCCACCAACCGGATATCGTCTTAATGGATATCAACATGCCGCAAGTCAACGGTGTCGAGGCCACGAAACGTCTCATGGAAGTGTATCCCGATGTACGCGTCATCATCCTATCGATTCATGATGATGAGACATACGTCATGCACGCGCTCGGTGCCGGAGCCGTCGGTTACCTCTTAAAAGAGATGGCGACGGATGAACTCGTCAATGCGATTCGTTCCGTTTATCGTGAAGGTGGCTATGTCCACCCGAAAGTCACACCGAACTTACTACAGGAATACCGCCGTCTGATGAAGATGAAACAAACGATGGCGTCACAACCTGTTGAAAAGCGTGTCGCGGAAGCACCGCTTCACGTCTTGACGCGTCGCGAGTGCGAAGTCTTGCAACTGCTTGCGGACGGGTTCTCGAACCGGGCGATCAGCGATACGTTATACATCAGTGAGAAGACGGTCAAAAACCACGTCTCGTCGATTCTTCGGAAGATGAACGTACCAGACCGGACCGGTGCCGTCGTCGAATCGATTCGTCGCGGCTGGGTCGTCGTCTGACCTTTAGAAAGACAGGAGCGCTGCTCCCGTCTTTCTTTTTTTATCCAGTGAAAAATGCTACACTTAAAAGCGATTGTGGCGTGTCATATTCGGCAGCGCCACGACGGAACTATAAAAGCGAGGAAATTCACGGATGAGCCAGATTGTGATTTTAACGGATAGCACAGCCTATCTGCCTACTACTTATTGTGAAGACCATCAAGTGCATGTCGCACCACTTAGTGTCATCTTCGAAGGTGACGCCTACCGGGAAGGTTTCGATATCTCAGTAGCCGATTTTTACGAACGAATCCAAACGGGAAGCCTCCCGACGACCTCACAACCGAACATTGGCGATCTCGTAGCCTCGTTCGAACAGTTGCCGGCAGGAACGGACATCATCGGGATTACATTGTCGAGCGGGATCAGTGGAACGTATCAAGCGTTACATACGATCAACATGATGCTCGATCATGTCAACGTCCATCCAGTCGATTCACGTATTTCCTGTATGCCGCAAGCGTTTCTCGTCCAAGAGGCTGTTCGTTTGCGAGATGCAGGAGCCACGGCGGAGACGATCGTGAATCGCCTGGAGACATTAAAAGAGCAGATCCGGGCCTATTTCGTCGTCGACGACCTCGAACATTTGCAGCGAGGTGGACGATTGAGCGTTGCGCAGGCCTTTGTCGGATCGTTTCTGAAAATCAAGCCCGTCCTTCATTTCGTTGACGGGAAGATTGTCCCGTTCGAAAAAATCCGGACATTCAAGCGTGCCGTGAATCGGATCGAGGAAATGATGAAGGAAGACATTCAGGGAGATGGCACGGGTTACGTCATCGGTGTCATTCATGCGGAAGATTCTGCAAAAGCGGAAGCGGAAATCAGTGAACTGGCGAAACGGTTCCCGCAAGCCCGGATCGAGATGAGTTTCTTTGGACCGGTCATCGGTACGCACCTTGGACCAGGTGCGATTGGGATCACGTGGTACAAATCAGCAGAATAAAAAAGAAGCAGCAGGCGTTCTCGTAAGAAGAGAATACCTGCTGCTTTTGTATTGTAAAAATGAGCTTTTGTGAAAGATGCCGATGTGGAGCCGGGCGATCGTGATCTAGACTGTATTGTTCTCTTCCACATCGTGCCCGGAAAGCTCAACCGTGTACAAAGCCGGTATGAAGGAATCGGGCTCGATTCCCGGGAAGAAGCCATCCAAAAGGAGGAATGCTGATGGATATTCGGGGACGAATCGTACCGCTCGAAACAATCGGGACGATCTTACCGACATACCGAGTCTTCCCTGCCGTGACCTGGTGTTGCCAGCGGTGCGGTGCGCTACCGGTGCGGGGGGCTTGTACCTGTAAAAAGGTGTGTTATTATTGCCGGAAATGCCTGGCTTATGGCAAACTCCGGAGTTGCGGAAAACTGGTGACGGATCCGCGCAGGCTGGATCCGGTTGCCCCGTCGACACATGGACCGCTGACACTGACGTCCGATCAGCAGCGAGTCGCCCAAGTGATTCAGCGGACCGTCTTAAAGAAAGGGCGTCTGCTCGTCCACGCTGTTTGTGGCGCCGGTAAAACACCGATGCTTTTTCCGGGAATTGCAGCCGCACTCGCAAACGGACGCCGCGTACTCGTTGCGGCACCCCGGGCTGATGTCGTCCGGGAATTGACTGCACATTTGAAACGGGCGTTTACAACTGCTACGATCGTCTCCCTGTACGGTGGATCGCCCGAGCGTCTGCAAATCGGGGATATCACGGTCAGTACGACGCATCAATTGATTCATTACCGAGACTGCTTCGATGTCGTCTTCATCGATGAAGTCGATGCCTTTCCATACCGGATGGACCGGACGTTACGGCGTTTTGTCCGGCGTGCGATGACGCAGGATGCTGCCATGATCCTCTTGAGCGCGACACCATCGTTTTGGCACCGACGTCTGCCGACGGTCCGGCTGATGCGCAGGTACCATGGTCATCCACTACCGGTACCGCGACAAGTCATTCCCTATACGTCGCAGACGGTTCGCGATTGGCTGAAGCAGCACGATGGTGCGCCGCGTCTCGTATTCGTTTCCCGCATTGCGGAACTTGACCGGTGGCAAGGCATACTTGCTGCGAGCGGATTAGACGTCGAGACCGTCCACGCCGCTGATCCGGACCGGATCGAGAAGGTCAAGCGGTTCCGGACCTCGACGACTATCCTGTTGACGACGACGATTCTCGAACGAGGTGTCACGATTGAAAATGTTCAAGTGATGGTGTTGGATGCCGATCATGGATTCAGTGCAGCAGCCCTGATTCAAATCAGCGGGCGTGTCGGTCGATCCACCGTGCATCCGGATGGCGATATCGTATTTTGTGCGAACGACCGGAGTGATGCGATGTATGAGGCGGTTTATCAAATCAAGCAAGCGAATAAGAGGCGCGCATGAGCCGGTGCCTGTTCTGTCAAGAGGTCTATCTACCTAGTTGGGAGCTCGGAAATCTCTGGACTAGGCAAGTGACCTGTCCGACCTGTAAAATAAAGTTTGTAAAAAGAGGGGAATGCGTCGATTGTGGAAAGCCGGGTCCAGTGTGCTGTTCAGACTGCGCAGAATGGCGAAGACAAGGGCTGACGCTCCAAACAGCACCTCTTTATCTATACAATGATGCAGCGAAGGAGTTCATGCATCGCTTCAAGTTTCTCGGTGATACCGTCCTACTTGAGATGTTTATGGATGAGCTGAAGAAGGTAAAAATCAAGCAAGCAGTTCTTGTGCCGATTCCGCTGAGTGCGGAACGAATAGCTGAACGCCGTTTTAATCAGGCGGATGAAATCGCGCGGCGGATACGCGGAAAAATCGTTCCTTGTTTAAGTCGGATTGATGGTCCTGCGCAAAGTAAGGCAGGACGACAAGCGCGACTGACGCGTCGCAATCCATATCATGTATCCGGTGACGTCAAAGGGCGGAAGATCGTCCTCGTCGATGACGTCTATACGACGGGTGTGACATTGCGTCAGGCGATGTTTCGGCTCAAACAAGCAGGAGCGGATGAAATTTCTGCTGTAACTTTATTTCGAAGTGTTTAAGAAAGTCACATTCCTGCCGATACTCTGTATGAGGTGAAGGAAATGGATGTCATCAATTGTAAATCTTGCGGGAAGTTAGTCGTGCGTCAATCTTCAGAACTGTGTATTGATTGTATACGACAGGATCATACGAATTTCGAGAAGGTACGTGAGTTCCTGCGAGAACGACGGAAAATCCGGACTTCACCTAAAGATGTCGAGATCGAAACGGGTGTCGGTCAAGATACCGTCTTCCGCTACATCAAGGAAGGGCGCTTATTGATCTCTGAGATTTCCCAAATGGAAATCATATGTGAGAGTTGCGGGAAACCGTCCCGTGAAGGCACGATTTGTGCCGCATGTCGCGATCGTTTACGACGCGACCTCGCCCAGGCGATGCTTGACTCTTCTGACTCTTCGAAACCAAGGACGTATCGGACTTGAACTAAGAATCTTGTAGTCTAGAAAGCAGGTGTTCACATGCGAATTGATTCTACGAAATGGGTGAACATGCCCAAAACGTACGAAAGAACTCAACCAGTAGAAGGAACAAAAAACCAACGCACGAACCGCCCAGACGAAGTCAGCATCTCAAGTGAAGCGCGTGCGCGTTTCAATGAGACGCAGACGTCACGGACGGAAAAGATTGAATCCCTTAAACAGGCAATCCAGGATGGAACCTATAAACCGGATGCGAAAAAAATCGCGGAACGTTTCTTGAACCTATAACAGGGACATCGTAGACAAAAGAGGCGACTCGGGGCACGGATGCGCGGGTCGTTTTTTATATGAATAGAACGGGATTTAGATTCGGAAGGAGAAACCGAATGCAACTCATCAATCAACTCAACGAGGCGCACATCGTCTTACTGAAGTTAGCGGAAGAGAAAAAACAGGTTCTGATCGCAAATGACATGCGCCGTCTGTCTGAAATCGTCAAGGAAGAACCCGTACATATCAAACGGATCGAAGGGCTAGAACAGGAGCGTCTCGCCCTCATGGGGGATATGACGATGACGGAGTGGATCGCCTCACATCCGGAAGATGTCGCGTCGCTCCGGGAATTGCTACAGACGATCGGCCAGCTACGGCAATTGAATGCACTCAATGCAGAACTTCTCGAACAGTCGTTGCAGTACTTGGATTGGCATCTGCAATTATTGATACCGGAAGCGGATGATTTCACATATGGACAGTCTGCATTGAACCAGACACATTTCAATCGAAACGCGTAAGGAGGAATACGGATGGGATCGACTTTCATGGGGCTTGAGACAGGGCGTCGGGCGTTAACGACGAACCAGTGGGCCCTGCAATCGACAGGAAACAACATTGCGAACGCCGGAACGGAAGGATTCTCCCGTCAGCGTCTCGTCATGGGAACGACGGAGCAGTTATCGATTTCGCTCGGTTCGGGACGAAATGGTCAAATCGGGACCGGCGTCCGGGGAGAGATGATTGAACGGATTCGCGACGTCATGCTCGATAAACAGTACCGGGACGAAGTGACGAAGGTTTCGTATTACGGAACAAAGGAAGCGGCATTCGGCCGGATGGAGGACATCATCAACGAACCATCGGATACAGGTCTTGCGAAAGCATTCGACGGATTCTGGGAATCTCTGCAGACGTTATCGACGAACCCGCAAGATTCCGGTGCCCGGAGTGTCGTCCGTCAAAAGGCGGAGACACTCACACAGACGTTCAATTACATGGCAAAAGCGATCAACCAGGTGAAATCGGATTTAAAGAGTGAGATCGAAGTGTCGACGAAAAAGGTCAACGATCTCCTGCAAAAAATTCACAACATCAACACGGAAATCCATGTCGTCGAACCGCTCGGTACCTTGCCGAATGCGCTCTATGATGAACGCGATCGTTATTTTGACGAGCTCGCTCAATATGTCGATTTCGAAAAAGTGACGGTGGATGCCCAAGCGATCGAGAATGGCGAGATGGGGAATGCCCTGCGGAATGCGGAAGGACGGATCGACGTCCAAATCAAGTTCCCGAACGGCGACAAGCTTCTTGCCGTCGACTCCGACTTGCCAAAAGCAGGAACGTTGACGTTCACGACGAACGATCAGGGGCTCTACACCGGCTTTAAATCAGAAACACAAACGTATACGTTCGACCAATTCGGCGGGTTTTCTACCGGACGCCTGACGGGATTGATCGAGATGTACGGACAGGAGCGCGACGGTCAAATGACCGGGGAATACGTCAAGATGGAAAGCCAGCTCGATGAGATGGCGAAGACGTTCGCTGACGCGTTCAACGCGGCCCACGCGACGAACTTGAAAAAAGACGGCACGGCTGGTTCGGATGCCTTCTTCATGGCAACAAGCGGTGAGATCACGGCAGCGACGATTGCTGTTGGGTCCGATATCAAAGCAAGCCTCGACAACATCGCGACATCGACCGACGGCAATATCGGTGACAGCCAAGGGGCATTGAAGCTTGCGAGGATGAAGACGACGAGCATTGAATTTACGAAGTCGCAGACGACAACGACGATCGGTTCGTTCTACCAGAACGTCATCGGCAACATGGCAGTAGCAACCGACCAGGTCGGACGCCTCGGAAAAAGCGCTGCTGTCCTGATGGAAAGTGCGGATCAACGCCGCATGTCGATGTCAGCCGTCTCGATCGATGAAGAGATGACGATGATGATCCAGTATCAACATGCCTATAATGCAGCAGCACGAAATATTACGACCGTCGATGAGATGCTTGATAAAATCATCAACGGTATGGGACTCGTAGGACGGTGATGAATAGATGAGAGTAACACAAACGATGTTGACGAAGACGAATATCGGACATTTATCCTCAAGCTATCAGCGCTTGAGTACACTCCAGGAACAATTGATCAGTGGCAAGAAGATTCAGCGTCCGTCCGATGATCCGGTCGTTGCGATGCAAGGGGTCCGCTACCGGACGGAAGTACGGGAAGTCGAACAGTTCAAGAAAAATGCCAGTGAAGCAACGGGCTGGATGGATTTGACGGATTCCGCCCTCAACGAAGTCACGTCAGCGATGAGCCGGATTCGCGAGCTGACGACGCAAGCGGCGACGGATACGTACGATGCGACGCAACGTAAAGCAATCCAAAGTGAGGTCGGGCAACTGATTGAACATATCGGAACACTCGCGAATACGAAATACAATGAAAAAGGCATCTTCAACGGAACGAAGACGGATACGGAGTTCGTCTCGATGGATGGCTTGCGCGATTATCTAGCAAGTGCGACAGGTGCTGTTAACGGTGTCTTCACAGACGGCGATCCGACCGGGAAGGAGACGGAAGCGATTCAATACGAAGTCTCTTCTGGCATTGAAGTCCAAGTCAATATCTCACCGTTGAACGTCTTCGGACCCGATACGTTCGAGACATTAAAGAAAGTCTATGATGCGCTCGGGACGAACGCCGACAACAATGGTGCTGAGCTGTCCGGCATGTTGAAAGACATCGACGGGATGCTCAACAAAACGGTCGAGACCCGTGCGGATCTCGGGGCACGCGTCAACCGGATGGATCTGAACACGTCGCGTCTAGAGGATCAGGAAATCATTGCGAAGACCGTCATGTCGAACAATGAAGACATCGAAGCGGAAAAAGTCATCATGGACCTGAAGTCATACGAAACGTTGCACCGGGCAGCGCTCAGTGCAGGGGCTCGTATCATTCAGCCGACATTGCTTGATTTCTTACGATAAGGAGTGAAGGCAGATGAATCTTCCGCACCTTGAAATGCGGCAGACAGCGGCACGGATCGGTATGAACATCACGCGTCCGCAAATCGAGCAGAAGCAGACACCTGCCTCCCTATCGATTGAACAGCCGCGTGGGGAACTGTCGCTCGAAACCGTTGCCGCGCGCCTGGAGATTGATTCAACACAAGCCTGGATCGAGATGGGACGCGTTCCTGCGCTCGAATCCGTCCGTCAGTATGCTGCCTATGGTCGGCAAAAAGGACAAGAGGCCGTCGCGCAACGTGCATCTGAAGGGGATCAGCTGATGCGGATCGAGCAGGGCGGCGATGCGGTCGCGCGGATTGCACAAGCAAACGATACCCCACCGGCTGAAGTGACGACACTCGGGTTCATTCCCCGCAGTCTCGACCGGGTCAAGACGACCTATACGCCGGCTGAGGTCCGGGTGAACTATACCGCGAATCGTCCGAAAATCGAAGTCGAAACGCATCGACCGGAACTGACCGTTCAAAAAGGACAGGTCGAGATTTACTTACAGGAACAAAATCAACTGAATATGTGGCCGGTTGGCGGCATATTCGATGGGGAAGGATAACGACATGCAGATCGAAACTGATTTTTTTGGAACCATTACGATTGACGAGACGGAAATCATTACGTTTGCGTCTGAATTACCAGGTTTCCCGGACGCCAAACGCTTCATACTGCTACCATTCGGAGAAGGTGTTCCGTTCTGGTCGTTTCAATCGATTGATCAGCCGGAATGTGCGTTCGTCGTGACGAATCCGTTCTGGATTGATCCCGAGTATGTATTCGAATTACCGGAAGCAGCAAAGGAGCAACTCGGAATCGAGGATACGGCACAGGTCGCCGTCTATACGACGGTCACGTTACGTGATCCGTTCAGCCAATCGACGACAAATCTGCGGGCACCGTTCGTCATGGAGACGAAACAACGACTCGCGAAACAAATCATCCTGGACGATACATACACGAATCGTCATCTGATCGGCAGTCTGACGGAAGTAGGTGGTCGCTGATGCTCGTACTGAAGCGTAAGACAGGGGAAGCGATTCAAATCGGCGACGACATCGAACTGACGATTCTTGCGATCGAAGGCGATCAAATCAAGCTCGGCATCAAGGCACCACGCCAGGTCGATATCCACCGGAAGGAAGTCTATCTGTCGATCCAGGAAGAGAATACGGAAGCTTCCCGCAGTACCGGCTTGATTGGACAACTGTTGAAACAACAGGAAAAATAATAGCATTTGAATGTCATTGGAACGTATCTTTCCTTGGAACGATCCGCTTCAAATCAAGACGAACAGACTCCCTTAGCCTGAATCTAGCGCAAAGGGAGTCTTTCTTATCATGAAACAAATGCTGAAACGCGTTGAATCGTGTATAGTAATGAAGAGAAAAGAAACCTTTTGAGCCAAAGAGGGAGTTGTCAGGAATGAATGAGACGAAGCAGCTGAAAAAAGACGCGAACCGTGTATTGAAAGCGACGAGTCGCACCTTCTATATTCCGATCAGTCGACTATCGCAGGACTTACAGGAAGCGGTCGGTGCTGCTTATCTATGTATGCGCGCCATCGATGAGATTGAAGACCATGAGGATTTGGCAACAGACGTCAAGACGATGTTACTGCGGGAGACGGCATTGTTGATGCGCGGAACGTTTTCGGCTACCGCCTATCTTGAATTGATTGCGCCGTATACGGCACAGTTACCGGAAGTGACGCTCCGTCTACCGGAGTGGATTGCTTACTGTCCGGCCGCAATCCGTCCGAAGGTGCTTGATTCGACGGCGGAGATGGCGGAAGGCATGGCGGTCTGGGCTGAACGGGACTGGACGGTCGAGACGGAAGCGGATCTTGACGAGTATACGTATTATGTCGCAGGGCTGGTCGGCGTCATGTTATCCGATATCTGGTACTGGAAAGCGGGAATCGTCACGGATAAACAGCAAGCGATCGGATTCGGTCGTGGTTTACAAGCTGTCAACATCCTCCGTAACCAACAGGAAGATGCGGAGCGGGGTGTCGGTTATTTCCCACCCGGTTGGACGACGGATACGATGTTCGCCTATGCGCGTGAAAACCTCGCAGAAGCCGACGCCTATCTCGCCTCGATCCCGAAGGAAACGACGATTTATGAGTTTTGTCATATTCCGCTCGCGCTCGCACACGGAACGCTCGATGCGCTGGCAAAAGGAAAAGAGAAACTCAGTCGCCCGGAAGTGTTGAAGATTGTCGGCGCTGCCGTACTAAAACGATAAACATGAAAAAACAGCCGTCCGTTTCCGTCAGGGAAGCGGGCGGCTGTTCGTTTAACGAAAGAAGTAGAAAGCTAATCCGATCAAGGCGGAACCGATCCAAATCAAGGCGATCGTCCGTCCGTAACGCAACCGATAACCGGCCCGGTACGACAAGAATAACCCGGTAGACATGACGAGCAGGGCGACGAAAAACGTCAGAAACAGGGACAGGTGTTGCATACAATCGTCTCCTTTCGTCAACGCAGATCAGATAGATAGGTCATGACTTTCTCTTCGTAGGCTTTTCGGTCATGGGCATACGACTGGACGTGTCCGCCGTTTTCCGTCACGTAGAGCTCGGAGCGCGGCGCGGCTTTTTGAATCTTCATGCTTTCCGTAACCGGAATCGCATCGTCGTCCTTCCCGTGAATCAACAGGATCGGATACTCGATCCGCCGGACGGCTTCGACCGGTTTGACCCGCTCTGGATTGAGTCCGGTCAGGGGAGGCGTGATTTGAAGGATGACTGGTGTGAACGGGAAGTTCGGTAGTCCGCTCCAGACCGGGAGATTCGTTGCGAGATAATTCTCAAGGTCACTGAACGGACTGTCGGCGATGACACCGACGACATCCGCCTTTGGAGCGGTCACGAGAGATGTTGCAGCCCCCATCGAGATGCCGTACAGGACGACTGGTTTAGAAGACCGCGACTTTGCGTAGCGAACGGCCGTCAGCAAATCATCTTGTTCCTTTGCACCGACCGTGACGCGTTTGCCATCCGATTCACCGGATCCGCGGAAATCAAACGTCAGGACATTATAGCCGGCATCGTGAAACTTTTTAAACAGAGGCAGGACAGGTACATCCTCCTGCTCGCGATTTTTTCCGTAGCCGTGGGCGAAGACGATGGTCAGCTTCGCGTCTTCACTCGGCATCCACCAGCCGGCGAGTCGTGTCCGGTCCTTATAAGACCGGAACGTGACGTCCTCATAATCGAGACCTTCCGCTTTTTTCGGTGTCGTCGTCAAGGCTTCGCGTTCTGGTTGCGTCAGCGAGGATCCGACGTATCCGGAAATCCCGATCACGATGATGACGGCAAGCGTGACGATGATGATGACGCCGCCGATGATTTTCTTACGATGTTTTTTCCACACCCGTGTTCCTTCCCTTCGTTCGGTTAATGGATATCTTTTTTCTTGAAGCGACCGCCGTGGACATCATGGATGTTGCCGATTGCGATAAACGCCTGTTCATCAAAATCACGGACGATGTCCTTGAGTTTCGATTCCTCGAGCCGGCTGATGACACAAAAGATGACTTTCTTCCCGTCACCCGTAAAGGCGCCTTCGCCGTTTAAGTACGTCATGCTGCGGCCGAGCCGGTCCATGATGGCAAGACCGATCTCTTCGTAGTTTTCGGAAATGATCCAGACACTCTTCGACTGATCGAGCCCGTCGATGACGACGTCGATCGTCTTGAAGGCGACGAAATACGTAATCAAGGAATACATCGCCCGGTCCCAACCGAAGACGAATCCTGCGGCGCCTAAGATGAAGACGTTGAAGAACATGACGATCTCACCGACGGAGAACGGCGTCGAACGGCTGAAGGAGACAGCAAGGATCTCCGTTCCGTCGAGTGATCCGCTCGACCGGATGACGATTCCGACACCAATCCCGAGAATCAGACCACCGAAGACGGTCGCGAGTAAGTCGACCCGTGTCAACGGACCGATATGTTCGAGTAGTTTCGTTGCGATTGCCATGATGAAGATTGCATACAACGTCGATAAGGCGAACGTCTTTCCGATCTGTTTATAGCCGAAGAAGATGAACGGGATGTTCAGGAAGAACAGCCACAAGGCGAGCGTTGTATTCGTCACCTTTGAGCCGATGATCGAAATCCCGACGATTCCTCCGTCAATGATGTTATTTGGAACAAGGAATCCTTTTAGTCCGATGGCGAAGATGACGGCACCGATCGTCAGCATCAGCATCCGCCGAAACAGTTGTCCTTTCGTAGAGCGGCGATGGTGTTTCGTAGGTAATGGTAACTGCATGCCATTCCTCCCTTCTGAAGTGAAGCGCTTTACGATTACTATAACAAAAAAGCACGAAGACGTGTGTGAACGTCTTCGTGGTGAAGTTAAGGGTGATAGCGTAACGACTGGAAGAAACGCATGATTTGTTCTGCGTCTGTCGGATTCGTATATTCGCCGATATATTGTTCATCTTTCTGCCCCGTGATCGTCACCGTGCAGGAGACGAGTTGAAGACCTTCACTCAATCGAATCTCAAACGTCGCATCCGACAAAGGCAACGATGTCTTCGTCGAAAAATAGAGCGCACGCGTGCTCGTTTGATGGGCTTCGATGTCCGAGAAGGGCAGTTCGAACGACTGGGCATGATGTGTCAGCATGCGGACTTTTCCCGCGACCGAGAAGCTCGGAACGGTGTCGCTCGACAGGGAACAGGCCTCAATCGGATACAAGATCTCGCGCAGGAGGAACGACTCCATGACAGCGGCAGGTACCGGTCGGCTGAACAAATAGCCCTGGATGCTCGGACAATTGAGCGTCCGGAACGTATCGAGCTGACGGAGTGTCTCAATCCCTTCTGCAACGACCGTCAGATTGAACTCACCTGCCATGTAAAGAATGCTTTTGACGATAGCTTGGGCTTTGGCGTCATCCGTGATGTGCGTCGCGAACTGCCGGTCGATTTTGATGACGTCGATCGGATACCGTTGCAAGTAGACCATCGACGAGTAGCCTTTCCCGAAATCGTCGAGAGCGATCCGGACACCGATCCGGCTGACGTATTCGAGTGTCCGAGTCGTCATCGGATCATCCATGATCAAAGCCGCCTCGGTGATCTCAAGCTCGAGTAACTCGGGTGCCAACTGATATGTCGACAGCATCCGTTCGATATGGTGCTCAAAGCCGGGAATCAAGAATCGTTTCGGTGAGACGTTGACGGACAGCGGGACGAGCTGCGCCCCTGTTGTCTTCCAGTGTTGCATCGAACGACACGCTGTCTCGACGACCCAGTCACCGATGGCGACATGCAGGGCGCTCTCTTCCGCGAGCGGAATGAAATCATTCGGAGGAATCCGTCCCCATTCCGGGTGTTGCCAACGAATCAATGCTTCCATCCCGACGATTTTCCCGGTCCAGCTATCGACTTTTGGCTGGTACTCGAGGAACAGTTCATCGCGCTCAATCGCATAATGTAGATCCTGTTCAAGTCGGTAACGCCGGTAATAATCGATATCGAGATTCGAGGCGTAGTGATGCATCGTGCTGTGATTTTCCCGACGCGACCGGCGCAAGGCGGTATAGGAATGTTTCAAGAGTTCCACGGCATCGGTGCTGTCTTCCGGATAGCGGCTGACCCCGACCGATATACGGGCGAACAAGGCGTACGGTTCGATTGAAATCGGTGTTTCCGATAAGTCGAGAAGGGATTGGGCACACGTCGTGACATCCTGTTTATAGCTTGTCGGAACGAGCAAAGCATATTCGTCGCCGCCGAGGTGTCCGAGGAACGTCTCATTTGGTTTTGCTTGTTGTAACAACGCAGCTGTTCCTTTTAACCACTGGTCGCCGGAGCCGTGACCGAATGCGTTATTGATCTCGGCAATCCGGTTGAACGAGACGGACAGAACGAAGAACGACAGATCCTGTGCCTGCCAAGCATGGATCGTCTCAATCAAGGCTTGGCGGTTCGGCAGCTGTGTCACAGCGTCGCGTAACGCGAGTTGCCGCAGTTGTTCCTCATAGGCTTTTTGAAGCGTGATGTCGTGCATGATGCTATTCGTGTAGGCGATCGTGCCGTCGAGCTGAAAGACCGGAATTTGCTGGTCCTCAATCCACTTGGCGCGACCATCCGGGAAGTGAAGCCGGTATTGGATCGTGCCCGCCTGACCGTCGACTAATCGTCCGATAAACTGTTTCATCACCTCGTGATCGCGGACGTCCAATCGTTCGAACAACCACTCTCGGCTGAGGACTAAATCCTGCGGCAACTCTTCGAAGATATGCAGGAATCCTTGTGAGTGAAACAGGATCCGTCCCGTAAATAAGTCGATTTGCGAAATCGCCGCATTGACGGCCTCATAGATTTCACGTGCCTGTGCCCGTTCCGTGACGAGTTGACGCCGTGCCTCATCAACTTCCGATAAGTCATAAAGGACGACCGACAGATGGTCGGGATGGTCCGGGCGGGGGAACGCTTTCAGGCGCAATAACTGATACGTACCGTCAGCAGTTAATAAAGAGACTTCCATCTCAGAGCGTCCTTTTTCACCGGCGATCAATTGCGCCATCTCAAAGCGTAGTGGATCGAAGTCGCGTGGATGAATCCGGCTGAACAATTGTGCTTGATCCAGTGTTGACGCGTCTTCCACCGACAGTCCTAAAAATTGGAGCAGACCGGGCGAGAATTCGATTGATTGTGTCGTCACATCAAAGTGGAAAACGACGAGTTCTGGAATCTGTTCCGTCAGTTCGAGTTGGGAACGAATCGACGAGACGTCTGCTTCGAGCTGTTTCTCACGAGTGATATCGCGGGCGACGCCGTAGACACCAATGACCTGCCCGTCTTGTTCGACCGGCATGTTCGTGATCTTCAATGTGACCCGGTGTTGGTCGGCATGGAGTCCTTGCGCCGTATAATGAACGGTCTCACCACTCAGGGCACGATTGAAGAAGGTTGTCACCGCTTCGACCTGATCCGGCGGATTGAAGACGGCAAAGTGTTCGTAGAGCGTCTCGGCGGAATACCCGAGCATGTCCGGTAACTGTTCGTTGAAATAGATGATTGTCCCTTGCGCATCAAACAAAAAAATCGCATCGGTCTGCTGCTGGAAGAAGGCTTCCGCCGTCTCCGGACGGGAGACTTCCAGACCACCGATATAGAGTGGGGCTGTATCGGATTGACGAATCCGATTCATCGCTTCATGAAAAGCCATCCACGTCACCTCCTTACGATACTAACGTTCTCTTTACTAGTATCGGGTGAAGGAAATGGAAATTGCAACCTTCGTTCAAGGAATAGACTTATTTTTCAAAAAAGTGAACCAGTATATGAAAATCACGATTAAAAGACATTTGTCCTAAAGGGCACACAAAAAAGCCGAAGCTCGAAAAAGGAGCTTCGGTCTAAATCTTAAATCGCTAAATCGACGGATGTATCACTCGCATTCGGATCGGCATCCGTTCCCTGATCCGGTGCGCCCGGCATGTCACCCTTCGGACCATGTCCGTGTCCTGGACCATGACCATCGCGTGCTGGACCTTTTTTCAAGTCAGCGTAGCTTGAGACCTCATCTGCGCGTGACTGGATGTGTTCCTTGATTTGTTTCGCTTGTTTTTCTGTCAGCTTGCCATCTTTGACTTGTTGATCGACGGCTGCGATTTGAGCGTTGAGAACGGCTTTCTCGAAATCGGCGTAAGCGACCTTATTCGCTTCCGCAAATTCAGGCAACGATTGCTGGGCAGCTTCGAATTTCGCCTCATCGAGTCCAAGTGCTTTTAGGATTGCTGACGTCGAGTCACCGAAGACACCACCCGGTCCATGGTCACCACGCTTACCGTGTTCGCCACGATCCGGAAGATCGTCGTAGCTCTTCGCGTCCTTGTATTCTTCCGTCAGACGGGATTTGATTTCTGTTGCTTGCTTTTCTGTCATCTTACCGTCTTTGACTTGTTGGTCGAGCTGACTCGTCTGTGCGGCAAGCAATGCTTTTTTATAGTCGGCGAACTTGATTGATTGTGCCTTGGCATAGGCAGCGAGCGATTGATTGGCGGCATCGAACTTCGATTGGCTCAGTCCGAGTGCCTTTAAGACGTCAGCAATCAACGACTCATTGAAGAAACCTGGTCCACCGTGGCGTCCCATCGGCATTTTTTCTTTGAGTTCAGCGTAGCTCTTGACGCCGCTGAACCGTTCCGTTTGACGCTTCAGCATGTCGTCTGCTTGTGTCTGTGTCAGGTCACCTGATTTGACGAGGCTAGCGAGTTGTTCCTTCGCTGCAGCAAGTTCCGCCTTCTTGTAATCAGCGAACGAGATCCCTTTTGCTTTTGCGAGATCGGCAATCGACTGTCCGTTCTCACGGGCAGTATCAGCCTCGGCTTGTGTGATGTTCAATTTTTTCAAGAGTAACGTCATGTCCTGTTTTTTCATACCTTCGAAGTGGTGCCCGTGTTTTGTTTGTTTTGTCGTCGTACTCGAATCGTCGTTTGTTGCAGCGTATGCGGATGCTCCTCCGACGGTTAATGCGCTAATTGTTAATGCAGTGATCCATTGTTTTTTGAATGTCATGGGATGATCACTCCTTTCACCTTTTATGGTAGAGGGTCACGAAAGAGAAGTTGTGAGGAAGTTGCAAAGAAACTGCGAAGAAAGGCAAATGCGGGCAAAAAGGCGCTACACTAGGAGTGGAGGGATGACGATGAACGTATTATTGATTGAAGATGAACAAAAATTAGCACAGGTGACGGCCCGTTTCCTGCGTCACCATGCGTATGAGGTGACGATCGCCGGTTCATTAGCGGAGGCGAAACAGTGCTTGACGACAGCGTTTGATGCCGTCTTGATCGACGTCCGCTTACCGGACGGTGACGGCTGGTCGCTTGTTCCGAGCATCAAATCGCAAGCCCAGCCACCGGTCGTTTTCATGATGACATCACGCGGGGAAGCGGATGATCGCGTCTTCGGACTCGAACTCGGTGCCGATGACTATCTCGTCAAGCCGGTCGTCCTGAAGGAGTTGACGATTCGGCTCGAGCGGGCATTGAAGGTCCGTCCGGTCGCCCGCCATGCGTTCGGTGATTTGACGATCGACGAGAAAGGACGCCAGGTCAAGACCGGTGATCGGGCGGTCAGTCTCGCGAAGATGGAGTTCGAACTGTTGCTTTATTTCATCGAACATCTCGGGGAGGCACTCAGTCGGGACCAGATTCTTGATGACGTCTGGGGCTATGCGTTCGGTGGCGATACCCGGACCGTCGACACACACGTCAAACAACTGCGGGATAAATTACCGGTCATTAAACAACAACTGAAGACGGTGCACCGGGTCGGCTATCGATTGGAGGCGATCGAATGAAACGACGTCCTTTGATGCGTAAGTTCCTGTTTGCCGTCGTCGGTCCGTTGCTGGTCATGGGCGTCCTCAGTTTCGTTTTGACGGCGTTTCTCGTCAATCGGTTCGCGGAAGGCGAACGGTACGATCAACTCGCGCGCGAAGCGAACATCATTAAACAAGCGATTGAAGCCGACACGCCGATTCCGCGTGACATCCAAGGATTCTTGACGACCGACGGGTTGACGCAACGAATCGGGGCACGCGGACCCGCTGGGCGGTTACCACTTCTAGATAACCTAAAGAAGGAAGACGTCATCGAAGTGCAGGACGAACGGTTGTTGACGTACCAGCTGACGGTTGACGGGACACGGATCACGACCGTCCGCCAGGCGCCGCTTGCCAGTAGTGCGCTGAGTGGTGTTTATCTCGCAATCGGACTTGCCTTACTCGTGACGTTACTGCTTGCATCCTTACTTGCCTACTACATGGGGCGGCACCTGACACGACCGATCGTGACGCTTCGTTCCGTCGCCCAAAAGATTGGTGCCGGTGAAACGGACGTCGTCCTGCCGGCGCGACCGAAGGATGAAGTCGGAGAGTTGATCGACGCGGTCGACGAGATGCAGACACAGTTGAAGCAGAAAGACCACCTGCAAAAGACATTCATCGCCGGCATCACCCACGACTTGCGGACGCCACTCGCGATTATTCGGAACGAGACCGAGGCACTCGCGGCAGGTGTCATTCCCGTTGCTGAACTGCCCGATGTGACGACGAGCATCATCGAGGAGACGGACCGACTCGGGCATCTGATTGATGAGACGTTACTCTACTCGAAGCTTGCTGGTGGACGGATGCCGCTTGAAAGAACAGATGTGGCACTCGATGAACTCGTGCTTGCGACAGTCGAACGACTCCGCGGAACGTTCACGCAAGCAGGACTGACACTTGCGACGAATCTCAAGCCTATGAAGCAGTCGCTCGATTCACGGATGTTTGAACGCGTCTTGATCAATTTCCTGATGAACGCTCGTTTTGCGTCACCGATTAACGGAACGGTTACGGTTCGCTTAACGGATACTGAATTGACGGTCGAGGACGAAGGAGCAGGGGTTCGCACCGAAGACCGGGCGACGATCTGGGACGTCTACGTCAAACAAGAAGGTAGTGCCGGTCACGGACTCGGTCTTGCGATCAGTCGGATGATTCTCGATAGTCATCAGTTCGACTATGGTGTCCGTGACCGAAGTGGTGGGGGAGCGGTCTTCTACGTTCGGTTTTGATTGGATAGAATGGTAGAGGATTCTGACGAACGATTCCATCATCCTTGCTTTCCACAGGCGGGAGTAAGCCGCGGCATCTCGCACTCCGTGCCATCTGCCGGGTCTTACTAGTCCCTGACGAAAGTGCTGTTGGCACTTTCTTTTCCTGTAGGAGTCGCGGATGAGCTGCTTCGTTCTGGAACAGGCATACGAAAAAAGGAGAACAGTTTCCGTATCACACAGAAGCTGTTCTCCTTTTCATGTTGGTAGCATTTAAAGATTATTGACCGTCGTTCGCATGAACGAGACTTGGTTTGACGAGAGTATAGAACTCATCGCTCATTCCGACGCGACTGCCCATCTGGCAAGCGAGTTCGAGTGTTTCCTTATAGAAGTTCGCGACGAGATCGTGGTTCTTGATGTGCTCGTCCTGCATCGCCTTTTTGACCCCAAGGACGACTTTTTCGATTTGCTCATCGGCATCATTACGGACCGGGACGACGTTTTCCGGAAGATCAACTTCCTTATCGTGTCCGTTGAAGCGGAACGATGCCCCGAATCCGAGGTGCTCGAGGAAGAAGTGCGGTAACAGTTTACCAGCGAAGAACTGATGCCATTCCGTCTCTTTCATCGCTTCCATGTCACGTTTGAACGACGTCGTTGCCAGTGCGTAGCGATCGTGTGTATCCTTCATGAACTTCTCGAGGATCGGAACCTGCATTGCAAACGCATTCTTGAGCAAGTTATCGAGCTGTTCTTGCGTTAATTGTTCTTGTTCAGTCATCGCTTTAACCCCATTTCGTTTCGTTATCCCTATCGTAAGAAATTTAGACAATTCCGTCAAATCTTTTTCGAGAATAGAGTTTACCTATTTCACAAAAGGGAATCCATTACTATCAATCATTTTAGGGGGAGTCAGCATGAAACGAATCGCAATGACAGGAGTCTTACTCGGAGCATGTCTGACTCCGGTGACGGGCTTTGCCGCAAGTAACGTGACATACAGTAAAGGGGTCGTCGCGAACAAGACATTCGGCTATACGGTCAAGACGACAAGTGCGTTAAAAAAGGCAATCCAGCAAGACAAAGTCGAACTCGTCAAAAATAAGACGGTCAAGTCGAAATACGGTGTCATCACACGCAATGGTACGTTCGCCTTGTACTATAAAGTCAAGGGAGCCGATCAACTGCTCGTCAACTTGAACTATGAGCCGAAGAAACTCTCAAAAAAACAGTTCGACCGCGAAATCGGATATGGTACATATCTCGGGACAAAAGGTAGCAAAACCTACTACTACGTCTTACCGACGGAAGCCGTTGAAGGGGCTGTCGGCAAGAAAGCGATCGAGAACTTAATCGTCAAGGACGTCCCGCAGATGATGAAGACATTCAAACTGCAATGAGCACTAGCTTTTGCTAGTGCTTCTTTTGTTCGTTCGGTATAGTTGAAAATGAGGTGAGTGAATATGGAATGGAACGTCACAGACGTCAAACAGACAACAGATGTATTACAACTCGAAAAATGTGTCAACGATCACGATGGCATTGAACTGAAAGTCGCAGCGGACTGGGTCGGCGAGAACGATTTTGCGGTCTACGACGGCGAACAACTCGTCGGGTATTTGCAGGCATTCGCGTACTTGCCGACGGAATGGGAGGTCAATGTCTTCGTTGATCCGGATTACCGGAAGCAGGGCATTTTCACGGCACTGGTTGAAGCAGCGCGCGTGCGTGCAACGGAAGCAGGGGCTGAAGCGTTCACGTTCGTCATCGATGACGCAAGTGAGTCAGGTCAAGCCGTCCTTCAACGGTTAGGGGCGGAGTACCGGATGACCGAGTACAATATGCTCCTGAAGAAGGCACAGTTGTTCCTAAAAGCGGACCCTGATTTTGAGCTACGGGAAGCGACAGCGGACGATCGTCCGTTCATCGTCGAAACACTCGGGAAAGCGTTCGGGAACACGGACGAAGAAGCGGAATCGATCTATCAAGCGATTGAATCCGACGACCGGATTACGTTCATCGGTGTCGCGAGCGGCAAACCAGTCGGCGTCATCCGTGCTTATCTCGCTTCCGATACACAAGCGAGCATCCATGCGTTCGCGGTTCGTCCGGAGGCGCAAGGTAATGGTTACGGGAAGAAGATGCTGAAGCTGATGGTTCAAGCGTTGTTCCGGACAGGTCGGACACAACTCGAACTCGACGTCGAGACGGATAACGATCGTGCGCTCGATCTCTACAAAGAGGCAGGATTCGTTGTCCATCGTGGCTATCAGTTCCACGTGTTGGCGGTTTAATTGAAGCAAACATCACGACTTTTCCACTCGCTTTCCTCAGGCGAGACACAAGCCGCGGCGCTGTCGTCTTCGACGCAGAGCCGGGTCTTGTTTGTCTCTGACAGCGCGACTGCGCTTTTTCCTGTAGGAGTCGAGTGGACGTGTGATGCCTCATCGAAGAACGGTCTCCGGATCGTTCTTTTTTTTGTGATGATTAATACAGAAACTAAACAAAAACGTTGGAACCTTTTCTGCAATCCGTCGTATACTAGACATATGGAAAAAAAGAGGAGGCGACGTCATGGAGAGTCGACAGGATTCATTGCGGACGTTGAAGTGGGTATCAGGTGGAATGGAAGCGGTGCTCGGGATTCCGCTCCTAGGTGGTTCAATCGTTATTTTCTCAGGTTACAATGCCCTGTGGTTGATGCTCGCGTTTCACATCGTCGTCGTCGTATTGACGGCACGTGCCGGGAACGTCTCAAAAGGGAACATCGTCGGGATCGTCGCATCAACGGTCGGTGTCATTCCGGTCGTCGGGATGTTCTTACACATGGCAGCAGCAATCACGATTCTCGTCGATGCAGCACTCAGTAACCGAATCGTTACACGGACACATGTCAAACATGTCGAACCGATTCGACCACGTCCGGTCCGTCGGGAGCAAGAAAAACAAGAAGACCATCCGTTCTGAGTTTTTTTCGTTGACAGCGAAAAATAAGCCGTGTAAAGTAAACAACAAGTTAAGCCATATCAATTACATCGACGACGCGGAGTAAGTATCGTCAACACTGCCGACCAAGCGAGTCAGGAATGGTGAGAGCCTGACACGGTAAGCTGAACGAGAATGGACCGCTGAGAGCCTGTTGAACCTTCGAGTAGACAGGACGGTTGCCCCCGTTACCGGGCTAGCTGGTTGTTGGACCAGTGACAAGTGGAGACGATGTTTCGTCTCAATCAGAGGTGGCACCGCGCGGATACAGGCGTCCTCTATGCATTAGCTGTTAGCTATGCATAGAGGACGCCTTTTGTTGTACGTCAAGGTATGCCGAATCATCCAGCGCTCATCATATTTCTCAGGAGGCACTACACATGAAAAAGACATTGATCGCAGCGGCGAGTACGGCAGTTTTACTCGCAGGATGTGCAACGACAGAACCAGCAGAAGACAAACAAGTGGACAAAAAAGTCCTGCATACGATGGAAAGTTACGATCTCCTGTCGGTTGACCCGGCAGACGCCATCACATCAAACATCTTCAACCAAATCTACGAAGGACTCTATCGCTTTGACGCGAACAACGAACTTGTTCCAGCGGCAGCGAAATCGCATAGCGTCTCTGAAGACGGTAAAGTCTATACGTTCAAGCTTGACCCGAATGCGAAATGGTCGGACGGAAAGCCGGTCACTGCGGAGAACTTCCGTTATGCGTTCGAGCGTGTCGTCAAAACGAACTCACCGTTCGCTTACTTGCTTGAGCCAGTCGAAAAAACGACAGCCGTCGACGACGAGACACTTCGAATCGAATTGAAACGTCCGACACCATACTTCCTCAGCATGACGACGTTCGGCACATATATGCCAGTCCGGGAAGATATCGTCAAAGCAGAAGGTGACCAGTTCGGGACGGATCCAAAAACGAACGTTTACAACGGACCATTCACATTCAAAAAATATCAAGCCGAACAAGGCTATACGCTTGCGAAAAACGCTGAGTATGCAGACCGGAAAAACGTCAAAATCGACGAAGTCGACGTCAAAATCATCAAAGATCCGATGCTTGCGATCAACTTGTTCGAGTCCGGCGATCTCGATGTCGCACCACTCAACTCAGAGAACGTCGTCACGTACAAAGGGAAAAAAGAGTACAACACGTTCAGCGATTCGCGGATGTTCTTCATCCGGATGAACGAAAAGACGGATGCCTTGAAAGACAAGCAGACACGCCAAGCGATCGACGCAGCATACGATAAGAAAGCGTTGACGGAGACGTTACTTGGAAACGGATCACTCCCTGCTGACTACATCGTGCCACAAGAACTTGATCCGAAATACGATAGTGCGCGTCAAATCGAATCGTCATATGATGTTACAGCGGCAAACAAAGTGCTGGCGAAGCAAAAGCTTGAGCTGACGATGTTGATTGAAGACGATGACGTCTCGAAAAAAATCGGTGAGTATATCCAAGGGGCATTGAAGAAACAGAACGTCGACGTGAAACTGTTGTCACTGCCGAAGAAAGAGCGTCTTGCGCGTGAAGGGCGAGGGGACTACGATCTGTCACTCGCGAGCTGGGCGCCGGACTATCAGGATGCAACGACATACCTGAACTTGTTCACGACGGGTAACCCGTTCAACATGATGGACTACTCGAACAAACAATATGACCGTCTCTTGAAGCAGGCTGAAAGTGAGCTCGATCAAGACAAACGTCTTGCCTTACTCAGTAAAGCAGAAAGTGTATTGCTCGACGATCAAGCGATCTCACCTGTCTACCAACGGAAGAATGCCTTCCTGCAAAACACGGAAGTCAAAAATCTCGTCCGTCATAATGTTGGAACGGATATCTCATATAAATATGTTGAGATTGAGCGGAAATAAGAAAGAGAGAGTGATGGATGATTTGGTCCATCACTCTTTTTAATGGATTTTGTCAGTTCGCTGGTAATCACTTTTGAAAATCAGGTCAACTGACTTGAAACGGTTACAAAAGAAACCGATAGAGAGGACGGTGAAAGAAGATACAGGAAAGGGAGTTTCGGTTATGCGTAAATTACGAAGCAACTTGAAGGTACGGTTATTCTTTTGGGTCTTAGCCATCTCAGTCATCACGAGCGGCATCTCAGCCCAACTTGTGCTTTATCTCCATCGTGGACTTGATGTCGCGGATACGAACGCGATTTGGTTCGGAGCAGGGATTGGCTTATTGTTATCGTTGATTGGGACGTCATTGATTCAGTTGATCTTGCGTCAACCGATCAAAGCAATCGAAAAGGCAACAGAAACGGCACGCGAAGTCGCAAATGGTAACTTCAACGTCGATTTCGAAGAAGCGAAGCGTGGGGATGAAGTTGACCAACTGATGCACGAACTCGAAGTGATGGTCTTACATATCCGCAAACAGGCGACACAGATGGGAAGCTCAAGCGATAAGCTGACAGCGTCCGCACAAGAGATTGCAGCAGCAGTCCAGGAAGGTAACGCATCGGGTGAAAGCATTCGTTCAGCAATGGCAGAGCTGTCAGCGAAGATGAACGAGAACGTTGACCAAGCGTACCTATCGATGGATGCCCTCGGTGCCGTCAAACGGACGATGGATGAAGTCGCAAAAGAGATGAATGAAGCGTTGAAATCGGCGACGGTCATGCAGACGGAAGCTCAGAACGGGAAGACACTCGCAACCGATTCCGTCGAAGCGATGCATATGATTTCGAAGAAGATGGAGCAGTCGGCAACGCTCAATGGTCGTCTGACGGATATGACAGGTGAGATCTCGCGGATCACGGATGTCATCAGTGATATTTCGGCACAGACGAACTTGCTCAGTTTAAATGCATCGATTGAAGCGGCACGTGCAGGAGAGGCAGGACGTGGCTTTGCGGTCGTCGCAGCAGAAGTCAAAAAACTGGCGGAACAGACAGCGACATCCGCAAAAGAAATCACGGATTTGATTTCTGGTGTCAAGCGTCTTGTTAATGATACGGCAAACGCAATGACCGATGTTCAGAGTGAAGTAGCGACAGGTGTTGGACTTGTTGAGCAAGCAGGATCGTCATTTGAAGAGATTCACCATTCGACGGAGAACGTCTACTCGCGTGTCAAATCGGTTGACCAGCTCGTTGTCAAATCGGATCAAGAGATTGATCAAGTCGGTTTAACGACTGCGAATATCCTTGCGATGGTCGAGGAAGCATCGAATCACGCAGAGCAAGTCTTGCAGGCGTCAAGTCATCAAGCAGCATCGCTCGGCGAAGTCAACGGAGCGATGGAAGAGCTTGTAGCGGTAGCGGAGCAATTACAGGAAGAGACGGGCGCAACGCGTCTCTAAACTATGAGGAAATCGTACATCTAAACCGGATGTACGATTTTTTTGCATTTTTTTGAAGAAAGTTGTTAAACATTTCGGGCGGACGACGATATATAGGGTGGAAGCAGTCATCGACTTCATCCACCGTGTCGCCCTTGGGCCGGCCAGGGGGCACATCTCGGAGAAGACGGATCTTCAAAGAGACAAAAAATGAATCCTATGGAGGGAAATTACAATGATTATCAATCACAACGTAACAGCGCTTAACACACACAACAAACTTTCGAGTGCTACTGCAGCTCAAAGTAAATCAATGGAGAAATTGGCTTCAGGTCTTCGTATCAACAAAGCAGGCGATGATGCAGCTGGTCTTGCGATTTCTGAAAAAATGCGTGCTCAAGTCCGTGGACTTGATCAAGCTGGACGTAACTCACAAGATGGCATCTCACTCATTCAAACAGCCGAAGGTGCTTTAAATGAAACACACGATATTCTTCAACGGATGCGTGAACTTGCCAACCAAGCGGCAAACGATACAAACACAACATCTGACCGTGGAGAGATTCAAAAAGAAATTAACTCTTTAACTTCTGAAATTAACCGTATCGGTAACACTACTGAGTTCAATACTCAGAAATTACTTGATGGTGGTAAAAATGGTGCAGGTAGTGCAGCGGTAACGGCTGTAGCTGGTAAATTTACTATCGGTGTTACTGATACTGTAACAGCAGGTGTTACAGTTGATGGAACAAACTTCACTGGAGCAGACGTAGATGCGGTCGTAACTGCTATGGGAGCAGATGCAGCATTTACTGCAAAATATACTGCGGCAAATGTAGGTGGGAAACTTGAACTTACACAAGCTGCTGGTGCGGAGTCTTCAACTAACCCTACTGTTGCAGGCGGAACGATGACAATTGACAACGCTGGAGTAGCGGCGAAAGCAGAAGTCATTGCAGATGCATCAAAGAGCTTGAAATTCCAAATCGGTGCTAACGAAAATCAAAGTCTGACGCTCGATATTGCAGACATGCGTGCTTCTGCTCTTGGAATCACAACAGCTGGAACAAGTGATAAATTAGCAGTCACAGATGGCACTAATAATACTACAACTGAACAAGCATTAGATGTCTCGACACATGCTAACGCAGCAAGTGCAGTTACGAAAATTCAAACTGCAATCGATACAGTTTCTGCTGAGCGTTCAAAACTTGGTGCAAACCAAAACCGTCTCGAGCACACAATCAACAACCTCAAGACATCTTCTGAAAACCTAACAGCGGCTGAATCACGCGTTCGTGACGTTGATATGGCAAAAGAAATGATGAACCAAACAAAGAACTCGATTCTTGCACAAGCTGCACAAGCAATGTTGGCTCAAGCGAATCAGACACCGCAGGGCGTTCTTCAACTCCTTCGATGATTGATTCCACCGGGCGTCTAATCTGGTAACGGGTTAGATCATGACTGGGTGAATTGCTGGAACTCCTGAGAGTCTTGATGTACGACAACGTGGCTGGAAACGGCGAGCGTGATCGTTCTGAAAAACATCAAGAATTGGACAATCAGCAGCCAAGCACCTGTAGGGAAACCTTGGTGAAGGTTCAACGACTAGGATAGACGACCTAATGGACTTGTCCGATGGTTATGAAATCCGTACTCCGTAAACGGCGGGGGAAGTGCCCAGCTCCTTGAAGTTTAAGGATGAAGATATAGTCTTATCATTAGCGAAAGCTAATGCGCGTAGCAAGCGAACCAACAGCCGCAAGGCGTTCTCCAATTACTCCGTTAATCGTAATTGGCACATATCGATTGTTCAGGTCACGGACTCGTTCCGTGGCCTTTTTTGTTTTGTTCTACTCGAACTCTAACAAATTCAATGAATTGACCGATATACTACATAGAGAACAAATAAGGAGTGACCGACTATGAATTCCATTAATACGGAAATTCGCCTTCATCTGCCTTCGAACGTCCTACCGTACGAAGCGACACGGAATGTGTTTGTGGAAGCGAATCAGGAAGCATTAGCAGAAGAAGGAGTCGTTGTCTTACCGACACCCCAACATATTACAAAGCTCGAAACAGCAATGGAGCAAGCGAACGTAAAGCTCGAACTGCAACGAACGGGCTTGAAGTTCGTCAAACATGAACAACTGAATGAATATTACATTCAAGTCGTTGATACGAATAATAACGTCGTTCAAGAAATTCCAAGTAAAAAAGAACTCGATTTCTTTGCGGCCTTCATGGAATTTAATCAATTGATTGATAAACGGGTTTAACGGAAAGGACTGATTGGATGGCAGGTATTCGAATAAGTGGTCTTGCAAGTGGGATTGATACGGAAACGATGATCAAACAGTTGATGCAGGCGGAACGAGCGCCGGTCGACCGGTTATCGCAAAAGAAACAGACGTTGACGTGGCAACGTGATGCCTACCGGGAGATGAACCGGGCGCTGCTTGATTTCCGGACAGCCGCAAGCGATATGCTCTTATCAAAGAACTATCAATCAAAAACCGTTACGAGTTCCAATCCGACGGCATTGACGGTAACGGCAAGTCCCGGTGCACCAGCGGGCAGTGTGACGATTGACAGCATTGATCAGCTCGCGAGTGCCGCTTCGGTAACGATGGTCGCAGCAAGCGGGAAGAAAAGTGATGCCACACTTGAAGAGAGTGGATTGTTTGCGAAGGATGCGAATGGAAAGATCAATGTGCAAATCAATACCTTTGATGCGGCAGGTGTAGCCGTGACGGAGACATTGCAGCTCGATGCAACGCAAAAGATCTCGGATTTGACAGCGGCAATCAACGGGAAAACCAGTCTCGGGATGAACGCCGTCTTCAACGATTTAACAGGAAAACTCGTCTTAACGAAAACGAGTACCGGTAACTTAAATCCCGCAGGTGCCGATATCTCGATTGTTGATGCCTCGAATAACACTGCAAAGGTCAATTCAGAGGACGCAACATTCGGTCGTGAAGGAAAAAATGCGAAATACACGATTGGTGGACAACAGCTCGAACAGACGACAAATACATTCACGCAGAACGGTCTGACGATCACCTTGAATAATGTCTCGGAAACAGCGACGACGATTAATACGACGCTCGATACGCAGAAAAACTTTGATTCGATCAAGAACTTCGTTGATAAATATAACGATGTCATCGATAAGATGAACAAAAAGGTTCGTGAAGAAAAATATCGTGACTACCAACCATTGACGGATGCTCAACGTAAGGAACTGAGCGAGGATGAAGTCAAGAAGTGGGAAGAAAAAGCAATGAGTGGTGTGCTGAAGAACGATAGCTACTTACAGGACGGGCTGAATCAATTCCGAAGTGCGATTTCTTCAAAAATCGATACCGGTTATTCGTACACGTCAGGAACAGATACGATTCAACTCCAGTACATGTCGCAAATCGGAATCACTTCAACGAGTGACTTCCGGGACGGCGGGAAGCTGAAAATCGATGAGACAAAACTGAAGAAGATGCTTGAAGAACAGCCGGAAGGTGTCTTTAAGCTATTCACAGCTGATGCACCGGAGCCGACGAAAGATGCACAAGGTAATACTGTTGCGAACCCCAATGGACTCGACGGATTTGTCCGTCAGATTCAAGGGTTTGCGACGACGCTCCGCGATAAGATTTCTGGAGTCGCCGGACGGGACGGAGCGGTTGCAACGACATATCGACTCGGAAAGTCACTCGCTGATCTCGATAAGAGCATGTTGTCGTGGGAAGACAAGCTAAAGCGGAAAGAAGACAGTTACTATCGCCGATTCGCGGCAATGGAACAAGCGATGAACCAAGCGAACAGTCAATCGGCGACGCTTGCCGGCTACCTCGGACAAGGATAAAAAGGAGGAAACGCGATGAACCCTTATGCGACGTATCAAACGAACTCGGTAACGACAGCGTTACCTCAAGACTTAACACTAATGTTATATGAAGGATTGATCAAATTCTCGATGCTTGCGAAACGTGCGATCGAACAGAAGATGATTGAACAAAAAAACACGAATATCCAAAAAGCGCAGGCGATCATTACCGAATTGCAATTGACGCTCAATCAATCGATCGCCTTATCGAAAGACTTGAATAGCCTGTATGACTATATGCAAACACGCTTGATGGATGCCAACGTCAAAAATGACCTCGTTGCAATCGACGAAGTGATCGGTTTTGCCGAAGAATTCCGCGAGACGTGGAAAGAAGCGATGAAACTCGCGCGGCAACGATGAGTCCGCTCAATCCGCTTCGCCTGAAGACAAAACGACTGATCGAACTGCTTGATCAAACGCCGGATGAGGAGACGTACGACGAATGGATCGAGAAGATTCAAGGTCTCTTGAACGAACGGGAAGCGTTCATTGCGGCGCACTCGAACCTGCTGGCTGGTGCCAATCAAGCCATCATCCAGGAACTCGTCGCCGATAGTCGGAAAATCGACTTGAAATTATCGGCGGAAACGGCTAAATTAGGGGTACAAATCAGTCAGTTGCGTCAGACGCAAACGAGTCGTAAATCGTACGTCGATCCGTACGAGGAAGTCGATCATAGTTTTTCACCGTATTTTGATTCTCGTCAGTAACTTTCTTGTGTGAGGGAGGGATCTTTCGTGACCAAGCGGGAAGACAAAAAGCGTCCCGTACCGCAGCCGTATTTCCAATCGGATGGCTCGTACGATCAGTTCATTGAACCGGACGTTGAATCGGAATCATGGGAAGAGTTCGAACGCCCTGTCTCCGATGCACCAGATGCCTATGAAGAAGAAAAATATCGTCGTGAGTCGTAACCTCATGAAAAAATGCCCTGTCCATTTCCGTGGATAGGGCATTTTGCCGTTCACTTAAAGCGGTACGCATTCTTCTCAGCTTGTTTGACGCTATACATCGCTTCGTCGGCGCGAATCAATAATAGACTCGTCGTTCGTCCATCCTCAGGATAACGGGCGATGCCGATCGACGGGGTGACATGCATCGCTTCGGCATCCAAAAAGAACGGATCATTCAGGCGAAGGAGGGCATTCTCGGCGTAGATGATCGTCTCCGCGCGACTACGGGCAAGGAACACGATAAACTCGTCACCACCGAGCCGTGCCGCTAAATCATCAGATGTTAAATCAAGTTGCAAGCGTCGCGCCGTCTCCTGCAGGACGTAATCGCCGGCATCGTGTCCATAGCGATCATTGATTTGCTTAAAGCCGTCGAGATCAATGAACAGAAGTGATCCTTCGGTCAAGGTCGCCAGTTGCGCTCCGAGATGATCCTCGAAGTAGCGGCGATTTGGAAGTGCCGTCAAGGCGTCATGATAACCGAGTTCCTGGAGCCATTTTTCTTGCGATAAGGCTTCCGTCACATCGGACAGGATGACATAGAGATCCGCTTCTCCCGGAATCGGAATCAACGTCACTTCGAACGTCCGTCCGTCGACGGGACGCATCACCAGTTGCTTTTCATCTGTCTCTAGTCTAAGAAACGCCGCAATCAGTTGATCGACTAACGCATCAGGGACATAACCATGTGGAAAATAGCGTTCTGCCGCCGGATTCATCGCTTTCTCATGCCCATTGCCGTCGAATCGAACGATTGGTTGCGGGTGAGCGAGGAACAGACGCCGGTACTCTTCCTTTCGGAGTTCCAGCTGTGCCGTATGACGGTCGATCCGGTGTGTTAAGTCGACTTCGAATGTCTCGAGTTCGGTCAGTAATCGGCGATTCAGCCGTTCAGAGAAAAACTGGCGAAACGTAAACAACGAAAACAGGACGATCAGTGTCGGGAAGTAGACATCCTGCGCCATCGGCAGGAATGTCACGCCTGTCAGTAAAACGATCAGGCTGATATACGGGAGGTACGGTCGTCCGAGCCGGTCGCGCGCCGGCTCCTTTGGTGGGACGTCTTTGAAGTAAAGTGCTAACTGATACAAGCTGACCGCATAAAACGGGAAGAAACATGCCGCGTAGACCAATTCATTTCGCAGGAAGAATGTATAATATCCGAGATTCGCCACGATGAATACCATCATGGCGACGATCAGCCGTTGATGTGCCGGCCCCCGGAGTCCCGTCGCATACAAAATCAGAAAGAAAAACAACTGCGCAATGAAACTGATGGCGTAGCCAAGCATGGCGACGAACTCGATGTCGGAGCGAGCGAAGGTCGGTAAATGCTGTAGGATGACTGTGTAGCCGAAGACGAAGACCATTCCGAATAACAGGATGCCATCGATATAAAGCAGTCGCGCATGGCGGATCGATGACCAGTCGATCAACCGGGCAAAGGCGATCGCAGTCAGCGCGAGAAAGGCAGTCAGCGTCAGGTTGGCAGCAGAGTCGACTTCCGGTGGATGCGGGATGAAGGTCAGGATGAAGTTGATCCACAGACCGCTTGCAAACAGGAGGATTGCGATGCCAACCGAACGTTTTGGGTGTTGCGGAAAAAACCAGCGCCTGGCTTTTATCGCGATATAGGTGACGCCGAGTAGCGTTGAAAGCACAGCAACGGGTGGAACGAAGGGCGTGCCGCTAAAGAGCACCATCAAGCCATAACTGATCAGTAGATAAACAATGGGTAACGTCGGTCGCATGCCGGACCTCCTTTCCTAAGACAGTGTGTTGGCTTTTTTCGACGAGTGGTGAAAAAAATCCTTGTTCCGTCTACTGACGAACAAGGATTAGTCCTGCTCTTGCACCCATTCCCAGTGGATTCGTGCGTCTTTTTTGATTTTGTCAGTCGCCGTTTTACTTTGGAACAAACGGCTGTACCATAGCCGGGCCTGTTCTTTCTCTTTCGTCACAGCGTACAAATCGGCGATCCGCAGCAAGAGGACGTCTTCTGGAATCCCGCTTTCCTTGACCGAAGTATAGCTTTCATAAAGCAAAAGGTACTTCTCGATCGCCCGGTTCGCCCAAAGCTGTTCTTCTTCCGACTGCTCAGTCAAACGATGCAACCAGGACAGACGGACACCAAGCATCGCTTGAATTGCCGGTTTCTGCTCCGTCACTTGTGCCGTGTAAAGGCAGAGCTTATAGAGCTGAATCGCCTGCTCGATCGTCCGCTCCGTGCTAGCAAACGGTAAGACGGGAAGCGTCGGCAGGATGTGGTCCTGCAGTGTCGTCCGAACGTCCGGCGATAACTTTTCGAACGATTCATGGAAGAAGAACCGGCAATGACTGCACTGGACCGGTTCGTAGAGATAGACATTGACGCCTTGATGACGGATGAAGCCATCAAAGTCGGTCGAGGCAACACGGATGTGCCGTGACAGGACACGTTTCGTTTCCGTTGTCTTCAAGCAATAGGGGCAGGTGCATCTTTTAAGATATAAGTCTGGCATGTAGGGAACTCCTCTAACTATGAATTACACGAAGACGTTGACGAGCATACCTTTGATCTCGCCGACTTGGTCGAGGATATCGAGGCGGCGCGACTCACCGGAGATGACCGTATCCGTCAACTGGAGAAGCTTCGCATCGACTTGTTCGACGACTTTATAAATCTTCGTCCGACCGCGGCGGTTGAAGCCGCGCTTCTCTTCGAGTTGTTGCGACTGGTCGAGGGCATCTTTTAAGAAGTCCTTGATCTTTTCTTTATAGCTTTCGAGGTGTTCAATCGTCTGACTCTCAGCGAGCAATTGCCCGTGTTCTTCGACGAGGGCGAGTTTCTGTTGCAGACGTTCATACCCTTTATGTTCCCGTTTCTCCTGCATCAGGGCAGAGAAGGTCGTCGACGCCTCGACTTCACGCGGACCGCCTGTGAGCGACTGTAGACGTTGTGTTTCCTGGATGCGGCGGATATCCATCGGTTCTGCCTCCTTAGTTGAGTAATTGTAAGACGCCTTGCGGCAGGGCATTCGCTTGAGCGATCATCGCCATCCCCGATTGATTGAGGATGTTATATTTTGCATATTCCATCATCTCACGTGCCATATCGGTATCGCGAATCCGTGATTCTGAAGCCGTCAAGTTCTCGACGCTGACGCTGAGGACGGACGATGTCGCTTCGAACCGGTTCTGGATTGCCCCGAGTTGTGCCCGTTGCTGGGAGATCGTATCAATTGCTTTCGTATAACGGCTGATTGCGTCGTTCGCGTCCGTTGCCGTCATGACGCTCAGGGCGTACTCCGGTGCGTCACCACTCGGGAAATCGAGCGGACGGATCGAGGGATCAGCTTGTGTCGTTGAACTGACACCGATCGCGAGGGCTTGCATGTCGTTAATCGTGATTGAGATGCCTTCGTTTGCCCCAGCATTCGTCTGGATGAACAGGGCGTTGTCGGCATCGTTGAACTTCCCGCTCAACAACTCTTTGCCGTTGAACTGGGTCGTCTTTGCAATCCGCGAGACTTCATTCGTCAGTTGGTTGATCTCTTCCTGGATCGCTGTCCGGTCTTCGGTCGCAAGTGTGCCGTTCCCGGCTTGGACGGCGAGTTCGCGCATCCGTTGCAACAAGTTATGCGTCTCGCTCAAACCGCCTTCAGCCGTTTGAATCATCGAGACACCGTCAAGGACGTTCTGTTCCGCTTTATCAAGTGCCTTCAAGCGATTGCGCATCTTCTCCGAGATGGCGAGTCCGGCTGCATCATCCGCTCCCCGGTTGATTTTCTGACCGCTCGACAGTTTATCCATCGTCGTCTTGACGTTCGTCTGGTTGATGCTGAGATTGCGATAAGCCTTCAAGGCTTGGACGTTATTCGTGATTCTCATTCGTATTCCATCCCTTCGTATCGTTGATGATGTGTGGCGCGCACGAGCGGTCGATCGACGGTCTGTGCCGCTTGCCAGGTGACGCGTAAGTCTTCTGCCAGTTCGAGTAACTCGTCGAGGACTGCTGGTGTCGTATAGACCTGTAACGTTTGCTCGGCGAGATAGTGGTAGAGTGCGTCAAGTTGTGCCGTGATGATACCGCCGTCGTCGTGCAGTCCTGCCTGCAGCTTGTCGAGTAACTGATAAGCTTTTTGTAAGCGTTCGTTTACCTCGTCAAAGCGGTTCGCGGCACGCGCGAGAATAGCCTGGTCGTATTGGAGGACGAGTCCCGTCAACATGACTTCCGTCAACTGTTGCGGGGTCATCGCGTAAAGTTCTTGTTCTGTCATGAGTGCCGTCCTTTCGCATTGTCGAGTTCTTCGATCAATAAGAGCAATTCTGCCATCACGTCGTATAGTTGCGGCGGAATCGCCGTCCCGAGGTCGAGGTCGAGCAGGTGACCAAGCAATGAAGTGTCGTGTTCAATCGCGACGCCATTCGCCCGTGCTTCCTGCAGGATTCGATCGGCGGCTTGACCGCTAGCCCGAGCGACGACGACCGGTGCCTGACCGGATGCTTCGTCGTAACGGAGGACGGCAGCCGTCTTGCGTCCGGTTAAATCGATTTTCTGATACATAACGGTCTCTCCTTTTTAAATACGGTAGTCGTAGCCACGTGGTGTCTCGTCTTGTTTGACGGTTTCCGTGATCTGCTCGCGCGTGAACGGACGGAACTGGATCCGGACGTCCTGATAACCGGTCGTTTGCAAGGCATCAGTCGTCCGGTCGAGGAACGGTGTCGCCAGTTGCTCAAGGACCGGGAAATCATTTTCAATCGTGATCTGCATCTTTCGGTTGACGGTCTCGACCCGGACACCGATTTCTCCGAGGCGTGGTGTGTTGAGCTGGACGTACAACGTATTGTTTTCCCAGTCGATTACTTCGTCCGGGCGTTTGTTTTGCAAATGGACGTGGAGTCCGGCGGTTGCCTCGACGAGTTGGACCGGTAGTGCGAGGAGAATCTGGTTCAACTGTTGCTGACTGTCCGGTTTATTGACTTGCTGTTGTGTTGTGAGGAACGTCTGCAGTTTCGCAGCTTCCGGGTTCGCTGCCGGCGTACTGAGTTTCAGTTCCGCCGACTGGAGCTGGAGCGTCTTTTGGACAGTCTCCTGTAAGAGGCGTGGACTGTTCTGTTGCGGCTCATATGGAACAGCTTTTGTTGCTGCTTGCGCTGGTAGCGCAAGTGGCGGCCCCTGCATCTCCGGTAAGTAAGTCGGACGAACGTTCGCCGGCGCGTACCGGAACGCTTCAAAGGCGACCCGGACGTCCTGTAAGACGGCTTTTGCTTCCGTCCCGCGTCCGAGTAATGCCAGTTCCGCCCCCCGTTCGAGTTTCGATAAGAAGTGGATCAGTTGTTTTTCGTCCTTCATCGAGGTGTGCAGTAGGGCGTCGGTTTGCTGAAAGACTTGTTTTAAGCGTTGCGCCGTACTTTCGATGACGGCGACCATCTGGACGGGACGTGTCTCGACAAGTGGTTCGATTTGCCGGAGTTGCGAGACGATTGTTCGCTGTTGGCTCTTGAAATCGTTCGTGATCTCAGCGAGCCGTGGCGTCACTTCGCGGACAAGCGTCAAGGCTGATCGGACCGGTGCCGTTTGCCCTGTTGATTCCGGTTGACTTGCCCGTGCCGTCAGACCGATCAGTTGCTCGCGGACGCTTGTCTTTGGCTCAAGTGGCGCTTGCGGGAAGTAAGGCGCCAGTTGTGTGCGGACCGTCTCGACATCACCTTGGTCGAGCGTAGCGACGAGTGCTGGTCGTTTTTCTGCTGGTAGGTGTTCGATATACTGACGGATGTGAAGAGGCGACGCGGTCTCGATCTCGCGTTGCGTCGGCAGGGTGACGCGGGCGACATCAAGGGCGACGGCTTTTTCGAACGTCGGATGCTCCTTTAAAGCGTCACGTTCCGGCAGGACGTCCGAATAGTCTTCCGTCGTCGCCAGCAGACTCGCGATCAAGACGTCGGCGTCAACCGGCAGTGCCGCATCCGGTCGCGACACGAGTTCGAGTGCCAGGTCCTTGTATGTCCCTTGCAGTGCCGTTACAAGCTTAGCGACGATTTCCGGAGTTTGCGGCAATTGACCACTCGCGAGCAATTTCGCGACGGCCTGCTTCAATTCAGCCGGTACGCCTTCGAGCAACGCGGGATCGACGTTTGACGGAACGGACAGGACGGGTGGCGTTTCTGCGTCCGGTGTTGCGGGAGTTAATTGTTCGATCAGGTAACCTTCAGCTGTCTGTCCTTTGACCTTGAACTGGAAATCACCTGTCGGGACGTCGCCCGTGAAGGTCATCTCGATCTTATCCCGACCGACCTGGACGAGTGCCGTATGCGGACCGGTCTGCTCAAGGACCGTTCCTTTATAGGTCTTCGTATCCGAAAGCGGCGCCTGACCGGGCGGTTGCGCCGGTCGTGCCGGGTTCAATTGGATGTTCATCGAGAAGCCTCCTTGTTTTTTAAAACTGTCATCTTATTATATATCGGCAGAAAGCAAAAAGGATTGAGCGAATTCATCGCCCAACCCTGATTTTTTTACGGTTCCTGCTTAAGATTTGATTGCATTAAAGCGTTCCTCTAATGTCATCGCGTTCAATTGTTGGTAACGAGCCATCAGCTCGCCAGTTGCTTTCATTTGGTTGCGGACGATGTAAGGAGAGGCGTTTACGGGAAGGATCATGCCGTTACGAGTCTTGAGCTTCGTCTGTCCGTCTTCCTCGATGACTTCGGACATGTGGCTCCAAGCGTACCACTCGCAATCATCACGTTTCGGTGATTTCGTTGGGAAAAAGACGAGACCAAGTGTCGGTTCGATGACGACGGGGACTTTTCCTTTTACGGATGCGACGCGTTTTGCTGTCACGATGCGTTCTTCGATGGAACTGTTGTATTGCCTGCAGGAAAGCTGCAGTAGTTGATACGGCCGAAGCGGTGTCATGATGGTCGAGCCATCCTCGAGTACGATGATGGATTGCTTCATCATGTCGTAGCACGGGAGAATCGCCACCGTCCGTTTCGTGATTCGATACTTTTCGTCATTATGGAATGGTCGCATTCGACTACATCCTCCTTAAGATAGGACAATGGATAAAATAGGTAATTACTAACGATATAATACAATAATACAACTGTAATGACAATGTAATTTTTTAAAATATACACCAATAAGTAGGGAAAATTATTCATTTTCTGCGATGAATTCAAATTAATCAGAATTTTTAATTGTCAATAATTCCTTCTTTTGATAGACTAAGCCGTAGAGAGCTTGCTCTCGAACTCTGGTTTGCGAAGGGAACGTGAATTCGAATGGAACAAGGTAAAGTGAAATGGTTTAATGCTGAAAAGGGTTATGGTTTCATCGAAACGTCTGACGCTAAAGACGTATTCGTACACTTCTCAGCAATTCAAGTCGATGGTTACAAATCACTTGAAGAAGGCGAAGAAGTGGAATTTGAAATCGTTGAAGGCGATCGTGGTCCACAAGCTGCGAACGTTTCAAAGATCTAATCCAATAGCAGCCGCCACCGTTTTTAGGCTATCCGCCTAAAAGCGGTTTTTTGTTTTGTTTTGAGTTCGAATAAAACGGGTATATACGTTAACATCAACATGCTTCAATATTATCGTACGCTAAGAACCGATGGGAACGTTCATGAGAATGTCACCGTTTTCATGGTCTTCCTTCACTTATCGTGCTATAATAAAAACGAACCAAAAGAATTTCGAATATTCAGAAGGAAACGACTGAAGCATCTCGAATTCATAGGTTCAACCGGTTACTTAAGGAGGAGTTTACATGATCTACAACATTCGCGGTGAAAACTTGGACGTCACAGATGCTCTCAAGGATTACGTCGAGAAAAAGCTTGAAAAGTTAACTCGTTATTTTACAACTCCTACGGAAGCGCAAACGGCTTATGTCAATCTCAAAGTCAACAATGAGAAACAAAAAGTCGAAGTGACGATTCCAATGCCAAACCTCTTGCTCCGTGCAGAGGATGTCAATGGCGATATGTATGCAGCCATCGACCTCGTCGTCGATAAACTCGAACGCCAGATCCGGAAACACAAAACGAAGTTGAACCGGAGAGGGCGTGCTAAAGAAGGCGGCATCGGAGAGTACTTCAAAACGCTCGAAGGACCGGAAGCGGAAGCGCCAGTCTATGAAGAGGACGAGGCAGAACTCGAACTCGTTCGGACGAAGCGTTTCACACTCAAACCAATGGATACGGAAGAAGCGATTCTTCAGATGGACATGCTCGGACATGCCTTCTTCGTCTTCTCAGACGCAGAAACAGGCAACACGAACGTCGTCTACCGTCGGAAAGATGGTCGTTACGGTTTGATTGAACCAGAATAATGAATACACAGGGACTCGCTCTTACGGGCGGGTCCCTTTTTTTGATATGATGAAAAACTATTTTTCAACCGGTTACGTTTGCCCTATGACAAAAGACCGAGACGGCGGCTCGGTCCGCTTGTTGAAATTTGACGTCGTATTCGGTACACTGAATAAAGGAAAAATCTCGGAATTCTGTTCGTTCAAAGAATCGTTCGAAGTAAGGGGACTGTAAGGCATGGCTAATTTTCTAAAAGAATTATTTGCACCAACGAAACGTGTCCTGAAGAAAGCCGAAAAAGCAGCAGACGCTGTGGAAGCACTCGAGACACAAATCGGTGCATTATCGGATCAAGAACTTGAAGGAAAAGTCGTTGAATTCCGTGAGCGTCTCGCTAACGGAGAAGACTTAGATGATATTTTACCGGAAGCTTTCGCGGTCTGTCGCGAAGTTTCGACACGCGTTCTCGGCATGCGCCACTACCGCGTCCAGTTGATCGGTGGATATGTCCTGCATAACGGGGATATCGCTGAAATGAAAACCGGGGAAGGGAAGACACTCGTCGCGACACTTCCTGTTTATTTAAATGCTCTTGCTGGTAACGGCGTACACGTCGTCACCGTCAACGAATATCTCGCAAAACGTGACCGTGACATCATGGAGCCGCTTTATGCGGCGCTTGGTCTCTCGGTCGGCTTGAACCTCTCAAGCATGTCACGTCAGGAAAAACAAGCAGCCTATGGCTGTGATATCACGTACGGAACGAACAACGAGTTCGGTTTCGATTACTTGCGTGACAACATGGTCCTCTATAAAGAAGACCGCGTTCAACGTCCACTCAATTATGCCGTCGTCGATGAAGTCGACTCGATTCTCGTCGATGAAGCGCGGACACCACTCATCATCTCAGGATCGGCCGAGAAATCGACAGCGCTCTATTCGCAAGCCGATGCGTTCGCGAAAATCATGACGGCAGATGAAGACTATACGGTCGACATCAAGACGAAGAGTGTCCTGCTGACGGAGCAGGGAATCGACCGGGCTGAGAAATACTTTGGCATCGATAACCTGTTTGGTCTCGACCACGTCTCGCTCAACCATCACTTGAGTCTTGCACTGCGGGCGAACGCCGTCATGCACCGTGACGTAGATTATATGGTCCGCGAAGACGAAGTCATGATCATCGACCAATTCACAGGTCGGGTCATGGAAGGACGCCGTTACTCGGAAGGTCTGCACCAAGCAATCGAAGCGAAGGAAGGCGTCGAGATTCAACGCGAATCGATGACGCTTGCGACGATCACGTACCAGAACTTCTTCCGGATGTATACGAAGCTTGCCGGGATGACCGGTACAGCGAAGACGGAGGAAGAAGAGTTCCGTAATATCTACAACATGCACGTCGTACCGGTGCCGACGAACAAACCGGTCGTCCGAAACGATATGCCGGACTTGATCTTCAAGACGATGAACGGGAAGTTCGCAGCCGTCGCGGATGAAATCGAACGTGCCCACCGCGAAGGACAACCCGTCCTCGTCGGTACGGTTGCCGTCGAGACGTCAGAGTTGCTCAGTAACATCCTCAAGAAACGCGGCATCCGTCACGAAGTCTTGAACGCGAAGAACCACGCGCGTGAAGCGGAAATCATCGAGAACGCCGGTCAACCGAACGCGGTCACGATCGCAACAAACATGGCCGGTCGTGGTACCGACATCAAGCTTGGACAAGGTGTCTTAGATAAAGGTGGTCTCTATATCCTCGGGACAGAACGTCACGAATCACGCCGGATCGATAACCAGCTCCGTGGTCGTGCCGGTCGTCAAGGGGACCCAGGGGCGTCGCAATTCTATCTGTCACTTGAAGATGAACTGATGCGTCGTTTCGGTTCCGACTCGTTGCAATCGATGATGGATCGTCTTGGAATGGATGATTCACAACCGATCGAGAGCCGGATGGTGTCTCGTGCCGTTGAATCGGCTCAAAAACGGGTCGAAGGCAATAACTTCGATGCACGGAAACAAGTCCTCGGATACGATAACGTCATGGCAGACCAACGGAAAGTCATGTACGCCGACCGGGCAGCGATTCTCGATGCCGGTTCGGTCTCAGATATCGTCCGTCCGATGATCGAGCAGACGATCGAAGCAGGCGTCCATCAATATACGCCGGTCGAATTCGTACCGGAGGAGTGGAGCATCGGTGCGCTTGCAGAGTGGGCGAACCAGACGCTTGCGATTGAAGATAAGGTCACGGAAAGCGACCTCTTCGGAAAAGAACGCGAAGAAATCATCGAGTTGCTCAAAGAGCGGACGTTCGCGCACTACGAGCACAAACGCTCGGAAGTACCGGAAGAAGCATTCGATGAGTTCGAAAAAGTCATCGTCCTGCGTGCCGTTGACCAACACTGGATGAACCATATCGATCAGATGGATCAACTCCGTGAAGGGATTCACCTCCGGGCATACGGTCAAAACGACCCGCTCCGGGAATACCAATCGGAAGGTTCGATGATGTTTGATGCGATGAACGCTGCGATCGCAGAAGAAGTGACGCAATTCGTCCTTCGTGCGGATCTCGATCCGAACCTCAAACGCGAAAAAGTCGTCCAGGACGAAGTCGCGGTTTCTGGTAAGGAAGACAAAGCGGTCAAGAAAAAACCGGTCCGGAAAAATCCAAACGACCAAATCGGACGTAACGATCCGTGCTGGTGTGGATCCGGTAAGAAATATAAGAACTGTCACGGCCGTCAGGCATAAGTGATGAATCGACTGAAAGAGAGGCAGGAGATTCCTGCCTCTTTTCACGGAAAGAGAAGGTGGAACCCATGGAATTAGCAGAAATTCGCAACACCGCCGAGTGGATGGAAAAGAAACTCGACGAATATAAGGCATCACTTGACCTCGAGTCGAAGATTGCCCGAATCGAAGAACTTGAAAACGAGATGACGTACCCGGACTTCTGGAACAATCAGGAATCAGCACAAAAAGTCATCGATGAGTCGAACGGCTTAAAAGCGATGGTCGACAAATATAAAGAACTCGAAGCAGGTCACGAGAACGTCGCTTTGACGTACGAATTGATCAAGGAAGAGCCGGATGCGGATCTTCAAGAAGAGCTCGAGTCAGAACTCGGTGACCTCAAGAAGAAGTTCGACGACTTCGAACTGCAAATCCTCTTGAATGGTGAATATGATGCGAACAACGCAATCCTCGAGCTACACCCGGGTGCGGGTGGTACCGAGTCACAAGACTGGGCATCGATGTTGCTGCGGATGTACCAACGTTTCTGCGACAAGCAGGGCTGGAAAGTCGAAACGATGGACTATCAACCGGGTGATGAAGCAGGTGTTAAATCGGTCACGCTTCGTATTCAAGGGCACAATGCCTATGGATACTTAAAAGCAGAAAAAGGGATCCATCGTTTAGTTCGGATCTCGCCGTTTGACTCGTCAGGTCGCCGTCATACATCGTTCGTCTCGTGTGACGTCATGCCAGAATTCAACGATGACATCGATATCGAAGTCCGAACAGAAGACTTGCGGATCGACACGTACCGTGCCTCTGGTGCCGGTGGTCAGCACATCAATACGACGGACTCGGCTGTCCGGATCACACACGTTCCGACAGGCGTCGTCGTCTCCTGTCAACAAGAACGGTCGCAGATCAAAAACCGTGAAGCGGCGATGAAGATGTTGAAAGCAAAACTTTACCAACGCGAAATCGAAGAGCAACAAAAGAAACTCGACGAGATCCGTGGCGAAAAATCGGATATCGCGTGGGGTAGCCAAATCCGTTCGTACGTCTTCCACCCATACAGCATGGTCAAGGATCACCGGACGAACTATGAAGTCGGGAACACGCAAGGAGCAATGGATGGCGACATCATGGGCTTCATCGATGCGTACCTCCGTCTCATGAATATGTAAGACAACCAACCAGTCGGACGATGTTCGACTGGTTTTTTGACCGTCAAAGGGGGAAAAACGATGGAGGAACAAAGTCGGATCAACAAGCAGGCGTGGGAATACCGGGCGTATGAATTTTGGGTAAAACGTGACGGGGCACCGGCAGAATATGCTACCAGCATTAAAGCAGATCCAGCAGCAATGCTGAAGAAACACCGGCATTATTTCGAAGATGTCGCGGGCAAGGCGATCGCGAACATCTGCGGTTCGAATGGACGCAAAGCTGTTCCGTTAGCGTTAGTTGGAGCAGACGTCACGGTATTCGATATCTCAGAAGAGAATGCGCGGTACGCACTTGAACTGGCGCACTATGCTGAGACAAAAATCGAGTACATCATCGGTGATATTTATGCGATCGATCTTACGCGATACAGTGATAGGTTTGATATCCTCTACTTAGAAGGCGGTATCTTACATTATTTTGCTGATCTGAAGCGTTTCTTGCAGATTCTCTTTGCGATCTTGAAGCCCGGTGGACAGCTGATCCTCAGTGACTTTCATCCGGTCGGACGCTGGATCGATGCGGATTTGACGTATAGACCGCGCTATTTCGATCAAGCGTTGCACGCGAGTGACTTGGCGTACAAATCGCACTTTACCGATCAGGAACAAGCAGATTTCCCGGACGTTGCCGTCCGCTATTTTACGCTGAGTGAAATTCTAAATGGCGTCATCGCGACGCATTTTACATTGCAACAGTTTGAGGAGCATCGCGGCTGGAACGGTGAGAACATTCCGGGTGAATTCACGCTCCTCGCAACTAAATCACGTGAAGGGAGAAATGGTTGATGATCATTCGGAAAGAAGGCTTCAAGGATGCAGCGGGAATCCGACTCGTTCACGAAGCGGCGTTTGAGCAACCGAACGAAGCGAATCTTGTCGAGGCGTTACGCGAGGACGAAGCGGCGCAACCGGTCTTCGGTCGCGTCGCGGTGACTGATAAAGGAGAAATCGCCGGACACGTCCTCTTGAGCCGGATTCATATCGGTGATATTCCGTCGCTTGCTTTAGCGCCGGTCGGCGTCCTGCCGGTCTGGCAACGAAAAGGAATCGGCTCTGAGTTGATCCGCCAAGTAATCGAGGATGCGCGGGAGGCTGGTGAATCACACATTGTCGTACTCGGTCACGACAGCTACTATCCGCAGTTCGGTTTCGAACGGGCGATTGACTACGGGATTGAGCCACCGTTCCCCGTTCCACCGGAAGTCTTTCTCGTCCTTGCGCTTGAACGGAATGGACTGCGTGGCGTCAGCGGCATCGTCCGCTACAGTCCACCCTTTAGTGCGGTATAAAGGGAACACTGTGAGTTGTTCCGCCTGTCTAGTCGTTGTCTGACTTTTCCGCTAAAATGAAACACGAGAATCAATTGATAAGGGGAAATGGAATGTCATGACATCGACACGTCAGGAAGTCGTGCGCGATTATGCGTATTTGTTAATCGGGTCCTTGTTCGTCGCAAGTGCCTTTAGTTTATTTTTAGCACCGAATCAGCTCGCCTCGGGAGGGGTCAGTGGGTTATCGATCGTCTTAAACGATCTGTTCGGGATCTCACCCGGCTTGTTCCAACTCGTCGCAAACGTCGTTTTGCTCGCAATCGGCTGGATGATTCTCGGGATGGGTTTCGGCGTCAAATCACTCGTCGGGTCGATCTTCTTACCGGTCGTCATCCTCGTATATGAACGGTTCGACGTCCCGGCTGCGACGATGAACCCGATGCTTGCTGCAATCTTCGGTGGTGCCGGTGTCGGGATCGGACTCGGTCTGATCTTCCGCGGTCGTGCGTCGACCGGAGGGATGGATCTGATCGCGCAAATTCTGCACCGTTTCACGAAGCTACCGCTCCATCTCTGTATTGCTTTGCTCGACGGAACGATCGTCATCAGTGCGGCGACGATCTTCTCGCTTGAAATCGGTCTGTATGCACTCGTCGCCCTGTTCATCACGATCAAGATGATCGACGTCGTCCAGCTCGGGATCACGAACGACAAGCTCGCCTATATCATCTCCGATCAGCGCGAAGCGTTAGTGAAGGAAATCTTCGAGACGCTCGATCGCGGGGCGACGGAGATTGAAGCGGCGGGAGCCTTCACGCGGACCCGGAAACCGATGCTGATGGTCGTCGTCCGTCAAGGGGAAATCACGACGCTCAAAGAGATTGTCAAACACATCGATCCGTCGGCATTTCTTGTCGTCAGTGAAGCCCATGAAGTGCTCGGTCTCGGCTTCACGGATGATAAACGCTACCGCAATGTGCCGTAATTGTTCCGAACTCGTGAAGTTTTTGTGAAATCACGCTTAACTCTACCGGATAACGGTTATACTCTTACTAGGTCAGAAGCGTTTATGTCGATACTTATTTGAGGGGGATATCCGGATGAAGCTGAAAAACTTGTTACTCGCATTAGGACTAGGAACGACGCTTGCGCTCGCAGCGTGCGGCAGTGACGATTCCAGCTCTAATGACTCATCGTCAGGGTCAAATGACGAATCAACGATGAACGATGATTCGTCGAAGACGGAATCAGCCGTTGATGCGGAAAAAATCTTCGCGAACAACTGTGCGACGTGTCACGGTAAAAATCTGGAGGGGAACGTCGGACCGAACTTAACGAAGGTCGGCTCGAAATACTCTTCAGAAGAGATTCAAAACATCATCAAGAACGGGAAAGGGCAAATGCCTGCTGGAATCCTGAAGGATGATAAAGAGATCATGGCTGTTGCGGACTGGCTCGCTGACAAAAAATAATTATGGGATATGATGGGGTACGAGATGACACACGCGACATGTGTTCGTCATTCGTACCCCCTTTTTATGGTATAATCGCCTGAAATGACATTTGATTGTAATGTGCGTTCAATTTTGTCCCTGTTATAATGGTGGTCGGTAGGTTTTTAGACCTATCTGTTCAGCATCAGTAAACCAGTAAGGATGTGAAGTACGTGATCAAGATGCAACGAATCAGTAAGATTTATCCGAACGGCGTCACGGCACTCCGTGAGGTCGATTTGACGATTAATCAAGGCGAATTCGTCTATATCGTCGGTCCGTCAGGTGCGGGTAAGTCGACATTCATGAAAATGATGTACCGCGAAGAGAAACCGACGAGCGGTTCATTTTTGTTTAAAGGAATTGAAGTCGGGAAGCTGAAGAACCGTCAAATTCCTGAACTGCGTCGCCAAATCGGCGTCATCTTCCAAGATTTTAAATTACTCCCGTCATTGACGGTTTATGAAAATGTTGCGTTTGCCCTCGAAGTCGTCGGGGATGACAAAGCACAAATCCGGAAGAAAGTGCTCGAGGTCCTCGAACTCGTGAAGCTCAAGCACAAGGAACGTAACTATCCGGACGAATTATCCGGGGGAGAACAGCAACGAATCTCGATCGCGAGAGCCATCGTCAACCGTCCGTCACTCGTAATCGCTGACGAGCCGACCGGAAACCTGGACCCGGATACAGCATGGGAGATCATGGAAGTATTCGAAGAAATTTATCGCCGTGGGACAACGGTCGTAATGGCGACTCACAACCGCGACATCGTCAACAAGATGCGTCACCGTGTCTTAGCGATCGATGGAGGAAAAATCGTCCGAGACGAAGAGAAAGGAATGTACGGTTATGAAGTTTAATGGATTCCGTCATTTACGGGAAGGGGCAAAAGGTCTCGTCCGGAACGGCTGGATGACATTCGCTTCCGTCAGTGCCGTGACCGTCACGTTACTTCTCGTAGGAATATTCGCGATGCTCATGTTCAACGTCAACAAGATTTCCGATAATGTCGAAAAAGACGTAGAAATCCAAGTGTTCGTCGAACGCGAAGCAGACCAGTCGAAAATTGATGCAGTCGGTGAATCACTCAAGCAGATGCCGGGTGTCAACTCTGTTCGTTACAGTTCGAAAGAAGAAGAACTGGACCGCTTCAAGGAGCAACTTGGCGAAGGTTCACAAGCTTACCAGTCGGTTGAAAAGGATAACCCGCTTCACGATCGGTACATCGTCAAAGCTACCTCACCAAAAGAGACAGAAACACTTGCAAATTCCATCAAAAAAATGGAAAATGTAGATAGTGTCGAATATGGTAAGGACTATGTTAAAAAGATGTTTAACTTCCTTGAAGGAGTTCGGATCGGTGGAATCATCCTGATCGTCGGATTGACGTTCATGGCGATGTTCCTCATTTCGAACACAATCAAAGTCACGATCTTCTCACGTCGCCGGGAAATCGAAATCATGCGCCTCGTCGGAGCGAAAAACGGATTCATCCGTGCCCCGTTCTTCGTCGAAGGATTATTGATGGGGATATTAGGTGCCCTCATCCCGATTGCTGTCGTTTACTTCGGTTATGAAGTCTCTTATAACGCAATCCAACCGCAGCTCGCTACCGTGAATGCGGGAATCTTCTCCTTGATTCCACCAGGTGAACTGTCGGCGCAAGTCGTCTTGATCCTACTTGGACTCGGTGCATTCATCGGCGTATGGGGATCAACGACATCACTCGGTCGTTTCCTGAAGATTTAAATCAGTTACTCAAAAATAAAATAGAGGAGAGATGCTTCTCATGAAAGTCCGATTCTATTCTGCCGTCCTGAGCCTAGCTTTGATTGGAACTAGTGTGTCCGTTGATGCCACGTCGAAAGAAGATTTGCTGAAGGAACAACAGGAGGTCGAAAGCCGTTTGAAAGAGACGGAACGATCACAGAATCAGACATCAGAGAAGTTGATCTTGACGAAACAGGAGCGCAAGGAAGCCCGTGCGCAACTGGATGAAGTCAACAGCCGTTTGGATGATTTAGCGCTTAAAATAGCCGATCAACAAGCGGCTGTTGCTGCATCCAAGGCACAATTGCGCCTGACGGAAGCAGCGATTTCCGAGACGCTACAGGAACTCCATCAGCAAGAAGAGCTGCTCGGCAGCCGCTTGCGTGCCGTCCAGCAAAAAGGAGACGTCAAATACATCGAGGTCCTGCTCGACGCGAAGGATTTCGGGGATTTGATTTCGCGCTTCAGTACCGTCAGTGAGATCATCAAACAAGACGATAGTGTGCTGCAAGCCTATAAGGGGAATGTCAAACAATTGAACGAGCAGCGTTCTGAGCAGGCGTTACTGCTCGAGAGCATGAAACAAGAACAGCGAAAGTTACTCGTTTTCCAGACGCGGATCATCTCAGAGTCCGAGCTGAAGCGAAAACTCGTCGTCCAGTTGAACACGAAGGTGAAGGAACTGCAGCAAGAGCAGTTCTCAAAGGCCGAGGAAGCAGAAATCCTCGCGGATCAGCGCCGATTGATCCAAAACGAATTGATCGCGCTGCAAGAAGCGGAACGTAAAGCCAAAGAAGAGGCGAAACGCAAAGCCGAAGAAGCCGCCCGGGCGGCAGAAGCCAAGCGTCAGGCAGAAGCGGATGAAGCTGCGCGTGCTGCGGCGGAGAAAGAGAAACAGAGTGAGTCACCTAAAGCAGAGACGTCGGTTCCTGAAGTCGAGGCGCCAAGCGAAACACCAGATACGAGCACTGATGTCGATGTGAGTCGACCGTTCCACTTACCGGTCAAAGGATACGTCTCGTCGCCGTTTGGACCACGCAACAATCCGTTGACGGGAAAACCGGAAATTCATAAAGGGATTGATCTCGTCAATGCGAAGGGAACACCGATTCATGCGGCAGCAGGTGGCATCGTCCTCCGGGCAGGAACTGCGACCGGGTATGGGAATGTCGTCATGGTGACACATTTGATTGATCAGCAAGTGTACACGACCGTCTATGCCCACCTCGACTCAATCAGTGTGTCGGCGGGGCAAACCGTCATGCCGGGTCAAACGGTCGGGACGCTTGGCTCAACTGGCTGGTCGACAGGACCACATCTGCATTTCGAATTGCATAAGGGAGAATGGGCAGTCGGACAACCGAATGCGGTTGACCCAGCACCGTACATCTTTTGATATCCCATAGAATACCGAAAAGATAGGGTAACCTATCTTTTTTTGCTATACTGAAAAAAATACTGCGTTTTTTAACGGAAGTGGGGAATCAAGCGTGAAAAAATCTACAACAGCAGTCATCGCGGTCAGTACCTTCGGGCTTGGTTTAGGGGCAGGCGCCGTCGGGATGTTGGCAGCGGGCGGAACGGATTCTGTCTCGACGTCATCGTCGTCTTCGAATGCGACGGGCGATTGGAAAAAAGTTGATCAGGTCCGTCAAATGATCGAGCAGAATTATCTCGAAGACGTGACAGATAAAGAACTGCTGGACGGTGCATTGTCCGGTATGGCGGAAGTGCTGGATGATCCGTATTCCGTCTATATGGATGAGTCGGAGACGGCATCGTTCAATACGAATCTATCGTCTTCCTTCGAAGGGATTGGTGCGACGCTTGAACAAAAAGGGGAATCGATCGTCATCGTTTCTCCGATTAAAGGATCACCCGCTGAAAAAGCCGGGATCAAGCCGGGCGATGTCATCTTAAAGATTGATGGCAAGTCGACGAAAGGGCAAAAGACGGATCAAGCCGTCAAAAAAATCCGTGGTGAAAAAGGAACGAACGTCGTCTTGACGATTCAACGCAGCGGACAGGATGCAATGGACATCACGATCAAGCGGGATACGATTCCGATTGAGACAGTCTATACGTCGACGGAGGATGTCAACGGGAAGAAGATCGGTGTCTTGCAAGTGACACAGTTCTCGGAACCAACAGCGGAAGAGTTCGAGAAGGGGCTTGCGAAACTCGAAAGTCAGAACATCGATGGACTCGTCATCGATGTCCGGGGAAATCCGGGTGGTCTCTTGACGGCCGTCTCGAAAATGATTGCCCCGTTCATTCCGAAGGATGTTCCGATTTATCAAGTCGAGAACAATAAAGACGAACGCCAGCAGGAATTCGGTAAGGCAGACGAGAAGAAGCCTTATAACATCGTCGTTCTGGAAGACGGCGGATCGGCGTCCGCGTCCGAGATTCTGGCAGCCGGTCTGAAGGAAGGCGCTGGAGCAGAGGTTGTCGGTACAAAATCGTTCGGTAAAGGGATCGTTCAAAGTGCGTATGACTTGAAGGATGGTAGCGACTTGAAGTTAACGACGAATAAATGGCTGACACCAGACGGCAACTGGATTCACAAAAAAGGGGTCAAGCCGACGGTCGAAGTCAAACAACCGGCCTACTTCAACGTCACGAAGATTCTGACTGACAAAAAGTCACTTGCTGTCGGCGATTACGGAAAATCCGTCGAAAACGCCCACCTCGTGCTCGAAGCGATCGGCTACGAGCCAAAAGGACAGGATGGGTATTTCGGTGACACGATGAAACAAGCCGTCGAAGCCTTGCAGAAGGATGCGAAACTCGACGTCACTGGAAAAATCGATCAGCAGACAGCGGGTGAGATGGAGACACGTCTCCTGAAGAAACTCGAGGACGACAAGAATGATGTCCAGCGTAAAAAAGCGCTCGAGGTCGCTGCTCAATAATAAGGAATGGAAAGAGGTCTGAATGCGCGTGGAATTACTCGATGAAATTGGTTGGACCGCGATTAGTCTCATCGCCAGTCCGACCTTGTGGTTAGCACTCCTTGTCAGTTGGGTCATCGGCATCCGGCGTGTCAAACGGGAACGTGGACTGTTCCGCTCCCGGACACATGGAAAACGAAGCGATGTCCTCGAAACACTTTTACCTGGTTTACTCGTCGGTCTCATCTTATCCGTCGTCAGTGGCTGGCTCGGATTGACGCTGACGCCGCAATACGTTCTGTTGTTACTCGGACTCTCGAGTCTGTTGTTACTAATCGGCATCGTCCGCTTGAATCTGCCGCTTTGGCCGATCGTCTTGCTTGGACTTGCCGGCTGGTTCCTAATGGATTCACGTCTTGATCCGGTTCGAGCGGTTGAGCCGAAAATGATTTTATTGCTTGCGACGTTAACGCTCGTCGCGGAAGGTCTCCTCGTCTTTTGGCGCGGGCAGCGGCGCCTGTCGCCGTCACTCGTCGTCTCAAAGCGCGGTCGCTTCATCGGTGGGCTGTCAGCGAATAAACTTTGGCTGTTGCCACTGCTCGTCTTCGTTCCAGGTGACGTCCTTGAGACGTGGTGGCCACGCTACAGTTTCCCGGAGCTCGTTCCGATCGTGCTCTGGTTACCGATCGGCTTCAGCTTCCTCTTTACGGGCAAGTTGCCGAAAGAATTGATGCGTCCGCTCGTCCAAGGGCGTTTGATCACGAGTCTTGTCGCGATTCTGTTGACAGTCCTTGCATACGTCACCGGTCAAGCCGAATGGCTGTACGGGATCGTTTTGTTGCTCGTCCTGCACATTGTGTTACATCAGCGGGTCAAACGCTTGAACCGGGCGCAGACACCATTGTTCCTCAATGGAACACGTGGTGCTGTCATTCTCGGGACGCTTCCCGATAAACCGGCAGCCGAGATGGGCTTGATTCCGGGCGAAGCGATCTATAAGGTCAATGGAGAGAAGGTCGATTCGGAAACGTCCTTCTACGAAGCCATTCAAAAACACAAACCGTATCTCCGTCTTGAAGTCATGAACCATAACGGTGACATCCGGTTTGCGCAACGTGCCTTTTACGAACAAGACCACCATGAGCTCGGTATCCTGTTCGTCAACGAGCCGGTCCATGGTCGGACGAAGATTCGCTCCCTGCACTAAAGAGATCCCTGTCACGCAAACGCGTGATGGGGATTTTTTAGTCGGAAGGAACGAGGAATGCTTGTCCGGACAAAAAGAAACTTTTGCATTTTCGAAAAAAAGGGTAACTTCCTAAAAGGAGCACTTCATAATCGAATGTTTGTTCGTAAAGTGATACAATAGAAATAGATTTTTTAACGTGATGAGGGGGAAGCAAACGATGGATTTTGAACTCGTTTCACCATTTGAGCCAGGCGGTGATCAGCCGACGGCAATCGAGAAATTGGTGACTGGACTGAAGCAAGGCGAACGACATCAGACATTGCTTGGGGCGACCGGGACCGGGAAGACGTTCACGGTGTCGAACGTCATCAAGGAAATCAAGAAACCGACGCTCGTCCTTGCCCACAACAAAACACTAGCGGGACAACTCTACTCGGAGTTCAAGGAATTCTTCCCGAATAACGCGGTCGAATACTTCGTTAGTTTTTATGATTATTACCAACCGGAAGCGTATGTCCCATCGACGGATACGTTCATTGAGAAAGACTCTTCGATCAACGATGAGATTGATAAACTGCGTCACTCGGCGACGTCCGCCCTGTTCGAACGGGAGGACGTCTTGATCGTCGCGTCCGTTTCGTGCATCTATGGTCTCGGTAACCCGGAAGAGTATAACAACCACGTCTTGTCACTGCGTGTCGGTAATGAGATGGGGCGCAACGAGATGCTCCGTCGCTTGATCGACATTCAGTATGAGCGAAACGACATCGACTTCCAGCGCGGACGGTTCCGCGTCCGTGGAGACGTCGTTGAAATCTTCCCGGCGTCACGCGATGAACAGTGTGTCCGGGTCGAGTTCTTCGGTGATGAGATTGAACGGATTCGTGACATGGATCCGCTGACAGGTGAGATCGTCGCGGACCGCGAACACATCTCGATCTTCCCGGCGTCCCACTTCGTGACGGGGGATACCCGTCTGCAGAAAGCGATCGCGAACATCGAGAAGGAACTGGAAGTCCAACTCGCGAAATTACGCGAAGACAATCAGCTACTTGAAGCGCAACGCCTTGAGCAACGAACGAACTATGACCTCGAGATGATGCGTGAGATGGGCTATTGCTCCGGAATCGAGAACTACTCACGTCATTTGAACTTGATGCCGGAAGGAGCAACACCGTATACGTTGCTCGATTACTTCCCGAAAGACTTCTTGCTCGTAGCCGATGAATCGCACGTCACGTTGCCACAAATTCGCGGGATGTATAACGGCGACCAGGCGCGGAAACAAGTCCTCGTCGACCACGGCTTCCGTCTCCCGTCCGCAAAAGACAACCGACCGCTACGGTTCGAGGAGTTCGAGGAAAAGGTCAGTCAAGCGATTTATATCTCGGCGACACCAGGACCGTATGAGCTCGAACATTCGAAAGAGATGGTCGAACAAATCATCCGTCCGACCGGTCTCGTCGATCCGACGATCGAGATTCATCCGATCACGGGTCAAATCGATTACTTGATGGATAACATTCGTGACCGGGTGGCGAAGAATGAACGTGTCCTCGTCACGACACTGACGAAGAAGATGGCGGAAGACTTAACCGATTACTTGAAAGAGAATGGTGTCAAGGTCAACTACATGCACTCGGAAATCAAGACACTGGAACGGATTGAAATCATCCGCGACTTGCGGCTCGGGAAATACGATGTCCTCGTCGGAATTAACTTGTTACGAGAAGGACTCGATATTCCGGAAGTCTCACTCGTGACGATTCTTGATGCCGATAAGGAAGGGTTCCTCCGGTCGGACCGTTCGCTCATCCAGACGATCGGCCGGGCAGCCCGGAACGCAGAAGGACACGTCATCTTGTTTGCCGATAAAATCACCGATTCGATGCAACGGGCGATCGATGAGACGGAACGCCGCCGGGCGATCCAGATGGCATTCAACGAAGAACATGGCATTACGCCGCAGACGATCAAAAAAGATGTCCGTGGTGTCATCAGTACAACAATCGAGAGCGATGATACCGTCGAAAAACTCGAGAAGTTCAACAAACTCAAAAAACCGGAGCGCGAAACGTTACTCGAACAGCTCGACCAGGAGATGCGTCAAGCAGCGAAGGACATGCAGTTCGAACGGGCTGCCGAGCTCCGCGACCTCATATTAGAATTGAAAGCAGGTGCCTAAGTTGGGAGAAAAGAAGAATCAGATTATCATCAAAGGCGCTCGCGTCAATAATCTACAAAACATCGATGTCGAAATCCCTCGCGATCAGCTCGTCGTCTTGACGGGCTTGTCCGGGTCAGGGAAATCGTCGCTTGCCTTCGACACGATTTACGCGGAAGGGCAGCGGCGTTATGTCGAAAGTTTATCTGCCTATGCCCGTCAGTTCCTTGGACAAATGGATAAACCAGATGTCGATACGATTGAAGGACTGAGTCCGGCAATTTCGATCGATCAAAAGACGACGAGTAAAAACCCACGTTCGACGGTCGGAACGGTCACAGAGATTTATGACTACTTGCGTCTATTATACGCACGAATCGGGAAACCAATCTGTCCGAATCATGGAATCGAGATTTCAAGTCAGACGATCAGTCAGATGGTTGACCAGGTGATGGAACAACCAGAACGGACGCGTCTGCAAATCCTTGCCCCGATCGTCTCGGGACGAAAAGGAACGCACGTCAAAGTGCTCGACGATTTGAAGAAGGAAGGTTTCGTCCGTGTGCGTGTCAACGGAGAGACACTCGATCTTGCAGAGGAGATCACGCTTGAGAAAAATAAAAAACACTCGATTGAAGTCGTCGTCGACCGTGTCGTCGTGCGACCAGACGTCGAAGCACGTCTCGCGGACTCACTCGAAACCGCACTTCGTCTTGCGGACGGTCGCGTTATCGTCGATACGATGGACGGTAACGAACTCTTGTTCAGCGAGCATCACGCTTGTCCAATTTGTGGTTTCTCGATCGGCGAACTCGAACCACGCATGTTCTCATTCAACTCTCCGTTTGGTGCTTGTACGTCATGTGACGGACTCGGAACGAAGCTTGAAGTCGATGTTGATCTTGTCGTACCGCATCCCGATAAATCGCTGAACGAAGGAGCGATCGTGGCGTGGGAACCGACAAGTTCGCAGTATTATCCACAATTACTCAAAGCGGTCTGTGACCACTTCAAGATCGATATGGATACACCGTTCGAACAGTTGTCAGAAGAACATCGCGAAACGATCTTGACCGGAAACACAAAGGAAGAGATCCACTTCCGTTATGAGAATGACTTCGGGATGGTCCGCAACACGAACCTTTACTTCGAAGGGGTCCTCAATAACTTGCAACGTCGCTTCAAGGAGACGTCGTCTGATTATATCCGGGAACAGATGGAAGGCTACATGGCGAAGAAGGCATGTCCGACGTGTAAAGGACATCGCTTGAAACGGGAATCACTCGCCGTCAAAGTATCCGATCACCATATTGGTGAAGTAACGAAGATGTCGGTCAAACAAGCAGTCATGTTCTTCGACGAACTGCCTGAGAAATTAAGTGAGAAGGATCAGACGATTTCGCGGATGATCGTTCGTGAGATTCATGAACGGGCGTCGTTCCTTGAGAACGTCGGTCTCGATTACCTGACGATCTCACGCGCAGCCGGTACGTTGTCCGGTGGGGAAGCGCAACGGATTCGTCTCGCGACCCAAATTGGTTCGCGTCTGACGGGCGTCCTCTACGTTCTCGATGAACCATCAATTGGCTTACACCAACGCGATAATGATCGTCTGATCAATACGCTGAAGGCGATGCGTGATCTCGGGAACACATTGATCGTCGTCGAACACGATGAAGATACGATGATGGCAGCCGACTATCTGATCGATATCGGACCAGGTGCCGGCGATCATGGCGGATTCGTTACGGCAGCCGGAAAACCGGAAGAGCTGATGCAGGATGCGAACTCGCTGACCGGTCAATACTTGTCCGGGAAGAAGTTCATCCCTGTTCCGTCGACACGCAAAGAGCCGGACGGTCGGATGCTGCATATCCATAAAGCGTCGGAAAACAACCTGAAGAACGTCGATGTCGACATTCCGCTTGGTCTGTTCGTTGCCGTCACCGGAGTATCCGGTTCCGGGAAATCGACGTTGATCAATGAGATTCTCTACAAGACGATTGCGCACGAGATGAACCGGGCGAAGGAAAAACCGGGTGCCCATAAAGGGATCACAGGTCTTGATCAAATCGACAAGGTCATCGATATCGACCAATCGCCAATCGGTCGGACACCACGTTCGAACCCGGCGACGTATACCGGTGTCTTTGATGATATTCGGGACGTCTTCGCTTCAACGAATGAAGCGAAACTGCGTGGTTACAAAAAAGGACGGTTTAGTTTCAACATCAAGGGTGGACGTTGTGAAGCGTGTCGTGGCGATGGGATCATCAAGATTGAGATGCACTTCTTACCGGACGTCTACGTTCCGTGTGAAGTCTGTCACGGGAAACGTTACAACCGGGAAACACTTGAAGTGAAATATAAAGGCAAGACGATTGCCGACGTGCTTGAGATGACGGTTGAAGATGCCCTCGCCTTCTTCGAGAACATTCCGAAAATCACGCGGAAACTGCAGACGATTGCTGACGTCGGATTGACGTACATGCGTCTCGGTCAGCCGGCGACGGAACTGTCCGGTGGGGAAGCCCAGCGCGTCAAACTCGCGTCCGAGCTGCATAAGCGTTCGACCGGGAAAACAATCTATATCCTCGATGAACCGACGACAGGACTCCATGTTCACGATATCGCGCGTCTCCTGAAAGTCTTGCAGCGCCTCGTCGACAATGGTGATACAGTACTCGTCATCGAACACAATCTAGACGTCATCAAGACAGCGGACTACTTGATTGATCTTGGTCCAGAAGGAGGCGACGGTGGCGGAACGATTGTTGCTGCCGGTACACCGGAACAGATTGCTGAAGTCGAAGCGTCCTATACGGGACGATACCTCGCACCGGTTCTCGAACGGGATGCGGCACGAATTGAATCGTGAAACTTTTGTGGATGAGGATTCGTAGGAAGGAACTAAGGGAACTTAAACGAAAGTATCATGTAACACACGTTTGAGGTTCAAGAATAGGAGGGAACGGTTCATGAAGCAAGATATGCGTCAATTGATTTTGGAGCAAGTCAAAGAAGGAAAGTTAACGATTGATGAGGCACTCGATAAACTCGAGCGGCTCGAAGCGATCGACGAACGTGCAACTTCTGCCAATGAACATAAGTACGTCGATGAACCAGAACAGTATGATCGGGTCGACCAGTATTCCGTCGATTCGCTGACGACGAAAGTCATGTCAGCGTTCGATAATCTCGTCACCCGGATCAAAGACAGTGATCTTTCGCTCAATCAGGCATCCGGTCCGAATGTCACCTACGTCAAACAATTCCCGTTCAGCGGGGAGACAGTCCATGTCGATCTGTTCAATGCGAACCTGGTCGTTGAACCAAGTGATCTCGAAGAATGCGAATTGACGGTGACCGGACGTCCGCTCCGCCGCCAACAGGTAACGGAAGAACAGGCGCTGGAGCAACTGCAGGCCGCTGTGCAACACGCGGTGTCGGCGAATACACTCTCGATCCGCCTGAAGGATAAGAGTGTTCGAGCGACGGTCCATCTGAAAGTTCCGCGCCGTCATTACGAATCTTTCGTCTTACAGACGCTGAATGGGGAAATTTCGTTGACGTCACTTGATACGACATCCGCTCAACTGATGACAGCAAACGGTCGAGTCAACGTCCGCGATTTGTTCAGTGAAGATGTCAAAGTATCGACAGCGAACGGTTCGATTGAAATCGAAGAGTCGGAGTTGAAGGTCTTGAAAGCAAAAACCGCCAACGGTCAAATCATCACGACTGGTGTCTTCGAACGTTCAGAACTGAAAACAGCGAACGGAAACGTCCGTTGCGAGTTGAAGACAGCGCAAAATGCGAAAGTCAAAGCCTCGTCACTTGCTGGAAGCATCGCCTTGATGTTGCCGCATGGCGCTGAAGTCTACGGGGAACTCGAGACGAACTTTGGTGGTCTCAACTGCAACTTGGACGACATGGAATTGATTCGGGATCAAAAAGAGATCGTCAACCGGAAACTCCATTTCGTTTCAGGTCGCGGTCGTTCACCAAAAATCGAGGTCGAAGCGGATACGAAGACAGGTACGATTTCGGTCACGCACGGTGTTCACCTCAGTCCGCAAGCGTTATAAGCATACTCGGCGCAACTTCTTGAAAAAGAGGTTGCGCTTTTCTTATGACGTCGCATCCGCTTTGCGTGCTTTCCTCAGGCGAGACAGAAGCCGCGGCTACGTCGTTCTAGGAATGAGTAGCCGGGTCTCGTTTGTCTCTGACAGCGCGGGTATCCGCGTTTTTTCCTGGAGGAGTCACGCAAGCGGGGCTTTGTCAGCTACATAAAAAAACCACCCATCCTTACTGAAAAGGATGGGTGTAGCATGAATCAATAATTGTAGTCCTGATCCATCATCGGCTCGTCGAAGTTCATGTTCTCGATATTATTCATATCGTAACCGAACGAGAGTAAGGCAATGACACCAATGATTGCAAGAACGATCGAAACGAGAATCAGACCGATTCCGAGCCAACTCTTTCCGCGTGCGCGATTCCAATAGAAGATGATCGCGAGGACGTAGGAAATGAATGAACCACTGATGAAGACCCCGATAATCGAAATGATGAAGAATAAGAGGGCTGTTTGATCTTGATTCCGGGAGTAGGCTTTCCACATATCGATCAGCGAAATCACGAGATAGACGAAACCGGCAATCGCAAGGATCCCAAATAAGATAAGTACTAAAACAAACCAAATACCGCCGCCTGACATCAAGGCAAAAACCTCCTTCAAAATATTAACTCTTTATTCCATTCCCAAGAAATCATGCTTCTAATCCGATTCCATGATTCGAATAAAAATATGGTACAATACTTCAAGTGAAAGGGGCTGACGAAGCGTGCAACCAAAAGTGCGAACAGCTGAAATCGTAAAACAATTCAATCTCCACATCGTCACGGGAGAAGAGGGCTTACATCGCCCGATTCTGACGGCTGATTTGTGCCGACCTGGCCTTGTGCTTGCCGGTTATTATGCCTATTACCCGGCGGAACGTCTCCAGATTCTCGGTAAAACGGAATTGACGTTCTTCAATAATTTAACGTACGAGGAACAACGCGAACGAGCGAACGTTCTCTGTACGGATGAAACACCTGGTATTTTGATCACACGTGGATTCGAAGTGCCGGAAGCGATCATTCAAGCCGCTGATGAGACGAACGTGCCACTGTTGACGACAAAAGGGCATACGACATCGGTCGAGTCACAGATCACGAACTTCCTCGAAGCGGAACTGGCACCGACGACAGCCATGCACGGTGTCCTCGTCGATATCTATGGTGTCGGCGTCTTCATCAAAGGAGCGAGTGGTGTCGGTAAATCGGAAACGGCACTCGAACTCGTCAAGCGCGGTCACCGTCTTGTCGCGGATGACTCGGTCGAGATCCGTCAAACCGGAGACGGGATTCTCGTCGGGACGGCACCGAAGTTGATTCAACACCTGCTTGAGATTCGCGGAATCGGGATCATTGATGTGATGACGTTGTTCGGTGCAGGTGCTGTTCGCTCGCACAAGAAGATCAGCCTCGTCTGTAACCTCGAAATTTGGGATCAATCGAAAGTCTATGACCGGGTTGGTCTGGATCAAGAGACGCTCCAAATCATCGATACGGAAATCCCGTTCCTGACGATTCCGGTCCGTCCCGGACGTAACCTTGCTGTCATCATCGAGGTGGCGGCGATGAACTATCGCCTGAAGAACATGGGTATCAATACAGCAGAAGAATTCGCGGGACGTCTCGCGCAAGCAATTGAAGATGGGAATGGTGGTCTTTGATGGGAACTTTAGCCTCTGTACAACCGACGTTTGATCGCGTCGCAATCAATCTCGGTCCGGTACCGATTTACTGGTACGGCATCGTCATCGCCCTCGGTGCGGTCGTCGGACTCCTGATCGCCATCTTCGAGTCGAAGCGAATCGGCTTCAATGAAGAGTATGCGGTCGATGTCGTCATCTGGTCGATTCCGATCAGTATCATCTGTGCCCGGATCTACTATGTTGCGTTCGAGTGGAACTATTACAGTCAGCATCTCGATCAAATCATCAACATCCGTCAAGGCGGGATTGCGATTCACGGAGCAATCATCGGTGCGATCCTGACGGTCATCATCTATACACGGAAGAAAAAAATCTCGTTCTGGCAAATCGTTGATGTGCTCGCACCTTCTCTGCTGTTCGGTCAGGCAGTCGGACGCTGGGGCAACTTCTTCAACCAGGAAGCGCACGGCGGCGAGACGACATGGTCATACTTGCAGGATACGCTGCACCTGCCGAACTGGATCGTCAATCAGATGTACATTGATGGAACATACTATATACCGACGTTCCTGTATGAAAGCATCTGGAACATCATCGGTGTCATTCTCCTGATCGTTTGGCGGATGAAGTTCAATCCGCGTCGCGGATACATCTTCCTCGGTTACCTGATCTGGTATTCGATTGGACGCTACTATATCGAAGGACTCCGGACGGACAGTCTGATGATGGCGGATGGACTCCGGACGGCACAAATCGTCTCGATCTGTCTGATCATCTTCGGTGTAATCATGATGATCGTCCGTCGTAACGCCGTTCGTTACCTGGATGGTTCGAAAAAGGAGGCGAAGTAAGCGATGATTCGCACACTTTTGTTTGATTTAGATGGTACGTTAATCGATACGAATCCATTGATCTTAAAAAGCTTTGAGCATACGCTCAATTACTATTATCCGGACCGGACGTTCACGGAAGCGGAATTGCTTCCGTTCATCGGTCCAACGCTTGAAAAATCATTCTCAGCACTAAACGCGGAAGAGTGGAAAGAGATGGTCGCTTTTTACCGGAGCTATAATATCGCGATGCATGACGCACTCGTGCTCGAGTATCCGGGTGTGCTTGACGGGTTACGCCGTCTGCATGAAGCAGGATACAAGATGGCGGTCGTCACATCGAAAAGTCGTCGTGTCGCTCTTCGCGGTATCGAGTTATTCGGATTGACGTCACTCTTTGACGCGGTCATCGCAGCCGACGACGTAACGGAAGAAAAACCAGCCGTCGAGCCGTTCGAAAAAGCGATGCAGTTGCTTGGATCAACACCAGACGAAACGATCATGGTCGGTGACAACGATACGGACATTCTCGGTGGTAAGAATGCGGGACTGAAGACGGTTGCCGTCGGCTGGGCGATCAAAGGACGCGCTTATTTAGAAGCACTCGAACCGGACGTCATCATCGACTCGATGGATCATCTTGCTGCCTGGCTGGAGGCACAAAATGGCACGGCGGACTGATCGCTTTCAGGTCGGAACGACGAATCCGCTTTGGCATATGTACCGGACGGTGTCGTTCCTTAAAGTGATGTGGTGCTTTACGATCATCACGATCGGACGGTTTACGCCGTCGCTTCGTTTCAAGAACGCCCTCTACCGGACCTGTCTCCGGATGAAAATCGGGGAAAAGACGGCACTCGCCTTGATGGTGATGCCGGATACGATGTTTCCGGAACGGATCACGATCGGGGATAATACGATCATCGGCTTCAATACGACGATTCTCTGTCATGAATATTTGACGACGGAGTATCGCCTAGGCGACGTCGTCATCGGAAGCAATGTCTTGATCGGTGCGAATGTGACGATCCTGCCGGGTGTGACAATCGGGGATGGTGCCGTCGTCGGTGCCGGATCCGTCGTTCACCGGGATATCGCACCGAACGAACGGGTCTCGAGTCAGCCGCTTCGCCGGCACGAAATGTGACAAAACTGTGAGAAGGAAGAAGGAAAAAAGATGACGCACATCCGCTTTACGTATAAGACAGGAAAGTATTTCGGAAGATTATTCGCCGAACGTCCGCAAGGTCTCGTCGTTGAGGTACTAGCGGTCGAGAAGCATCCCGTCCAAGGGGATCTGCATCAACCGAACCAAGTCGATGTTCCACTCTTTCATATCCGGACCGCCTTGCATCAGCACGAAAAGATCACGGTTTCGCCTGCGGTCGTGTATGCCTATGATGGAGAGATTCCGGATTATGCGACGAGCTTACGGCAAGCGTATGATAAGGACGTGGCGCGTCTTGAAGGACTAAATCCAGAGACCGATGCTTTTGTACGAAAATGCTTAGAGAATTACAAAGAACTGGAATCGATTTATGCAAAACGCTGGGGATGAACTCCGGCGTTTTTTTCTGTTGCATGCCTCCTGGAGATAGGGTATTCTTGTGTCTGCAACTACGAAACCAGTTTATTATTTATGGGGGCTTGAATCATGATGGAATTAACCAAATATAAAGCAGACCCCTTTGCGATAACAGCGCGCCAAGCGGAACTTTTTTATTTCCGTGGACGGAAGGCGCACCGGGAAGGGCGACTGGATGAAGCCGTTTATCATTTAGATGAGGCGACGACACTTCAGCCGGCGGATATCCGCTATTTGCTCCGTTATGCCCGTGTCTTATTCGAGACTGGCGAAATCAATCATGCCAATGATGTCTTGAAACAGATTCGTACACTCGACGCATCAAATACGGACGCACTCTTTTATTTAGCGAACAACTACGCACACGTCTCGCTTTATGAAGAAGCAAGACAACATGCGATGGAATATTTAGAGTTGGCACCAAACGGCAAACACGCGGAGGCATCGGCCGCACTCGTGGAACTGATCGATCTCGAACAAGAGATGGAAGATGACGAAGAAGATGAACTGATTCGTCTGCATGGTCAGGCACAACGCCAGATCGACAAAGGAATGCTGTTCGCGGCACAGGAGACGTTGACAGGACTGATTACTCAGTATCCGACGTTCTGGCCCGCCTACAACAACCTCGCGATCGTCGAGTTCTATCTAGGAGAGAACGATCAGGCATTCGCCTCCCTCGAACGGGTCCTTGAAGGAAACCCGGGGAATTTGCATGCCCTTTGTAACACGCTCGTCCTGCTGCACGAGATGGGACAGGACGAAGAGGCACACCGTCTCTCGCGTCAGCTCGAACACGTGCGTTCCGTGCATCTGGAGACACGGTACAAGGTCGCCTCAACGCTCGCGATCATCGGACGGTACGATATTGCTTACGAAGAGCTCAAATTACTCGAGCGCCGCGGTTACCGGGGCGATCCGCTTTTCGGACACTGGTTGTCGATCTCTGCCTATAAGACGGGACACGTCGAAGAAGCGGCAGCTTTCTTGAAGTCAGACGAAGCGCAAGCATTAAAGGAAGAGACGGATACGTACGATATCCGCCACAACCTCCAGTTTCGCTCGGCACTCATTCAAGCGTTGAAGACGGAAGATGATGTCTCACGGATCTTCACGGCACTCCTGCTTGGTAAGTTGAACGATGCGGAAGCCCGCCTCGCTTTATCAATGATGCCGGAAGTGACGGACCGGGAAGACGTTCTTTTATTGACAGAACAGATTGTCCTCGAGATGGAAGGAAAAACCGATGTCGTGGATGAACGCATTCACCGGGCATTGCAGACGATTCGTCTCGCGGAACGCTTCGTATCCGATGAAGAGCGGATGAGTCTCGAAGGGGATTTTTATGAACGCTTCGCCCAGCTCGTCTTAAGTGGCGAATCATTTGATTCAATCGAAGCATCGGCGGCATCACTGCTTTATCTGTTCCATGATTTACGGGACGGCATGTTGATCGAAGAATGTGCGTCGCTCGTTGATTGTTCGTTCGATCACGTCGCGTCGATGATCCGGTCGCATGAACGGATGCTCGCACCGCTGCAAGCAAAGTGTTAGACGTTTAGGGGATTCTCACCTATACTCAAACTACAATGACTACTACAAATGAGGTGGAATCATGGCGGAAACAGAACAAAAAATTTATGACGTCATCATCATCGGGGCAGGTCCTGCTGGGATGACAGCCGCACTTTACGCATCACGTGCGAACCTGTCGACATTGATGATCGAACGCGGGATTCCGGGCGGTCAGATGGCGAACACGGAAGATATCGAGAACTATCCAGGATACGACAGCATCCTCGGACCGGATCTCTCACAAAAGATGTTCGACCACTCGAAAGCATTCGGTGCGGAATATGCGTACGGTGACGTCCGCAGCATCGAAGACGGAAAAGCGTACAAAACGATTCATGCGCACAACAAAGATTACTACGCACGTGCAATCATCATCGCATCGGGTGCACAATATAAAAAAATCGGCGTACCGGGTGAAGAAGAGCTCGGCGGTCGCGGTGTCTCGTACTGTGCCGTTTGTGATGGCGCGTTCTTTAAAGAAAAAGAACTGTTCGTCATCGGCGGTGGCGACTCAGCCGTTGAAGAAGGTGTCTACTTGACGCGCTTCGCGAAAAAAGTCACGATCGTACACCGTCGTGATGAGCTCCGCGCTCAAAAAATCCTTCAAAAACGTGCGTTCGATAACCCGAAAATCGACTTCATCTGGAACCATACGGTCAAACAGATCAATGAACAGGACGGGAAGGTCGGCGCGATCGAGCTGATCAACACCAAAACAGCTGATGTGACGACGCATCCGATCGATGGTGTCTTCATCTATATCGGGATGAACCCAATCACGGGCTACGTCCAGGATCTCGGCATCTTGAACGATCAAGGTTACGTCGTGACGAACGAAGGCATGGAAACGAACATCAAAGGAATCTTTGCTGCTGGTGACGTTCGTGAAAAAACGTTACGTCAAGTCGTTACAGCAACGAATGATGGTTCGATTGCCGCACAAAACGCACAGCATTATATCGAGGCGTTGATTGAAGAGTTACAAGAATCCTCACACGCGTAATCGCGAACCAGCTTCATTGAAGGAGACTTCAGTGAAGCTGGCTCTTTTTTTATGATATACTGAGAACGAAGTGAAAAATACACACGGAACTGTTGTCTGGAGGGCGAAAAGATGGAACAGAATCAACCGCAACTTGTCATCATCACGGGAATGAGTGGGGCTGGAAAGACTGTCGCAATGAATAGCTTTGAAGATTTAGGTTATTTTTGTGTCGATAATCTGCCACCGACGTTACTGCCACACCTCATCGAAGTCATCGGACAAGTGCGTCCTAAAATCGCCGTTGCCATCGATACCCGCGCGCGTGATTTCATCGACAGTTTCTTTGTCGTCTATGAGGATTTAAAAAAGACGAAATTGCAAATCCGGATGCTTTATCTGGATGCCCGCAATGACGTCCTCGTACGCCGTTATAAGGAATCACGTCGTTCGCATCCGCTCGCACCGACGGATTCACCATTGATCGGAATCGAACGGGAGCGGACGCTGCTTGAAGGATTCCGCGATAAGGCGCAGATGCTGATCGATACGAGTGACATCAAGCCGCTCGCCTTAAAAGAACGTCTCTTGAAGGAATTCACGGAAGGAACGCGGATTCCGTTCACAGTCAACGTCATGTCGTTCGGTTTCAAACACGGCTTGCCGCTCGACGCCGATCTCGTGTTTGATCTACGCTTCTTGCCGAATCCGTTCTACATTCCGGAACTGCGCCCCAAAACGGGACTCGACGAGGAAGTGGCGTCGTACGTCATGCAATGGCCGGAAGCGAAGCTGTTCTATAAAAAACTCGTTGATTTACTCGAGTTCCTGATTCCGCAATACGAGCGGGAAGGGAAGTCGCAACTCGTCATCGCGCTTGGCTGTACCGGCGGAAAACACCGCTCGATCACGTTCGCAGAAGCAATCAGCAAAGAATTCGCGACCCACTATCATATCGAGACGAATCACCGGGATTACGTCCACGCGAAGGAGGAGAAGTGATGAAATGGGAACGCAAGGTCGTCGCCATCGGCGGCGGAACAGGACTCTCGACGCTTCTTCGTGGACTGAAACATTACCCGCTTGATATCACCGCCATCGTCACGGTCGCCGATGACGGCGGCAGTTCAGGTCGTCTGCGGACGGAATTCAACATGTTGCCGCCCGGTGATATTCGCAACGTCATCGTCTCCTTATCAAAATCGGAAACGCTGATGGACCGGATCATGCAGTATCGCTTTGAGACGGGAGAAGGACTACACGGGCATTCGCTCGGAAACCTGATGCTGACGGCAGCGACGCAGCTCTGTAACGGTTCATTCGTCGAAGCAATCGGGGTCATGGGGCAATTGTTGAATGCGGAAGGGAAGGTCTATCCGGCAACGGAGCGGACGATTACGTTGTGTGCCGAGTTTGAGGACGGAACAGTCGTCAAAGGCGAATCACTGATTCCGAAGGTCGGCAAGAAGATTGAACGAATCTTCCTTGAGGAACAGGACGTCCGTCCGGTACCGGAAGCGATTCAGGCGATTCTCGATGCCGATGTCATCGTGCTCGGTCCGGGTAGTCTCTATACGAGTATCATCCCGAACGTCCTGATTGAAGAAATCCGCGAAGCGATTCAGCAATCGCTTGCACCAGTCGTCTACATCTGTAACGTCATGACGCAACCGGGTGAGACGACGGCGTTCACTGCCAACGAACATCTGTCGACGCTTGAACGATTCCTCGGGCAAGGTGTTGTCGATACGATCATCGTCAATAATGAATCGATCGATGCGAGCTACCTGAAGAAATACCAGAAGGATCACGCCGACATCGTCACCTATAATGAAAAACAATTCGAGCTCGCAGGCGTCGAAGTGCTGGCAGACGATATCGTCGATTACAACCATCACTTCATCCGTCATGATTCCGATGCCGTCGCAAGCCTTGTCATGCGAAAGGTATTGTCGATTCGACGGATGCGTCAACTCGAAGGGAAGGAGGAGCTGACATGAGCTTTGCCTCAGAAGTCAAAAAAGAATTAACACAGATTCCGATCACCGATCACGAGATGAAAGCGGAACTCGCGGCACTTGCCCGGATGAACGGTGCGATCTCGTTCGGTCTCGGACGTGGTCTGACACTCGATATCTCGACTGAGAACGCTTCGATTGCGCGCCGGATTTATTCGCTTTTGAAAAAAGCATACGGCGTCCATCTTGATCTACTCGTCCGGAAGAAAATGCGTCTGAAAAAAAATAATGTCTATATCGTTCGTGTCAAACAACAAGCGGATAAGATTTTGCAGGACCTTGGGATTCTTGGAGAAGGATTTACGATGATTCGTTCAATCAGTGACACGATCCTAAACGATGAACGAAAAGCACGTGCTTATCTACGAGGTGCGTTCCTCGCGGGCGGTTCACTTAACAATCCGGCGACGTCATCGTATCACCTAGAGATCTTCAGCTTATACGAAGAACATAATGCAGCGCTCCGTGGTCTATCGAACGTCTTTGATTTGAACGCGAAAGCGATTGAACGGAAAAAGGGACACATCCTCTACATCAAGGAGAGCGAGAAGATTTCCGATTTCCTCAAGCTCGTTGATGCGACACAATCGATGCTCCGGTTCGAGGACGTCCGCATCCTAAAAGACATGCGCAACTCGGTCAACCGTCTTGTTAACTGTGAGACAGCAAACCTCAACAAGACGGTCGGTGCGGCATTACGCCAAGTCGAGAACATCAAGTTCCTTGAGCGGACGGTCGGTCTTGACGTCTTACCGGATAAGCTGAAGGAGATTGCGATTTTGCGTGTGACGCATCAAGACGTGACGTTACAAGAGCTCGGCGAGATGGTCGAAAACGGCTCCATCTCAAAATCAGGGATCAATCACCGGTTGCGGAAGATTGATCAAATCGCTGAAAAAGTCCGGAATGGAGAGTCGATGACAGGGGCCTTATAAGAGGGTCGCTTGCGGGATGAACCATAGTCTACTATAATATATAGTCGATGCAACTAAATGTTCGAATTAAGGAGTTTTTGAAATGGCTAACGAAAAGAAACGTATTTCGCTGACAGTCGATGCGAAGTTTGATGAAGTATTAACGAAAAAAGCAAAATCAATCGGTGTACCGAAAAGTACGCTCGTTGCGTTCGCAACATCCTTATTCCTGAAACAACTGCAAGCAGAAGAAGAGCTTTCGCCACATGCGAACGCGATCTACTCGCTGATTCGTGAAAACCACGATATCGTTTCAGACATCACAGACTTGATCGACTGATCAGTGACCTCTCGTTCTACAAGGAACGGGAGGTTTTTTGTATGCAACGATAACCAACAAGACTTCGGTTTCCTATGGATATAAAAAAAGTGCCTCCCGAAGGAGACACTCTAGATGACTTATGCACGTTCCATGACGCGGTCGATGAGACCGTAATCAGCAGCCGCTTGTGCTGACATGAAGTTGTCACGCTCTGTATCGCGTTCGATGACTTCAAGTGGTTGTCCTGTGTTTTCAGCCATGATTTTGTTGAGGTGCTCACGCATTTTGATGATACGCTCCGCATGGATTTTGATATCCGATGCTTGACCTTGAGTACCACCGAGTGGTTGGTGGATCATGATTTCAGCGTTTGGTAACGCGAAACGTTTTCCTTTTGCGCCCGCTTGGAGTAAGAATGCACCCATTGATGCTGCCATACCGATACAAATCGTTGAGACTTGCGGTTTGATGAAGTTCATTGTATCGTAAATCGCCATACCGGCAGTGATCGAACCACCTGGGCTGTTGATGTAAAGCGAGATTTCCTTATCTGGATCTTCTGCTGCTAAGAACAGAAGCTGGGCAACGACTGAGTTGGCGACGTTGTCGTCAATCGCGCTCCCGAGAAGAATGATGCGGTCTTTTAGCAAACGTGAGTAGATATCGTAGGCACGTTCCCCGCGGTTTGTTTGTTCGATGACTGTTGGAATTAACATAGTCTTTGCCTCCTTATAGTTGGTATGTAGCTTCCTATTCGACTTATCCTTATCATAATCCTTTGGTCAATATTGGTCAAAAGATACGATGCGACTTTTAGGTATTTTTCCATTACAAGGGCAAATGAAACATATCAATATAGAAAAAAGGCAATACCATTTCTGGCATTGCCTTGTAGTTGAATAAATGGTACACCCGGAGAGATTCGAACTCCCGACACCTGGTACCGGAAACCAGTGCTCTATCCCCTGAGCTACGGGTGCATCTGATGTACTGAACAATTAATAGTATAACGACATTTTTTCAGAAAAGCAATAGGTAAGCATGACTTTTCTTTTCCTTAACGTTACGAGAAAGGTTCAGAGCACGTTTTTCAAAACGTTTCTTCTATAATAGAAGAAGCAGGGAGGGGAATCGATGGATCAACGCCAGGAACAGACGCAGCAGATGACGTTATCGGCGTCACAACAGTATCAGTTACATGTACTTGAGCAACCGGCAGCAGAGCTCGAGGAGGAATGGCGACGGTTGAAACGACGGTTGCATCGTCATTACCCGAATCAGGTTTCGCTAGAGGTCGAGCAGATGGCAGGACATTTGGCATCCTATGAAGACGAGCTTCTTGCACAAATACGTTTAGAATCAGTCAGACAGGAAATAGGATATATGGCGGAACAACTCATCGTGTATTTAGAAGCGGACGGTTTATTGCGGACATCGGACGAGCAGCTCGCTGCATCCTTCTCGACCGACGCTGCAACGATTACAGAAGCACGGATACTCTTGCAACAATGTGAACCAGTCGGCATCGCTGCCCGCTCGGAGCGCGAGTGCCAGTGGTTACAGGCGATCGAGCTAAACGACGCGGAATTGGTCGGACTGACGAATCGGTTGCGACATGAACCGGCGAGTCAGGTATTCGCTCAGTACAGTGAACAGGATCGAGCGCGGTTGCGAAAACGTCTGACACGGCTGAGCCGGACACCGGATCTTCCTAAAGAAGAACGATCAGTTACAGCAGAAGCACGGATTCACCTGTTAGATGGAAAACTTCAGATCGACTGGATGACACTCGATACGGATCAGACGTGGCTCGAATTAAAAGAGGCAACGCCTTTTTTACGCGCGTACGAACGACGGCGTGTCACGATGCAGACGATCCTTGAAGTCTTGCTTGAGCGACAAGAACGCTGGTTTAAGGGCGAACTGCACCTCGAGCCATTGACGAAAAAACAAGTCGCTGAGGCGACGGGGCATCATCCGTCTACGATCGGACGGGCGATTGCCTCGAAGTACGTCGAGACGGTCCATGGTCTGGTTGCCTTAGAAGATTTGTTCGTCTCACGGACGAAGACCGGGGATTCGAGTTTTTTAATCAAACGGCGGATCGCCGAATACATTCAGCACAGCGATCGACCGCTGAGTGATCAGCAATTGACGGATCGTCTGCAGGCGGACGGTCTGACAGTCGCACGACGGACGGTCGCGAAATACCGGGCAACGCTTGGTTTGACGAAAAAATCGATGCAGCAAAGGAAGGCACAATCAGAATGGGATTAAAACGACACAGACACTTAACACTCTATTCACGTCCGGGATGTACGCTATGTGAAGAGGCCGCCATCTTACTCGACTTCGTACTCGATGAGTTTCCAGAATGGACGTTCGAGGAAGTCAACATCGATCAGGATGAAGCGCTCAGTCTACGGTTCTTATATGAGATTCCGGTCGTCATGCATGACGAGGAAATCTGGAGTTATGGCAAATTCGAGACGGAAATAGTAAGAAAACGCTTACTTCAAAAAACTTGAGAAACCAGACTTGCAAGGCGAGAAACGGACTGTTATGATAACGGTGTACCAAGTGGGACACGTTATGACATGCGGGACGAAAAGCGTCCAGCTACTTGAGAGGAGAGGGAAATACATGATTCGGCAGTTAGTCCAGATCCAAAAACGAATCGTGCCTGATCTGATCGAAGAAATGCAGACACGCTACGACATCCTTCATTACGTACGACTGATGCAACCGATCGGACGACGTACGCTTGCGACAAGCCTTGGCTTGACGGAACGCGTCTTACGGCGGGAAGTCGACTTCTTGAAGCAACAAGACCTCCTAGAGGTCGCGACGCAAGGGATGTCCTTGACGGATGAAGGACGAAACGTTCTTCGCAGCATGCACAGCATCATGGGAGAACTCGCAGGGATCTCAGACATGGCGAAAGCCTTGAAAGAGAGACTCGGAGTACGGGACGTCGTCATCGTACCGGGTGATTCCGATGAGACCTTCTGGGTACAACGAGACATGGGACGGGCGACCGTCGCACGGCTCAAACGAGAGCTTTCTTCAGACCATCACAATACGATCGCTGTCACAGGCGGTACGACGATGGCTTCCGTCGCGGCGATGATGTCGCCAGACAAGGAACACCGTCCAATGACGTTCGTTCCGGCACGCGGAGGACTGGGAGAAACGCTCGAACTACAAGCGAACACAGTATGCTCACGGATGGCATCACGCGCTCAAAGTGATTATCATCTGCTTCACATCCCGGACATGGTCAGTACAGAGACGTTCGTCAAGATGATCGAAGAGCCGAGCATAAAAAATGTGCTTCAAATGATTAAAGGTGCTTCAATCGTGGTACATGGAATTGGTGAGGCGAAAACGATGGCAAAACGTCGTCGCGCGTCTGAGAATCTCCTGACCCGACTGGAACATGAACAGGCAGTAGCGGAAGCATTCGGATATTACTTCGACCGAGACGGGAACATCGTGCACCGGGTCAAGACGGTTGGTCTCCAACTGGATGACTTGAAGCAAGTCGAACACGTCATCGTCGTCGCAGGTGGTCATTCGAAGGCGGAAGCGATTAACGCCTATGTCAAACAGTCGCCTGACATCATCCTGATTACGGATGAAGGCGCAGCAGCTTCGATTTTGAAAGGGTAACCCCCTTTTGAATAATAGATAACTCGCTTTACATTAAAAGGAGGAAAATTATCATGGCAGTAAAAGTTGGTATTAACGGATTTGGACGTATCGGACGTTTGGCACTTCGTCAAATTCTTCAATTCGATGGAATCGAAGTAGTCGCGATCAACGACCTTACAGACACTAAAATGCTTGCACACCTTCTCAAATATGATACGACTCAAGGTCGTTTCGACGGCGAAGTTGAAGTACACGACGGTTACTTCCTCGTCAACGGTAAAGAAATCAAAACACTTGCTAACCGCAACCCAGAAGAACTCCCATGGGGCGAGCTCGGTGTTGACATCGTTCTCGAATGTACTGGTTTCTTCACAGACAAAGAAAAAGCTGAGCTTCACTTGAAAGCTGGCGCTAAAAAAGTCGTTATCTCTGCACCTGCAACTGGCGACATGAAAACAGTCGTCTTCAACACGAACCACGAAATCCTTGACGGAACTGAAACAGTTATCTCTGGTGCTTCATGTACTACTAACTGTCTCGCGCCAATGGCTAAAGTTCTCCAAGATCAGTTCGGAATCGTTGAAGGTCTCATGACTACGATCCACGCTTACACTGGTGACCAAAACACACTCGACGCTCCACACCCTAAAGGTGACTTCCGTCGTGCACGTGCGGCAGCAGCTAACATCGTTCCAAACTCAACTGGTGCTGCAAAAGCAATCGGTCTCGTTCTTCCAGAACTTCAAGGTAAACTTGACGGATCTGCACAACGTGTACCAGTCGCTACAGGTTCACTCACTGAGCTCGTAACTGTACTCGACAAAAAAGTTTCTGTAGAAGAAATCAACGCAGCAATGAAAGCAGCTGCTAACGAGTCTTACGGTTACACTGAAGACGAAATCGTTTCTTCTGACATCGTTGGTATCTCTTACGGATCACTCTTCGATGCAACACAAACGAAAGTCATGACAGTCGGCGACAAACAACTCGTTAAAACAGTTGCTTGGTATGACAACGAAATGTCTTACACTAGCCAACTCGTTCGTACACTCAAACACTTCGCAGAAATCGCTAAGTAATTCGAGCAATTAAATAGCAATTGAATAAGAGCGGAAACGATATCAGTCTCCGCTCTTATTGCGGAAAAAAGCGGGAGGGGCATTCGCCCCTCACTATACGTAAGAGACGGAGGACGAATGTATGAATAAGAAATCGATTCGCGACATCGATGTACAAGGAAAACGCGTATTTACACGCGTGGATTTCAACGTACCGTTGGAAGACGGTAAAATCACGGATGACACACGGATCCGTGCTGCACTCCCAACGATCAAACACTTGATCGACGGCGGAGCAAAAGTCATTCTCGCTAGCCACATGGGTCGTCCAAAAGGCGAAAAGAACCCTGAGTTCTCACTTGCACCAGTCGTAGCACGCCTCAGCGAATTGCTTGGTAAAGACATCAAGCTCGTTGAAGAAGCATACGGTCCAGTTGCAGAAGAAGCAGTCAGCAAACTCGAAAACGGCGATGTCGTCGTCTTAGAGAACGTCCGCTTCTACCCTGGTGAAACGAAAAACGACGAAGAGCTCGCTAAAGGATTCGCGAAACTCGCTGACGTCTTCGTCAACGACGCGTTCGGCGCAGCACACCGTGCACACGCATCGACAGAAGGTATCGCACACCATGTCGACACAGCAGTTGCCGGTCTTCTCATCGAAAAAGAACTTCAAGTTCTCGGTAAAGCTCTTTCTAACCCGGATCGCCCGTTCACGGCAATCATCGGTGGTTCGAAAGTAGCGGATAAAATCGGTGTCATCGATCACTTACTCGACATCGTCGATACGTTGATCATCGGTGGCGGCTTATCGTACACGTTCCTCACGGCTCGTGGTATCGAAGTCGGTACTTCACTTCTTGAGGTCGACAAAATCGACCAAGCGAAGGAATTCATGAAGAAAGCAGAAGAAAAAGGCGTTAAGTTCCTCATGCCAATCGACTGTGTCATCACGAAGGAATTCGGAGAAGAAACATATGTCGGACCACGTGACATCACAGAGATCCCAGCCGATCACATGTCACTTGATATCGGTCCAAAAACGGTTGAACTCTACTCAGAGGCAATCAAGAACTCGAAACTCGTCGTCTGGAACGGACCGATGGGCGTATTCGAACTCGATAAATACGCAAACGGTACAAAAGGTGTCGCGCAAGCTCTTGCGGACAGCGATGCGTACTCAATCATCGGTGGTGGCGACTCAGCTGCTGCGGCAGAGAAATTCGGTCTTGCTGACAAAATGAGCCACATCTCTACAGGTGGTGGAGCAAGTCTCGAATTCATGGAAGGGAAAGCTCTTCCTGGTGTCGAAGCGCTAAACGACAAGTAATCTAAGTTCACAAGGGAGTGTTTCTCAATGCGTAAACCAATTATCGCAGGTAACTGGAAGATGAATCTGACGCTCAAGGATGCAGTCGCATTCGTTGAGGAAGTCAAAGGAGCTGTACCTGCTTCGACGACAGTCGACGCAGCTGTGTGTGCGCCAGCCGTATTCTTGGCACACTTGACAGAAGCAGCAGCTGGTACGGATCTTAAGATCGGTGCTCAAAACATGTACGACAAAGAGAGCGGTGCGTTCACTGGTGAAATCAGCCCGCTCATGCTCAAAGAACTCGACGTGACGTACGTCATCCTCGGTCACTCTGAGCGTCGTGAGTACTTCGGCGAAACAGATGCGTTCATCAACAGCAAAGCGAAAAAAGCGTTCGAGCACGGTCTCGTTCCAATCGTTTGTGTAGGTGAAACACTGGAAGAGCGTGAAGGCGGCAAGTTCGAAGACGTCATCCGCGAACAGACAGCAAACAGCCTCAAAGGTCTTACTGTCGACCAAGTGAAACATCTCGTCGTCGCATACGAGCCTGTCTGGGCAATCGGAACAGGTAAATCAGCGACAGAACAAGATGCACAAGATTCTTGTAAATTCGTCCGTGACGTCGTTGCAGCTGAATTTGGTGCTGAAGCAGCAGAAGCTGTCCGCATCCAATACGGTGGTAGCGTCAAACCGGAAAACATCAAAGAATATATGGCTCAACCAGACATCGACGGCGCGCTCGTCGGCGGTGCAAGTCTTGAGACAGGATCGTTCCTCAAACTGTTGGAGGCGATTTAAATGAAAAAACGTCCAGTCGCACTGATCATCCTTGATGGTTTTGGTATGCGTGACGAGGAGTTCGGAAATGCCGTTACGGCGGCAAACAAACCGAACTTCGACCGTTACTGGGGTCAATACCCGCATACGTTGTTGAATGCGAAAGGCGAATACGTCGGTTTGCCTGAAGGTCAAATGGGGAACTCAGAAGTGGGTCACCTCAACATCGGTGCAGGTCGCGTCGTCTATCAATCGCTATCCCGAATCAACAACGCGATCAAGGATCGCTCGTTCTTCTCGCGTCAAGCGATGAACGATGCGGCAGGTCACGTGAAGAAATACGGTTCAGCGCTTCATATCTTCGGTTTGGTCTCTGACGGTGGAATCCACAGTCACATCAACCACTTATATGCGGTGCTCGAATTCGCGAAACTTCACGAAATCGAAAAAGTCTACCTCCATGCTTTCACGGACGGTCGTGACTGCGACCCACAATCGGGCGCTGGTTTCCTTCGTGACGCGCAAGCGAAGATGGATGAATTGAATGTTGGACAATTCGCGAGTATCTCTGGTCGCTACTATGCGATGGACCGCGATAACCGTTGGGAACGCGTCAAGAAAGTCTATGACGTCATCACGTTCGGTGAAGGCCCAACGACGAAGGATCCAATCGGCATGGTTGAAGATTCGTACAAACAAGACGTAACGGATGAGTTCATCGAACCAACTGTTGTCGTGCAGGAAGACGGTACGCCAGTCGCACCGATCCACGATAATGATGCGATCGTGTTCTTCAACTATCGTCCTGACCGTGCGATTCAGCTTTCAAAAGTCTACAAAGAGAAAAAAGGCTTCGACGGATTCGAACTTCCGGACAACGCACCGAAGAACCTGCTGCTCGTCTCGATGACGAAGTACTCGGATGCGCTTGATACGGACATCGTCTTCCCGCCTGAAGACATCAAGAACACGCTTGGTGAGACATTGTCAAAACAAGGTCTCAAACAGCTACGCATCGCGGAAACGGAAAAGTATCCGCACGTCACGTTCTTCTTCAACGGACAACGTGAAGAACCATACGAAGGGGAAGATCGGATCTTGATCCCTTCACCAAAAGTCGCGACATACGACTTGAAACCGGAGATGAGTATCTATGAAGTCACGGATGCCCTCGTCGATGCGATCAACTCGGACAAACACGACGCCATCATCCTCAACTTCGCAAACCCGGATATGGTCGGTCACTCGGGTATGCTCGAGCCGACGAAAAAGGCGATCGAAGCTGTCGATGAGTGTCTTGGGAAAGTCGTTGACTTGATTCTCAGCAAAGGCGGCGCGGCAGTCATCACGGCTGACCACGGGAACGCGGATAAAGTCCTCAATGCGGACGGCAGTAAGATGACGGCGCATACGACAGAACCCGTTCCATGTATCGTGACGGTCGAGGACGTTGAACTCCTTGAACCACTCACAGGTGCACTCGCTGACCTCGCACCAACGGTCCTTGATCTCCTCGGAGCGGACCAACCAGCAGAGATGACTGGTAAATCGATCGTATTGAAGAAATAATCCCGTCGATCGAAGAAGCTACACCACATATTTCTTACACACAAAAGGAGCGAATTTAAATGTCAATGATTACAGAGATTTATGCACGCGAGATTCTTGATTCACGCGGTAACCCAACAGTAGAAGTAGAAGTTTATACAGAAGATGGCGGTTTCGGTCGCGCACTCGTACCATCAGGTGCATCAACTGGTGAGCACGAAGCAGTCGAACTCCGTGATGGCGACAAAGCACGTTACCTCGGAAAAGGTGTTTTGAAAGCTGTTGACAACGTCAACGAAAAAATCGCACCAGAAATCATCGGTTACGATGTCTTCGACCAAGCTGGAATCGACAAAAAGATGATCGATCTCGACGGTACGAAAAACAAAGGTAACTTCGGCGCTAACGCAATCCTTGGTGTTTCTATGGCTGCTGCACGTGCTGCTGCTGATGAGCTTGGTCTTCCACTTTACACATACCTCGGTGGATTCAACGCGAAAACATTACCAACACCAATGATGAACATCATCAACGGTGGATCACACGCAGACAACAACGTGGACTTCCAAGAGTTCATGATCATGCCTGTCGGTGCTCCAACATTCAAAGAAGCACTTCGTATGGGTGCTGAAATCTTCCACGCGTTGAAATCAGTTCTTAGCGGAATGGGTCTTAACACAGCAGTTGGTGACGAGGGTGGATTCGCTCCAAACTTGAAATCAAACGAAGAAGCAATCACAGTTATCCTTGAAGCAATCGAAAAAGCTGGCTACAAAGCAGGCGAAGATGTCTACCTTGCAATGGACGTCGCTTCTTCTGAGTTCTACGATAAAGCAGCTGGTAAATACAACCTCGCTGGCGAAGGCAAAGTCCTTTCAACAGAAGAGCTTGTTGAATTCTACGCACAACTCGTTGACAAATACCCAATCATCTCAATCGAAGATGGCTGTGACGAAAACGACTGGGATGGTCACAAACTTCTTACAGATCGTATCGGACACAAAGTCCAACTCGTTGGGGATGACTTGTTCGTAACGAACACTGAGAAACTTGCTGAAGGTATCGAAAAAGGCATCGCGAACTCGATCCTCATTAAAGTTAACCAAATCGGTACGTTGACTGAAACATTCGACGCAATCGAAATGGCGAAAAAAGCTGGTTACACAGCTGTCGTTTCTCACCGTTCTGGTGAAACTGAAGATTCAACGATCGCTGACATCGCTGTTGCGACAAACGCTGGTCAAATCAAAACGGGTTCACTTTCACGTACAGACCGTATCGCGAAATACAACCAACTTCTCCGCATCGAAGACATGCTTTCAGACGTTGCTGTTTACGACGGAATCAAATCATTCTACAACCTCAAGAAGTAATTTCAGGTTGATCGTTTGAACAAGCTATCAGGAAAACCTCCTATTCGTGTGATACGTACACGCGGATAGGAGGTTTTTTGGTATATCAAGCGATGTCAAACATGAAAAGCACTTTTGTCATTAAAACTATACTGAACTGTCAAAAAATTGATTCATCCTAGTAGATGACTAAAATGTTATACTCATAAATAAGTGCAAATCAAATAGTTATAGGGATTAATTACACCTTAAACGCTGAAGGTGAATAATACGTCTAAAGGAGATACGATCATGCTAAATTCAGATTTAGATATCCGTTTAGAACCACGCATTCAAGAGTTATATCGACTACACAAGGAGCGTTCAGCCAACATCGACTGGAGCTACCACGAATTCATTCCGTGGGATAAGGCGATGTCGTTTAAACGTGTTCCTTGGGATGAAAGCCAAGTCACGCTTCCAGAAGGCGTCATCGTCGCAATCGAGACGGCATTACTGACAGAGGTCAACTTACCGTGGTATACGTCGCACTTAGACTATACGTTCAAGAACTCGATGGAAGTCATCAATGACTTCGTCCGGACATGGACAGCAGAAGAAGATCAGCACTCGAACTTACTCGAGACGTATTTACTCGTCACGCGAAACGTTAATCCAACGCGACTTCATCAATTAAGAAAACGCGTCGTTGAAAACGGCTGGTTCCCGGACTTCACGAACCCGTTAGCGACGATGGCATACACGTCACTGCAAGAGTTAGCGACACTCGTCTTCTATAACAACGTTGCGAAAATCGCTGGCGCGCATGACAAGGACTTGGCCACGTTACTCCGTCGTCTAGCGAAGGACGAAGCACTCCATTATGCGTTCTACCGTGACACGGTCAAAGCACACCTAGAGCTTGACCCGAACTTCATCGTCTTCTTCGAAGACGTCATCATCAACTTCTCGATGCCAGGTGCTGTCATGCCTGACTTCACGGAACGGATGAAGACGATTGCTGTTGATACGAACTATGGACCACTCCAATACTTCGACCAAGTATTAGACGTCGTCGTCAAATATTGGGGCATCGCTGATTTGGAACCGACAAGCGAAGAAGCGAAACAATCTCAAGCGAACATCATGAAGTATCATGGACGTTTGAAGCGTATCAAGGAACGTCAAGAGCGCCAACTCGAAAAAGCGAAGATTGACGCGTAAGGGGGAATGAAGATGAAGTGTGAAATCTGTGGAACTGAAACGAATAACCAAGTCAGTTACTTGGAACTCGATACGTGGGAATTCAATTCTCTGAATAAAGAAGTAAAAGACTTCTATCCGATCTGTTTTGATTGCTTCGACAAGCATACGAACCAGTTCATCGATCAGGAAATGGATCTCGAATTACGTAAAAAACGTTCGCAAATGGTCAACAAAGAAGTAGAAGCTGAAATCGAAGCGATTCTTGAGGTTGAGAATTAAGTCGACTTTACCATACGTGAAGAGAAGTAAAACCGGTAGTGCTTTGGCGCTATCGGTTTTTTATTATCCCTAAAAAAAGCAGTTATCTCTTGCTTCACATGTTTTGTGAAAGAAGAAATAGCTGCTTTTAACATGAAGTCAGTCTTCGATGAACGTAACGAGATAATGATGGGCAGAATGAAGCGGTGCACGGGTCACGAAAAAGTCCGGGAGATCGACATCGATTCCCAATTCGCGTAGTGTATCGGGATCCAAACATTCCTGAATCAAACGTTTGATGTCTTGTAACAGTTCATCGTGCAAGTTCGCTTCCTTCGGAAAGGCACGTTTCGCGTCATCGCGCAACAATAGCACGATCGGTGGCAGACCTCGTAAGAGATCGACCTGAAGGGGCTGCTGATGACGTTCGAAATAATCATTCAGACAACTGACGACCTTCATCGAGTGTTCTTCCTTCATACCATCCCAACTCTCTGTATGTGACTGTCACTCTCTAGCTATTCCCTAATTGAAGCGAGGATATGCAGGGAAACTGGAAATGAAGCATTACGAGGACGCTGTTCGGGGTAGAACTAGAGGGAAGGGGGAATCGACATGCTATTTCGGTTTTTGTTTTTAGGGCTTGATACGTCGATTGGTGACATCCCGTTGCGCCTCATCTATTTTACGGAACTCATACTATTCATCGGTTTGTATCAAATCACGAGCCGGTTTTCGCGTCAGAGTCTGATTTTTGGAACGGCACTCGGAATTGGCGGACTGATTGCCATCTTACCCGGTGCGCTCTATATCATCCGTTATAATCCGGAGGATGCCGTCATTGATGTCACGTTCCTATTGATTTATTTGTTTGAGCCGCTGGCAATCGTTGCGTTCGTTGTTGCTTTGATTCGACGCTTGTTCGTGGAGCGAAAAAGAGGCGAGAAAGCGAAAAGATGAAAGACTTGTCAGCTAGACTCCGATTGTTCATTGATTTCCGTCCAAGACGTCGCTTTCCGCGGGCGGAAGGCAAGCCTCCTCGTCGCGTGTGCTCCTGCGGGGTCTTACCTATTCCGCTATTTCCGCAGGAGTCTCCGTCTTTTCCGGAAAACAACAATCTGACGTACTACTGAGCGGACCGTAAGATGGCGTAACGCTGTCTTGCGGTTTTTTGGCGTATACATCCAAATGCTTTCTTTCGATAATGTAAGGAAGGATTTCTGGAAGAATATTCTATAATGGAGAACGAACAAAATTAGATCTTCATTGATTTCATATGATCTTAATAATTATAGGAGTGGCTTATGTGCAGAAAATCTTGTTTGGTTTGTCCGTCTTAAACAGTACCTACATTACGAATAATTTATTTACGAATTCCGATAGTTTTCTAAACGCTCCTCTCGGCGTAACAACTATTATTGCCGTGACACTGATGTTCCTTAACGATAGCGTCAAAAAAGATAAGCCATCGTTATATACGAAAGCGACGGACTGGTTGGGATTCATTAATATTTTAATGGGGCTCTCACTGATCGTCTTTATTTAAGGCATGATCCAGAGTTTTTAAGTGGACGTTCATACGGTATGATCTTAAGTCTGACGCCGTATCAGGCTTCTTTTTTATGGTTCAATCCAAGAACTCGAAAAAAATAAAATATATTTTAAAGAAAAAAGATTGATGTGTAACCGGTTACACAATATGATGATTCTTGTAAGCGTTATCAAAAGAAAGAGGTGGCGAAACATGTCGACCATCCGGGAAGTAGCGAAAGTAGCACATGTCTCCGTCGCGACGGTCTCACGCGTCATGAACGAAAAGGGTTATGTCAGTGAGAAATCGCGTAAGGCGGTGCTTCAGGCAATCAAACAATTGGATTATCGACCGAACCGAGTCGCGCGATCGTTGTTCCAAAAACGGTCCGGACTGATCGGTTTGATCGTTCCAGACATCACGAACCCGTTCTTCCCACAACTCGCACGGGCTGTGGAAGATATGGCACATCAACATGGTTTTCAGGTCATTTTGTGTAACACAGACGAACAGTTTCAGAAAGAACGCGAATATATCAAGTCACTCGAGGCGATGCATGTCGACGGATTGATCATCACGACGAACTACTCGAACAATCCGAACTATGAAGAACTCGAAGTGCCGGTCGTTGCGTTAGACCGCGTGTTACAAGGTGCGATTCCGACAGTGACCTCAAACGGATACGAAGGCGGGAAGAAGGCGGCCTCGTTCTTACTTGCTTCTGGTGCGACGGAACTTGCTGTCATCAGCGGTCCATCGAAGCTCCCGACAATTAAGAAACGACGGGACGGTTTCGAGGAAATCGCCGGAACCCATCTCGTTGCAAGTATCGAGTCACCGTTCCATTTTCAAGGAGCGCTCGACGCGGCGAACTATCTCTTTGATCACTATCATTGCAACGGCATTTTTGCCGCGAGTGATGTCATTGCCGCAGCAACGGTGCAGGTCGCTGCGGAACGCGGGATCACGATTCCGGACGAGCTACAAGTGATCGGCTATGACGGGATCGAACTCGGTCAAATGATTTCACCACCGTTGACGACGATTGCGCAGCCCATCTATCAAATGGGAGAACTGGCCGCGAAACTCCTGATTCAACGGATTGAAGGCACACCGATTGCCGCCGTTCATCATGAGTTGACGGTTGAGATCATCGAACGGGAAACGACGAAACGGAAGGATGAGGAAGCATGAAACAAATCAGTGTCATCGGCAGTATCTCGATGGATCTCGTCGTCGAAAGTAAACGCCGTCCAGGCGCAGGTGAAACGGTCATCGGGGATGCCTTTCATACCGTACCGGGCGGAAAGGGTGCGAACCAAGCGGTAGCGGTCGCGCGTCTCGGCAGTACTGTTGAAATGATCGGTTGCGTCGGCAGTGACGCGAACGGTGAAGCAATCCGCGAAAACTTTAAAATGCAAGGAGTGCAGACGACACACTTGCAAACGATTGAAGGCGAACGGACGGGTACGGCACATATCACGCTCGCTGAAGGCGATAACTCGATCGTCGTCGTCCAGTCTGCCAATCAACATGTCCAATTTGCGGATGATGCACTCGCACCGATTCTCGCAGACAGTGAAATCATCTTACTCCAGCTTGAGATTCCAATCGAAACGGTCGAGACCGTTGCTCAGGAAGCGCACGCAGCCGGCATTCCGGTCGTCTTAAATCCGGCACCCGCAATGTCACTCTCTGCTGAGTTGATTGAACACGTGATGTACTTAACACCAAACGAACATGAATGTGGTTTGATCTTCGGACAAGACCAACCAATCGAACATTGGTTGATGGAATACCCGAATAAATTGATCGTGACCGAAGGCAGTCGCGGGGCACGCTTCTATGACGGTGAGTCGATCGTGACGATTCCAGCGCTCGAGACGACGGTCGTTGATACGACAGGAGCAGGGGATACGTTCAACGGTGCCTTAGCCGTCGCGTTAACGGAAGGACAACCGCTCGTCGAGGCCATTCGTTTCGCGAACCGGGCAGCCGGCTTATCGATCCGCGCGCTTGGCGCTCAAGGCGGCATGCCGACACGGGAACAGATGGAGGGAGACGCATGAAGAAACACGGTATCTTAAACAGTCATATCAGCAAGGTCCTGACCGATCTCGGTCATACCGATACGATCGTCATCGCCGATTGCGGCTTACCGATTCCAGACGGGGTCGCCCGAATCGATTTAGCACTGGAACTTGGCACACCGTCATTTCTCGACGTCGTCCGTGTCGTCGCCGGTGACATGGCAATTGAACAGCTGACACTGGCAACAGAGATCAAGGAAGCGAATCCGAATGTCCTCGAGCAACTCGAAGCTATGCAGATTGAAACGACGTTCGTCACGCATGAAGAGTTCAAAAAACAGACACAGCAGGCGAAGGTCATCATCCGGACCGGGGAAGCGACACCGTACGCAAATGTCATCTTCCATTCCGGCGTAATCTTTTAAGGGGGTCATGCGATGCGTATCGAGATGACAGGTATCAAAAAAGCATTCGGTCCCGTCCCTGTCCTGAAAGGGGTCGACTTCGAACTCGCTGCGGGTGAGATCCATGCCTTGATGGGAGAGAACGGTGCCGGAAAATCGACGCTGATGAAGATTTTGACCGGTGTTCATAAGGCGGACGCAGGTACGATCCGCGTCGATGGACAGGACGTCGAGTATAAGAATCCGAAGCTTGCCGAAGAAGCGGGAATCGCCTTCATCCATCAGGAACTGAACATCCTCCCGGATTTAACGGTGACGGAGAACTTGTTCCTCGGACGGGAGTTAAAGTCACGCTTCGGGATTCTCAAGCAAGGGGAGATGAAGCGCCAGGCAGAACGCGAACTCGCCGAATTGAACGTCTTCATGGACGTCGATCAACTTGCTCGGACGTTATCAGTCGGTCAACAACAGATGATCGAGATCGCAAAAGCCTTGATGACGGACGCGAAGGTCATCATCATGGATGAACCGACAGCCGCACTGACGGAGCGGGAAATTCGTGCCTTGTTCAGCGTCGCGACGGCACTGCGCAACCAAGGTGTCTCGATCGTCTATATCTCACACCGGATGGAGGAAATCTTCGAGCTTTGTGACCGAATCACGGTCTTACGGGACGGGATCTCTGTCTCGACGCACGCGATTCCTGAAACCTCGTTCGAACAGATCGTCCGAGAGATGGTTGGTCGTGAGATGGGTGAACGGTATCCGGATCGTGATGTGTCGATCGGTGCGACCGTCCTTGAGGTCAAACAGGCGAGCGGGAAACGGTTCGACGATGTTTCGTTCTCCGTCAAAGCAGGCGAAATCATCGGCTTCTCTGGTTTGATGGGTGCCGGGCGGACAGAAGTCATGCGCGGATTGTTCGGTGTCGATCGCCTGAAAGACGGGACGATCGAACTGAACGGACAGTCGCTGAAAATCAAGACACCGTACGACGCGATCCGCCAAGGCATCGGCTTTTTGACCGAAGATCGTAAAGGCGAAGGCTTGTTCCTCGACTTTTCACTGCGCGAGAACATCTCACTGCCGACGATTCGTTCGTTATCAAGGTCCGGTGTCATCAAGGATCAGGCAGAACGCGATTTCGCAGAAGGATACTTGAAGTCACTCTCGGTCCGGCACAGCTCGATGGACCAGCCGGCGAAGTCACTGTCCGGTGGGAACCAACAGAAGGTCGTCCTCGCGAAATGGCTCGGGACACAACCGAAAGTCTTGATCCTCGACGAACCGACACGTGGTGTCGACGTCGGGGCGAAAAAAGAGATTTACCTCATCATGAACGAACTCGCTGCGGCGGGTGTCGCGATCATCATGGTCAGCTCGGACCTCCCGGAGATTCTCGGGATGAGCGACCGGGTCTACGTCATGCGCGAAGGCAAGATGAGCGGCATGTTGACACGACAGGAAGCGACGCAAGAAAGCATCATGACACTTGCGACAGGAGGACAATGATATGGAATTGATGCAAGGCAAGGTAACGGAAGCAAAACCGAGACGTCTTGGGATCGGACAAAAGCTTGGACCACTCGCAGGATTGTTCGCGATCGTCCTCGTCGTCTCGATCATGGAACCGGACTTTTTAACATTGAATAATCTATTTAACATCTTACGGCAAGTCTCGATCAATGCCTTGATTGCCTTCGGAATGACGTTCGTCATTCTGACGGGTGGGATTGATCTATCGGTCGGCTCGATTCTCGCCCTCTCGTCCGCCTTCGTCGCCGGTCTGATGACGGATGGAACGTCAGCGTTGATCGCTGTTCTCGCCGGAATGATCGTCGGCGCTGTCATGGGTGCCTTAAACGGGATGGTCATCTCGCTCGGGAAAGTCGCACCGTTCATCGCGACACTTGCGACGATGACAATCTTCCGCGGCTTGACGCTCGTCTATACGGACGGTAAACCGATCACTGGTCTGAGTCAAGGTGGCTGGTTCGAATTGTTCGGACGCGGTTACTTCTGGATTTTCCCGGTACCGGTTCTAACGATGTTGATCGCCTTCGCGGTTCTCTACTTCATCTTGAAGAAGACGACGTTCGGTCGCTATACGTATGCGATCGGTGGCAACGAAGAAGCAGCGAAGTTGATGGGGATTCAAGTCAATAAAGTCAAAATCATGATCTACTCACTCTCAGGCTTGATGGCAGCACTTGCCGGTATCATCCTGACGTCCCGCCTGAACTCGGCACAGCCGACGGCGGGGACATCGTACGAACTCGATGCCATCGCAGCGGTCGTCCTCGGTGGGACGAGCTTGTCAGGTGGTCGTGGCTGGATTGTCGGTACCTTGATTGGTGCCTTGATCATCGGAACACTGAATAATGGACTCAACTTGCTTGGTGTCTCCTCGTTCTTCCAACTCGTCGTCAAAGGTTTAGTCATTTTGTTCGCGGTACTCGCGGACCGGAAACAAGCAGCATAACCCACATTCCAAAAGGAGGATCTACAGATGAAAAAACTACTTGCAGTCGTCATGATGGCATTAATGGTCTTCGCAGCCGCCTGTTCGACGGAACAGCCGGGCAGCAGCAACGAGGAAACAAAGAAAAAGACGAAGGACTTTAAGATTGGTCTTTCGATTTCAACCCTCAACAACCCATTCTTCGTCTCGTTAAAAGAAGGGGCAGAACAAGAAGCAAAAGCACAAGGCGCAACACTTCAAGTCGCGGATGCACAAGATGACGCGGCAAAACAAGCAAGCGATATCGAAGACATGGTCCAAAAGAAAGTCGATCTCATCTTGATCAACCCAACGGATTCAGCAGCAGTTGGCGCAGCCGTCCAAACAGCAAACGATGCGAACATCCCCGTCATCACGGTTGACCGGAACGCAGAAGCAGGCGATGTCGTCGCACACATCGCGTCAGATAACGTCGCGGGTGGGAAACAAGCAGGTGAGTTCATGATCGAACTCGTCGGCGATAAAGCAAAAGTCGTGGAGCTCGAAGGGATTCCAGGAGCATCCGCAACACGCGACCGTGGAAAAGGGTTCCATGAAGCAGTCGACGGGAAACTCGACGTCGTCGCCAAACAAGCAGCAAACTTCGACCGGGCAAAAGGGTTGTCGGTCATGGAGAACATCCTCCAAAACAACAAAGACATCAAAGCCGTCTTCGCACACAATGATGAGATGGCACTCGGTGCGGTCGAAGCATTAAAAGCAGCGGGTCTGAATGATGTGAAAGTCATCGGCTTCGATGCGACGGATGATGCCGTCAAAGCCGTCAAAGACGGAAAAATGGCAGGAACGATCGCTCAAAAACCGACTGAGATCGGCAAGATGGGTGTCGAGACAGCCATCAAGCACTTAAAAGGTGAAAAAGTCGAGAAGAACATCCCAGTCGATCTCGAATTGATCAAACAATAAGGAGACAGGACACCTGAGTCATTGATTCAGGTGTCTCTTTTCGTCAGGCAGGAAAAAGTTCCTAAATCTATTCCTTGTTCCCGTACTTGTTTTTCTCTATAATGAAAGAAGCGTATATTACTGAAGGAGGATCATCGATGATCATTCATAACGTGGCTCTTGTCGGCCTCATCGTCGTTTCCGTTCTTCTCATCATCGTCGTTCTGTTGATGTCGGGTCGTACGGCCGGTCTCGGAGCATTGACGGGTGGAGCAGAACAATTATTTGGTCGCCAAAAAGCTCGTGGCTTGGATGCGGTCCTAAATCGTGTGGCGTCTATCTTAGGAGCATTATTCTTCATTTTGGCGTTACTCGTCGCTTTTTATAAGTGAGCATTGAAACGACAGCCGTATGATCGCGCTGTCGTTTTTTGTATTTCTCGATATTCATTTTTTCCGGATATGGGGTATAGAGTTAGAGGGGGAATCATTTTATGAAAATCACTTTACCGAAACCATTCTTTTTCGAAGCCGGCCCACGTGCCGTTTTACTATTACACGGATTCACGGGATCGAGCGCGGATGTCCGCATCCTCGGTCGCTATTTACAGAAGCAGGGCTATACGTCCCTCGCACCACAATATAAAGGGCACGCTGCCCCACCCGAAGAGCTGACGAAGACCGGGCCAGCCGACTGGTGGCAGGATGTCCTTGCCGGATATCAGGAACTCGTCGACAAAGGTTATGACGAAATCGCCGTTTGCGGATTGTCGCTCGGTGGCGTCATGTCACTGAAGTTATCGATGAACCGTCCGGTAAAAGCGGTCATCCCGATGTGTGCACCCGCCTACATCAAAAGTGAAGAAGTCATGTATGCAGGAGTCACCGAGTACGCACGAGAATTCAAGAAGCGAGAAGGCAAATCGCAAGAAGAGATCGACCACGAGATGGCGTCCTTCGAACCGATGCCGACCTTGAAGGACTTACAAGAACTGCTGCGCGAGACACGCGATTCGCTTGAGGACGTCTACGCACCGACGCTCGTCGTCCAAGCGCGCAATGATCACATGATCAACACCGACTCCGCGAACATCATCCATGATGGAGTCAGTGCCTTCCAAAAAGAGCTGATCTGGTATGAGAACTCAGGTCACGTCATTACGCTCGACAAAGAAAAAGACCAGCTCCACTCTGACATCTTGGACTTCCTGGAGTCATTGAACTGGAGCAAGTAACTGGAGGTGTCACGTTGGAATTACGTGAACGAATACTAACGGTCATCACGACGGAAGAACGTCCGTTGTCGATTGATCAATTAACGAAAAAACTAGAACTAGCGGATACGGAAGCATTCAAGGAATTGATCCGGTCGCTGAACGCGATGGAAGACGAAGCGTTGATCGCCCGGACACGCTCGAACAAGTACGGAACGCTCGCGCAAATCGGTCAAGTCGCAGGGAAGATTTCCGTCCACCAACGCGGGTTCGGTTTCGTCTCACCGGAAGACGGCTCAGAAGGTGATATCTTCTTACCGGCACCGGAACTGAAGAACGTCTATAACGGCGACCGTGTCCTCGTCAAAGTGTTTGCCGAGTCAAACGGCGGCGACCGTCGTGAAGGGAAACTGCTCAAGATTCTCTCACGCGGACCAGCCGATTTCGTCGGAACGTTCGTCAGTCCAAAAGGGCGGATCGAATCGATCGCCTATATCGAACCGGATGATACGAAGCTGACGTTCTTACCGGTCGTCGCAAACGATGATACACTTGGTGCCGTCGATGGCCATAAAGTCCTCGCCCGGATCACGAAGTATCCCGATGGTCGCTACGCTGGAACGGCGAAAGTCTTAAAAATCATCGGTCACAAAAATGATCCAGGCGTCGACATCTTGTCGATCGTCCATAAACACGGGATCAACGTCGACTTCTCACCGGAAGCGATTGCTGAGGCTAATGCTGTACCGGATCAAATCGATGAGAAAGACTTAATCGGACGCGTCGATCTACGAAACGAATTGACGGTGACGATTGACGGGGCAGACGCAAAAGACCTCGATGATGCGGTTCACGTCAAAAAGCTAGCGAACGGTAACTTCGAGCTTGGTGTCCACATCGCCGACGTCTCGCATTACGTCAAAGAAGATTCAGCACTCGACGAAGAAGCGCGTGAGCGCGGAACGAGTGTTTATCTCGTCGACCGCGTCATTCCGATGATTCCGCACCGTCTATCGAACGGAATCTGCTCGCTCAATCCGCACGTTGATCGTTTGACGCTCAGCTGTATCATGGAAATCGATGCGAACGGTGCTGTCGTCAACCACGAGATCTTCCAGAGTGTCATCAAGACGACAGAACGGATGACGTACACGGACGTCCGGAAAATCATTGAACGTGAAGATGAAGAAGTGATCGCAAAGTATCAAGATCTCGTCGAGTACTTCGACAAAATGGCGGAACTCGCAGCAATCCTCCGCGAACGCCGCTCACGTCGTGGGGCGATCAACTTCGACTTCCCTGAAGCGAAGGTCCTTGTCAACGAAGAAGGCAAGACGAGCGAGATCATCCTCCGCGAACGATCGGTTGCTGAGAAGCTGATCGAAGAGTTCATGCTCGCAGCGAACGAAACAGTCGCCGAGCACATCCAGCGTCAAAAACTGCCGTTCATGTACCGGATCCACGATGAGCCAAAAGCTGAACGTCTCGATACGTTCTTCAAGTTCATCGGTAACTTCGGGATCAACGTCGAACGCAAAGGTGAGTCAGTCGCACCGAAGACGTTGCAATCGATCCTCAACGCCGTCGAAGGCGAGCCGGAAGAAGCCGTCGTCAGTACGGTCATGCTCCGTTCGCTCCAACAAGCGAAATACGACATCGAACCGATCGGTCACTTCGGTCTGTCGACGGACTACTACACGCACTTCACGTCACCGATTCGTCGTTACCCGGATTTAATGGTTCACCGTCTGTTGCGTGAATATGTCATCTACAACGACAAATCACAAAAGACGCAAGACCGTTACTCAGAAATCTTACCTGAGATCGCCGATCACTCGTCGAAACGCGAGCGTCGCGCCGTTGATGCGGAGCGGGAAACGAACGCGTTGAAGAAAGCCGAGTATATGGAGCAACACATCGGCGAGACGTTTGAAGGCGTCGTCAGTGGTGTCACGAACTTCGGAATGTTCGTCGAATTGCCGAACACGATCGAAGGACTCGTCCACATTCAAGCGATGACGGATGACTTCTACCGTTACGATGAAGCGAACTATCAGCTGATCGGCGAGCGAACGAAGCAACAGTTCCGGATTGGCGATGTCGTCGAGATCAAGGTCACGAACGTCAACATCGATGAACGGACGATCGACTTCAGCGTCGTCGGGATGCCAGAACGGCAGCCGAAGAAACGGTTCGAGTCGAAAACGATTCGCTCAAGCGGTGGACGTCCGGGACAAAAACGTGACGACAAGAAGAAAGACGATCGTCGCGGCAAGAAACGGTCGGGTAAGAGCGACCAAAGCAAGGGAAAAGGATTCTCGTTAAAGAATAAGAAAGATAAACCGCCATTCCATAAGGCGGTCTCGAATAAGAAACGGAAGCGCAAATAAGCGCTTCCGCATCAGAAATGTGGTGAACGAACATGCCAAAGGGAACAGATTCGAAAGTCTTAGCGAACAACAAACGGGCCTCGTTCGATTATGCGATCGAGGATACGATTGAAGCCGGTCTCGTCTTGACGGGAACGGAAATCAAATCGGTTCGTAAAGGAAAAATCAGCATCGGGGACGCGTTCGTCCGGTTCGACGGGGGAGAAGCGATTCTCTGGAACTCGAACATCGCTCACTTCGAACAGGGGAACCGGTACAACCATGAACAGCTCCGCCCGCGGAAACTGTTGCTGCACAAGAAACAGATTGCGAACTTGATCGGAGCGGTCTCACGCGACGGCTATACGATCGTACCACTGAAGGTCTACATCAAGAACGGATACGCGAAATGCTTGATTGGACTCGGACGCGGGAAGAAGAAATTTGATAAACGCGACGACCTGAAGAAGAAGGATGCGAAGCGTGATATCGAGCGAGCACTACGCGATAAGCAAAAGTATTGAACCCGTAACACTTTTCTGCTAGAATATTAGTATTCGGAAAGCCCCAATTTTATATCTTGGGGACGTTACGGATTCGACGGGGGTAGTTCGGTCTTCTGTGGCGTGTCGAGGGGTCGGCCTCGTTAAAACGCACCAGCCATAACTGGCAAAACTAACACACAACTCGCAGCAGCTTAATTGCCGCTACGGATCCTAGCAGCTGTCGCCTGGTCGGCTGATTTCTAGGGTCTCACTTTAAACAGGCTACGCTTGGACCCTTCCGTCTGGAGGGAAAGAGAAGAGATGGAATCAGACTGGTCGGACGGACGCCTGTCAATTGGCAGCCTGACGACGAGATCTCAATAAATTGACTACACACGTAGAAGCTTAAGTATACGATGCCTTCGGACGTGGGTTCGACTCCCACCGTCTCCATACCCTGAAATCGTAAGGATTTCAAAAGTGTCATAAACGTTGATTTATCAACAGTTGTGGCACTTTTTTTATGTCTTTGAATTTTCCTGAATTGGACTGAAATCTTATTAACCTTTGTTAATCATTTGGGGATTTGCTCATGAAGTTCGTAAACTTATTGATTGCTTCAGACTTCGCTTTTTTGTAACATGTGCATAAACACCTAGTGTTGTTTTCACATCACGGTGATCTAGTCGAAATCGAACTTCTTTAATCGATGCAGCACCCTCAAATAAAAGCGAACAATGAGTATGACATAATCCATGTGATGTAATATACAAAATATTTTAATTTTTTAGAAAATTAGCTATTTATTATACAGTTTTACAAGGAATTCAAATCATGTTTTCATATTCAGGAAAAATTTTGCTTGTTTTTCTTTCTATGTTTCTAGAAAATGAAGTGTTTTTTCATAATTGTAATTTTACAATGATCTCCGTTTTTAGTAGTTCCTAAATAAAAACTATCATTGCCTCGCTTAATCACTTTTATTAATACGAATTTCGCTATCTTTAAAAATAATATCTGTCCATTGAAGAGCAAATACTTCTACTTTTCGCATTCCTAAAAATAACAATAAATAGAATGGAGTAATTCGTTTTAAATCTCCATCTCGTTCTAAAAAATCCAAAAAATCGATAAGCTGCTCGCGCGTATAAAAGGTTTTTAATTCAACGTGTCGTCATCGTATAAATTATTTTTTTTCTTAATGACAGTCATTTCAACAATTTCAAAAGGGTTTTCATAAACTATTTTATATTTCATAGCGCATTTCATTACGAACGAAGCTTATTTTTACCATTCGAAAGTGTGTAAGTTTTTTTGACAACTTATTCAAGTATTTTTGGAAAATAGTTGTATCGATATTAGTGATACGTTAATCAACGAGAACAGGTGGAATATGATTTTTGAAAATGATATTCGAACCCTTTTGAATAAAAAATGAAATTTATTGAAAAATAAATTCAAAGCTTAAATATTATAAGGATACTAATATCTTGTAAAGCATTATAGTAAGAAATTTTATGTTTTAACCCTCATCAGAAAAAAGTTAGTAAAAAAATTTTAGAAAGTATAAATTACGTTATACATTATTTCTACAATGCTTGAAGAGGAAATTTATACCTATTACCCTAAAACTACATTTGTCATTGAGAAACCAATATTTTTAGAAGATGACATTAATACCCTAATGGGCCTAGAAAATGAATTAGGAAGGTTAGAGTAAAGTGGACCTTGATTAAATTCTGGTTCAAATTAGCTATATAATGAACTAGGGGACTAGAGGTGAAATTTACATACAGTCAAAAAGTTAACGGCAATTAGACTATTAATAATTTAATTTTACTATTAATTCCTCATTAACTTTTAAATCGTTATAATAATAGAAAGAATAACACTGGAGGTCGTCATAGGATGCAATATTCTTCAGGATTAGGAAGTGAACGTTGGTATCAACAAGATATCGAATTCGTTTTAAATCTTTTAGAAAAAGGATTAACACGAAATGAAATTAGGGAAATTGTATTAAACGAAAATCCATTTTTAGTGAAAACGGAGTCAGCTTTACAGAAACGATTTCAATTAGTTTACAGGCGAGCAAATAGCCTATCAACAACTTTAAGAACTCTATATTTAAATGGTACAAAATATGATCAAAATGCATTGATTTTATATACATTTTTAAAGACATATCGATATGCGTATGAGAATTTTTATGAATTATTAGTATATCGATATCAGCAAAATAATAAGCAATTAGGTACAGGGCATCTTCAAGCATTTATGGAGGAAAAAGAGCAACAGTCCGAAATCGTTTCGAAATGGAGCCAAATGTCAAAGAATAGAGTGAATAACACACTTCTATTATTTTACAATTTAAGTAATCTAATGGAGCTAAATGAGGGTGTTTATTTAATTACACCATTACATGTAAGTTCACAATTGAAAGATTATGCGATTGAACATGATAGTTTATTACATACAATTATAACGTTGCAGGTAGGTGTTTATAATGACGATTTATAAAAGACTTGAACAGTTAGAAACACGTATTCATCAAGAGGGATTCACAAATCCAATAGGAATCGGGAGTGAAATTCCACATTTTGTAATAGATTATTCAGCAGAGGATGAATTAATTGTCCGTACATATATAGAAGGATTATTAAAAAGATCACCGTTAAATATAAAAGAAGTAAACCTGTTTCAGTTTCTACTTACGTTATTTGAAGATGACCTAGAGGAACTTATCGAATTGGCCGAAGAAGAGGGATACGAAGAATTATCGCAAGCAATTCAAACTGTACTTGAGGATCGTACTTTATTAATAAGTAGCTTTATTGAACAATCAAAAAATGCCGAATTAATTTTCGTTACTGGTGTTGGCACGGTTCATCCATTTATCCGATCAAGCCATTTACTCAAGAAGTTATCAAACCATGCATTTAGAACCCCATTAGTACTTTTCTATCCGGGGCATTTTACAGGGCTTGATTTACGGTTATATAACCACTTTCGTCATGAGGACGAATATCAAATTACACGAATTTCCTAGGAGGTACTCTAAATGATTATTCAAGATATTTTTAAAGAAGACATTAATCGTCCCATTAACGGAGTCGTACAAGCCGGACAAATTGATGAAGAAACAATACATACGGAGTTAAAGGAATATGTTGTGACGGATGAGATTTTAGCTAGTTTAAAGGAGTTCTACAAAAACTATGAAGCTGTTTATAGAGTGCCTACAAAAGACATAGGTGTATGGATTTCAGGATTCTTTGGATCCGGTAAATCACATTTTTTAAAAATCCTGTCTTATTTACTAGATAACAAAGAAATTAAAAATCGTGCGCCATTTGAATATTTCGAAGACAAAACTAAAGATGAAGCACTAATAGCTGCAATGCGTCGAATCGGAGCAAAGGAATCAGATGCACTATTATTCAATGTTGGGTCTGAAGCGAGTACAAATGCGACACGTGGTAGCAAAGAAAGTATCATTGAAATTATTTTACGCATTTTCAATGAGCATGTAGGCTATTCAACAACACTTTGGGTGGCGGATTTTGAACGTCAATTACAGCGCGAAGGCAAGTATGTTGCTTTTAAGAATAAAATTGAAGAATTATACGGTGAAACGTGGAAAGAATATCGTTTAAAATTCCGTATGCGTTTCGGGAAAATGATTATAGCATTAACCGAGATTGGCTATGACGAAGCATCTGCTGACTTTATGGTACGTAATGCGCAAAAGGAATTTAGTATTTCAGCAAAAGAGCTTGGAAAATTAATCGCTGAATACTGTGAGTCAAAAGGTTCAAATTACCGTTTAATATTCCTAATTGATGAAGTAGGACAATATATCGGTATGGACAATAACCTAATGCTTGATTTACAAAATGCGGTAGAAGAAATCGGGGCAGCAACAAATGGGCAAGCTTGGATTGCCATTACGTCCCAAGAAAGCATTAAATCTGTCGCTAACGTTGTGGATACAACAAGCTTCTCAAAAATTCAAGGGCGATTTAAAACACGTATTAATTTATCAAGCTCAAATACAGATGAAGTATTGAAGCGTCGCTTACTAAAAAAGAATGAGACAGCTGTCAAAACATTAGAAGTCATTTATGAGCCAAATGAACAGTTAATTCGCAACCGTTTATCGTTTGATAAAGAAAAAACACAATATCGTTCATCTTATCGTTCAACAGAAGAGTTTGTAGCGATTTATCCGTTCGTACCATATCAAGTAGAATTACTACAAGCTGTACTTGAGAAAATTGGCGTTCACGGTGAGGGTAGCTCTTATGCATCGCGTGGGGAGCGATCATTGCTAAAATCTTTCCAAGAAGCAGCAATTAAGCATAATGAAGATGAGTTAGGTAGTTTAGTAACGATGGCGGAGTTTTATCCAACAATTCGCCAACACTTAGAGTCAACGATTGTACAAACAATTTCGAAAGCTGAAAGTCGTGCTTCCAATAATGAAGGATTGTTTGAATCGGATGTTGATATTTTAAAGGTACTTTACTTAATTAAAGGTATTGATCATATTCAAGCAACACCAAGTAATATCGCTGCACTATTGTTAACACGTATTAATGCCGAGCAAAATGAAACGGCCATTAAAGAGTCTTTAAATCGCTTAGAGCAGACGATGTTTATTGAAAAGCATGCGGACGGAACATATTCCTTTTTATCAGATGAAGAACAAGAAATTAATAGTGAAATTCGAAACGTTGAAGTGAATATGACAGCTATTAAGGAAAACTTAGCTGATACGTTCTTTACAAAAATGTACAATAAAGCAAAGTTTATAAATAATAAAGGCTTTATTTTTGACTATAATAAGCGATTTGATAACTATTCAAAATCGAATATGAAACACCCTTTAACATTGCAAGTTATTACAGGCTCTGTCTCACCAGTAGAAGCAGCACTACAGTCAGTTGAAGGGCAAATGGTTGTTTATTTAAACGAAGAGATAATTGCAGAAGCGGAAGAGGCAATCCGATTATCAGAACAAATTCGTCGCTACGTATCAGTAAAACGTAATGCGAGTACAACACAGGCACAGTACCGAATTTATGAGGCGAAATTAGCAGGTATTGATGATTATGATATAAAAGCAAAAGAGTTATTAGAAAAAGCATGCGAATCAGCTGTTTTCTATATCCAAATGCAAGAACGTACTTTCCGTGGGAACTTTGAAAAACAAGTTAATGATGCCTTTGAAATGCTCGTTCAAAATACGTATAAGTATTTAGAATATGTCGATGAACCAATTCCGATGAAGAATGTAACATCGGAATGGAAACGTATATACAAACAAGGGATTAAACAAGATTTATTAAATACGACTGGTAATATTCGTGCCTACAATGAATTACTTCGTTATTTAGAAGAGCTCATTCGATTACATCAGAAGCCGTCCTTAAAAGACGTGTTAGATAAATATAGTTTAGTACCATATGGTTGGACAGAAATTGATACAATCGGTATTTTATTAGCCTTAATGCAAGCCAATAAATTGAAGTTCACGATTACAGATGAGTTATTTAGCCCTTTAAATGCAACAGATTTCTATGCAAAATTAAATCGTGCGACAGACCGTGATAAAATTCGTGTCGTACCTGAAGTTGAAGTGGATCCGAAAGTACGAAGAGAATTTATGTCGCTTTATAAAGAGTTATTTGGTCGTTTAGACGGTGGAGAATCTTATCAAGAATTTGCGGATGCTTTAAAGGGTGCGATAGAAAAAGATTTTCTTGAGTCACTTCAAAAAATTACAGATTATTATCAGCAAAAAAACTCGATGCACTATCCATATCCGGAATATGCAAAAGTAATCGCCATTTCAAATGATATAAAGCGCTTAATGCAAATTCGTGATCCAGAGCAACTTGTGAAAGCATTCATTGATGCTGAAGAGGAATTAATAGATACACAAGAGCAACTAGAAGATTTAACAGGTTTTTACTTAGCTGCACCAATTAAGCGATTCGATGAAGCTGTACACTATTTAAGTTCGATTCAAAGTGACTTAACACATACAGAATCCGATGAAGTGAAATTATTAAAGAAACAGTTAACTGATATTTTAGTAAAGGCACAGCCATATAGTGATATTCCATTAATTCCGTCATTGATTGAAAAACTGCAACAAGCTATAAATAATGAGGTTACCGAATATAAAAAAGCGATTAGTACACAGATTAGCCAGTTAAAGCAAAAATTACAGGATCTCCAAGAGTACTATTCGAATAACAAATCTGTACACAGTGTACTATCTGAAAGAATGTCTCAATTCACGCAAGTTCAGCAGCAACTTATAGCAGCAGAAAGCCTCATGATGATTAAAATCAAATTAAATGAGCTTCGCGATGTAACTGCTCAAATTCAGCAAGCAGCAAAAGAAAAAGAGGATGAATTACTTCGCATAGTGCAGAAATCTGTTGATAATACACCGCTGAAACCAGGTGTTACACTGTCGCCAGTTGTAAGAGAAAAAGGTACGAAGGTTATTTCATCTCAAACACTGCGTAGTATGTTAGTGAAAACAGAAATTCAAACACAGTCAGAATTAGATGATTTATTAGCAGAATTAAAACAGCAACTACTAAAAGAATTAAAAGATAATACGTTAAAATTTGAACTATAAAAGGGAGGGGAGTTCCCCTTCCTTTACTTATAAGGGGCGAGCGGATTTATGAATAAAACAGTATTGAAAAACTTTGCAACTTGGTCACGTCGTAAATTAATTGAGCAAGTCAAAACGACAGCATTTTTATATGGTATCGATGAAAATAACGGCTTACAAATGGAAGAGCAGTTCGGACAATTGGTCATTAATGGACAAACATATCCGTTATCAATGAAATCATCATTTACAGCGTTGCAAAAACAACTAGAGCAAAAAGGTTATAAACAACTACTTGAAGAAGTATCTTACACATGGTTTAACCGAATTATTGCGATTCGCTACATGGAAGTGCATGAATACTTACCTGAAAAAGTGAATGTCTTATCAAGCAGTGTCGGCCGAGTAGATCCTGATATTTTATTTGATTACGATACGATGGATTTAGCGATTAAACATGAGGAGGTACGTGAGTTAATAAACGCAGGTAATACAGAAGCAGCATTCCGACTTTTATTTGTTGCGCAATGTAACTCATTAAATCGTATTTTACCATTTATGTTTGAAGAAATTCAGGATTATACAGAGCTATTGTTACCAGATTTCTTATTAGATGCAGAATCTGTTATTAAAACACTTGTTCAAAGTAAAGAATTAACGGAGAGCTTTGCGGAAATCGAAGTAATCGGGTGGCTGTATCAATATTATATCGCCGAAGAAAAACATCGCGTATTTTCACAAAAATCAAAGTATAAAAAAGAAGAAATTCCATTTGCTACACAGTTATTTACGCCAAAATGGATTGTTCAATACATGGTACAAAACTCGCTTGGTCGTTACTGGACAGAGGCGCACCAAGAAGATGAAGACTTAATCGATAAATGGGAATATTTCATTAAACATGAGGAAGAAGATTTCCATGAAAAGATTGCGTCGTATGTAAATAAAGAGTTAAAGGTAGAAGATATTAAACTACTCGATCCAGCAATGGGGAGTGGACATATTTTAGTGTACGCATTTGAAGTGTTCCACGAAATTTACGAAAAATGTGGTTATCCAGAACGTGAAATTCCGCGATTGATTTTAGAAAATAACTTATATGGTCTAGATATCGATGACCGCGCGTATCAATTAGCGTCATTTGCGGTCGTGATGAAAGCCGCTTCTTATTCAAAACGCTTCTTTCGCAGTGTAGAACGCGAGGGCATTCAATTAAATTTAGCATCGATTCAAGAAACGAATCATGTTTCAGGTGAGGTTATCTCCTATATTGCACAGCAAGAAGTTGGTGAGCGATATAAGCAAGTAAAAGCCTTCTTTGATCAACACCATAATGCAAAAACATATGGATCATTAATTAATATTTCAGAACGTGATATTACATTTATTGAAGAGCGACTTGAGAAAATTGTGAACAATCCAGTAGAGGATTTATTCTACGGTGAGCAGCATGAGATAGCAAAACAAGTATTGCCAGCATTGATTCGTCAGACGAAGATTATGCGAAATGAGTATGATGTTGTGGTGATGAATCCTCCATATATGGGGGCGAGCGGAATGAATAAAGAATTAGGAGATTTTATTAAAAAGAATTACCCTGATTCTAAATCTGATTTATTCGCAGCATTTATGGAAATTAATCATTTTCTTAAATCAAAGGGGCTTTATGCAACAATTAATCAACATTCATGGATGTTTTTATCTAATTTTGATGATTTAAGAATAAAGATAATGAATAGTTATTTCATTGATAATATGATTCATTTAGGTTCGAGGGCTTTTGAAGAAATTAATGGTGAAGTAGTTCAATCTACATCTTTTATATATCGGAACTATAAGTTAGAAAATTTAAATACTACTTTTTTTAGACTTACAGATTTTAATTCGAGTTTTTTAAAAGAACAGGCGCTTAAGAGTGCATTAAATACTACAGATTCTCCTATAATATTTAAAGTAAACGTTAAAGAATTAACGTTTATTGCAGGTATGCCATTAACTTATTGGATAAATGAAAAAGTTTTAAGCATCTTTAAAAGCAATGTTGTATTCGAAAACTGTGTTGATGCGAAAGTAGGTCTTCAAACAGGTGATAATAAAAAGTTTCTACGATACTGGTTCGAAGTAGATAGAAATGAAATAAGATTTGATTGTGAAACAGTTGATGATACATTCAATTTTAAGTGGTATCCGTATAATAAAGGCGGTTCATATCGAAAATGGTATGGTAATAGAGAATATGTAGTTAACTGGGAAGATAATGGTATCGAATTAAGGAATTTTAAAAACGATAAAGGTAAGCTTAAATCTAGACCACAGAATACGAGTTATTACTTTAAAGAAAGTATTTCTTGGTCAGATATTTCTACTACTAACAGCTCATTTAGATATTATGAAAAAGGTTTTATCTTTGATACTACGGGTCATTCTGCATTTCCAAATGAAAAAGTTACAGCTTTAAAGATGTTAGCTGTTTTAAATAATAAAGTTTTCAATGATTTAACAAAAATGATTAACCCAACAATTCATTTTAATACAGGCTATTTTAATAAATTGCCCGCAGCATTTTTAAATGAAGATGTTAGTGACATAGTTGAAGAAAATATTGAAATATCAAAAATAGATTGGGACAGTTCAGAAGTTTCTTGGGATTTTAGTGAACCAGAAATATTGAAGAGTAAAAGTTTATTAGAATTAAAAGAAGCTTACGAGGCTACATCTCGTCTACTTAATAATCGAAGAGAAATGTTAAAACGTAATGAAGAATTGCTTAACTCTAAATTTATAAATGAATATGATTTATCAAATATTTATAATGAAAAAGTTCTAGATTCTGAGATTACTTTAAGAATTGCTGATAAAAAGGAAATTGCAAAAGAGTTGTTATCATATTTTATAGGATGTTTAATGGGGCGATTTTCTTTGGATAAAGCTGGTGTTATATATTCGGGAGGAACTTTTGAACCAGAAATTTACAAAACGTTTCCCCCTCAAAAAGATGGATATGTTATATTTACTGAAAATCAATACTTTACAGAAGATATTATTTCTAAATTAAAGGAGTTTTTAGGTGAGGTTTTCTCGCCAGAAACTATTGAAAAAAATATATGGTGGCTAGCTAGTACTTTAGAAATAAAAGAAAATGAAGACTCTGAAAAGCGTTTGCGTAGATATTTTTCGGATGAATTTTATTCAGATCATTGTAAAATGTATCAAAATCATCCGATTTACTGGCTATTAGACTCTGGTAAACATAAAGGATTGCGAACATTAATCTACATGCATCGATATCACTCTTCTACAATGGCAACAATTCGTTTTGAACATTTACAAGAAATACAATCAAAGTATAGCCAGGAAATTGCAGATATTGAAAATCGTTTGGTGAATCCTAATCTAAATACAACAGATAAAAATAAATTGAATGCTGAAAAGGTATTATTTGAGAAGAAAATTGACGAGCTTCGTGAGTTTGATAAGCGTTTAGCAGCCATTGCAGCAGAAGAAATTGAAATTGATTTAGAGGATGGTGTGAAGGTGAATTACGAGAAATTTTATCGTGGCGGTAAAGGTGTACTGGCGAAGATTAAGTAATATTTATTAAAAAATAAAACACAGTACTCTTTGAACTGAACCCCGAATGATAGACACTTGAAAAAAAGTGCATCATTCGGGGTTTTTCGTGTGGATACGAATCGCTATAATGAACCTATTCAATCAGACAGGAGAAACAATCATGAGTAAAATCATCTTCACCATGACCCAAATCAACCAGCTCGAAGAAAATCCGAACGTCGCTTCCGTATCAGAACGTTCAATCCAGTACACGGCCGAGTTCAAGGTCAAGGCTGTACGTGAGAATATGGAAGGAAAAGGACCTCAACAAATCTTCACGGAGGCTGGATTCGACCTGACAGTGATCGGGAAAAGAAAAGCGCATTCCGCGTTGATTCGCTGGCGCCAAACGTTCCGAAAAGACGGAGAGGAGGGTCTCCGGAACGACAAACGTGGAAAGGCTCTGGGAGGCGGACGCCCGAAGACAGACGAGTCGATGGAGAGACGGTTGGCGAAGGCAGAGGCACGGATCAAATACCTGACGGCAGAGAACGAGCTCTTAAAAAAGTTAGAGCAGTTAGAAGGGCAGGCGAAACGTATGAACTAACACCAGCAGAGAAATATCAGACCATCAACACTGTCATCCGCATCGCACAGATTAAAAATCTCGTCCGCCCACTATGTGAGATTGCCAGAGTGAGCCGCAGTGGCTATTACGCCTGGTTGAACCGTGCCGAGGCGGATTCCCTCCGGGAAGAGCGTGATCACCTAGATGCGACACTCCTCAAGAAAATCCATGATAGCCACAAAGGCAGAGTCGGCTATCGGGGGCTGTACATGGAGGTGTGCGCCACCCTCGGTTTCCCGATCAACCATAAACGGATTCTCCGACTGATGCGCAAATATAACATCGTGACCAAAATCCGGAGGATGAACCCTTATCGCAAGCTCTCTCGGGCGACGCACGAGCACCGCGTCGTGCCGAACCGATTGAACCGCGAGTTCCGGCAGAGCGAGCCCGGGAAGGTATTCGTGACCGATATCACCTACCTCCCCATCGCCTCCGGCGAGAACATCTATCTGTCTTGTGTGAAGGACGTCGCCACGCGCGAAATCGTGGCACACCAATTGTCCACGAGTCTTCACATGTACCTCGTCTTTCAGACGATGAAAAAGCTCGAAGAGCATCTCCAAGAGAAGCGACATCCCGAGGCATTCATTCGGACCAAGGCTTCCACTACACCCATCCGGGCTACCAGCGACTCATTGGCGACCTCGGACTGGTCCAGTCCATGTCCCGTCGGGGCAACTGTCTCGACAACGCACCGATCGAATCGTTCTTCGGTCATTTGAAGGACTATGTCACCAACCGTTCGTGCGGGTCAATCGAGGAGGTCCGAGAGATGGTCGGGGACTACATCAGCTATTACAACTGCGAGCGCGGTCAATGGAACCTAAAAAAGATGACCCCGAAACAATATCGGGACCATCTGATCGCAGCATAGAAAACGTGGTCTTTTTATTAAAGTGTCCATTTTGCGGGGCTCAGTTCACTTTTTGAAGTACTGTGTTTTTAAAACGCTAAGTTTTATGTTGCCTGTCAACGTCTGGACGCAGTTCAAATAAACGTATCAGGTTTTTACGATGCTTAGTCATTGTTTGTTAATATCATTATGACTAATAAAATTTAAACGAACAAAATTAAAATAAACAATTTTAAAATGTAGATGTCGCGTGATAATTGATTTGAGAAAGGAGCAATACAATTGGAAATCCTACAGTTATTAAAGGAACGCATCATAGATGAATTACATAAAAAGCCTCGTACAGTTGTGTTTTGGTACGACGAGCAAGGTGAATATACGTTAGAGTCGCTAGAAGAAACATTAGCAGATCAACCAATGCAAGTACGTGCTTTAACGCGTAATAATTTTTTCTCGTTGAAAATTGAAATTGAAATAGAGAAAAAGCAGGATTCATTCTTATTATATGCAAATTTTGCAAAGCCCGAGAAGGAAAAAAACTATTTGCTCGATATGGAGCTATATGGTACAGAGTTTAAAGCAGATACGACAGCTTTATTTGCTGAACAGCTTCAAGTAAGTGATACATTGCTTCGAGAAATGATTGGCAAGTACCCGGATTTTTTCAAGAGTGCGGAGCGTAAAGAGAAACTGAAACGAGTCATCAAACCACAGGCGAATGATCATGATTTTGAATATGCGATGTTGGCTGTATTAACAGGTGCGCCAATTGCAGAGATGGATAAAATTGCGCAAAGCTTATTGATGGCTGGCTTACAAGAAGATTCGAATGAGTTATATAAGTCAATTTCAAAGCGTTATAGTAAGGAACGGCTTTATGTGTTATTGGGACAATATTTCGGTGTACATGTTGAGTCGTATTCATTACAGCATTTAATGGAACACATATTATACGCACACTTTCAACGTTATGCACAATTTGAGGACGCGTCATTACAGAAGAAGTATGAAACGACACGTGCCAATGCAAGTGCCTTATTTGTAGACGATTGGCTGCAAACAAAGGGCAGTGACGTGTTAGAACAATACATGCAAGAAATTGAAGAAACTTTTTCAATCGTTGAATTATTGAGCAATCGTCCAATGGAGCAATACGCGGATATTTCAACGTTCCCTGTCATTGATGTGCTATTAATTGAAAAACTAACTACAGAGTTACTGCATCAAACCTCTAATTTAGAGGTCTGGAAAGAAGTTTTACAAAATCGATTAAAGATACATTGGGCAAATCGAAATGAGCGTATTCGTGGACTATTGAAAGTGTTAGTGCATGCGTTGGATTTAACGATGTATAAAACATTATTAAAGCAATATGATACGCGTATTCCATTGTACGTGCAGTATGCGAGTAACCTGTATGTAATTGATCAAGCATATCGTCGTTTCATCATTGGTTATATGCAACTTGATCATCGAGAATTATTAGATGAGTTAGCTGAAAAGTTGACGAATTGGTATGAAAATAAGTATTTGTCAAAAGTATCAGAAGAAACGAACTATACGTTGGAACAAGCTGAATTAGGCAAACTTCCAAAGCAAGCGGCTTTTTATAAAGAATATATTGAACCGATTATGCAAAAGGAATCAACACGTGTATTTGTCGTAATTTCAGATGCATTACGTTATGAAGCGGGTGCGGAGTTACGAGAACGACTTGATGCGCGTTCCAATGGTAGTGCAACAATCAGTCCGCTCGTTGCCAATATGCCGACGTATACACAGCTTGGCATGGCTTCACTATTACCACATAAAACATTAACTATTACATCTAATGGTACGGTACTAGCAGATGGAGAGCCGACAAATGGTTTAACGAAGCGTATAAAAATTTTGCAAAAGTTCGAGCGAGAAGCAACTGCCTTCCGATATGATGATATTGCCTCTTGGTCACGTGCAACCGCAGATGAGCAGCTAAAAGGGAAGCGTTTAGTCTACGTTTATCATGATGTCATTGACGCAGCAGGGGATTCTGTAAAGTCCGAGCGTGAAACATATGCGGCTGTTGAACGAGCGATGAATGATTTAGGTAAGCTTGTAGACTCACTTTCAAGATGGCAGGCGAAGCGTATTTTCATTACAGCGGATCATGGCTTCTTATATCAAAATTCAAAGGTTGAAAATGCAGAGAAAGTAGCAAGTGTTGAAGGTGAGAAGTATGATAGTAATCGTCGTTTTATAATTGGTGAAAATCTATCAATAGGCGCGGGTGCAATTGCTGTTCCAAAAAAATTTACGACATTACAAGGTGCAGAAAAAGTTATTACGAAAGGAATTAACCGTTTTGTGGGCGGAGGTGGCTTACAATTCGTTCATGGTGGCGCAACGCCTCACGAAGCGATTACACCATTAATTGATTATCGCCGTACGTCACAAGCGACACCGGTAGATATTAATGTAGCGATGCCATCACGTATCATTAAAAACTTCCGTGTTGAAGTACCACTGTATCAAGAGCAAAGTATTTCAGCAGAATTCATGGCACATACTGTTCGTTTTGCATTTTATTTAGATGGGGACCGTATATCGAATGAAGTTGATTATAGGTTTAATATGCAAGGGAAAAATCATGAACGTACTACGAAACTGGTATTTGATTTAACTGAGCAATATTATAAAGCCGGACAAAAGTGTACACTGAAAATGGCAAGTGTCGAAGGAAATAAGGTCACCCCTTATAACGAAGCAGAATTTACGATTCATATGTATAATGCTTTATATTAAATAAAAATATAAATCACATTCAAGGCGCCTCTTCATTTCGTGAAAAGGTGCCTTTTTACTCGGGAATGAATTAACAATAATTAGAAATATAGTATATAATTTTATGTAAGAAACCATAGATATTGTGAGGTATATGTATGCTTAGAATCGGATCAATAATTAAAGGACCATTTTGGCCAGAAATCGTAGTTATTAAGCATTTTGAAGAAATTGATGATGACTTGTTTTTAGTCGAATCCATTGGGCGCAAAACGAATAAATATTACGAACAGTATTTAGATAAAGCACAGCTAAGCCAGTTAGAGAATATTCAAGAAGAGGAAAGTACGTTTAATGCAGAGCGCCTACAGCATTACCTTCAATATTATGTGCTGAAAACGGAAGATAAGTATTCACAATCTCGCGCACGTGGCAATAAAAAAATTATGCCTTTGCCTCATCAAATTGAAGCTGTTTATAGCCGTATGCTGCAATCGCCGCAAGTTCGCTATTTACTTGCAGATGATCCAGGAGCAGGGAAAACGATTATGTCGGGGATGCTTATTAGAGAGCTACTTGCACGTCAAGCTGCGGAACGTATTTTAATTTTAGTCCCACCGCTCGTATTAAAACAGTGGCAAGAAGAGTTAAAAGAAAAGTTTGGAGAAGATTTTACGATTGTGAATCGTAGCTTATTAAATAGTTCAATTGAAATTAATCCGTTTGAAACACATGATAAAGTCATTGTCTCCATTTATTGGGCGGCGCGTGAAGAAATAAAAGCGTACATAATGAAAGCCAACTTTGATTTAGTCATTGTCGATGAGGCACATAAAATGGCTGCTTATACGCATGGTGTGAAAAAACGCAAAATTAGTCGTACGAAGATTTTTCAGCTTGGAGAAGGGCTGTTACGTCACACGGAACATTGCCTCCTACTAACAGCGACACCACATAAAGGGGATAAGGAAAACTTCCGTCATTTAATGAGTTTAGTCGATCACGATATTTTTTCGCAAATGAACACTGGTGAATCGATCTATGAGAAAAGTAATCCATTCGTCATCCGTCGTTTAAAAGAAACAATGAAAAACTTTGATGGTACACCAATCTTCCCTAAGCGAACGACCAAAACAATTGCGTTCGATTTAAGCTATGAAGAACAACAGTTATATGAAGAAGTAACCGCATATGCTAGAGAACATTTTAACCGAGCCAAACAAAATAATAAGCCGAACGTTGCATTTGCGATGATGATTTTACAACGTCGTTTAAGTTCTTCAGTAGATGCGATTTATTTATCACTTAAACGTCGTAAAGAGAAATTAGAGGCATTACTGGAATCTGAGCTGACAGCTGTTCAGTCAATAGAGCCGTTTAATTACGATGAGCTATCAATTGATGAGCAAGAGGAAGTAGACGCACAGCTAGAAGGTGAAACGGACGTTATTGATGTTGCTGAGCTACAAGTAGAAATTGCTGTGTTAGCAGACTTAGTTCAAAAGGCAGAGCGACTCGTTCAGCAAGACGTCGAAGTGAAATATGCAGAATTAGAGCGCACGTTATTTGGTGAAGATGGACTTCTATCGAAAGGTGAAAAGATTTTAATTTTTACCGAATCAAAGGATACATTGCATTATCTTGAACGAAAGTTATTGGAGCATGTGCCTGAAGTGACAAAAATTATTGGTCATTTTTCAATGGATTATCGTCATGGGCAAGTTGAGAAATTTCGAAATGATGTACAAATTATGCTGGCAACTGATGCAGGTGGTGAATCGATCAACCTTCAGTTCTGTAATCAAATGATTAACTACGATATTCCGTGGAATCCGAATCGTTTAGAGCAGCGTATGGGACGTATTCATCGTATTGGGCAAAAAAATGAAGTGTTCATTTTCAATCTTGTGGCAAGCAATACACGCGAAGGCGATGTACTGATTCGTCTATTAACAAAAATGGATCAAATGCGTGAAGATTTAGGTCAGGAGCAAGTATATGACTTTATCGGAGAAGTATTAGAGAAACATCATATCGATTTAGCAAGTTTAATGGAAACGGCTATTAGCGGAAGAGAAAACTTAGATGAACTTGTTGCGACAATGGAAAAGACATTATCAGATGAACATAAGCGTTTATTAGAACTCGCAAAGCAAGAAAGATTAGACGATTCAAGCTTTGATTTGCCAAGTGCAAGACGTGCTTATCAAGAAATTTCGATTAATAGTATGCCACCGCGCGTTTATGGCGAATTTACGATAAAACAATTTGAAACATCACGCATTAAGTTGAATTTTTCAAATGACCAGCAAGTAGTCCGCATTGATCGATTCCCGAAAAGCATACGCGAGCTAATTAAACGTAAAAAATATAGTTTGCGAACAGACGAATCACTGCGTTTTACATTAACATCGATGAAGCAAACAGAAGAACTGATCGCCGTTACAAGCAATCATCCTGTTCAAAAAATTGCAATGGAGTTAGCTAGTCAGGAATTACAACAAGTAGCATTCCCGGTTTGTTCAGTGAAAGCTAATGTAAGTGAGCCACTTGTCATTGAATTAAGTCGAGTAAGTGTCGTTGATGGCAATAGCCGAGAGTTAGAGCAAACAGTAATGTTATTAGCAAAGCGAGCTTCTGGACAGTTTATTCAAATCGATCCGTATTTCTTATTCCAGCAATCATTGGAGTTCATTGGATTGAAAGAAGATGAAGATAAATTATTTAAGCGAGAATCAATTATTCAGGCGAAAAAGCTACTACAAGGGGTTCAAATGAAGCGAGATGATTATTTAAATCGTAAAGGCACTTACTTACGACGCTCATTCGACGAGCAAATGCACGTGCTACAAGAACGTTTGACGAATTATTTAGATGATAATATCAATAATAAAAACAGTGCGTTAATTAACCAAACGTACACGCAAATTGAAGATTTAGAAGAACGTAGTAAAGAACGTTTAGAAGATATTGAGCGTGAGCGTAGCATCCAGCTGCAATCTATTAAGTCCTTAGCCCAGTTACACGTCGAACCGCTTTCAAAAATAGCGAGAATCATTCCTACAGACTATGTAGGAGTCATCAAGGAATATGAACATAGCAATGGTCGTATAAATGTACGTGAAAAGAATGCATATGGATTAGTTGATTTTACGAGCGAAGAAACAGAAGGGAATACACGCTTCATCTTATTAAAGACATCTTTAAAAGTATTGGATGAACAAATAATTTTAGAAGATTATTGTGAATTGAATGGTTCTGTTTATATTTATGTGTTAGACGGTCAAAAAATCGTTGAAGAAATAAAAATGAAACAATTGATAGGAGTATAAGAAATAGCTGAAATTAAATATGAAGTAGTTGAGAATATTGGCGTTTTATCCGAATCCTCTAGAGACTGGAAGAAAGAGCTGAACCGCATTAGCTGGAACGGTGTTATACCGAAGTATGATATTCGTGAATGGGCGCTAGGTCGTGAGAAGATGGGAAAGGGTGTAACGTTGTCACAGGAAGAGTATAACGAGTTGCAGCGATTAGTAAAAAACATATAACGTAAAAAAAGCAGCAACCTTTGAGAGTATCAGGTCTCGAGATTGCTGTTTTACGTTTATAGGAAGACTTTCGGATTTAACTTAATGAATTGTTTAATATTATTTCGAGATTTTAATTTAATTTAAAAGGAATTATGCTGCATCAAGTAAATCAATTAAACTATAAAAATCAATTATTTCTATTTCATTAAACATAAAGTCTAAGTGATAAGAAGGTTGTTGCTTGCTGAATTCTAGATACTTAATATTTGCTCTGAAATCGTAGGTGGCAAATAGAAATTTTAAATTTGGTGCTATACCAGTTAGTGAGTTTTTTACATCTATCATAAAAGAAACTTTATTTAATTCAGGAATTGGCGGTACCACTCCGTGTTCAAAATGTTGTGATATATGACCAACTAAAGTCTTAGCAAATACGTTCAAAGAGGATTTACATTCGATAAGTTTAAAACAGCTTACATTATTAGTTTCTTTAGAACGATTTAAAATACCAACATCTATATCGTTCTCTAATGAACTCACGTTTCTCCAATTGTTTCTAATAGAAGAATCAACAATTTTTATTTCAGGTTCCATGTATTTAAACGTATCATCTTCATTCGACTGAGGAAGAATTACTTTATCTGAAATTAAATAAATAATAGTTTCTAGATATATACTTCTAAAAAGTTTAAAATCTTCATAATTCAATTTATAAAGATTGTCAAATATATCTAAAAAACGTGAATGTTCTTTGTGAATTAATTCAACTTCTTTAGTCCTGATCTTAAAAATCTTCCTAATGTTTTTTATACTGTCTTCTTTTAATTTAGGAATAGAATCAGTTTTAAATTTTATATTATTAGGAGGAGTTATAAAAGAGTTAAAAATTGATAATGTAATATAAAAGTATCTTTTTTCTTTAAATGAAATACTATTTAATTCAGAAATATATTTACCGAATTTTCTCATCTTTTTTTGTCTATTACTATCATTTTCGTGACAACTTACTAATAAATGATTGTTGACTTTACTCATTTTTCAAGAGCCTCTTTAAATAAAATAGGTAATTTTATAACTGAACCGAATTTATTTGAATCTAAAATAGCCTGTAAAGTTACTTTCAGACTTGGCCAGTTATTTTTTATTATCAAATCAATTAGCCTATTTTTAGTATTGCTATCAAATGTTTCTGGGTGTTGTGCATATGGATATTCTGGTTTGAAATTTATAGTTAAAAATGCGCTTAGGATTGCAAACGAAATATTTCTTGTTTCACTATCTTGTATAGTAAATTTATACAGCAACTTTGTGGTATAACTATTATCAGAATGTATTTCAGGAGTAGCCATTCCAAAGTCTACTTTTAAAACAAAAGATCTTTCAGAGATAGATCTTTCTTCTAGAAGGTCTGATATTTCATTTGAACTTTCAGTAAAATCTAGCCAATCTAATTTTGTTAAACTAGCATCTAAATATTCAATCGTATTATCTTCAAAATTCATCATATACTCTCCTAAATTTAAATTGTTATCAATCATTTTTCTAATAATGTGGCTATCACGTATAAACTTTAATCGATTTTAATATTTTTATCCTGGGAAGAATATATATATTCATATGTTACATTTTTGGAATTTCTTTTATTGTGGTTAACATTCGTGAAGTATTCATTTTTGCAAATATCGATACTATCAAAAGTTTTGAATTCTTTTTCAGTCTCTAGGTTAGTAATTTTATACTTTAATCCAAAAGCCACCATATCAAAAAAGCTTCTCATTAAATTTTTACTTTGTATAATGCTAATAGATGTATTTGAAATTTCTTCTGTGATTAGGTCATTTAGATAATCTTGTTCAAAGTAAAACCATTCTTGTAATTCTTCAAACTCATCAAACGAAATATTATTTTTTTTACTTATCTCATTCAATAGTATCAAGTAGGAATTCCGGACAATTTTTGAATTGTCATATATTAATTCTAAATTATAATCATCAAAACTTTTATGATTGGTACTGACATATGCTAAAATTTTCTCATTTAGTTCCTGCAAGATATTATTATGATTTGTTAATTCTAATTTAATATTTACAAATTCATCTTTATTCCATTCAATGGTTGAAGCAGTACTTTGCACAATAGAAGTGTTAATGAAACTTTCTTCGAAAACGAAAAAATCAACATTAAATTCATCTTTTTTTCTCATATTATCCTCCCTTTCTAAAAAAATAGGGAATTCAATAATTAAAACTATTTAAATTTTACTTTCCCCATACTAAACTTTAAAAACGAAAACATGAAACGTGATATGTAGAAACATAACTAGTCAATACATTTTCAACAAATAAATTATTTTACTTCTTATTATAGATTAACACAATAAATCCTTTAAAAATTTCTACAAATTTTAAACAATTGATAATTTAAATGCATTGTCTAACTGCGAAATAAATATATAAATTACTTTTAACCATACTAATAATAGATTTAAGCTAAATGATTGAAAAGAATCTTAGTGTTAATAAAACTATACAGTATTAAATTGATTATACTAAGAAAACTTATTATTTATTGTATATTCTTGTTAGAAACGGAGCTGACACCTATGATACGACGTGCCACGTTGATGGACGGGAAAGCCTTATCGGACTTAATGCGACGCATTGATCGGGAAACGAAATATATGTTGTATGAGCCGGAGGAACGTGTCCTGTCAACGGAACAGGCGGAGGCGTTCATCGAGAAGTTCGGTCAGGCTGCGAACTCGGACATCTTCATCGTGGATGTCGACGAACAACTCGTCGGTTATGTGCTCGTCGTTGGTGGTGAGCCGAGTCGGATTCGTCACCGGGCGAATCTTGTCATTGGCTTGCTTGATGCCTATACGGGTCGTGGTCTTGGTGCGGGTCTACTTGAGGCAGTCGATGCGTTTGCCATTGAAGCAGGGCTCATCCGACTCGAGTTGACGGTTCGCAAGGATAACTTGCGGGCAATCGAGCTCTATCATAAGTTTGGCTTTAACATCGAAGGAACACGGATTGCGTCGCTCTTCATCGATGGGGAATACGTTGATGAACTGGCGATGTCGAAAATCTATACGACAGAAGAATTCTAAAAAAAGATGCTCCGTGGACTTATCTCTGAAAAGAGACGAGACCATGAGCATCTTTTTTATGGCGATATCTTTTGTTGTTCGAAGTCGATCTCCAAAACGTTTTTCGCATAATCCTTACCCCAGTCATACATCGCGTCTAAAATCGGCATTAAGCTATGACCCTGCGGCGTCAAAGAATATTCGACCTTCGGTGGTACGACCGGGTAGACTTCCCGGTGAATGATGTGGTGGTCTTCGAGTTCGCGCAGTTGATTGACGAGCATCCGTTGCGTGATCCCAGGCATCAGACTTTTCAGTTCCCCGAAGCGTTTCGTTCCTTCCTTGCCTAAGTGCCAAAGAATGAGCATTTTCCATTTGCCCCCGATGATCGAGAGGGTCAATTCCTTCTCACAGTTAAACTGACGATCTTCAAAATGTGGCATCGATCCACCTCCTGTTTCAGTATAGTCTTTCTTCCGGTCGACAGTATACTTTTCTGCACTATGTATGAAAAACCGCACTATGTAAATTAAAAGTGCGTACTTCTCAAGAATGCTCCTGCGGATTATATTTAGTCCTGTTCCTTCATGAACGTCGGAAGGAAGTGTCAGGTACGACAATACAGAGAAGAACGGGAGAGGTACAAAATGAAATTACAACTCGCCATCGATTTAGTCGATACAGCAGGTGCGATTGCTTTAGTCAAAGAAATCGGGGAAAACAATTTAGATATCGTCGAGATCGGCACACCGGTCGTCATCAACGAAGGGCTCCGCGCCGTCAAAGAAATGAAAGCCGCGTTCCCGAACTTAACGGTCCTCGCTGACTTGAAAATCATGGACGCTGCCGGCTACGAAGTCAGTCAAGCTGTCGCACACGGCGCTGATATCGTTACGATCCTTGGTGCAGCCGAAGACATGTCAATCAAAGGGGCAGTCGAAGAAGCGAAAAAATCTGGCAAACAGATTCTCGTCGACATGATTGCCGTGAAAGATATCGCAACACGTGCGAAAGAACTTGATGCATTAGGCGTCGACTACATCTGTGTCCACACAGGTTACGATTTGCAAGCAGTCGGTCAAAACTCATTTGAGGATCTTGCGACAATCAAGTCAGTTGTGACAAATGCAAAAACAGCTGTTGCGGGTGGCATCAAGATGGAGACGTTACCGGAAGTCATCGCTGCACGTCCTGATTTGATCATCGTCGGTGGCGGGATCACGGGACAAGACGATAAACAAGAAACAGCGTCAACGATGCACCGGATGCTGCAAGAGGCGTAAATGACACACATTCAAACGATTATCGAAGAACTGACTTCGACAGTTGAAGCAATCGATGCGACCGAGACGAAAGAATTGGCAGATGCTGTCCTTCAAGCGAACCGGATTTTTCTCGCGGGAGCCGGTCGCTCCGGCTTGATGGGGAAAGCGTTCGTCATGCGGCTGATGCACATGGGATTCGATGCTTATGTCGTCGGCGAGACGGTCACGGCGAATTTACGCGAGGGTGACTTGTTGATCGTCGGTTCCGGATCGGGTGAGACGAAAACGTTGGTACCAATCGTCGAGAAAGCACAGCAACTCGGTGGAACGGTTGCTGTCGTCACGATCAATCCGACATCGACGTTAGCACGATTAGCAGACTTAGTTGTCAAACTGCCCGGAGTTCCGAAAGAACAAACGGCATCAGCAGATGAGACGGTTCAACCAATGGGCTCGTTGTTCGAACAGACGATGTTGTTGTTTTATGATGCTTTGATTCTGCAAATCATGGAAGATAAGCGGCTTGATTCACAAACGATGTACGGGAAACATGCCAACTTAGAGTGAAACATATGAAACAGATTAGTTCTCTTCAATAAAAGAGGGCTAGTCTGTTTTTGTCTGTAGAAATTTATACATTCGAAGATTCTCCTTCCCCTGTTTTTATGTTTTTACAGTTTTCTTAAAAGTATGATCTTGAAGCATGCGATACTCAAAGAAAGGAAAAAAGAGGAAAAGGAGATTGTTATGCGATTTCAACGGATTGGTGTAATCAGTGCATTATTCGCTGCAAGTATCTTGACCGGTTGTGCAGAACCAGACCAAGTTCCGCCTTTGAATCAGCTTCACACGCGATGGATTGATGATAACACGGCTGAGGATGGTGCTGAACCTAATGCCATCGTACAACGTATTAAAGCAGAAGACTTTTCAGAACAGGATTCGTTTGGAGCGGATTTCCGTCGTCACGTGATGTTTTACTTTAAAGATGGAACAAAAGCGCATCCGACTGAACGCGATATCTGGAGTAGTGTCTCCCTCGGGAATCATGCTTACGTGACGCTTCATTATCCAAAAGGAGCAGATCGTCTTGCTGTACTAGAGTATACCAAGCAAGAGAAGAACTGGATGTTAGGAGGCGTCTCATATGACGACGTTCAAAACATTAAGAAGAGTAGTTCTGCTCGCGGTTTGAATTTACCGTTCTCGACATTCCAAGCGATTGCCAGTAGTTCAAGTCCTAATGGGGATGATAGAATCTGGTTCTTCCACACGAAGTCACAAACGATTCTTCTAACCGTCGTTCCGAAGCAAGACGTTCAAGGCGAGGACTGGAAGGAAACGACGCTTGCAAACGGACAGACAGCTTACTTCGAGCAGAAACAAGAGAGAACGAACCTCTATTACGTCGAAGACAATCAAATCGTCCTCCTGTCCGGTAACGTATCACTAAAACAATTAAAAAAATTAGCACGATCAATTGCTCCTGTCGACGCTGCTGATTTCCCGTATTCTTAAACAAAAAAAATCCGGACGCTGCGGCATCCGGATTTTTGTTTACCATTTGAAATCGAAATCAGCACCGACATCTTTTGCGAGGTGGGCATCTGATCCATAGACGAGCGGAATCGATAACGACTGCGTGACTTGCAAGAGTTCCGGGTAAGGATAGGAAAGACCACATAACGGCTTTCGGAGTCCTGCCGTGTTGACGTCGAGTGCAAAGTTTGCCTGACGGATTTTCCGTAACGTGTCGTCGAGGTTCGTTGGGTTCGATTCGAGCGGATAGGCTTGGATGAACTTCGTCGGTAACGTCAAGTGACCGAGTCGCTTCGGCTGGTGTGCACCGAGGTCCGTCATGACGAGGGCTTGGATGCCTTCATAATACCGTTCGTGGACGGCGGTGACGCTTCCGAGTTTCGTGACGATCTCACCGAAGCTTTCCTTGCTGAAGTCGACCATGTAGTACTTGTCATCAATGTATAAATAATGCAATGAGAGAATCCCGTCGGTCAAGACATCGGCGTAGCGAGCGATGATGTCACGCGTGCCGTCGACATGCCCTTCCCAGTAGTCGAATTCCATCCCAATCCGGATGTCGATCTGATTCTTGTATGTCTCGCGGAGTTGCGTTAATTCCTTCAGGTAGGCATCGGCTGTCGCAAACGACATTCCGGAATCATTATCTGGCGCAGGATCCGTCACACCTTCAGGTAAAGGGGCATGTTCCGTGAAGCTGATCCGTTCTAAGCCTTGCTCTAAGGCACGCTCGATGTAGGCTTCGAGTGGATCCTTCGTACCGTGTGGACAATATGGACTGTGGACGTGACCGTCCCATTTCAATAATTGCATGAGTAACCCTCCGATTTTTTAGAATTGGCAAGCAAAGCGATTGACAATGTGCCCGAAACGCGGTATCTTATCGTTAAATAATTTAGCGTGGTACAGTGATAATAAGATAAAGGAGTGGGAGTATGCAATCATTTTCTACGATTCGACTCAAGGATGGAGCGACGGACTACGTCGGTGCCTCGGCAACGCGGCTCCAGCAGGTCATCCGTCAGCTCGAAGATGGACTCGAACAATCTAACTATACCCGATTAATCACCCCCTTAATTGAGGAAATCGGTGGACGGGAACAGATTCGGATGGATTTTACGACTAGTGTCGCGCGTGCACTTAGCGAACGTGGTCGCGAACAATATAAACGTGTCTTCTACAGTGGCTCGGTCTTTCAACCGGAAGAGAAGTTCCAGGTCGGGTTTGAGGAACGGGGACAAATTGCAGAAGTCGAAGCGATTCAACTCGCGGTCCGACTCGTCGAAGAACTGACAGGAAAAGAAGTCACACTCTCGATCGGTGATGCCGGTCTGATCGAGCATTTGATCGAGACGCGTGTCGGTGATCACCACTTACGCGATCAAGTGACGCAGATGCTCCGTTTACGTAACGTCATCGAACTGAAGCGGATCGCGTGTCAACTCGATGATGCCCTACTTGCGAAACTTCCTTTATTATTCGGACGTGAAGGGGCAGAGACGATCTTACCGTACGTCGACGAGACACGACTCAATGCCGTGCTTGATCTCGCGGAAGCCGTCAATGCCGATCTCGACTTCGGTCAAATGGGTTTACAGACGTACTACGACGGGATCACGATCCACGGTTTCATCGAAGGTGTGACGGAACCCGTCCTCGTCGGTGGACGCTACGACCGGCTCTATGAACAATTCGGACAAGAACAACAGGCGTTCGGCATCGGATTCTCGGTCGAACGGTTGGCGGAGGTGCTCTAAATGCGAATCGGAATTACAAAAGGACGGCTGTCGAAAGCGACAGAACGTTATCTAAAAGAAGCTGGCGTCGAGACATGGGGAGCCATTGAACGCGAACTGATCGTCAAACGGGGCGAGCACGAATTCGTCTTCATGAAAGGATCGGACTTGATTCCGTACGTCGCTCAAGGCGTCCTTGACGTTGCGATCACGGGGAGCGACATCTTACTCGAATCGGATCAAGAACTATCGGAACTCGCAGAATTACCGTTCGGTGTCTGCCGGATGTCCGTCTGTGCGAAGGAGCCGTTACAATTCGAAGGTGGGCGCCGCGTCCGGATTGCGACGAAGTATCCGGTCATCGCAAAACGCTACTTCAGCGAACTCGGTGTCGACGTCGACATCGTACCGTTGAACGGTTCGGTCGAGTTGGCACCGTTACTCGGACTTGCTGACGCAATCGTCGATATCGTCGAGACAGGTGAGACGTTACGGGCAAACGGACTAAATGAATACGAAAAAATCATCGATATCAGCGCTCGATTCTTTACGAGCGAGTGGACGTTAAAACGGAAGCGGGTTGAAGTCATCCGCTTGCTCGAGCAATTGACAGAAGGAGTGACACGATCATGACACCGACAAAACCTTTCAGCATCGATCGCGACACGGAGCTCGCGGTCCGCGCAATCCTCGAACGCGTCGCAACAGATGGTGACGCTGCTGTCCGCGATTACACGAACCAATTCGATCAAGTCGATCTCGAAGATTTCCGTCTCAGTGAAACACGGATCACGCAAGCCTTTAAACAGGCAGATGCCAACTTGATCGACTCGTTGAAGTTGATGGCGACAAGACTCGTCGAATGGCATGAACAAGAACTTCCGTCTGACATCGAACTCGTCGAAGCAGACGTGACACGACGTCAACGGTTTGTTCCCGTTGATTCGGTCGGGATTTATGTACCAGGTGGTGCGGCAAGTTATCCGTCGACGGTCTTGATGAACGCCATTCCAGCAAAAGTCGCTGGGGTTGAACGCGTCGTCATGGTGACGCCGATGACGAACTTAAGTAACGAGGTACTCGTTGCGGCACGGATCGCTGGTGTAACAGAAATCTATACGATTGGTGGAGCGCAAGCCGTCGCCGCGCTGACATTTGGAACAGAAAGTATCCAAGCCGTCGATTTAATCGTTGGACCTGGGAACCGCTTCGTTGCGGAAGCCAAACGCCAAGTCTACGGCATCGTCGGGATTGACTCGGTCGCTGGTCCATCGGAAGTCGTCGTCATTGCGGACGAAACAGCGCATCCGGACCGAATCGCAGCGGACCTCCTTGCTCAAGCCGAACACGACCGTGACGCTGTCGCGATCGCCTTCGTGCCAAAGGAAGAAATGAAACAAGCGGTGGATGCGGAAATCGAACGGCGCTTACAACAATTGCCGCGTCAAGAGATTGCCCGTCGTGCGATGGAAAACGGTGGCGTCTTCGTTGCTCCACTCGAGACAGCAATCGAAGAAGCGAACCGTCTCGCAGCAGAACACTTGGAACTTGCCGTTGCCAATCCGCAAGAGGTCGTCAAATCGATCCGTCACGCCGGCATGATTTTCCTCGGTCACGAGACACCGGAAACACTTGGTGATTACGTCGCTGGGACGAACCACGTCTTACCGACATCCGGGACAGCTCGTTTTGCGTCTGGATTATCAGCGCGGACGTTCCTGCGTCACCAGACGATGCTCGAAGCCACACGTGAAGGCGTACAACGTCTCGCGAACGCAGCGAAGACCGTTGCCCGGGTTGAAGGACTCGAAGCACACGCACAAGCCATCGAAGTGAGGGAAGACTAATGCGATTACACCAAAACGAACGATTCACGACCCACAGTCCAGTCGGGATCGAAGCGATCCAGGAATTGATCGCAACGTTCCCTTTAAATGAATATCCTGTCGAGATCATCGATCAAGTTAAGGCATCGTACGCCACATACGCCGGTGTCCGTCCGACACAACTTGTCGCCGGGAACGGCTCGGATGAGCTGATCGGCTACTTATGCGCCCGCTACGGCGGACCCGGGATGCCGGTCATCGCCTCGGAACCGGATTTCGTCATGTATCAGTTTTATGCTGACCGAGCACGGGCACCGTTTGAACGGGTGCCACTACTTGACGAGATGGCGCTTGACGTCGACGGATTGATCGCAGCTCCTGGTGAGATCATCTTCTTGAGTCACCCGCACAATCCGTCCGGTGTCCTCCGCAAGGAAGCGGACATCCGTCGCTTGCTCGACAGTGGCAAATACGTCGTTATCGATGAGGCGTACATCGACTTCGCGCTCGAACAATCGATGCTTCACTTACTCGAGGAATATCCGAAAGCGATCATCTTACGGACGCTCTCGAAAGCGTTCGGACTCGCATCGCTCCGACTTGGTTTTGTCATCGCGAGCGAACAAATCATTGAAGAAATCGAACAGATTAAATCACCATACAACGTCTCTGGTTTATCAGCAGCTGTCGGCATCGCCATCATGGCAGAACCGGAACTCGATCGAGTCTTAGAAGAAACGTATGCGAGTCGCGAAGCGATTGAGCGGATTCTCGCCCCGATCGGCAAGACGTATCCAAGTGCAGCGAACTTCGTTTATGTCGAGTATCCAGAAGCCGAACGCTTTACGCAGCATTGTGCTGACGCCGGATTACGGATCCGCTTGTTTGACCAAGCATTCCGTGTCAGCTGTGGATCACCAGAAGCGATGCAAGTATTAGAAACGTGTGTAGAGGAGGAATTACGATGCGGCGTGGCACAAGCGAACGAGTAAGTGCAGAGTCAGACATCAAGGTCGAGGTCGATCTCGCAGGAGGTCCGGTTGAGATCAAGACGGGTGTCGGGTTCTTTGATCATATGTTAACGTTATTCGCCTTCCAGGCCCGGATCGGTCTGAAGGTGACAGCAAAAGGTGATACGTGGATCGATGCCCATCACACGGTCGAAGATACAGCAATCGTCCTCGGGGCAGCATTGACGGAAGCGCTCGGCGATAAAGCCGGGATTGAACGCTACGGTGAATCGCGTGTACCGATGGACGAGACACTCGCATCGGTCGTGCTCGACTTCAGCGGTCGTCCGTTCACCGTCTTCCGTGCTAGTTTCAAGAATCCGAAGCTCGGTGACTTTGATACGGAACTCGCAGAAGAGTTCTTCCAAGGCTTATCCCGGAGTGCCCGGATGACGATTCATGCCGAAGTCTTATATGGTTCAAACACCCATCACATGATCGAAGGGTTGTTCAAAGCACTCGGTCGGGCCGTCCGTCAGGCAGTTGCCGTGACGAGCGAAGGCGTACCGTCTACGAAAGGGTTGATTGATCAATGATAGCAATCGTCGATTATGGCGTCGGAAATATTGCGAACGTCGAGCGGGCGTTAAAGGAGCTCGGCGAAGCAGTCATCGTCACGAGTGACACGGAGTTGCTCGACCAAGCAGAAGCACTTGTCTTACCCGGTGTCGGTGCCTATGCACCGGCAATGGAGCGCTTGAAGGAAACGGGACTCGTCGACTTCTTAAAAGAACAAGCCGAAAAGAAGCCGTTCCTCGGGATTTGTCTCGGAATGCAGTTACTCTTTGAATCGAGTGACGAAGATGGACTGACGGAAGGTCTCGGCATCTTACCGGGAACGATCGAAAAACTACCGAGCGACGTCCGTTTGCCGCACATGGGTTGGCACCAGCTGACGAACCATGGCGAAGCCGTCTATTTCGTCCACTCGTACGGTGCCGTCTGTGATCCAGAATGGATCGTCGATTCGGTCGAATACGGACGCCTCGTCCCAGCAATCGTCCAAAAAGGACAAGTCACGGGGATGCAGTTCCACCCGGAAAAGAGTGGCGAAGTCGGATTGAAACTACTGAAGGAATGGAGAGAGACGACATGCAACTCTACCCAGCAATCGATTTAATGAGCGGACAGGCGGTGCGCCTGAAGCAAGGAGATTTTGACCAACAGACATTCTTCGGTGATGCGTTGACGATTGCGAAGCGCTTCAAGGAAGACGGGGCAACAGCAATCCACTTGATCGATCTTGACGGCGCAAAAGCCGGCGAACCGTTGCACTTGAACTTGATCGCCGACATCAAAAAGGAGACCGGTTTGTTCGTTGAAGCCGGTGGTGGTGTCCGTAACATCGAGACCGTCGAAGCATACGTCGGTGCCGGGATCGACCGGATTCTCGTCGGCACGGTCGCCCTTGAAGACGAAGCGTTACTCGAGCAGATGATTGCCCTCGCTGGTGATAAACTGGCGGTTGCGTTGGATGCCAAAGAAGGCATCGTTCAGACACGCGGTTGGCTCGAAGCGAGCGGTTGGACGCTCGAAGAGGCGATGACACACTTGATCGGTAAAGGCATCAAGACGTTCCTTTACACAGACATTTCGCGTGACGGAATGATGATGGGACCGGACGTTGATGGACTCGATCGCTTGAAACGGGAAGGGGTCGAATTGATCGCTTCCGGTGGTGTGACGACAGTCGATGACGTCGCGCGTCTCAAAGAAATTGGGATGGACGGAGCCGTCGTCGGTCGGGCGTTGCTCGACGGATCACTCGCCTTAAAAGAGGTGTTACGCGTATGTTGATGAAACGGATCATTCCCTGTCTTGACGTCAAAGAAGGCCGTGTCGTCAAAGGGGTTAAATTCCAGAACTTGCGTGATCTTGGTGACCCGGTCGCCGTTGCGAAATACTATTACGAGCAAGGGGCGGACGAACTCGTCCTGCTCGATATCTCAGCAACACAAGAAGGGCGTGAGACGATGCTTGATATCGTCGAACGCGTTGCGGAAGTCATCTACATGCCGTTTACGGTTGGTGGCGGAATCAAGACAATCGAAGACGCAAAACGGTTGATTCGTGCCGGTGCCGATAAAGTTTCGCTCAACTCGTCGGCACTCCAAAACCCACAACTGATTCAAGAAGTCAGCCGCCTGTTCGGTGTCCAAGCGACGGTCGTCGCGATCGATGCGAAGCAGACGGGCGACTCATGGGGTGTCTTCTCACATGGTGGCACACAACCCGTCGGACGTGACGCGATCGAGTGGGCACAGGAAGCGGTCGCGCTTGGTGCCGGTGAGTTACTCGTCACGTCGATGGACGCTGACGGCACAAAAGACGGCTATGATCTCGCCTTGATCCGTCGTCTGCGTGAAGTCGTTAACGTGCCGATCATTGCTTCCGGTGGAGTCGGAACACTCGATCACTTAGCGGAAGGACTAGAGGCAGGCGCTGACGCGGCCCTTGCTGCTTCGATCTTCCATGAAGCGACGTACACGATGCCGGAAACAAAAGCCTACCTCAAAGAACGAGGAGTCGAAGTCCGATGACGACATTGAATTTTTCAAAAGGACTCGTCGCTGCCGTCGTCGTCGACGAGCAGACGAACGATGTCTTGATGGTCGGCTTTATGGATCAAGCCGCCTATGATAAGACGCTTGCGACCGGTCTTGTCACCTTCTTCTCACGAACGAAGAATCGTCTTTGGACGAAAGGAGAGACGAGCGGGAACACACTTGAACTCAAACGGATGTGGATCGACTGTGATCAGGATAGTCTCTTGATCGCAGTCAAAGCGAACGGTCCGACATGCCATACCGGAAATCGCAGTTGTTTCTATACAGAAGTGGAGGTGCCCGATGTTATACGAACTGGAACAGACCGTCAAAGCGAAGATTGAGGCAAAGGAAGCTGAATCCTATACGAACTATTTGATTGCTTCCGGATACGAGAAGATTGCGAAGAAGTTCGGTGAAGAGGCATTTGAAGTCGTCCTCGCCGGTAACGATACGTTAGCCGAAGAGACAGCAGACTTGTTGTACCACTTAACGGTCTTGCTTGCTGACCGTGGTGTCTCCTTCAAAGAAGTCGAAGCGGTCCTGAACGAACGTCACGGAACAAAATCGACGTTCAAGGATCGCCCAGATATTGAACAGTGGTAAGGTATATCCACATCGCTTAGGCGGTGTGGATTTTTGTATGAGCGGGAAAAGACAAACAGATGACGGTTGTCATCAAATCGACAGAATCTTTCGATAGGCACGCTGTCGCATGAGGGCGTATAATCAAAAGCATAGTCCTTTGTTTTTAGAAAGTAGGTGTTCGATTGGTTACGAAAAAAGAAATCAAGCAAACGATCAAGCAACAATCGAAGGAAACGATCGAAGAGCTGCTCGCAAAAGGCGATTCCTTGAAAGAGGAGATCGCGAGTGCCATCACACATGGTCTCGGTGTCATCTTCAGCATCGTTGCGCTCGTGCTGTTGATCCTGCAGGCGACGAAATCCGGGAGCGCTTGGAACGTCACCGCCGTCAGTATCTTCGGGGCGACGATGATTCTGCTCTATTTGTTCTCGACCTTGATGCATTCACTGATGCACACGAAAGCGAATAAGGTCTTGCAAATTTTAGATCACGCCGGCATCTATCTGTTGATTGCTGGTAGTTATACACCGTTCGCCTTGATCACACTCCGGGGGCCGCTCGGCTGGACGTTGCTCGGCATCGTCTGGGGTGTCGGAACGCTCGGCATCATCTGGAAACTCTATTCGACCGGTAAATACGTCTGGATCTCGAATGCGTCTTATCTGATCCTCGGCTGGTGTTGTCTGTTTGCAATCAAGCCGATTTATGAGGCACTCGGGTTCCAAGGGTTCTTACTGCTCCTCGGTGGTGGACTCGCGTACTCACTTGGCGTCATCTTCTACGTCTGGGCACGCTTACCGTATAACCACGCGATTTGGCATCTGTTCGTCCTTGCCGGCAGTGTCCTGATCTTTCTCTCGATTTTCTACTACGTTGCTCCGGCGACGATGTCATGAAAAAACTACGATTGCGGGACTGGCTCCCGCTTACGCTGTATTTTATGTTTGGCCTTGGGTTGCTCCTGTACTTCCGGATGTCCGGGATGCTGGAGCAATTCGATATTCAGGCGTTATCCGACTGGATAAGGGATCAAGGTCTGACCGGGATGTTACTCTACGTCCTTGCCTATACGATCCGTCCGCTCGTCTTTTTCCCGGCAAGCTTACTGACGTTATTCGGCGGTTATACGTATGGACCATGGCTCGGGACGTTACTCGACGTCATTGGTGCCGGTACCGGCGGTCTGCTCAGCTTCTGGATCGCTCGATTGCTCGGTCGCCGTGGGGTCGAGAAGTTGATCGGCAAAGGGAAGCTGAACGTACTCGACGAACGGATTGCGAAGAACGGATTTCTCGTCGTCTTAGTCGTCCGATTGATTCCGCTATTTCCGTTTGACGCGATCAGCTACGCGTCCGGTCTATCAAAAATCCGCTTTAAACAGTTCGCCATCGCCAACTATCTCGGAATCATCCCCGGTGCGTTCGTATACAACAATATCGGCTCGAGTCTGCGTGATCCGTTCTCCTGGCAATTTTTCGTTGCCATCGGTCTGTATGTCTTATTTTTTGCTGTTGGACTTGTTGCTCAACGGATTCTCAAAAATAAACAAAAGAAAGAGCAAATGTAAGCGCTTTATGTCATAATATGAGTGCAGTGATGTGAACCAATACGGTAAAACAGCCTAGCATGTATTTAGGGGGAATAATGAGTGATGGAAAGAGTATTACGGGATGGTTTTATCTTCTTATCGCAAAACAAGACATTGAATGGTCTCGCCAAGCGATACGGTCTTAAATTCGGAGCAAGTCGCTTCGTGGCAGGGGATTCATTGGAAGCATCGAAACGGGCGATCCAGGAATTGAACGCAAAAGGGTTATGCGTCACGATGGACCATTTAGGGGAGTTCATCTCGACGGTTGCGGAAGCAGAGATGATGACACAAGAATGTATTCGTGCGGTTGAGATGATTGCGGAAGAAAAATTAGACTCGCAACTCTCGTTGAAACTGACATCACTCGGACTCGATATCTCGGACGAATTGATTCGCTCGAACATGGAACGGATCTTAACGCGGGCGAAAGAACTCGGTGTCTTCGTCACGATCGACATGGAAGATGAGCCACGTTGTGAAAAGACGATTCAATTGTTTGAAGAATTGCGCCAATCTTTCGATAACATTGGAACGGTCATTCAGTCCTACCTCTATCGGTCGGAAGATGATATCAAACGTGTCGGACGCTTCGAGACGAATCTCCGGATCGTCAAAGGGGCATACAAGGAGCCGGCAACGGTCGCATTCCCAGAGAAGGAAGATGTCGATCATAACTACATCAAGCTCGTGAAGTTACAATTATCACTCGGAAACTATGCTGCCGTCGCAACGCATGACGATGCGATGATCGAGCAAGTCATCCGTCACGCTAAAGAAAACGGGATCGAAAAAGACCAGTTCGAATTCCAGATGTTATTCGGCATCCGGGTCGAGCGCCAACTCGAACTCGTCAAACAAGGCTATAAAGTCCGTGTCTACGTTCCTTATGGACGTGACTGGTACGGTTACTTCATGCGCCGCTTAGCAGAACGACCGGCAAACGTTGCCTTCGTTCTCAAAGGAATGGTCAAAGGATAAGTGGGGAAGGCGATGCAACGTTGCATCGTCTTTTTTTGATTCAGAGAGGAGAGGACAGAATGGCACGCACAGAACAAGAGTTAAAGGAACTGTTGCAACAAAACGCGAATACAATGCCTGCATTACTCGATGAGTTGCTTTTGCATATTGGTTCGACGGATTCTGAGTTACGGGATGGATTGATCTATTCGCAATTAGCGACCTATATCAGCTCAGACGCATTGACGGTAGATGAGGCAAAGCAGATTTTCGATTTCATTTTAAGTGGGCATGGATTGATGTATAGAATTGGAACAGCGGACACAACAGCTGTTCTGACGCGATCATTTTCAGCATTAGCACTCGCTGAATTGTTAGTGATGGACAAAACCCGGCGCATGCTGAAGCAAGAACAGTTGGATCGACTGTCGACGTACTTACAAACTTATCTGGAGCAAGAAAGAGATGTCCGCGGATTCATTGACGGGTTTGGATGGGCACATAGTATGGCACATATCGCCGATGTTTATGCGGTCTGGTTTACGCATCCGGCCAGTCTTCCGCAAGAAGAAGTCGGAGCAATCGATGCGATGGTTCGTCAGTTGACGCGGTCTGAGTATCTCTACATTGATGAAGAAGCTGATCGGATGGTAACAGCATGGTTGCAAGCTTGTCGCCATGGACTGTCGGAAGATGTCCTATTACAACGAATCGAACATAATATTAAGGAGTGGCTTGAGAGTGACGTGACATGGGGAGATGCGGAGTGGACGACGTATCGTAACGTCAAACAGATGCTACAGACACTCTATTTCCGACTGAAATGGGAAGAACGATCGGATCACATTTTGATTGAAGAGTGGTTGCGACAGGTACATCAGCGAACGCATGGAGGATGAAGCAGTATACCGGACGTTCCCAGTATCTTCGCTTTCCTCAGGCGGGAAGTAAGCCGCGGCATCTCACATTCCATGTGATTTGCCGGGTCTTCCTATTCCCTGACGGAAGCATGGTTCATGCTTCCTTTTCCTGTAGGAGTCGAAGATGCCTGGTTCGTCCTACATGAACTCATCAAAAGCGATCGATTCCATTGACGGAAATCGATCGCTTTTGAGTTCTTTGGATAACAAATGAGTGCGTCCTCCTCACATGTCTTCACCCGACTCCTACAGGAAAAAGCGCGATGGTTTATCGCGCTGTCAGAGACAAACAAGACCCGGATTCGTCATCCGAAGGATGAGGAAGACTGGCTCGTGTCTCGCCTGAGGAAAGCGGGTGAGAAGACAGTGAGGAAACTCCTTTTATTTTTGAAATCAATTAATTAGGTTCCACAATATTTCCTAACAACAGCATCCCCGCGAATATAAGAATGATGAGGAAGATAGCGGTCTGCGGATGAAATCGTTTTTCTTGATACCGTCCAAAAAGTCGCTTTCCGAGTTCAGGTACACCCATAAAGAAAACCATATACAATAAGAAAAATTGCCACCGTTCTAATACATCAAGTGCTTCGATGTAATAGATAAAAACAACACCTAATGCAATCAAGATAAATGTATAAAAGGTTGTATATGACATCTTATCTCTCCCTCACAGCTGTCGTCTGAAAAGCAAGCAAACACGAGAAGGCATGGGCTTGATCCAGTAACCGATGTCCCGTCATAACGGCTCCTTCTTTTTGGATGATTGCTTCATCGAGTAACGTCCAGCCACGTTCTTTCGCTAGTTGCAGCAGTTCCCACGGCATCATCGTATTCCCCATCGCGACTTCCTCACCGTAGAGACGACGGTAAGCAAGTTGCCGTGGTGCGGCTGTCGGACCAAGTAGACTGATGACGACAAGCGGGGCGACGCGTTCGATTTCTTGCAGCACTTGAACAGGACGTGTCGACCATTCAAGTGAGTTAACGGCAAGAACGACGTCGAACGCGTGATCAGCAAACGGTAACGCTTCGCCCGTTCCAACAATGAATGTCTGCTCGGGTGACTTCTCACGGGCAATCCGGATCATTTCGTCTGAGACATCAAGTCCAACTGTCTGAAAGTCCGGTGTCAGTAAGCGACAGGCTGCACCATCACCGCAACCGAGATCAAGCAAACGACCACCGGTGATCGTTTTTCGTAAGAACGGCAAAACGGTTTTCCGACTGCCGTTCGTCCACATATCGTCAGCGCGATCCGCCCAGTCAGCGGCTTTTTGATTCCATACATGCTCGGTTTGACTCATTTGTATCCACTCCTTTTTATCAGTCTAACAGGAAAATTTGTCCATTGACTGATTTTTTATTGCTACTGAATCATTATTCATTTATGATGAAGATGTAGAAGAAGCAAACGAAAACCGATTGGCTTCTTTTTTTGTCAGTATAATGAATGGTTGTTCATTCAATTTAAACTCAGGGGGTATATCATGGCGAGTCAAATCGGTCAGCCGACCACAATCCAGTTGACGAAACACATCCAATTCGCCGTCATCATCGGTTCAGGGGTGATGGGTGCGGGCATCGCGGCACATCTTGCGAATGCTGGCATACGGACATTGATGCTTGATATCGTACCAAAAGAACTTACGGCACAAGAAGAGAAGCAGGGCTTGACGCTGAGTGATCCGCGCGTCCGTTCCCGCATCGCGCGCGATAACCGCGAAAAACTCTTGAAACAAAATCCAGCACCACTCGCGTCGAAGAAATTGATTGACTTCATCGAGGTCGGAAACTTAGAAGACGATTTAGAGCGTCTGAAAGAAGCAGACTGGATCGTTGAAGTCGTCGTCGAACGACTCGACGTCAAACAGCAATTGTTTAAAACGATCGAACCATTCATTCGGGAAGACGCGATCGTCAGCTCGAACACATCAGGCATTTCGATCGAAGCGATGCGCGAAGGGCGTTCGGAGTCGTTCAATCGTCGTTTCCTCGGGACACACTTCTTTAACCCACCACGTTATCTGAAGTTGCTTGAGTTGATTCCGACGTCAGATACGGATCCAAGTGTTGTCGACTTCATGAAACAATTCGCAGAGGAACGACTCGGGAAAGGTGTCGTCATTGCGAAGGACACACCGAACTTCATCGGCAACCGAATCGGGACATACGGTCTCCTCGTGACGATGGATGAGATGAAAAAAGGTGGCTATTCGATCGGGGAGGTCGATTCGGTCACAGGTCCACTCCTTGGTCGCCCAGGGTCAGCGACGTTCCGGACACTCGACGTCGTCGGCATCGACACGTTCGTTCACGTCGCGAACAACGTCTATGACTTGTTGCCAGAAGGCGAAGAGAAGGAAACGTTCGCGGTTCCGGCTGAGATGCGTCGCCTTGTCGAACAAGGGTCACTCGGTGCGAAGACGGGTCAAGGTTTCTACAAGAAAGTCGGAAAACAGATTCTTGAACTTGATCTCGAGACATTTGAGTACGTCGAAAAGAAAGCGCTTACTGAACCGTCGATCGGACAAGCAAAAGCACTTCCGGGCGCAAAAAACAAACTGAAGGCCGTCGTCTTCGCGCAAGATCGTGTCGGCGCCTTACTCTGGCCGATCCACGCGAAAACATTGCTCTACTCGGCTCAGCTGACTGGAGAGATCGCAGACGATATCAAAGCGATTGACGAAGCAATGAAATGGGGCTTCGGTTGGAAGATGGGACCGTTCGAGACATGGGACGCACTCGGTGTCGAGAAGACGGTTGCGAAGATGAAACAAGACGGTTACGCAGTACCGGCATGGATCGATGAGATGCTCGCAGCAGGAAAAACGAGTTTCTATGATGCGTCCGGTCGTCATTATGACGTTGCAACGAAAGACTACGTCGGAGCAACGGTCAATCCGAAGGAAATCCGTCTCCGCGATGTTCGGAAGTCAAACGGTGTCTTACTAGAGAACAATGGGGCACGCCTGCTTGATATCGGCGACGATGTCGCGGTCCTTGAGTTCACATCGAAGAGCAATGCAATCGGCGTCGACATCATGCAGATGATCGAACAGTCAGTCGATTTAGTTGAGAAAAACCACCGTGGTCTCGTCATCGCAAACGATGGCAAAAACTTCTGTGTTGGTGCGAACTTAGCGATGATGCTGATGGAAGCGGAAGATGAGAACTGGTTCGAACTCGACTGGATCATCAACAAATTCCAACAATCGATTCAAAAGATTCGCTATGCATCGCGTCCGATCGTCGCTGCACCACAAGGGATGACGCTTGGTGGCGGTACGGAGATCTCGCTTCCGGCAGCTCGTCTGCAAGCCGGGCTTGAAACGTATATGGGTCTTGTCGAAGTCGGTGTCGGTCTGATTCCGGGAGGCGGCGGAAACGTCAACACGTATCGTCGACTGTTAGAAAACACACCGGACGGACTCGTTAATATCGAAAAAGCAGCACAAAAGACGTTCGAAAACGTCGCAATGGCAAAAGTCTCAAAATCAGCCTTTGAAGCACGCGAACTCGGATATGTCCGCTCCGTTGATCAAATCTCGATGAACCGGGATCACTTGACGTATGATGCGAAACAACTCGTCCTTGAACTCGACCGGACCGGCTACACGGCACCAGCGAAAGCGAAGATTCCAGTCGTCGGTCGTGCTGGTAAAGCAACGCTTGAACTCGCGACACGCGAAATGTTCTACGGCGGCTATATCTCGGAACATGACTTGAAGATCGCTAGTAAACTCGCACACGTCATCGCCGGTGGAAACGTCGCCTTCGGTAGCCACGTCGATGAACAATATATGCTCGACATCGAACGGGAAGCATTCTTAAGCCTGATCGGTGAGATGAAGACACAACAACGGATGCAGCACATGCTCGTCAAAGGCAAGCCGCTTCGTAACTGAGGACTGGGGGGATTCGGATGAAGGAAGCAGTAATCGTCGCCGGTGCACGGACACCGGTCGGAAAAGCAAAAAAGGGCGCATTCAAATCGATGCGCTCGGATGAATTAGCAGGCATCGCCATCCAGGAAACGTTGAAACGGTCCGGTTACACGGGAGCGGTCGATGACGTCATCCTTGGATGTGCCTTACCGGAAGCAGAGCAGGGGATGAACATCGCCCGTTACGCTTCCGTCCTCGGTGGATTATCACATGAGGTACCGGCGATCACAATCAACCGGTATTGCTCAAGTGGTTTACAATCGATCGCTGATGCGGCGATGAAAATCATGACGGGGCAAGCAACAGCCGTCGTCGCTGGTGGACTCGAATCGATGAGTCAAGTCCCGATGCCGGGTCACGTCGTTCGACCTAATCCGTCGATCGTCGACACGGCACCAGAGTACTACATGAGCATGGGGCATACAGCGGAGCAAGTCGCTGCAACCTATAATGTCTCACGAGAAGATCAAGATGCCTTTGCACTAAAGAGTCACCAAAAGGCAGCGGCAGCAATCGAGGCTGGTAAGTTTGCTGACGAAATCGTCCCGGTGACGGTGACGGAACAATTCGTCAACGATGAACTGAAAATCGAAGAGAAGACATTCGTCGTCGAGCACGATGAAGGCGTTCGTCCGGATTCGTCACCGGAAGGTCTCGCGAAACTTCGCCCAGCGTTCCGTCTCGGCGGAAGCGTCACGGCAGGGAACTCTTCGCAGACGTCAGACGGTGCCGCTGCTGTTCTCGTCATGGAACGAGAAGAGGCAGAACGCCAAGGGTTACCGATTCTCGGGAAGTTCAAATCGTTTGCTGTCGGTGGTGTCCGTCCGGAAGTGATGGGGATCGGACCAGTCGTCGCGATTCCAAAGGCACTCGAACTCGCAGGCATCACGCTGGAGGACGTCGGGTTGATCGAGTTGAACGAAGCGTTCGCTTCGCAGTCGCTCGGTGTCATCCGCGAACTCGGATTAAACGAAGACATCGTTAACGTCAACGGTGGAGCGATTGCTCTCGGTCACCCACTCGGTTGTACGGGAACAAAACTCACATTGACGCTCTTGCATGAAATGAAACGCCGGAATGTCCAGTATGGTGTCGTCTCGATGTGTATCGGTGGCGGAATGGGCGCAGCAGGTGTATTCGAACTAGTTGAAGGAGGAACAGGACAATGAGCCAAACGACAAACGAATTAATCAAAGGTGGCAGTTTCGTATTAGATGAGTTAGCACCAGAACGTCTCTTCACACCGGAGGATTTCTCGGAAGAACATAAAATGGTCGGTGACATGACAGCGAAGTTCGTCGAAGATCGTGTCGTTCCAGTCCTTGACCGGATTGAAAAACATGAGTTCGAATTGTCGGTCGGTCTCCTCCGTGAAGCAGGGGAGCTTGGTCTACTCGGCGCAGACGTTCCGGAAGCATACGGCGGCTATCAGATGGATAAGATTTCGTCTTCAATCATCACGGAGAAGTTCGCGCGCGGCCGTTCATTCGCCCTCAGCTACGGCGCACACGTCGGAATCGGTTCGTTGCCGATCGTCTTCTTCGGTAACGAAGAGCAAAAGCATAAATACTTGCCGAAACTCGCTTCAGGAGAATGGATCGCTTCGTACGCGTTGACGGAGCCAGGCTCTGGTTCGGATGCTCTCGGTGCTAAAACGACGGCTGTCTTGAATGAAGCTGGTACGCACTACATCTTAAACGGTGAAAAACAATGGATCACGAACGCTGGTTTCGCAAGCTTGTTCGTCGTCTACGCAAAGATTGACGGTGACAAGTTCACAGCCTTCCTCGTCGAAGGATCGTATCCAGGCGTTTCGACAGGCGTCGAGGAACAGAAGATGGGAATCAAAGGATCATCGACACGGACGTTGATCTTACAAGATGCAGAAGTACCGGTCGATAACGTTCTCGGTGAGATCGGACGCGGTCACGTCATCGCCTTCAACATCTTGAACGTCGGTCGTTATAAATTAGCTGTTGGTGCTGTCGGTTCGTCAAAACGGGCGATTGATCTCGCGGTCCAGTACTCGAACGAACGGAAACAGTTCAAGACACCGATCAGCTCGTTCCCATTGATTCAAGAAAAACTCGCGACGATGGCAGCACAGACGTATGCGATGGAAAGTTCGGTTTACCGGACAGGTGGTCTGTTCCAAGACAGCCTCGATCAGTTATCAGAAGAAGAGAGCAAAGACGGTAAGAAAATCGCCGATGCAATCGCGGAGTACGCGATCGAGTGCTCGATGAACAAAGTCTTTGCTTCGGAAACATTTGATTATGTCATCGATGAAGCGGTTCAAATTCACGGTGGCTATGGCTTCATGGCAGAATATGAAGTCGAGAACATGTACCGTGATTCACGGATCAACCGGATCTTCGAAGGAACGAACGAGATCAACCGTCTTCTCGTTCCAGGAACGTTGCTGAAGAAAGCGATGAAAGGCGAGTTGCCGTTGCTTGCGGAAGCACAGCGTCTGCAACAAGAAGTGATGAGCTTCATGCCGACAGAAATCGGAACAGCACCACTTGATCGCGAACGTCACTTACTGGCGATGATGAAAAAAATCTTCTTGTTGACTGCCGGAACAGCGGTCCAGAAATACCAGGACAAACTCCAAGGTGAGCAAGAAATCTTAGCGAACACAGCCGACATCATGAGTGCGATTTATGCGCTTGAGTCAGCAATCGTCCGGACGGACAAAGCGATTGCCGATAAAGGTGTCGAGAAGAGCGAACTGAAAGTCCGTTACACGGAAGTCTTCGCGCAACAAGCATTCGAAGCTGTCGAGCGTGACGCGAAAGAGACGCTCTACGCGGCAGCAAGCGGCGACGAACTCCGGATGTTGCTCTCAGCGCTCAAAAAATTCAGCCGTTACCAGCCGATCAACGTCATCGGTACAAAACGCGACATCGCAAAACGCCTCATCGAGTCAAACAAATATACGGTCTAAGTCAGGTTTACCGCTTCGCCTTTGCAGGGAAAATCTCTGTAAAGGCGAAGTTTTTGGTTGAGGAGGGAAAACGAGATGCGCCAAGAATTGGTTGAACTGCAATTTGCGATTGCCTACTATCAATCCCTTGAACGTTTGTCGCCGGAAGAATGGGATCTGCCGCTTGCGCTTAACAAGTGGACCGTCCTTGAATGTGTCAGCCACCTCTATTTATGGGACCGGTTTTATTACGATCATGCCATCTCGAAGTTACCGGACGAACCGTTAACGCTTGTTGAGACAGATTTTGATCAGTTCAATCGACTGGCGGTCGAATATGCGCATCATATCGATCCGCTGGCTTTGTTGAAAAAAGCGATCAGCGTCCGGCGTGACATCGTCAATCACCTTGATCGTCTGTCTGACGAGCAGTTTGAAGCAACTTATGAGGACTTCCGACCACTTACATTCGTCGAGTCGTTCGTTGCCCATGACGCCCATCACCAAGATCAGATTGACGGGGCGCTCGCACACTTGAAGCAGAAGTGATCCATCTGCTACTCTTGAAGGTGAGGTGAGGAATATGACAAAAACAGTCACGATGTACGGCTATCCGAAATGTAGTACGTGTGTCAAAGCAAAAAAAGCACTCGAACAGCACGGTGTCGAAGTGGACTACAAACATATCGTCGAGGAAACGCCATCTGCAACGACGATTCAGGAACTCCATCAAAAGAGCGGAGAGCCGTTGAAGAAATTCTTCAATACGAGCGGTCAATCGTACCGTTCGCAAGGGATCAAGGACAAACTTCCAGAGTTATCGGAAGACGAGCAATACAAGTTGCTCGCAAGTGACGGTATGTTGCTGAAGCGTCCGATCGTTACAGACGGAAAAGACGTCACGATTGGCTTCAAGGAAGAAATGTATCAAGGAAAATGGTATTAAGTTCAGAGTCGATTTTGGTATACTGAACACGTTAGTCCAAACTAGTCCACAGGGGGAATCGGAAATGAGTCAAGTAAAAGACAACTTACGCTATTCGGAAGAACATGAATGGGTCGAAGTATCAGGAAACAAGGCGCGCATCGGAATCACGGATTTCGCGCAACACGAACTCGGGGATATCGTCTTCGTCGAATTGCCTGAAGTCGGGGATACGATCTCAGCAAACGAGCCATTCGGTTCAGTCGAGTCGGTCAAGACGGTCTCGGAATTATACGCACCGATCTCTGGTAAAGTCGTTGCCATCAACGAAAACCTTTCGGATTCCCCAGAACTCGTCAACGAGTCACCATTTGAAGGCGCTTGGATGGTCGACATCGAAATCGAAGATGCTTCACAAGTCGAGGCATTGATGGACGCTGCAGCGTACAAATCGATGATCAACGAGTAATACTTAACGAAAAGAGAGTGAACGAGGCGCTTGCGTTTCGTCCGCTCTCTTTTTTTTGTATACTGACGACAGATACCACGAAGAAAGGAGCGACCGCTATGCAAGAGGTCACAACGGTCCCGGAAAACGGGCTATTGTATGTCTATGCACCGATGTGCGGGACATGCGCCATCGCAGAACGGATGCTGGATATCGTCGAAGCGACGGAATCAGGTCAATCGATTCAGAAGGCGAACGGGAATTTCATTCCGGATTTCTTAGAAGAAGCCCGTGTCATGAGTGTTCCTGCGTTATTACGAATTGAAGAAAACCAAGTCGTAGAGCGACTTTATGCCTTCCAGTCCGTTCAAAACGTCTTTGCTTTCTGTCAAGAACGGTAAGAAAAGTCCGATTGGATTTTTCTTTTTGTTAAATTGTCGGAATATTTACAATAATCCGTTGACAACGCAGAAATATGAATGGTATATTCATAACAACTTCTAGAAATGCATTATAGGAAGTCTAGCAGAGATGATTGTTCAATACGATTCAAGTCCTGAACCCTTTCTCCCATCCTAAGCCGGTGTATTGTTTCCCCTTAAGTCGTCCCCCAAAGACGAAGCGGTGCAATGAACGGGTGGTGGATCGAAAGGACCGATCAGGAAGTGAACGTAAGCTGGCGATCATGTCGAACAGGCGCCGTCCTCCACGCGGAAGAGCGAACAATTCCGAATGGAGCTGGGTTTTCCTTCGTAGCATTTCTAACCACATTATTCGTGTTGTCGGTTCGCCGGCAACGCCTTTTTTTGTTTTCCGGAAGTTTTTTCGAGCCGGTCGCTTGCCAGGATAGAATCTCCTTGCTACAATGCGAATAAGGAAAATTACTTTAATTCATATCCGATTACTCGGAATTAACTGGTGAGATGGAGGACGACAAGGCATGACAGTACGTTTTATGGATGTTTTCACAGAATGGGCATCGACGTATGACGAGACAGTAACTGGACACGATCCGGAATATAAAGAGGTCTTTCGTCGATACGATGAGATTTTGGATACCGTCGCGGATAAAGCGCAGTCGCCGGTCATTGAATTCGGAGCAGGCACAGGGAACCTGACACAACGTCTTCTGGCACGTCACGACGCCGTACTCGCCGTCGAACCAAGTCCGGAGATGCGGGCGATCCTGACGGAGAAGATTCCGTCGCTTGCTGTGCAGGACGGTCACTTCCTCTCGTTTGAAGCGGAGCAAGCAAACAGTTTCGTCTCCACGTATGCGTTTCATCATCTAACGGATGAGGAAAAGGGAGAAGCAATCGAGCTGATGGCGTCACATTTACCGAAAGACGGAAAAATCGTCTATGCGGATACGATGTTCGTCTCAGAAGAGGCACGTCTGCAAACGATCCGCGAAGCACGTGCGCAAAGGTTTGATGCATTAGCCGACGATCTCGAACGCGAGTTTTATCCGTTGATTCCAGTTATGGAAGAATTGTTTACAGCACGGGGATTCACTGTTAACTTCACACAATACAATCACTTCGTCTGGCTCGTAGAAGCCGAGAAAATGGGGGAATAAATCATGGCACTTCAAAAAATGAACGTCGAAAGCTTTAACCTGGATCACACGAAAGTCAAAGCACCTTATATCCGCGTCGCGGGTTATAAAGAAGGGAAAGTCGACCAAGTCGTCAAATACGATATCCGTTTCACGCAACCAAACGTTGAGCAAATGCCGATGCGTGCGATGCACACACTCGAGCACTTACTTGCTGAAAATATCCGCAACTACTCGGATGATGTCATCGATGTCTCGCCAATGGGATGCCAAACAGGTTTCTACATGGCGATGATGAACTTCGACTCGGTCGAAAAAATGAGCGAGCTCGTTGAAAAGACATTGAATGACGTCCTCGCAGCAGAAGAGATTCCAGCGCAAAACGAAGTCCAATGTGGATTTGCAAGCGCACATGACCTCAAAGGAGCGAAGCACTATGCCGAGAAAATGCTTGCCGGTCGTGATGAATGGGACATCGTCTTCGGATGATCGCGAACAACGTCCGCGACCTCGTCGGAAACACACCACTCTACGAGATCACTTCATTCGATTTGCTTGCTGGTACGCGCATTTTGGCGAAGCTCGAATGGATGAACCCTGGGGGCAGCGTCAAAGACCGCCTTGGTATTCAACTCGTTGATGCAGCAATCGAAAACGGACATGTGACACCAGGCGGTACGATCATCGAGCCGACAGCCGGGAACACCGGCATCGGCTTGGCGCTCGCCGCTAAGAAATACGATCTGCAAGTCATCTGTGTCGTTCCGGAAAAATTCAGTCAGGAAAAGCAGACGTTGATGCGGGCACTCGGCGCAACCGTCGTCAACACGCCGACTGAACTCGATATGCAAGGGGCGATCGACCGGGCAAAAGAACTCGGTCAGGAAATTCCGAACAGTTACGTCCCGTTACAATTCGAAAACGAAGAGAACCCAGTCACGTATCAGCGGACACTCGGTCCTGAGCTGATGGCGGACTTGTCGCACATCGACTGGTTCGTTGCCGGTTGTGGTTCAGGCGGTACGTTCGCCGGAACAGCGGACTTCTTAAAACAACGTCTCGGTACAAAAGCAGCGATCGTCGAACCGGAGGGCTCCGTCTTAAACGGTGGTCCAGCCGGTCCGCACAAGACGGAAGGCATTGGAACAGCCAAATGGCCAAGTCTCGTGCCACGTGAGCTCGTTGACGAGATTCATACGATTTCTGACCGCGATGCGTTTGATGCGGTCCATACACTTGCCGCTCGCGAAGGATTACTCGTCGGTAGTTCAGCAGGTGCAGCGCTCGTTGCTGCCCTTGATATCGCGAAGCGTCACCCCGGCAGTACGATCGTCACGGTCTTCGCAGACAGTGCCGAACGCTACTTAAGCCAACAAATTTTTGAAAAGGTGGACGAAACTCATGCGTAAGAAGACAGCATTGATTCATGGAGGAACAGGTGTCGACCGGGCAACAGGTGCCGTCACACCACCGATCTATCAAACAAGCACATACAAGCAGGATAAAATCGGTCAACTGAAGGACGGATACGAATACTCACGGACAGCGAACCCGACACGGACGAGCATCGAACGGTTGATTGCGGATCTCGAGGGTGGCGCCCGCGGTTTTGCATTCGGTTCTGGGATGGCAGCAATCCATGCCGTCTTCCATTTGCTTGAGTCTGGTGACCACATCGTCATGACAGATGACGTCTACGGTGGAACGTTCCGTTTGATGCAACGCGTCTTACCGAAGTTCAACATCCAAGTGACATTCGTTGATACGACGGACCTTGTGGCAACGGAAGCAGCAATCCAAGACAACACGAAGATCGTTTATGTCGAAACACCGACGAACCCGTTATTAAAAGTAACGGATATTCAAGCGATCGCAACAATCGCCAAACGTCACGATCTCAAACTCGTCGTCGACAACACGTTCGCGACACCATACCATCAACAACCACTCGCACTCGGTGCAGACATCGTCTTGCACAGTGCAACAAAATACATCGGCGGACATTCGGACGTCGTCGCTGGACTTGTCGTCGTCAAAGATGATGCGCTCGGCGAAGAGCTGCACTTCATCCAAAACTCGACAGGCGGCGTGCTTGGACCGCAAGACAGCTTCCTGCTCGTCCGTGGTCTGCGTACACTCGGTATCCGGATGGATGCGATCGAAGAAACAGCCCATGACCTTGTTGCGTTCTTACAAGCGCAAGATATCGTCTCGAACATCTTCTACCCAGGACTTGCATCGCATCCTGGTCACGACATCCAAGCAAAACAAGCGACTGGATTTGGTGGGATGATCAGCTTTGATGTCGGTTCAGCAGCGAACGCAGAAAAACTCGTCGAGGCAACACACTTCTTCACACTCGCTGAGAGTCTTGGTGCCGTCGAGAGTCTGATTTCCGTTCCGGCACGGATGACGCACGCGTCGATCCCAGCAGAACGTCGGGCAGAACTCGGCATCACGGACGGTCTCGTCCGGATTTCAGTTGGACTTGAGGATTCGGAAGATTTGAAAGAAGACTTAACACGTGCTTTCACGTTCCTCGAAAAAGTTTCTGAAAAAACTGTTTGACAACAAAAATAACCCCTGCTAATATTCAGAATATATTCTACAAACTTAATACCGAAACTCTTATCGAGAGTGGTGGAGGGACTGGCCCGATGAAACCCGGCAACCGCGGATCTAATCCGAAGTGGTGCTAATTCCAGCAGACAACAGTCTGGGAGATGAGAGCAAATGGTTTTGTGTACTGAAAAAGTGCGCGCGTTTGCTCTAAAACGCGCGCACTTTTTTATTTTAGGAGGGACAGTTGTGATTCGTTTACAAGACGTAGGAAAGATTTATCGCTCAAAGCGCGGAGCGGTCGAAGCCGTTGCGAATGTCGATCTGACAATCGAGCGCGGTGAAATTTTTGGAATAATCGGTTATTCCGGAGCAGGGAAATCGACCTTGATCCGATTGCTGAATATGCTCGAGGCACCAACGAGTGGTTCGATCCAAATCGATGGTGTCGAAATGACATCACTGAAACCAAAAGAATTACGAGGCGTCCGTAAGAATGTCTCGATGGTCTTTCAGCACTTCAACTTACTCTGGTCACGGACGGTCGAAGAGAACATCATGTTCCCGCTCGAACTCGGTGGCTTCCCGAAAGCACACCGCAAGGAACGGGTCGCGGAACTGATCCAACTCGTTGGTTTGGACGGACGCGAAAAAGCCTATCCGTCACAATTATCCGGTGGTCAAAAACAACGTGTCGGTATAGCTCGGGCACTGGCATCGAATCCAGACGTTCTCTTATGTGACGAGGCAACAAGTGCACTCGATCCGAAGACGACGGACTCAATCCTTGAGTTACTCGTCGACATCAATGAAAAACTGAAACTGACGATCGTCTTGATCACACACGAGATGCACGTCATTCAAAAAATCTGTCACCGGGTCGCCGTCATGGAAGCTGGTAAAATCGTCGAGCAAGGACCGGTCGCAGAAGTCTTCCGTCATCCGAAGCAGGCGATGACGAAGGAATTCGTCAAACAATTGACGTCGCCATCGGAAAACGAGTTAACGTTCGCGAAACTTCGCGAACGGTACCCAACCGGAAAAATCGTTCAGTTGACGTTCGTCGGATCGACAGCGGAAAGCCCGATCCTCGCGGAAGTCATGAAGGATTCGCCGGTCCTGTTCAATATCATCGGCGGAAACGTCGGTCAATCACAGGAAGGGGCACTCGGTACACTGTTCATTCAGTTGATCGGGGAAACAGAAGCAACACAAGCGGTCATCACGAAGCTTCAAGCCAGTGATGTTGAAGTGGAGGTGGATCACCGATGATTTCATTCTTTGACAACCTAGATTGGGACATGGTGTGGGAAGCGACAGGCAGTACCGTTTATATGACGGCAATCGCTGGTGTTTCGACATTCGTTCTCGGTTTGATCATTGGTTTACTATTATATGCGACAAACGAAGAGTTATTGTTCAAGAATCGGGCGTTTTATTCAGTGTTGAGCTTGGTCGTCAACGTCTTCCGTTCGATTCCGTTCATCATCTTACTGATTTTATTGATTCCGTTCACGACAGCAATCGTCGGTTCGTTCCTCGGACCAACGGCAGCATTACCGGCACTGATCTTCGGTGCTGCACCATTTTACGGTCGGATGGTTGAACTCGCGTTACGCGAAGTCGATAAAGGTGTCATCGAGGCAGCGGAATCGATGGGCGCGACGAAGTTCCAGATCATCTATAAAGTCTTAATCCCGGAAGCGTTGCCTGCCATCGTTTCTGGTATCACGGTCACACTCGTCTCACTTGTCGGTTATACGGCAATGGCCGGAGTAGTCGGCGGAGGTGGACTTGGGGACATGGCCTTCATCGAAGGATTCCAGCGTTCTCAAAACGATGTCATCGTCATTGCGACGCTCTTAATCTTAGCGATCGTCTTCGTCATCCAAATCATTGGTGATTTGCTGATCCGAGCGATCGATAAACGTTAATTCAAATTTTAAACATATTGGAGGAATCATTCATGAAAGTTTGGAAAAAATTCGTAGGTACTGCCGCTGTATCCGTTTTAGCAATCAGCCTTGCTGCATGTGGTGAAAAATCATCAGGAAGCGACGACAAGACACTCGTCATCGGGGCATCCAACGTACCGCACGCTGAGATCCTTGAGCACGTCAAAAAGGAATATGAAGCAAAAGGTTACAAGCTTGAAATCAAGAAGTTCCAGGATTACGTACTTCCGAACAAAGCACTTGCATCAAAAGAAATCGATGCGAACTACTTCCAGCACGTACCGTACCTCGAGCAACAAGAGAAAGAAAACAAATCGTATAAGTTCGCGAACGCAGGTGGCGTCCACGTTGAACCACTCGGAATCTACTCGAAGAAATACAAGTCACTCGATAAGTTGCCAAACGGTGCAACGATTCTGACGAGCTCAAACGTTGCGGAACGCGGTCGTGTCTTGACGTTCCTTCAAAACGAAGGGTTGATCAAACTCAAAGACGGTAAAACGACAGATGCGCAACTCGGTGATATCGCGGAGAACCCGAAGAAACTCAAGTTCAAGACGAACATCGAAGCATCACTGCTTCCGCAAGCTTATAAAAACAATGAAGGCGACGCAGTCCTCATCAACACGAACTATGCGATCGATAACGGTCTGAACCCATTGAAAGATGCGATTGCTTCAGAAGATGAGTCGTCACCATACGTCAACATCATCGTTACACGTGACGGCGATGAAAAAGACAAGCGTGTCACGACCCTTCTCGACATCTTACACGAGAAGAAAAACCAAGATTGGATCCTCGACAAGTACAAAGGTGCAGTCGTTCCAGTCAGCAAATAAGTTCACCGAAACCGGCATCCTTCCTATATAATGGAAGGATGCTTTTCATTTGTCTGAAATAGGGGTTAGGGGGGAATCATATGCAACGCATTCGTCAACTGCATCCGTTGACACTCGGGGTCCTGTTCGGGACGTTTTTCTCGCGTCTCGGAACGTTCATCACGATGCCGTTCTTCGCCATCTACATGACGACCGTCCTGAAGTTCGATCCGGTCGACGTCGGCTGGGTCCTCAGTATTTCGGCGATCGCCAGTCTCGTCATGAGTTTCGTCGGCGGTACACTGTCAGACCGGTACGGTCGGCGGGCGATGATGCTCGCTGGAACGATTGGGTTTGCGATCGTCTTCATCGCACTCGCACAAGTCGAGACGTTTTGGGCGTTCTTCATCCTGAGTGCCTTGAACGGAGTCTGTCGCTCGATTTTCGAACCATCCGCCCGTGCCTTGATCAGTGATACGACGGACGAAGCGAACCGGTTGTTCGTCTTCAACATCCGTTACGCGATGATCAACATCGCAGCAGCGATCGGTCCGGGAATCGCTTTACTGCTGAGTGCGGGGAACACGTCAGCGACGTTTTACATCACGGCGTTCGTCTATATCGTGTACGGCGTGATGATCGGAATTTTATTCAAACGCCATCCGATCACCGAGACACACGGTGGTAAGAAAGTGTCGTTCGGAGCGACGATTCGTCTGTTGCGGACGGACATCGCCTTCACGCTCGCGCTCGCCGGCATCATTTTCGGTGTCTTCGGCTACAGCCAGTTCAACTCGACCTTGCCACAGTTCTTGACGGAGACGTCACTCCTTGAAGGCGGGAAGACACTCTATGCGATCTTGATCACGATCAATGCGATCACCGTTCTGGTCGTGCAGTATCCGATCATGAAGTTCGGTGTCAAGACGTCACCGCTCGTCTCAATCACGACCGGGATTGCGACCGTCGCTGTCGGATTGTTCATCATCGGTAATGTGAGTTCAATTTGGCTGATGGTCGTCGCGATGGTTATCTTCACGTGCGGGGAAGTCATGATGTTCACGATGACCGACATCTTGACCGATCGGTTCGCGAAGCCAGAATTACGGGGCAGTTACTTCGGGGCGATGGGCTTGACGTCGATCGGACAATCGATCGGTCCGATCGCCGGAGGACATTTGTTAAGTTTATATGGAGCGGACCGTCCGTTACCGATTTTCGGGATATTAGCGGGCTTGACATTATTCGGAATACCACTGCTCTTACTGTCACAACGGATTCATCGGGCTTCGACGATCGAGGAACTGGAGGAACCGGTGAAACTTTCGAATGATTCTCAACAAAACGCGTGATTTTGAGAAAAAACAACGAGCGATGACGCTTGAATAATACGCGATGTTTCTTTAAGATTAGAATGATACTAAATTAGTAACGCTCGTGTTCTGAATCGTCAGTCACGAAATGAATAGATGGAGGGATTCTAACATGAAGGCTTCACACTTGAAGATTGAAGATCTACACGTCGCGATCGACGGCAAGGAAATCTTGAAAGGCGTCAACTTGGAAATCAAAGGCGGGGAAATCCACGCGGTCATGGGACCAAACGGGACAGGTAAATCAACACTCGCATCAGCATTGATGGGTCACCCATCGTACGAAGTGACATCTGGTTCAGTCACACTCGACGGCGAAGACGTCCTCGACATGGAAGTCGATGAGCGCGCACAAGCAGGTATGTTCCTCGCAATGCAGTACCCAAGCGAAATCAGCGGTGTTACGAACTCAGACTTCCTCCGTTCAGCGATCAACTCGCGTCGTGAAGAAGGCGATGAAATCTCACTCATGAAGTTCATCCGTGAGCTCGATTCACAAATGGGTCTTCTCGAGATGCCTTCAGAAATGGCACACCGTTACCTCAACGAAGGTTTCTCTGGTGGAGAAAAGAAACGGAACGAAATTCTTCAGATGATGATGCTCAAACCAGCGATCGCAATTCTTGATGAAATCGATTCAGGTCTTGATATCGATGCACTTAAAGTTGTTGCAAAAGGTGTCAACGAAATGCGTTCACCGGAATTCGGCTGCTTGATCATCACGCACTACCAACGTCTCTTGAACTATATCGAGCCAGACTTCATCCACATCATGATGGGCGGAAAAATCGTCATGTCTGGTGGGAAAGAACTCGCACACCGTCTCGAAGCAGAAGGTTATGACTGGGTTAAAAAAGAACTCGGCATCGAAGACGTCGAAATCGAAACAAAAGCGTAAGACGAGGGAGGAAGCATGATGACTGTAGAACTGAATCTTGCAGTAAATCGCGAGGCAGTGGCAGAACGTGCGACTCGCTTAGGGGAACCATCTTGGATGGTCGCAAAGCGTCAAGACGCGCTTGATCTTGCCCCAACGCTCGCATTGCCAAAAGTAGAAAAAATCAAGATCGAAGGCTGGAACTTCACAGAAGGTACGACGGAACTTGAAACCGTCACTGGTCTTTCTTCAGATATCGAAGCATTGATCGGCGAAAACCGTGATCACATGCTCGTCACGCGTAACGGACAACTCGTCCATGCGCAAAACAGTGAAGCGGCGAACGGTGTCATCTTCACGACGCTCGAAGACGCATTAAAACAACACCCGGAACTCGTCGAGAAGTACTTCATGACGGAAGGTGTTCAAGTCAACGAAGATCGTCTTGCGGCATTAAACGCAGCACTTCGTAACGGCGGTACGTTCCTTTATGTACCAAAAGGCGTTAAGCTTTCTGTACCGATGCAAGCGATCTACACGCTTGAGCAATCAGGCGCAGCGCTTTACCACCACGCGATCATCGTCGCAGATGCGGACAGCGAATTGACGTATATCGAGAACTTCGTCTCTTACGGTGACGAAGCACATAACGTCAACGTCGTCACGGAAGTCTTCGTCGAAGACAACGCAAAAGTCCTCTTCGGTGGTGTCGATACACTATCTAAGGGTGCCGTCACGTATATGAACCGTCGTGGTGTCGTCAAACAAGGCGCGAAGCTCGAATGGGCACTCGGTCACATGAATGACGGTCACACGGTCACAGAAACAAAAACCCACCTCGTCGGAAACGATTCGTTCTCAGATACGAAAGCCGTTACGGTCGGTCGTGGAGAGCAAAAACAAAACTTCAACGTCCGGACGGACCACTTCGGTAAAGGATCAGAAGGTTTCATCTTGATCCACGGTGTCCAAAAAGACGCAGCAACATCGATTTTCAACGGAACGTCGATGATCCATCACGGCGCTTCAAAATCAAATGGCGTTCAAACGGAACGTGTCCTCATGTTGTCTGAAAAGGCACGTGGTGATGCGAACCCGATCCTCTTGATCGATGAGGATGACGTCATGGCAGGACACGCGGCATCTGTCGGTCGTGTCGATGAATTACAACTCTACTACTTGATGAGCCGTGGCCTTTCACGGAAGGAAGCAGAACGCCTCGTCGTTCACGGTTTCCTCCAGCCAGTCGTCTCGGAACTTGCGATTGACTCGGTGAAAGAACGTCTCGTTCAAGTCATCGAAGGGAAAGTAAACTAATATGGGAATCGATGCATCCATCCGCAATCAGTTTCCGATCCTCGACCAACAGGTCAACGACCGGAAACTCGTCTATCTCGATAGTGCGGCCTCTTCGCAGAAGCCGCTCGTCGTCATCAATGCGATTGACGACTACTATAAGACGATTCATTCGAATGTGCACCGTGGCGTCCATACGCTCGGAACACGAGCGACGGATGCGTACGAAGGTGCGCGTGAGAACGTTCGTCGTTTCATCCAGGCGCAACACCATGAAGAAATTATCTTTACCCGCGGCACGACGACGGCGATCAACATCGTCGCGTCAAGCTACGGGATGGAGCATGTCGAAGAAGGCGACGAGATCGTCGTCACGTACCTCGAACACCATGCGAATCTCATTCCGTGGCAACAAGTCGCTAAACGCAAAAAAGCGAAGTTGAAATACGTTGATTTGACAGCGGATGGTCGCGTGACGGTCGAAGCGGTCGAAGCACAACTGTCTGACCGGACGAAGATCGTCGCGATGGCACACGTCTCGAACGTTCTCGGTACAATCAATCCGATCAAAGAAGTCGCGCGTCTTGCGCACGCTCGTGGTGCCGTCATGGTCGTCGATGCTGCGCAAAGTGCGCCGCACCAACGGATTAATGTCACGGATCTCGACTGTGACTTCCTCGCTTTCTCCGCACACAAGATGTGTGGTCCGACAGGCGTTGGTGTTCTTTACGGGAAAAAGGCATTACTCAATGCGATGGAACCGGTTGAATTCGGTGGTGAGATGATTGATTACGTTGGCCTTGAAGAGTCGACGTTCAAACCGTCTCCATATCGTTTCGAAGCTGGTACACCGATTATCGCAGGCGCTGTTGGTTTATCGGCAGCGATTGATTTCTTAGAAGAGATTGGTTTAGAGAACGTCGAAGCACACGAACGTGAACTCGCGCAGTACGCGATGGCACAAATGCGTGACATCGACGGACTAACGATTTACGGTCCGGAAGAACGCGTTGGACTCGTCACGTTCAATCTCGGTGATGTCCATGCACATGACGTCGCAACCGTCCTTGATATGCAGGGAATCGCGGTTCGCGCCGGTCATCACTGTGCACAGCCCCTGATGCGTTGGCTCGGGGCGAGCTCGACGGCTCGCGCTAGCTTCTATCTCTACAACACGAAAGAAGAGGTTGACGCACTCGTGACAGGACTTTGCCAAACGAAGGAGTATTTCAGTCATGGATTTTAACAATCTCGATCACTTGTATCGTCAAGTGATCATGGATCACTATAAAACTCCCCGAAATCGCGGTGCGATCGAGGGGGGCGTCACGATCGACATGAACAATCCGACGTGCGGCGATACGATTCGTCTCCAGCTCGCGATTGAAGACGATGTCGTCCGTGATGCGAAATTTGACGGGGAGGGCTGCTCGATCAGCATGGCGTCTGCTTCAATGATGACGCAACTCGTCAAAGGTAAGACTATCGAAGAAGCCTTACGACTCGCGGATATCTTTTCGGACATGGTCCAAGGAAAAGACTATGACGACGAATCGTTCGACCTCGGGGACGTCGAGGCACTCTCGGGTGTCACGAAATTCCCGGCACGGATCAAATGTGCGACACTTGCCTGGAAGGCGCTCGAACGCGGCGTAGAAGAAGGGAAGTAAACTTCGGTCACAAGCAAGTAAGAGGAGGAAATGAACATGGCAAAGAACATGCCGGAAATTGGCGATTATAAATATGGTTTCCACGATCGCGATATCTCGATCTTCCGTTCTGGACGTGGCTTGACGACTGAAGTCGTCGAAACGATCTCGAAAATGAAGGAAGAACCACAATGGATGCTTGATTTCCGTTTGAAATCACTCAAGATCTTCAACGAACAAGCAATGCCAGCGTGGGGGGGCGATCTCTCAGAATTGAACTTCGACGACATCACGTACTACGTCAAGCCGTCGGAACGGGCAGAGAAATCGTGGGATGAAGTACCGGAAGAAATCAAACGTACGTTTGATAAGCTCGGTATTCCTGAAGCAGAGCAAAAATACTTGGCAGGTGTCTCGGCTCAGTACGAGTCAGAGGTCGTCTACCACAACATGAAAGAAGACCTCGAAGAAATCGGTGTCGTCTTCAAAGATACAGATACAGCGTTAAAAGAGAACGAAGATATCTTCCGTGAGTACTTCGGGAAATTGATCCCGCCAACAGACAACAAGTTCGCAGCTTTGAACACAGCGGTCTGGTCAGGTGGATCGTTCATCTACGTACCAAAAGGTGTTAAAGTCGACACGCCGCTTCAAGCCTACTTCCGGATCAACTCGGAAAACATGGGTCAATTCGAGCGGACGTTGATCATCGTTGATGACGAAGCATCGGTTCACTACGTCGAAGGATGTACAGCACCGGTCTACACGACGAACTCGCTTCACTCAGCGGTCGTTGAGATCTTCATCAACAAAAACGCGTACTGCCGTTATACGACGATCCAAAACTGGGCGAACAACGTCTACAACCTCGTTACGAAGCGTGCGATCTGTGAAGCTGGCGCAACGATGGAATGGGTCGATGGTAACATTGGTTCGAAACTGACGATGAAATACCCAGCCGTCATCCTCAAAGGTGAAGGTTCACGTGGTATGACATTGTCGATCGCCATCGCTGGTAAAGGCCAACACCAAGATGCGGGTGCGAAAATGATTCACTTAGCACCGAACACGTCGTCGACGATCGTCTCGAAGTCGATCTCAAAACACGGTGGTAAAGTCACGTACCGCGGTATCGTTCACTTCGGACGGAAAGCGACAGGCGCACGTTCGAACATCGAATGTGATACGCTCATCATGGATAACCAATCGACGTCGGATACGATTCCGTACAACGAAATCCTCAACGATAACATTTCGCTCGAGCACGAAGCGAAAGTCTCGAAGGTCTCGGAAGAGCAATTGTTCTACCTCATGAGCCGCGGGATCTCAGAAGAGGAAGCAACGGAAATGATCGTCATGGGCTTCATCGAGCCGTTCACGAAAGAACTTCCAATGGAATATGCGGTCGAAATGAACCGTCTCATCAAGTTCGAGATGGAAGGTTCAATCGGATAATTCGTCTTGCTCTCTCATCTACGGATGAGAGAGTTTTTTCATGAAATGGTTATTCGGGTAAAGGGTGAAAAAAGGAGGAGTTACTATGCGTGACATCGTCTATTCCTTTCAAGTTTCACTCGACGGTTATATCGAAGATGCTTCAGGTAGGATCGATTTCGCCTCGCCGGACGCGGAACTGCATCAGTACTTCAACGATTTTGAGAAATCGTTTGATACCCATGTCTACGGACGTCGTTTGTACGAAATGATGCAGTACTGGGAAACGGCGGATCAGGAAGACGAACCCATCATCGTTGAGTATGCAAAAACGTGGCAGGCGCTTGAGAAGGTCGTCTTCTCGCGAACGCTCGACGCTGTCGAAGGAAAGGCGCGTCTAGCGACCAAGTCCCTTGTCGAGGAACTTGAAGCACTAAAGGCCATGCCTGGAAAACAGATTGCAATCGGTGGGGCGACACTTGCTGCTGAAGCGGTTAAGCTCGGACTCATCGACCGCTACCATGTCGTGATCTACCCCGTCCTGCTCGGCGGTGGAAAACGAATGTTTCCGGTGTTTGAGCATCCGCAAGCGTTACGATTAGTTCAAAAGCGTATCTTTGATTCAGGCTGTATTGCTCTTGAATATGAACGTATAATAGAGAAGCATTGAAGAAGAAATCCCGGATTCTGCTATGCTATGATGAATAGGTAGAATAGTACACGCGAGGGGGAAGAGCGCATGATATATATCGGTGTCACAGGCTGGGGAGATCATGATAGCCTCTACTTGACCCCGCAAGATCGAAAAGAGAAACTGGCGGTCTATGCCGGGCATTTTCCGGCAGTCGAGGTCGACTCGACATTCTATGCGATTCAACCGGAACGAAACTACGAAAAATGGGTATCCGAGACACCGGACGGGTTCCGTTTCATCGTCAAGGTCCACCGGGCGATGAGTGGACACGATCGGGAGAACAAAGATCCGCTCGGACCGATTTTTGAACAATATATCGCGTCGATCGAACCAATGCGAAAGAGCGGGAAGATTGCGGCAATCCTTGTCCAACTTCCACCATGGTTCGATGTCAGCAAAATGCACTTGGAGTATTTGCAAACGATCCGAAAATCACTCGCCGGACTGCCGGTCGCGATCGAGTTTCGGAATCCATCGTGGTATTCGGAAGCGTATCGTGAACGGACACTTCGTTTTCTGAAGGAGCATCAGTTCATTCATACGATCTGTGACGAACCGCAGACGGAAGACGGATCGGTGCCATTCGTACCGGTCGTGACGCAGGAGACGGCCTTCATTCGTCTTCACGGACGAAACAAGGCCGGCTGGTTAAAGAAACCGGGTCAAAGCAGTGACGATTGGCGTAAAGTCCGTTGTCTCTATCGTTACTCGGAAGACGAGCTACAGGAACTTGCAAGTCACGTCCGAAACGTGGCAGCGGAAGCAAAGGATGTCTATGTTTTCTTCAACAACAACTCAGCAGGAGATGCTGCCCCGAATGCGAAACGATTAATCGAGATTCTCGATCTCGACTATGAACTCGCGCCGCGACAAATCTCTTTGTTCTAAATCATCAAGGGGGGCTTCTGCATGAAGTTACACATCATTCACTATAATGATTTGCACTCACACTTCGACATGTGGCCTCGCTACATGTCCTTCGTCAAGGAACACCGGACGTATGATTCACTCGTTTTTGATCTCGGTGATCATGCTGACCGTGTCGATCCAGCGACGGAAGCAACAAAAGGAAAAATCAATACGCATCTATTGAATGCGTTGATGCCGACTGCCGTGACGATTGGGAACAATGAAGGCATTACGTTTCCGCATGATTGGTTAGCCGATCTTTATACAGAAGCAGACTTTCCGGTCCTCGTCTCGAATTTAGAAGCACCGTTCGCAATGCAAGGTGTCGTTCACGAATTACCGACCGGGAAAGTCGGTGTCTTCGGGTTGACGGCGCCTTACATCGAGCTATACGGCTTACTTGGCTGGACGATTGAAGAACCATTTGACGTCGCGGCGCGCGAAATCGAGCGTTTGCGTCAAGAGGTCGACGTCTTGATTTGTTTAAGTCACCTTGGTTTTTATCAAGACGAAGAACTGGCGATGCGTTTTCCGGAACTTGATTTAATCATCGGTGCTCATACGCATCACGTCCTTGATGACGGTGTCGTCAAGAACGGTGTCTTGATTACCCAAGCCGGTAAACACGGACAATATGCGGGCGAGATTTATTTGAATACGGATACCGGTGAGAAGGAAGCAGTGCTTCATTCCTTACACGATTACGCCGAGGACGAAGCGACAGCAAAACTCCTCGACCGGGAGCAGTATCTGGCGGAACAACAGATGAAGGAGCCGATTGGCGAGACAGCGGGTCTAGCCAATGACTGGTTCAGTGAGTCACCGTTTTCGCAGTTGCTCGCCGAGACGATGCGCGACTGGTGTGATGCCGATCTCGCCTGTGTGCCGGCAGGGATTCTGCTCGGTTCACTTCCACCAGGTCCTGTCTCTGCCTTTGATTTACATCGACTCTGTCCGCATCCAATCAATCCTTGTAAAGTCACGATGACAGGAGAGGAATTACAGACCTTCCTTGATGAAGTCAAGACAGAGCAGTTCGAACAACTGAAGGTGCGGGGTCTCGGATTCCGCGGGAAGTTGATGGGGCGGATGCATTATGCGGGTTTGACGGATCATCAACCGCTTGAGTCAACGCAAAGTTATACTGTCGTCTTGCCGGATATGTTCACGTTCGGTCCATTATTCCCGGCAATCAAAGAGATGCCAAAAGAATATTTCATGCCTGAATTATTGCGTGATTTATTGTTTAACCGCTTATCGGAGAAGTCGGAATATAATGAATTGCATGTTCGCAAACCTTGATTGTTTGTTATACTAAAGCAGACATGAATTGACTTTTTGGGGATGAAGGGGGAAGCGAAACCATGGGACGCGGAGAAATCCAACGTAAACCGGAATGGTTGAAAATCAAGCTGAATACGAATGAGACCTACACAGAATTAAAGAGTATGATGCGCGAGAAAAAGCTACATACTGTCTGTGAGGAAGCAAAGTGTCCGAATATCCACGAGTGTTGGGCAGTACGCCGGACGGCGACGTTCATGATTCTCGGAAGTATCTGTACACGTGCATGCCGTTTTTGCGCCGTGACAACGGGACGCCCGAACGAACTCGATCTCGAAGAACCAAAACGGGTCGCGGAATCCGTCCGTTTGATGAACTTGAAGCACGCGGTCATCACGGCAGTCGCGCGTGACGATTTAAATGATTTCGGAGCTGGCGTGTATGCTGAGACGGTTCGTGAAGTTCGTCGGATGAATCCGGAGACATCAATCGAAGTCTTGCCTTCAGACATGGGTGGGAATTTCGAAGCACTGAAAACGCTGATTGACGCACAACCAGACATCATGAATCATAACATCGAGACGGTCCGCCGTCTGACGCCAACGGTTCGTGCAAAAGCCACATATGACCGGACGCTTGAATTCCTTCGTCGTTCGAAGGAACTCGCACCTGAAATTCCAACGAAGTCGAGCTTGATGCTCGGTCTTGGTGAGACATGGGAAGAGATTCTTGAAACGATGGATGACCTTCGCGCAAACAATGTTGACATCATGACAATCGGTCAGTATCTCCAACCGACGAAAAAGCACCTCGACGTCATCAAATACTATACACCACAAGAGTTCGCTGAACTGAAGCAGATCGCGCTCGGCAAAGGGTTCTCCCACTGTGAAGCCGGTCCACTCGTTCGTTCGTCGTACCATGCGGATGAACAGGTCAATGCAGCGAAAAAGAATAAAACGGCACTCCCGATCGACTAACGATCAACAACCGTTCGAGCAACTGGCTTGGACGGTTTTCGTCTGTCAGGAGAAATGGAATATGCTATGATAAGAACAGCAGGAGGTGGGAATAATGATACAAGTCAATCGGGAACGTTATGAGGTCGTCGAAGAGAAGCGGGAAGGGTTTAATGAGGAAGCCTTCATCGGTCGCTTCAGTGATGTCCTTGAGAAATATGATTATATCGTAGGGGACTGGGGGCACGGTCAATTACGGCTACGTGGCTTCTATGAAGATCAACATGAGAAAGCGACATTCGATACGAAGATTTCGCATGTGGCGGATTATCTCTACGAGTACTGTAATTTCGGATGTGCCTACTTCATCGTCAAGAAAATCGGATTGGTAGAAGGAGAAGAAGCACCACCTCGCTTCGACGGTTCTTCAACCAATACGTTGAAGTTGAAACGGAAGTTCGCCCCGGCACCAGAGAAAGCGGAAAACGAGTAATCAAACTGTCATACAGAAAAGCGTTTCTAGTGGACGGAATTCGGCTATTACTATAAGTATCACGTACCTATAGGGGGAACCATCCATGCGAATCGTTGGAATTTACTCATCCGTACCAGAAGTCGTCAGTGCCGTACATGATCTTCGTGTTGCCGGTGTCGTCTCGACTGATTTAAAAGTTCTTGCACATGATAAATATGATCTGGAACAAATCGAGGAAATGGCTGACCTGAACAATCATCAAACATCTACTCATCTGTCCCAAGAAGACCATCGTAATCTGTGGCAGGAAATCAAGAGTATCTTCAAAAAGGATGAGTCAGTCTCTCATAAAGATGCCATCCACGGTAACGGGTTGACGAAGGAAGATGTCGATCGTGCGAATCATGCAGTCGATAGTCACCAGTTCGTATTACTCGTCGGTGATGAAGCAGATCAGCATTCGGAGCGGCGGGCGCATGACGAATCGGATAATACGAATATCTTCAGCGGACCGAACACACAAAATGAGCGGAACGACCGTCTCTTATAAGAAATATGAAAAAGCCTTCGTCGCATGACGAAGGCTTTTTCATAGACCAATATAAGCGCGCAGGTACATCTCGAGTTCCGTTGCTGCGTCCTCTTCGACGTCAAACGCCGTCGCGATGTAGCCCGGTTCATCAAAATCGTCCGCACCGATGATCGCATAGCGATTCGATAAGAGATTCAAGACAAGAATCTTACCGTAAAAATGCTCCGAGTGGGTGATGGCGAGATCAAACCGACTGGCTTCTCCAATCCAACTGACGAAGCGTGTCTTCGTTTGTTCGACATCATCATATAAAAAATCACGTTCTTCCATCATTAAGCTTCCCTCATTTCCCTAACATCTGTTTCAGATTAAAGGGTTTGGGGCACGTTTTGCAAGTATGGTTTACGCGACAAGCTATGCTCGGCGATGACTTTGCGGATTGTCCGTGTCTTCGAACGCATGACGAGCGATGTCGTTTCGACGATATCATCCGTCAAGAACTTAACACCATCGAGCATTTCGCCGGTCGTGACGCCTGTCGCAGCAAAGATGCAGTCGTCACTTTTAATGAGGTCATCAAGCGTCAAGAGTTGAAGTGGATCCGCTAGACCCATCCGGATGACGCGGGCCGTTTCTTCTTCGTTCATCGGATGTAAGCGTGCTTGCATGTCGCCCCCCATTGCTTTAACCGCAGCAGCCGTGATGACACCTTCAGGAGCGCCGCCTGTGCCGATAAAGATATCGATTCCTGTCGCAGGAGAGAGTGGCGCGATTCCAGCTGAGACATCACCGTCTTCAAACAGACGGACGCGTGCGCCCATCCGCATCGCGGCTTCGCGGAAGTGATCATGACGCGGGCGGTCCTGCATGATGACCGTAACGTCTTCAATCCGTTTATTGTTATATTGTGCTGCCTTTTCAATGATGACTTCAAGCGGATCGTCGAGCGAGACGTGCCCTTTCAAGTTCGGACCGACTGTCAATTTATCCATATACATATCGGGTGCGTGGAGCAGGGCACCTTGATCGGCGACGGCGATGACGACCATCGCATTACCAAGCCCTTTCGCAACGATGTTCGTTCCTTCAAGCGGATCGACGGCGATATCCACGATTGGACCGTTTGCTGTTCCGACACGTTCGCCGATGAAGAGCATCGGTGCTTCGTCGAGTTCGCCTTCACCGATGACGACCGTTCCGTTCATGTTGACCGTGTTCAAGACTTCGCGCATCGCAGTCGTTGCTGCATCATCCGCTTCATTTTTCTTACCGCGACCAATCCATTGAGCAGAAGCGAGTGCTGCTGCTTCCGTAGCGCGTACGATTTCCAGTGCGAGTTCCCGTTCCATGTATATAACCTCCACGTCACCAATGTGACATACTATTTTCAGCAAAAATCTAAATTGAGGATAACACATTGAGGAATGTGATGCAAATGACCTTTCTGCTTTTCAGGACTGCCGGTAAGCGATAAAATGGAGGATGTGAGGGGGAATGAAGATGTATTTCGTCAATCGTCAAAAAATCGAAGAGACAGTCACTTGTTATGAGACGGCACTTCGACAAAGTAAGGAAGTTACGGGGGATCCGGTGACGACGGCACTGGCTATGGAGCGAATCGGTTTTTTAGTCATCGAGAGTGTCATCGACATCGGAAACAGTATGATTGATGGATTCATCATGCGGGATCCGGGAAGTTATGAAGATATCATCCTCATCTTAGAAGATGAGCAGGTGATCGATGGACCGCTTGCGACGAGTCTGAAGAAGCTCGTTGCATTACGTACGTTGATCGTCCGGTCATTCACAGAGTCGAGTATGGCGGAGATTCGGGCGGTACTTGAGACGGAGGAAGCAGAACTACGTCGTTTCCCGGAAGCGATTCGCCGGTATATCGAGACAGAACTCGGACCGGTGTCTGCATTTTTACCAAACGAGGAGTGAGTCAGGATGAAGGCAAAAGGCTATTTATTTGATTTAGATGGAACGATGTATAACGGGACGGAACCGGTAAAAGAAGCGGTCGATTTCGTCAACCGCCTGCAAGCAGAAGGAGTTCCGTACTTATTCGTGACGAATAATGCATCGATGACGGCAGAAGCCGTGGCAGAGAAATTACGCGGGATGGGTGTTCATGCCGATGCGAAGCATGTCTTGACGAGTGCGATGGCGACCGGTCGTTATATTGCTAACTTGTCACCGAAAGCGCGTGTCTATGCGATCGGTGAGACAGGACTGATCGATGCGCTTGAGCGGGAAGAGTTAGATGTCGTCGCAACCGAAGCGGCGGATTACGTCGTCATCGGTCTCGACCGTCAGATCACCTATGAAAAACTCGCTGTCGGTGCGCTTGCGATTCGTGCCGGCGCCCGGTTCATCTCGACGAATGGTGATATCGCGATTCCGACAGAGCGTGGTTTCTTACCAGGGAACGGTGCCTTGACAGCGGTCCTACGCGTGACGACCGAGAAGGAACCGTTCTTTATCGGTAAACCGGAACCGGTCATGGTCGATATCGCAACGGAGATGATCGGTCTGTCAAAAGAAGACGTCATCATGGTCGGAGATAACTACCATACGGATATTCTGTTCGGAATCAATGGAGGCATCCGGACGATGCACGTCAATTCCGGCGTTCATACGCCAGTCTTCATTCAAGGGCAGGATCGTCAACCGACATACATGGTCGATACGTTAGCCGAATGGATTCTGTGAATCAAAAAATCCCGAACGAGAATTCGTTCGGGATTTCATGTATTAGAAGACTTGTTCGACTTCAACGACGCCAGCGACTTCTTCAAGAAGGGCACGTTCGATACCGGCCTTCAATGTGATCGTTGAACTTGGGCAGCTACCGCAAGCTCCCATCAAACGGAGTTTTACGATTCCGTCTTCTACATCTACGAGTTCAACGTCTCCTCCATCACGAAGAAGGAACGGACGCAATTTTTCAAGAACTTCATTCACTTGATCAAACATTTCCATGCGTAAACACATCCTTTCGTATAGTTTCATTGTAACAGGGTTGAAAAATGTTCTCAATCTGGAAAACTTGTATACTAAAGAGGAGTGAATTGAAAAGGGGGACTTCAAGATGGAAATCACGGTGTACGGAACAGCGGTCACCTGTCCGAGTTGTGTCGGGGCACCTAGTTCGGAAGAGACGTTCAGCTGGTTGCAAGCCGTCCTCGGACGGAAATATGAGCAAGCGATGACGTTACGCTACGTTGATTTTGAGACAGCAGTAGCGGATCAATGGACGGAAGCCTTGAAAGACGATGTCTATTTTTACCCGTTGATCGTGCTTGATGATGAGATGATTGACGAAGGGTACGTTAAACTGAAGACGATCACGGCGGCGATCGATGCAAAGCTGAATCAGGCGGGGTGAACGAAAAAAGAGGCTGACTCAAAAGTCAGTTTCTACAAAGATAAGGGTGGCAGAATGATGATCTGCCACCCTTATCTCGTAAAAAAGAATGACGCATTACACGCCACTCCTACAGGAAAAAAGCGCATTTTTGCGCTGTCAGAGACAAACAAGACCCGCTTTCCTGCTTGAACGAAGCAGGAAAACTGGCTTGTGTCTCGCCTGAGGAAAGGGCGTGAAAAGACGAGTCATTCTTTTTTGAGTCAACCTCTTTTGATTATTTAATCTTTTTGTGTTTCCATAAGACACCGGACTTTAAGAGACGCGGAACCTTTCCTGTCAGCGCCTGTTTCCCCATGACGATTCCGAAACCGTCTGATTTTCCGAGTGATCCGAGCATCCCGCGCAGTTTGATTTCTGGCAGTTTCGGTAATTTCTTCCCTTGCCACTTGGCTTGCAGGACATCGACGACTTGTTCTGCCTGATGTTCTGCAAGTTGACCGCTTGGTGCGTACGGTAAGCTGGCGCAATCCCCGATAACGAATAGATTTTCATATTCCGGTACGTGATGATGTTCCGTCAATTTGATACGACCACCACTGTCCGCAGCAAAGCCGAGATCGCGTACGACTTTGACCGGTTGTGTACCTGCCGTCCAAATCGTTAAGTCCGACGGATACGTGTCGTCGCCATTTCGCACGTCGTCCGCCGTGACGAGCGTGACGTTCGAATTGTTGATGACCTCGACGTCATGCTCCTCGAACCATTCTTGGACGTAAGACGAGACTTTGTCGGATAAGAACGACAAGACGGATGGTCCGCGGTCGAACAGACGGATCGTTAAATCTTTCCGGCTCTCATGCAGTTCACTGGCAAGTTCGACACCGGATAGACCGGCACCGACGATTGAGACGACGGATCCCGGTGACAGACCACAAATCGCTTGTTGTGTCTTGCGCGACTCTTCAAGTGTCTGGATGCTGTATGTAAACTCCTGGGCACCCGGAATGTTGTGGTATTTATCCTCGCAACCGAGGGCGATGATCAAGTCGTCATAGAAGAGTTCTGATCCATCCTGCAGGTGGACCGTATTCGTCTCGGGTGAGATTTTGATGACATGTCCATACTTATAAGTAAGATGTTTCCCCTCCGGAAATTCAATCCGGACATCCCGATCTGATAATGTACCTGCTGCGAGTGCGTAATATTCCGTTTTGAGTGCGTGGTACGGTAGACGGTCGACGAGCGTGACGGCAACTTCCTCGTCCTTGAATCGCTCACAAATCCGCATTCCACCATATCCTCCGCCGAGTACGACCAATTGCTTCATAACGTAAAAATCCCCCTTAGTTCCCCTAAATCAGTCTGACCTTGTATAATACGACATGAGGCAGGTCGTTTCCTGCTTGAAGGAGGAAAAAAAGTGAATCCGATTATTGAATTTTGTATCAGTAACTTAGCGGCCGGAACACAGGTCGTCATGGAGCAACTTGAACGTGATCCGAACGTCGACGTCGTCGAATACGGTTGCCTCGGCTATTGTGGCATTTGTTCGCTCGATCATTTTTGTCTCGTCGATGGGGAGACGGTCGTCGGCGAAACACCGGAAGAGTTGCTCGAGAAGATTTATTTGAAAATCGAAGAGAACGAGCTGTGAGCTCGGACAGCCAAAAAATCCCCTCGTTCGTCTGAACGAGGGGATTCGTATCCGTCAGCGGGCGCAGCTTTTCGGATCAGGCCGATTGTTGACGGCGCATCATCCATGGTCGTAGTTTCAAGAACAACGGAATGAAGAGTGCCGAGATGAACAACGCCTTGATGACGTTAAACGGTAAGATACCGGCTGTGATTGCTGTCCATTTGACAGCGGGATCCGCCATATAGTCCATACCGAGGAACCATGCATAGGCTGGAAGAATCAAAATATAGTTGAGGATCGCAAGACCGAGTGCCATCGTAATTGTACCGGCGACGAGACCAGTTGCGAGACCTTGTGTTGATTTCTTTTTGTGGTAGAACCAGCTGACAGGTAGTACGAAGGCGATACCGGCAGCGAAGTTCGCGAATTCTCCGACCGGAACACCACTTCCGCGGAAGATATAGTACAACACGTTCTTCAATGCTTCGACGATGACACCTGCGACCGGTGAGAACATGATCGCTGCGACGAGAGCAGGAACATCACTGAAGTCGATCTTCAGATAGTTCGGTAAGAACGGTAGTGGAAAATTGATAAGCATAAGAACAAATGAGATTGAACCTAACATTGACAGAGTGACCATTTTTTGTGTGCGTTTCATACGAGTATTGTCTCCTTTTGCTCGTTCCTCTCGATGAAGTATTGGCATGACTGCGACCATAAAGAAACCCCTATTGATGAGATCAACAGGGGAGAAGTCCGCATTAAATAAACCTAATCGATTATTGCACAATCGACCAAATTCAAACTCATGCCGCCATCTTCTCCCATCCAGACTATACTGTCGGCTCCTGAATTACACAGAATCAGCAAATAGCGCCCTATTCGCTCGCGGGCTTCAACTCAAGAAGAGTTGTTTACCGCCGGTCGGGAATTTCACCCTGCCCTGAAGATGGAACGATTATTTTATTGTACATACCATTTATACAACGAATTCAAGATGGTTTCAAGCAACTAGGTTTCGATTCGCTTAAAAGTTGCGTATACTAAAGAAAAGGAAGGTGATGACATGATCCATTTAACGGAGGCAGCAGCGTTACAAGTCCAGGACATGATGGCGCAGGCACCAGCAGATGAACGAAATCTTCGGATGCTCGTCCAAGGTGGTGGATGTAGTGGTCTGTCGTATGGGATGGGATTCGATCAACAAAAAGAAACGGATCTCGTTTTCGAACAGCACGGCGTGACCGTCATCGTGGACGAAAAGGATTACCCGGTCGTCAAAGGACTGGAGATCGATTATAAACAGTCGATGCTTGGCGGTGGATTCACGATCACGAATCCGAATGCCATCGCAACATGTGGTTGCGGAACTTCATTCCGTACGGCAACGAATGCCGGTACACCAGGTGGTTGTTGATTGATGCAATCGTGGACATCGTCCACGATTTTTTTATTGTCTTCATACAGGAGACCTGTTCCGTTGACTCGAAATATTACAGAGAGTGAATGCTACTACGAACAGGGAGGGCTTCAGGATGAGAAAAGTATTGATCTTCGGGGGAACCCGTTATTTCGGACGGCGCTTAGCGATTCGGTTAGCCGATTCGGGCGATGATGTGACGATCGTCACACGCGGTGAGCATACACCACCGGTCGCGAAGGGCTTGACATTTTTCAAAGGGGACCGTACGTCGAGTAGTACGATGAAGGACTTAAGCCAACAGCACTGGGATGTCATCTATGACAACATCTGCTTCACGCCGTATCAAGCAAAACTCGCGATTGACGCATTTGAAGGAAAAGTCGGACGCTACGTGTTAACGTCGACGATGTCTGTTTATGAAGACGGTGGTGCGAACATCACAGAGCGTTCCTATAATCCGTTTCCCGGGAAATATGATCTTGAGAAAGAACATGGTTATGGCGAAGGGAAGCGACAAGCAGAGAGTTATTTCTTCCAACGGGCGACGTTCCCGGTCGTTGCCGTTCGTTTTCCGGTTGTTCTCGGACCAGATGATTATACGGAACGGCTTGTTTTTCATATCAAGCGGGCGCTTGACGGGCGTCCGGTCGTTGCTGAAAACAGTTATGCGAAGATGGGCTATATCTCAAGTTATGAAGCCGCTGCCTTCCTTGAATGGTGTGGCCGTTCTGAATTGACAGGTCCGATCAATGCTGCGAGTGACGGTGTCTTATCGATTGAAGACCTGATGGATAAAATCGACCGCGTCGCGGGAACGACGAGCCAACTCGTCGCAAAAGGGGAAGATGAATCACCGCTTGCGCCGGAACGTGATTTTTATATGGATACGACAGCCGCGAAACAAGCGGGCTATCTATTCCAACATGTCGATGACTGGCTCGATCGTTTGATTGAAGAGGAGGTGCGCAATCACCAATGATGCAGTTGATGAAACCAACCCTCGCATGGGAAACTGAGTATCGCGCTTTTTTAGAAGACTGGCGAGAGTCGGGCGAAACGATCGTGCCAGAAGCAGTCGGAGACACATATGAACCGCTCGGCGCTTATTTCGCGGAACTTAAGGAAATGGAGACAACGGTCAGCCCGGGGCTCGTCACCCATTCGACGTACTGGATGGTCGACGGACAACGAATCGTCGGCGCGTTGAACTTCCGGCATGATTTGACGGAGAACTTGAAGTTGTACGGTGGACACATCGGATACGGCATCCGACCATCAGAGCGTCAGAAAGGATATGCGACGACCGGACTTCGATTGGCGCTTGAAGAAGCACGGCAACGTGGACTCGATCAAGTACTGTTGACGTGTGGCGTTGATAATCTCGCATCACGTCGTGTCATCCTAGCGAACGGCGGACAAGAAATTGAGCCGACTGTTCGTAATGGACGCGAGACACGTCGCTTCATCATTGCGTTATGAAGATCCGTGAAGCACGTCTAGAAGATGCGTCAGCCATCGCCCGCGTTCATATCGATGCTTGGCATGAAACGTATCAAGGGATCATCCCCGATTCTTATTTAGCCCAGTTGTCGCATGCGAAACGGACGAAACAATGGGAGCAGACGGTAGTTGACCAGCGCGTATATGTCGTGGAGGCGGAAGGCGAAGTCGTTGGCTTTGCGCAAGGTGGACCGAGTCGAAGTGATGCGCGTGAAGGGGAACTCTACGCGATTTATGTCTTGCAAGCGTCTCAAGGGCAGGGACTCGGCAAAGCGTTGTTTCAACGCATCGCTTCCGACTTAGCGGAATATGGGACGATGCAGGTTGCTGTCTTGCGAGATAATCCGGCATGTCGGTTTTACGAGCGATTCGGTGGTCAGGTCATTGAGGAATCGATGATTGAGCGAGGTGGGGTGGAACTCGTGCAACGGGTTTACCGGATACCTGTTGAAAGATTATCTATATGAAATCGGACGTTCTCAACATCTTCGCTTTCCTCAGGCGGGATGTAAGCCGCGCCAGTTCCCATTCCATGTGATCTGTCGGGTCTTACCTATCCCTGACGGAAGCACACATCGTGCTTCCTTTTCCTGTAGGAGTCGAAGATGTTTGGTCGCATACTACGTGTCATTCTATGAAAATAAGAGGTCGGACTCCGATATGTCATCCGGAATCCGACCTCTTATCATTTACAGTCACTCACATGTATCTTAAGAGTGATTCGTTACTTTTTCGAACAAGCTTGTCGAGTGTTGCGGGTGACGAGCAGATGGATCAACGAGAAGCTTCGCCTGATTGACAGCAATCGGTGCTTCACCGAATCCTGTTGCGATCAGTTTGACGCGCCCTTCATAGGTTGCGATATCACCGCAAGCGAAGACGCCTGGAATGGCTGTCTCCATCTTCGAGTTGACACGAATCGAATTCCGTTCGAATTCGACTTCCCATTCTTTCAATGGTCCGAGTGAAGAAACGAAACCGAAGTTACAGACGACATCGTCCGCAGCGACGACGACGACTTCCACACTTTCAGCATGTTTGAACGTCAGCGTCTCGATGTGCGTCTCACCTGTGACCGATTCGAGCGTGTACGGTGTCATGACGTTGACGGACGAATCGTGCAACAGTTCAACCGAGTGTTCATGGGCACGGAACTTGTCGCGACGGTGAACGAGCGTGACGGATTTTGCGATCGGTTCAAGCATCAGTGACCAGTCGACTGCGGAGTCACCACCGCCGAGCAGGACGACTTGACGATCCTTGAAACGTTCCATGTCGTTGACGAAATAGTGTAAATTTGTTTCTTCGAAGCGTTCTGCATCCGCCACTCCGAGTGGACGCGCAGCGAACGATCCGTTTCCTGCCGTCAAGATGACGGTCTTCGTATAATGCTCGCCTTTATTCGTGACGAGACGGATGATCCCGTCATCCATCCGTTCGTAAGCGATGACTGTCTCGCCGAGCACGTACGTCGGATCAAATTCATTCGCTTGTTCAAGCAGCCGATCGACCAGTTCCTGCGCTTTTACTTTCGGAAAACCGGCAATATCGTATATATATTTTTCAGGATAAAGCGTAGCGAGTTGCCCACCTAATTGAGGTAGACTCTCGATGACCTTCGTCTTCATCTGGCGCATTCCTGAATAAAACGCGGTGAACAGTCCGACCGGACCGCCGCCGATGATCGTGACATCATATGGTTGGTACATCTGATTCCCTCCTAGCGTTGGATAGGTCCATTATATAGGAAGAAGGGGGTCCAGGTGCAAGTACGGGATATCTCACATTTTTTTAGAGGAAATTACATTTTTCTTTTGCAATCATTTCTAAAAAGTGTTTCAATAGGCTTATAGACATGTGAACATTATTTGAACAAAATTTTTGAGCATTCGTCTGTCATTGAATGTGAAGAAAATCACAACAAAACTACGATTCGTAAGGAGTATCAGAACATGAACACACCTAACATTGTTATTCTTGGAGCAGGCTACGGTGGATTGATCACAGCAGTCAACCTTCAAAAGAAACTCGGCGTCGATCAAGCGAACATCACGTTGATTAACAAACACGACTATCATTACCAAACGACTTGGTTACATGAACCAGCTGCAGGTACGATGTCCGCGGAGCAAGCGCGCATCTACATCAATGATGTCATCAACCCGTCCCGCGTTAAACTTGTCAAAGGGATCGTTGAGAAAGTCGACACGGCTGCTAAAACGGTTCTTTTACAAGATGGTGGAACGGTTCCTTACGATTACGTCGTCGTTGCTCTCGGTGGCGTTCCTGAAACATTCGGCATCAAAGGATTGAAGGAACACGCGCTGACGATCAGCTCGTTGAACAGCGTCCGTAAAATCAAGGAACATATCGACTACTCATTCGCACAGTACAAAACAACAGGATCACAAGATCGTTCACTCTTGACGATCGTCGTTGGTGGTGCTGGATTCACAGGAATCGAGTTCATGGGTGAGCTCGTTAACCGGATTCCAGAACTGTGCAAACAATATGATATCCCACGCGAACTCGTTCGTGTCGTCAACATCGAGGCAGCACCAACAGTCCTTCCAGGATTCGACGCTGATCTCGTCAACTACGCACACAAATGGCTTGAGCGCCAAGGCGTCGAGTTCAAACTCGGTAACGGCATCAAGGAATGTGGCCCAGGAAGCGTTACGTTCGGTCCGCTTCAAGGCGACACGACTGAAACAATCGAAGCAAGCACGATCATCTGGACAGGTGGCGTCAGTGGTAACCCAGTCGTTGCGGCATCTGGTTTCGAAGCGATGCGTAACCGTGTCGTCGTCGAAGAAGATCTCCGTGTTCCAGGACACGACAACGTCTTCATGATCGGTGACTGTTCAGCAGTCATGGATCCAAGTTCGAACCGTCCGTACCCACCAACTGCACAGATTGCGACACAACAAGCACACAAAGTCGCTGAGAACATCGCAGCACTCATCGCGGGTCGTCAAACATCGTCGTTCACGTATGAGAACAAAGGAACGGTCGCTTCACTTGGTCATAAAGACGGCATCGGCATGGTCTTCGGTAAGAAGATCTACGGTCGTAACGCATCGTTCATGAAAAAAGTCATCGACAACAAACACTTCTTCGAATTGAAAAAGCTTGGTCTTGCAATCAAAAAAGGGAAGTTCTAAGTTCACGTTTTAGGCAAATGTACACTCGTGCATTTGCCTTTTTTGTCGGTTATACTAGAAGAGATTCAAAGGGGGAACAGTATGCATATCATTCAAGCCGTGATCGGGAGTGTCCTTTATCTCGTCATGTTCTTTAGTATCGGATTCATCTTAAACATGTTGTTGCGGAGTACATGGGTGATGCTCGTACTCTATCCGGTCATCATCATCATGATGATCGACAACCAGTCGACGCTCGAGTACTTCACGAACGCTCGTGAAGCGATTCCGAATCTCGGAGACCGGATTGCTGGTCTACAGGCAGCGGATATCACGATGTTTGCGGCGGGTCTTGCCGGAATCATCATCGCCGGTCTATCGATTCGTTTCCTGCGTAAGAGCGGTTACCAAATGTTTTAAAGTCTACTTGAGTAAGTAGGCTTTTTTCGTGTCTGAAAAACCGTTATAATAAAAACAATGTCTTTAAATAAATGTGTAAGAGCAGATTGGGTTGAGAGCGAATGGATAAACAAATGTACCACGTTATCAAGGTATTGAATAATAATGTCGTCATTTGTTCGACTGGTGCGAATCAGGAAGTCATTATCCTCGCGAAAGGGATTGGCTTCGGTCGGAAGCCAGGCGATCAACTGACAGATCTCGATAAGTTGGAAAAAGTCTACACGTTGAAGGATAAAGAAGAACAGGATCAATATAAGGCGCTCGTCGGTCATCTCGATGAGAACTTCATCGCGCTGATGAACGAAATCGTCTCGATGATCGAGACGCGCTTCGGCAAAAAGGTTGATGAACATATCCATATCGGATTAACGGATCACTTGACGTTTACGTTTAAGCGATTGGAGCAGGGGATGGAAGTTACGAATCCGTTTCTTGCTGAAACGGAAGCCTTGTATCCGGAAGAGTACGCCCTTGCAGAAGAGATCGTCGAATTCATCAGTGCTGAAATGAATTTTTACCTGCCTCCAGCCGAGACGGGATTCATCGCACTTCATATTCATTCGGCGACGAACTTCAAAGACGTACTCGAAGTCAACCGTCATCATCAGCTCGTCGGTTTAATTGCCAGTCATATCGAACAGCGACTGGAGATTAAAATCGATCGAAAATCGCTTGATTACAAGCGTCTGATTCGGCATCTTCGTTCAGCGATTGAAAGGGTTTCCAATGGGGAGTATCTAGAGGCTCCAGAAAAAGTAGAAAAGCTATTGCGTGAAGAATATCCGCTATGCTATGATACTGCTTGGGAGCTGATGTCCATCATGGAACGTCAGTTGAAGAAAGCGGTACCGCGCGGCGAGGCGACGTATCTTACGATGCATCTGCAACGCTTAGTGCAGTACGATTCAGGTAAATGACCGCACGGACTACGTGTTACTGATACGATCAGGCATGAGTGGGATGTCGGGCAAGAAGCTTTATTTCCGTTACGCAACGGGATAAGTCTATTGTCTACAATCCGCTCGTGCCTGATTTTTTTCTGTAAAAAAACGGTCAGATGTCTGACTTTTTTCGTCTCAATCATTGGCATTATTCATCATACTTCGCTCTTAACAGGAAAAGGAGGAAACACACATGTTCAAACAGATTTTTGCTGTTCTTCAACGTGTCGGTAAAGCGTTGATGCTTCCTGTAGCGATTTTGCCAGCTGCCGGTATCCTACTCGGATTCGGTAACGCGATGCAAAATCCGAACTTGACGTCAAAACTCGAGTTCTTAAAAAATGATGCAATCATCAAGGTTGCAAAATTAATGGAAGCAGCCGGGGATATCATCTTCGGTAACTTAGCACTCTTATTCGCGGTCGGTGTCGCGATTGGTCTTGCAGGGGACGGCGCAGCCGGACTTGCGGCAATCGTCGGATTCCTGATCATGAACAAAACAATGAGCGTATGGCTCGGCGTTACACCTGAAATGGTGGCTAACGGTCAAGGATATGCAAACGTACTCGGTATCCCGACACTTCAAACTGGGGTATTCGGTGGTATCATCATCGGTCTGATCGCAGCTTGGGCGTACGGGAAGTATCATAATCTCGAATTGCCACAGTTCCTTGGATTCTTTGCTGGTAAACGTTTCGTTCCGATCGTCACAGCAGTCGTTTCATTGATTGCAGGTCTTGTTCTCGTCTTCGTCTGGCCGTTCGCGCAAGATGGCTTGAACTCGTTCTCGCACTTCATGATGGAGAAAAACCCAACACTCGCAGCATTCGTCTTCGGTCTCATCGAACGTTCGTTGATTCCATTCGGTCTTCACCATATCTTCTATGCACCATTCTGGTTCGAATTCGGTTCGTACAAGAATGCAGCTGGAACAGTCGTTCATGGTGACCAAGCGATCTTCTTCGCACAATTGAAAGATAACGCAACATTAACAGCTGGTACGTTCATGACTGGTAAATTCCCGTTCATGATGTTCGGTCTTCCGGCAGCAGCACTCGCAATGTACCACGAAGCTCGTCCTGAGCGCCGTGCGGTCGTTGGTGGTCTTCTCGGATCAGCAGCACTTACAGCATTCTTGACAGGTATCACAGAGCCAATCGAATTCGCATTCTTATTCGTAGCGCCAATCTTGTTCGCCGTTCACGCAGTTTTCGCTGGTCTTTCGTTCATGACGATGCAATTGTTGAACGTTAAGATCGGTATGACATTCTCTGGTGGTTTGATCGACTTCCTTCTCTTTGGTGTTCTTCCAGGACGCACGCAGTGGTGGCTCGTCATCGTCGTCGGTCTTGCACTCTCTGTCATCTACTACTTCGGATTCCGTTTCGCAATCCGCAAGTTTAACCTGAAAACACCAGGTCGTGAAGATGCAGTACAAGAAACTTCTTCTGCACAAGGTTCTGAACTTGCTGAAGGTATCCTCGATGCACTCGGTACAGAATCGAACATCAAACACTTGGATGCTTGTATCACACGTCTTCGTGTTGAAGTTCTCGACAAATCGAAAGTCAACAAAGATGAGTTGAAAAAATTAGGTGCTGCGGGTGTCCTTGAAGTTGGTAACAACGTTCAAGCGATCTACGGACCGAAATCAGACAACATCAAGTCTGAGATCCAAGCCGTCATCGCATCACGTAAACAAGAAAAAACAGTCTAATGTTTTAAGAAGTGAGTCCTTCTGCGGAAGGGCTCATTTTTTTTGGTAAAATCTTTCGGAATCGTTTTGCGCTAGAATATTTTAGGGTATGAATTAAGTAGTTTGTTTAAAAAAGGAGGGAACATACGCATGTGGAAAAACGTGTTTGGTGTCTTACAGCGGATCGGTAAGGCCCTGATGTTACCGGTCGCGATTTTGCCGGCAGCGGGGTTATTGCTTGCGTTCGGGACAGCATTTCAAAACCCGAACTTGACGCAATATTTACCGTTCCTCGAAAATGATTCGCTTGTCGTCATTTGGCGAGTCATGCAGGATGCAGGTGATATCATCTTTGCGAACCTCGGACTATTGTTTGCCGTCGGGGTCGCGATTGGTCTTGCGAATGGGGAAGGGGTCGCCGGCTTAGCCGCAATCGTCGGTTTCCTGATCATGAACAAGGTCATCAGTTCGTTTTTGCAGATTACACCAGAAAAAATTACGGAAGCGCAACAAGCGAGTGACTTATCGTATGCAACAGTTCTTGGGATACCGACCTTGCAGATGGGGGTATTCGGAGGGATCATTGCCGGTTTGATAGCAGCGTACAGTTATAATAAATTCTTTAAGATCAAACTGCCTGATTTCCTCGGATTCTTCGCAGGTAAACGTTTTGTTCCGATTGCCACAGCGCTGTTCAGCCTCATTGCCGGTTTTGCGTTGTCGTATATCTGGCCACCGATCGGGACAGGAATCAACACGTTCTCAAAAACGATCATCGAAGCAAATGAACCACTGTCTGCCTTCATCTTCGGTTTGGTTGAGCGTTCACTGATTCCGTTTGGTCTTCACCATATCTGGTACTCAAGCTTCTGGTTCCAGTTCGGGGAATATACGGATAAAGCCGGAACGATCATCAACGGGGATCAGCGGATCTTCTTTGCACAATTAAAAGATGGCGTTCCGTTCACGGCAGGGACATATATGACCGGGAAATATCCATTCATGATGTTCGGTCTTCCGGCAGCCTGTCTTGCGATGTATCATACGGTCGCAAAAGATCGTCGAAAAGCGGTCGAAGGTCTCTATTTCTCGGCTGCCTTGACTTCTTTCCTGACTGGTATCACGGAGCCGGTCGAGTTCTCCTTCGTATTCGTCGCACCACTCTTGTTTGCCGTACACGCTGTTTTTGCTGGTCTTTCATTCATGATCATGGACCTACTGAACGTCAAGATCGGGATGACGTTCTCCGGTGGATTGATTGACTACACGTTATTCGGGATTCTACCGAATCGAACGTCATGGTGGCTTGTCATTCCTGTCGGTCTTGTCTTCGCCGTCATCTATTACTTCGGATTCCGCTTCGTCATCACGAAGTTTGATCTGAAAATTCCAGGACGCGAAGCGATTAAAGAGGGTGCCGCTACATCAACGGCACAAGCAGGCGATTTACCGTACGAAATTCTGCAGGCGTTCGGCGGTCCATCAAACATTAAACACTTAGATGCTTGTATCACACGTCTTCGGATTACAGTCAATGATAAATCCGGTGTCAATAAAGATCGTTTGAAAGAGCTCGGTGCAGCCGGTGTTCTTGAAGTCGGAGATAACGTCCAGGCGATCTTTGGACCGAAATCCGACGGGATCAAGACAGAGATGGCAGACATCATGAAAGATCCAAACTATAAACCAAAAGAAACACCGGAAGCTGATCCAATTCCACAAGTACCAACAGGGGATGAGGCACGGACAACTGGAACAAAAACGGAGACGGGGCCATTAGCTGGTGACAGCGGTGGAGAATACGTACCGCAAGAAGGGTATGTCTCCCCACTCAGCGGTACGATTCGTTCGCTTGATGATGTACCGGATCAAGTTTTCTCCGGACGGATGATGGGAGATGGATATGCAATCGATCCGACAGAAGGATATGTCGTCTCTCCGGTTTCCGGTGAAATTACGACCTTCTTCCCGACAAAACATGCAATTGGTATTCTTGCGGATAACGGGGACGAAATCTTGATTCATATCGGTATCGATACGGTTTCGCTTGAAGGAAAAGGATTCGAAGCATTGGCGAAAGCGGGCGATCGTGTCGAACCGGGCACACCGCTTCTTAATGTCGATCTGGAACAAGTTCGCCCACTTGTCCCATCGTTGCTGACACCAATCATCGTCACGAACAGCGGCGATCGAAAAGTCGATGTTGAAATCGGTAAGACGGTCGAAGCAGGTGAAGCAATCTCATATCGTGTGGAATAAAATCAGATTGTAAGAAAGACGAGTCGACGCATTCGACTCGTCTTTTTTGCGTCTTTCAATCAGATCAACACATTTATTAATGAGATTTTGCACATATGATGATACAATGAGTTAGCTATTATAAGAGTTAGCTAATTTATTAAGAAATGAGGTGCGTCGATGTCTTCGACTACAACAAAAACGAATACGACACCTGTCGTCATCGGATTATTAATCGGGATTTTAGTCGCAGCAATGGACAACACGATCGTTGCGACGGCGATGCCGACAATCGTCAGCGAACTAAACGGGTTTGATCAGTACGCGTGGGTCACGTCGGCTTACATGATCGCAACCGTTGCCGGGATGCCGATTTTCGGTAAGCTGAGTGACATGTATGGAAGAAAGCGATTCTTTCTCTTTGGAATGCTTCTTTTCATGATCGGAAGTATCTTGTGCGGGATGGCGGACTCGATCATTGAGCTGTCTGCCTATCGTGCGTTACAAGGGCTTGGTGGTGGGGCATTGATGCCAATCGCCTTTACGATCATCTTTGATATTTTCCCGCCTGAAAAACGCGGGAAGGTCAGTGGTTTATTTGGAGCCGTCTTCGGGATCTCCAGTATCTTCGGTCCCTTACTTGGTGCTGTATTGACGGATTCGCTCGACTGGCGCTGGGTGTTCTACATCAACATCCCGCTCGGCTTGATTGCGCTCGGTCTCGTGACGGTCTTTTATCAGGAATCACCGGTTCACCGGACACAGAAAATCGACTATGTCGGTGCCTTGACCCTCGTCGCCGGATTGATTGTCTTCCTGCTCGCGCTCGAAATGGGTGGGAAGGAATATGCATGGTCTTCTCCGCAAATTCTCGGGTTGTTCGGAGCTGCTCTTGTCGCGTTCATTGCCTTTGCATTTGCGGAACGACGTGCTGCGGACCCCGTCATTACGTTTAGTTTGTTCCGTCGTCGTTTATTTGCGGCAACACAAGGCGTTGCCTTCTTTTATGGATTCGTCTTCATTTCGGCGAGTGTCTTCATTCCGATCTTCGTTCAAGGAGTCTTTGGTGGCAGTGCAACGAACTCCGGTCTGATTCTGATGCCGATGTTGATTGCCTCGGTCGTCTCGGCACAACTCGGTGGGCAATTACCGAATAAGTTTGGATTCCGAAACGTCATGATGGTCTCGGCGGTCTTTTTCTTACTCGGTGTCTATCTGCTCAGTACGATGACGCTTGAGACGTCGCGGACAGCGGTCACGATCTATATGATCATTCTCGGCTTCGGGGTTGGCTTCAGCTTCTCTCTGTTGAATCTCGCGAGTATCAATGGGATCGAGATGCAACGTCGTGGAGCTGCGACCTCGATGGGCTCGACATTCCGGACAATCGGGATGACGCTTGGTGTCACGGTTCTCGGAATCATTCAATCACGGACGTTCACGTCAGCTATAGCGGATCGGTTACCGCAAGGCGGAGCGCCGTCCGGTGGACAATTCCCGACGGCTGCTGCCTTTGCGAAGATGCCTCCAGAAGTTGCGACAGCAATCAAGACGTCGCTTGCAGAATCGATCTCAACCGTCTATTTCTGGGCATTGATTCCAGCAGTGCTCGGTGTCATCTTCATCTTCTTGATGGGGAACGAGCGTCCGATTCTGTCGGAACAATCGGCTCCGGCGAAAAAGAAACAAGCTCAATAATCACGTTTCGACAACGTCTTCTTTCTTATTAGAAAGGGGCGTTGTTTTTTTGTTGAATTAGATAAAAAAAGACGAACCTGGATTGTTCCAGATTCGTCTAGCAGAACTTATTTTTTGATATCGAATGTCGTGCTGAGGAAGTCAACGACTTCTTCTGCTGTATCCATATCAAGCACTTGTTCAACGATTGCTTCACACTCTGACTTGTTGAGGCGTGTCATCAAGCTACGTGCACGAAGGACAGATGATGCTGACATCGAGAACTCATCGAGACCAAGACCAAGAAGGATTGGAAGTGCCAATTCTTCTCCTGCCATCTCACCACACATGCCGACCCATTTGCCTGCTTTGTGTGCTTCTGTGATGACGTTGTTCAAGAGGTTCAAGATCGCTGGGTTGAACGGTTGGTACAGGTACGATACTTTCTCGTTCATCCGGTCTGCTGCCATCGTGTATTGAATCAAATCGTTCGTTCCGACAGAGAAGAAGTCGACTTCTTTTGCGAACTGACGAGCCATGACCGCCGTTGCTGGGATCTCGACCATCATACCGACTTCGATGTCTTCTGATACGGTAACGCCTTCACCTTGGAGGTTTGCTTTCTCTTCCAGGAGAAGGGCTTTTGCAGCACGGAACTCTTCGATCGTTGCGATCATCGGGAACATGACAGCAAGTTTACCGTATGCACTTGCACGAAGAAGTGCGCGCAATTGTGTTCGGAACAAGTCTGTCTGATCGAGACAAAGGCGGATCGCACGGTAACCGAGGAACGGGTTCATCTCGTGTGGGAGATCAAGGTACGACAATTCTTTGTCGCCACCGATGTCGAGTGTCCGGATGACGACTTTTTTGTCGCCCATTGATTCGAGAACCGTTTTGTAAGCTGTGAACTGCTCGTCTTCCGTTGGGAATGTCTCTGCATCCATGTAGAGGAATTCCGTCCGGTAAAGACCTACTGCTTCCGCACCGTTATCCAAAACGCCTTTGACATCGTTTGGTGTACCGATGTTTGCAGCGAGCTCGACGTGATGACCGTCAGCTGTCACTGTTTTTTCGTTCTTGAGTTTTTTCCACTCTTCTTTTTGTGCGATGTACGCTGCACGTTTTGCTTCGTACTCCGCCACTTGCTCTTCGCTCGGGTTGACGATGACGTCACCTTCTGCACCATCAAGAATCAGAAGATCGCCGTGTTTTACATCCGTCAAGACGACTTTTGTACCGACGACTGCTGGGATTTCGAGTGAACGTGACATGATGGCAGAGTGCGATGTCCGGCCACCAATGTTCGTTGCGAAACCTTTTGCATATTTACGGTTCAATTGAGCTGTATCTGAAGGCGTCAAGTCTTCTGCGATGATGATGACTTCTTCGTTGATTTGAGCTGGAGTGACGAACGTGATTCCGAGAAGGTGAGCCATCGTCCGTTTTGTGACGTCACGGACGTCGGCTGCCCGTTCGCGCATGTATTCGTTATCCATTGATTCGAAAATCATGACCATCATGTTCGCGACTTCATCGAGTGCTTTTGCAGCATTTGCTTGCTCGTCCTCGATTTTTGCGTTCACCTGACTGACGATTTCCGGATCTTCTAAGATGAGAAGGTGAGCTGAGAAAATCTCCGCTTTATCTGGACCTAATTCTTGTAAGGTATTTTCACGGATGACTTCGAGTTCCGTCTTCGATTTTGCAATCGCTGCTTGGAAACGTTCTTTTTCCGCAGCCGCATCCTCGATTTTGTGCGATGGAATCTCAAAGACCGGTGTTTCCATCACGAATGCTTTTGCAATCGCGATCCCTGCAGAAGCGCCAATTCCTTTGATATGTTGTGCCATGTGCATTACCCTCTTTTCAGTAAGTTTTTTTAACGCGACGACTTCGTTTCTTAGCTATCTATAGATACCCATAAACGCCTCTCTCTTAACAAGCCTTCTGCGCACTCTCCCTTGAATGAAAACGTAGACATTTCCCGGAACAGCAAACGCATCGTTTCTTGAAGTGCCTCAACATTTCACCCGTTTAATCCTATCATATTGTGAAACGGGCAACAATTGTTTGAAACCAAGCATTTCGACAAATTGTCGAACGGAGGCAGTGAAAGCGTTTGCCGTGAGCCGAGAGGCTATCAGTTGGAAAATGGCTGAAAACACTTCATACTAAGAGATACTAGTCAAAGGGGGAGTTTTATATGCAAACGAATCAATCCGTAGACGTACTCGTTGTCGGGATTTCAGGAAATCAACCACTCGATGAACGGTTACAAACATTGTATGGTGACAAATTAGAAGAGTGGGTCCGTCAAGGTGATATTTCAACGAAACGGGGAGAACTTCGTCTGTTGCCAACATTAGCGGGAGACGTCGCACGTGTCTTGTTCGTCGGACTCGGGAAAGTCGATCAACTCACGCAAGATGATTTGCGTCGCTTACTCGGAAAAGCCGCTCAACACGTCAAAGCCCGCCGTTTAGAGCAGGTCACAGTTGACGCGACGACATTCCCAGGGCAACCGGTCGAACTGATTGCTGAGACATTCACCCTCGCTACATATGAGGTCAAGCATTACAAGACGTCGCCTTCTAAAGCATATACGCTACATCTGACGGTCTTACCTGAAGAGGAAGAAGCAACACGCCGTGGAACGGCTTTGGCTGAAGCGACGAACTTGGCGCGTCGTCTCGTAACGATGCCAGGGAATCTCTTGACGGCGCCAGCACTTGCAGACGAAGCCCGTTTCATTGCGGAACGTCATGGTCATGACCTTCGGATCATCGATAAGGAAGAGATGGAAGCCCTCGGTATGGGCGCCTTGCTTGCCGTCAACCAAGGATCCGTCATTCCACCGAAATTGATCGTCCTTGAATATAAAGGATCAGCAGACGCACCGATCGCCGTCGTCGGTAAAGGTGTCACGTTCGATACAGGTGGTTATTCGATCAAACCGAAAGACGGCATCGTCGGGATGAAAGGCGACATGGGGGGCGCGGCAGCGGTTCTCGGGCTATTCGAAGCACTTGGTCAGCTCAAACCTGATGTTCACGTCATCGGTGTCATTCCGGCAACGGACAACATGATTTCCGGCGATGCCTTCAAACCGGATGATGTCATCACGTCGATGGCGGGGAAAACGATCGAGGTCTTGAACACGGATGCGGAAGGTCGGCTTGTTCTCGCTGACGCAGTCACGTACGTCAAAGAATATCAACCGAAAGCGATCATTGATCTCGCTACATTGACAGGTGGCGTCCTTGTTGCCCTTGGAACAGAAATCACGGGTGCGTTGACGAATGATGCGTCACTCTACGAACGTTTTGAACAGGTGACGAAAGAGACAAATGAGATGGTCTGGCAAATGCCGTATGTCGATGCGTTCATCAAACAAGTCCGTCGTTCGGACGTCGCTGACTTGAACAACTCACCAGGGCGCATGGGTCACATGATCTTCGGTGGTGCGTTCGTCGGTGAATTCGTCGGGGACACACCGTGGCTTCACCTTGACATCGCCGGAACATCGGAACAAAACCAAGCCTCAGAGATTGGTCCAAAAGGAGCAACAGGCGTCATGGTTCGTAGTCTGTACCGGTTCGTCGAACAAGAAAAATGAGACGTTGGAATCTACTCGGTGTCTTACTGACGATCCTTTCCGTCGTCTGGTATTTGGATACGCGCGATCGTCTATCGCTCGGCTTCGCGACATTCATCGGCATTTTCACGGTGCTGTCGCTACTACGTTCGCTCCGGGAGAAGACACATGTACGTCATCGGGATTGATGCTGCGAAGGCGGGATGGGTCCTCGTTCAGTATCGGCATGGTCATTATAGTGCGTCTGTGGTCGCGACGCTCGATGAGCTACCGCGAGCGGACCGGATTTGGATTGATATGCCGATCGGCTTGGTGGAAGGACGGCGCGAAACGGATCAGCTGCTGCGACGGGAACTACGCCCCGGTCGAACGAGCAGTGTCTTTAATGCACCTTTCCTCAGTGCACTGACAGCATCAAACTATATGGAAGCAAATGATTTAGCAAAACAACATGCTGGCATCGGTCTCTCCAAACAAGCGTGGTATCTGTTACCGAAAATCAGGGAAGTCCGTCAGCGATACCGTAGCGAAATGAATGAAGCGCATCCGGAAGTCTGTTTTGCGCGACTCGCCGGTCATCCGGCGCGGTTTTCGAAGAAAACGAATGAAGGTATCGCGGAGCGGATTGACTTGCTGGAACACTTTGATTGTCCGCCATTCTGGAAACGGCATCAGTCGCATGTTGCAATCGATGACTGGCTCGATGCCTGTCTTCTGGCGACAGCAGCACGTTTTCCATGTGAATTTCTACCGGCTGATCGACCGGTTGATCAGGATGGCTATCCCTTATACGCAGCACTACCTAAAAAATCACCCTCACCGGAATGGTGTGGGTGATCCTTTCACAAAGGCATAGATATAATGGAAAATCTGAGCATTGTAGAGCGCTTTTAAGATGACGGCAATCAACGGTCCGAGGATCAATCCGAAGACACCGAAGAACTGAATGCCGACGAACAATGCAATCAATGCCGTAATCGGCTGGATGCCGATATTGTCACCGACGATTTTCGGCTCCATGACATTGCGCTGAAGGATGACTAAGGCGTATAAAACACCAAGGGCGATCGCAAGTGATGTATCTCCCGTGATGATGGAATACGCAATCCAGGGTAAGAAGACAGAACCTGTTCCGAGATAAGGCAAGATGTCGAAGAAAGCAGCGATGAAAGCAACTGCGAACGGATGATCAACACCGATGACAAAAAGACCGATCAAAACGATGAAGAAGGTAATCGTAATCAGGGTGAGCTGAGCCTTGACATAACCGAACAAAGCCGACCGAAGACTGAGGAAGACCGATTCGAGACGGGCGAACCATGGCAGCATCTCGTAGCGTTTCAATCGTAGTTCGTACTGGTGCCAATCTTTTGCGATAAAAAACCAGGCGAGCAGGACGATGACGAAAATCAACGCAATCGACGGCAAGGTCGCAAGAACGGATTGGAGCATCATGGCAATGCTCTTTGAGCCTTCGCCAATTGCGCTCGCGAGTGAACTACCGAGCGACTGGATACTGTTCTGAACCGTATTTTGTTGAGAGGGTTCAAGTGATCGCAAGGCTTCCGAAGCATCGTTCCAAATCGGCGCCAGTTTGTCGTTGTACAGCTTTTGAAAATACAGGCTGAGCTCCTGGATTTGCTCCGGAAGTTGATTAGCGACGAAGACGAGTCCGCGAATCAGTTGCATGATGATCAAAGCGAGCGAACCGACCAATAGACCACTGATTAAAATGATGGATAATAACGCACCCCATCCCCGGTTCATCCGTAACCGCTTTTGAAAGAAATCAACGAGCGGTCGGCTGAATAGTGCAAGCAAAAACGCAAAGACGAATGGATACAAGATGGACGAGAGACGGATGAGTAACCATCCGACGGCCACGAAGGCAAAAATCACCGTCAGAAACCGGGCCATTTGCCAAAGACGTTCAGTCGACACAAGCAACACCTCTTACTGGATTATGTAGAATTGATATCATCATATCATGTTTGGGTACATTGCGAGTCATTCAAAAGGAGGAGAACTGAGTGCAGAAAAGAGAAGTTGGATTATTTGCAGCGTTGATTGCTGCGACGACCGTTGGAATCCGGGAATGGAAGAAAAATCAGATGTTCGCGCAACGGGTCAAGCAAGAGACGGAACAACGCGTACGTCAGGCAATCGTGGAGGAGCAGACAAATGGAACAGATGAAGATACTACAACAAAAGGTTGATGCGACGATCCGCTCACTCGGTGGGTATTTTCGACCGTTGTCGGGACTCGCGCGTTTGACGGAGGAAATCGGTGAGGTCGGAGAAGCGCTGGAGCAACAAGATGAAGCGGCACTTCGTGCGGAACTCGTTGATGTCTTGATGATTTCGACCTGTCTTGCCAATCAATACGCAACGGATCTAGCAGCCCAGCACAAGACACTCGGTACGGCAAGCGATGATCAAGGTGGTTCGTTTTATCGACTCGTGCATGAAGCCGGACAAATCGCACGTGTCATGAATGGGTATGAAGGGGATAAACCACCGAAAGCGAAAGATGCCATCATTCCGATTGGTCATTCCTTGGCACGTCTGCAACGGGAGCTGTTCCGTTTAGCACGTCCGTTAGACCTGGATTTACTGACGGAAATCGACCGGACGAATGAAAAAAATCTGAAGCGGGACAAAACACGGTTTGCCTTGACGCGTGATCCGATTACGGAAAAGACAATCGATCATTTCCGGAGTGCGACAGGAAGCGAGGCACGCCTCTGGGGAGCACCAGTTTACGAGGATGACTGTACACTAGAAGCGAATATAGAGACGGCGCTTCCATCGCTCCGACGTTTCCTTCGCTGTGCGAAGGTCGAGGGAATCGAAGCATTCGTCTTTGAGGCGCCGATGGAACGGTCGCGTAGTTTGGTCGAGGTGAAAGAACTAGCGGATCAAATAGGACGCCTGATCAAAGAACGCACACCGCTTGATTTCAAGGATTCACCGTATCGGCTGGAGGTCTTCGCGCCACAACTTGGTCCTGTCTCTCCGTATCATGCGGAAGATGACCATCGGATGTTCCTTGTTTTGTATGTGGATTGAATTCAAAAGCCGCCTGCTCTTGTGAGCAAGCGGCTTATTTGTCATGGACTTACCGTGAATGAGACGACGTAACCTCATCTTGCGTCTGCCATTTTTTCATGAAACGCTGGATGCGAGCGATCGCCTCCTGCAGTTGTTCAATCGAACTCGCATAACTCGCCCGGACGTATCCTTCGCCGCTTGCGCCGAAGACGGATCCCGGAACAACGGCGACGCGTTCAGCGAGTAATAGCTGTTCTGCAAACTGCTCACTCGTCAGTCCGGTATGACCGATATACGGGAAGGCATAGAAGGCACCACCCGGTAGATGTGTCGGTAGACCCGCATCGTTTAGCGCTTTGACGAAGTAGTTTCGGCGTTGACGATAACTCGTCACCATGTCAGGAACCGTCTTATGGCGTGAACGCAACGCTTCAATGCCTGCGAATTGGACGAGTGTCGGAGCACACATCATCCCGTATTGATGAACTTTCAGCATCGATTGTGTGATGGCAGGCGGTGCGCAAGTGAAGCCAAGTCGCCACCCTGTCATCGCGAATGCTTTCGAGAAACCATTGATGACGATCGTCCGCTCCCGCATGTCGGGGAGGGTCGCAAAACAGACGGCTTCGGTTTCGTAAGACAACTCCGCATAGATCTCATCACTGATGACGTATAAGTCATGTTTCTTTACGAGCAGGGCGAGATCAGCGAGTTGATCTCGCGTCATCGTTGAACCTGTCGGATTCGAAGGGAAACAGAAAATGATTGCTTTCGTCTTATCTGATAAGAGCTGTTCAATCGTTTCCGGTTGAATCGCAAAACCATCTTCTGCATGACAGGCAGCGGCGACTGGAATTCCTCCGGCAAGTTCAATCAACGGAGCATATGAGACGAATGCCGGTTCGACGACGATGACTTCATCCCCCGGATTGATCAGACTGCGAAACGCCAGATCAAGACCTTCCGAGGCACCTGTCGTAACGATGATTTCTTCCGTCGTCGAATAGGAGATGGCGAATTTCTCTTGCATGTAGTGTGCGATTTCCTGACGTAACTCGAGTAAACCGGCATTGGCACTGTATGCCGTGTAGCCTTGCTCGAGTGCGGCAAAACTCGCTTCCCGGACATTCCATGGCGTGACGAAATCGGGTTCACCGACACCGAGGGAGATGACGTCCTCCATCGATCCGGCTAAATCAAAGAAACGACGGATGCCGGATGGGGCTAGCTGTTCGACGCGTTCGGATAATGATTTCATGGAGACACCTTCAATCGTTTATCTTCATCATCCTGACTGAAAAGAACCCCGTCATGCTTGTATGTCTTCAAGCGGAAATGGGTCGTCGTCGAGATGACAGAGTCGAGCGTCGATAATTTTTCGGAGACGAATTGAGACACTTCCTGTAACGATTTACCGTCTAAAACGACTTGCAGGTCATATGCTCCGGACATCAGATAAAGAGATGTCACTTCCGGGAAGCGATGGATGCGATCGGCAACCTCATCGAACCCGCGACCCCGTTTCGGTGTGACTTTGACATCGATGAACGCTGTCACACCATGATGGGCATGGATCTTTTGCCAATCGATGACGGCAGTGTAGCCGAGGAGGACACCGTCGCGTTTAAATGTTTCGATCGAAGCGGCTACTTCTGCTGCTTCCCAGTCGAGCATCTGAGCAAGCAAGGTCACATCCATGGGTCCGTTTTGTGAGAGTAGTGTCAGCAGTTCAAGTTGTTTTTCCGTATACATAAAATTCACTCACTTTCTGTCAATTGACCATTGAATGTCCGACGTGTCTGTCGCAATCGTGCGCGTCTTTCTTCTTGGACGATATGGAAGTTCTTCATTTCGCGTGTCGGGAGTTGGTGTTTTTCGACCAGACGGTCAAAATAGACGCGTCGCGCTGCGTCCTGTCGCGCCGACTCATGATTGCCGGACGGATTGAAGGCGTACAGAACGGTTGCGCGAGCCGGATGCAGGATTAAATGATCTTTACCGACGCGTAAAATCCAGTCCCAGTCCCAGTAATTGAAGACGTCTTCGTCAAACGGACCGAGCTGATCGTGAAGCGATTTACGGTAGAGCGATCCGGACGGAATATACGTCGAGTCTTCCCGGATCGTCTCCGAATCATACGGATACGCAAACGGCTCGCAATCAAGTGCTACGCGGCGATCGCCTTCCCAGTGATACGTAAAGAGTTCCGCATCCGTATAGGTCAGATCGGCACCGGCTTCAAGATCACCGACCGCTTCTTCGATATGGCTCGGTAATAGAAGATCATCGTCATCATGAAGTAAAATGTAGCGACCGGAAGCGAGTGTGACGCCGTGGTTGCGAGCGCGGACATGATGATTTTCTGGCAATTCGACGTATGTCAGTTGCAGACAATCCTGATACGCAGCCGTCACTGCCGAGACATCGTCTCCGTTATTATTCAAGATGATGACTTCGAAGTCCTGATAGTGTTGTCGCGTCAACGCCTCTAGCGCTTCTGCTAGCTCACGCGGACGATTGTAGGTCGGGATGATGATGGATACGGTTGGCATCAGTAATCGCTCCTTGAACAAAGACACCTGTTCAGGAACAGGTGTCTGCTTGTTTTTTTACATGTGTGCTTCGATACGTGGAAGCAGTTCGTTCCACTCAGCTGAAGGCTCTTTCGTCACGGTGACGAAATCACCGTAAGCGAATAAATTGTCGATTCCATCAATCGTAATCAATGATGCGAGCAACGCATCTTCAGGTGTATCTTCTTTTTTGACACTCGTACTTTTAGCGCCGAAGCGTTGTTCCTCGAGCGTGATTTTGACGGAATTCGGATTTGGTGTGTAATCGACTTGCATAGATAAGCTCCTTTCAATGTACATACGAACGGTTCATATGTCATCTTTTCGTGTTGGATACATTCAATCCCTCTTCTTTTAAACAGAAGATCGATATATCCAGTATATCAGAAAATTCGAAGAGAAAATTTTCATCAGAAATAGGATAAAAGCATCATCTTTTTTTAAAGGTTCTTATGAACTTATAATTTGTTTTGCTCACTATCTCAATATATCTCAAAAGGCGTCACGGTGCCTTTTTCAAATTGTTTGACCTGAATTTCAAAGCAAGGGGTTATTTTTTTGAATTTCAGTGATAACCTATATCTTGTACATAAACAGGTTTAAAAACGTCTAAAACGTCTATATATAGAGTGATACTTGTAGAGTCCTTTCTATATGTAGGGCGTCTTTTTTTAGTTTATCGTATTTCATTGTGTAATGCGAACCTGTTTAACGATAGAGAATGGGAGTGGTTCATAGTGGCATCTCCACTGAATACAGCACGCATCTTCAAAGGTGCAATGACAATAGAAGACGTATATGTCGTAATTCGGCAGGCAACGGAAACGTATCCGGAGCTCGATATCGACCGCTATACAGAACGTGCCATCCGAGCGCTTGAAGGGAAGTCCTTACAAGCAGATCAAGTCTATGAACTGTTAACGATGCACGCACTCGATATGTTGAAGGCAGAAGAGCCGAACTGGACATTCGTAGCGACAGCGACTTACTTAAACCGGTTATACCTGGAAGCAGGTGAAAATCGCGGATATGCAGCGGAAGAACGATATGGCTCGCTGTATACGCTGATTGAAAAACTGACAGAAATCGGCATCTTCACGAAACATTTACTAGATGCGTATTCGAAAGAAGACATCAACGAACTGTCGGCATCGATCGATCCTTCCCGCGATCACTTGTTCACATACATCGGTCTTCGAACACTGGCAGACCGGTACCTCGCACGTGATCACGTCAAAAACTTGTACGAGCTACCGCAAGAACGATTCATGGTCATCGCGATGACACTGATGCAAAACGAACCGCAGGAACGCCGTTTAGAACTCGTCAAAGAAGCTTACTGGGCATTGTCGAACCTCTACATGACAGTTGCGACTCCGACGCTTTCGAATGCTGGTAAGTCTTACGGTCAACTTTCTTCATGTTTCATCGATACAGTCGATGATTCGCTACGCGGTATCTACGACTCGAACACGGACGTGGCGACGCTCTCTAAAGGTGGCGGCGGCATCGGCGTCTACATGGGGAAAATTCGCTCACGCGGTTCAGACATCAAAGGATTCAAAGGTGTTTCAAGCGGTGTCATCCCATGGATGAAGCAACTGAACAACACGGCAGTCAGCGTCGATCAGCTCGGTATGCGTCAAGGATCGATTGCGGTGTATCTCGACATCTGGCACAAAGATATTCTCGAATTCCTGGACGCGAAGCTCAACAACGGAGACGAGCGCCTTCGGACACATGACTTGTTCACAGGCGTCAACTTACCGGACCGTTTCATGCGTGCTGTTGAAGCACGGGAAGACTGGCATTTATTTGACCCACACGAAATCAGGACCGTCATGGGCTTCAGTCTCGAAGATTACTTCGATGAGACGGAACAAGGGGGCAGCTTCACAGAACGATACGAAGCGTGTGTCAACGAACCGCGTCTCAGCAAAAAAACAGTTCCGGCGATTGACCTCGTCAAACGCTACATGCGTTCGCAACTTGAGACAGGGACACCATACATGTTCTTCCGTGACGCCGTTAACCGTGCGAATCCGAATAAACATGCAGGTATGATTTACTCATCAAACCTTTGCTCGGAAATCATGCAGAACATGAGCCCGACGACCGTGACGGAAGAGTACACGGAAGATGGTAAGATCATCGTCACGAAGACACCAGGGGACTTCGTCGTCTGTAACTTGTCATCGATCGCGCTGGCACGAGCTGTTCGTTCTGACGTCTTAGAGCGCTTGATTCCAATTCAAATGCGGATGCTTGATAACGTCATCGATCTGAATACGATCGACGTCCCGCAAGCACAACTAACGAACCAAAAATACCGTGCCGTTGGTCTTGGAACGTTCGGCTGGCACCATCTGCTCGCACTCGAAGGCATCCGTTGGGAATCGGTCGAAGCGGTGCAATACGCTGACCGCCTCTACGAGAAGATTGCTTACTTGACGATCGATGCGTCGATGCAGCTCGCAAAAGAAAAAGGGGCATACCGTCTCTTCGAAGGATCGGAATGGCAAACAGGTGAGTACATCAAACGTCGTCACTATAAAACGACGGATGAGCTCGATTGGGATCGTCTCCAAGCGGACATCACGGCGTACGGAATGCGTAACGCATACTTGATGGCAGTCGCACCGAACTCATCGACAGCGATCATTGCTGGTAGTACGGCATCGATTGATCCAATCTACAAAAAAGTCTACTCGGAAGAGAAGAAAAACTATAAGATTCCAGTCACGGTTCCAGATTTAACACCGGAAACGAACTGGTTCTATAAATCGGCGTTTGAGATTGACCAGCTATGGAGCATTCGTCAAAATGCGTCGCGTCAGCGTCACATCGACCAAGCGATCAGCTTCAATCTGTACGTGAAAAATAACGTCAAAGCAAAAGAGTTACTCGAGATGCATATGGAAGCATGGCAACTCGGGATGAAGACGATCTACTACACGCGTTCGACGACGGTTGAGATCGACGAATGTGAATCGTGTTCATCATAAGAGAAGGAGGACGATATCATGAAGGCAGCAATCGTATACGCGTCATTGAGTGGAAACACGGAGGAGGTGGCAGAACTCGTCGCAAAGACGTGTTCTGAGATGGGAATCGAGCCGACGATGTTGTTTGCGGACGAAGTGACGACGTATCAGTTAACGCCTTATGATATCGTCTATTTTGGTTCGTATACGTGGGGAGATGGACAATTGCCCGACGATATGCGCGACTGCCTTAGAACCGTTCTAAAGGAGAGTTCGCATGCGATTCCGCAGGCGGCCGTGTTTGGAACGGGGGATAAGATGTTCGTCAAATATTGTCGCGCCGTCGATGAGATGGCGTATCACCTCTCGAAATTCGGGGTGCCGCTTGCCGGAGAACTGTTGAAAATCGAGCAGTCACCGCGCAATCGCCCACATCTCGTCAAGGAATGGACGAAACGGACCATTCTTCAATTACAGCAAGAGGGAGTCGAAGCACATGGAACAGCTACAAAAAATCAAACTGCTTGATGCACGTCATCCGAATCGCGCGACAGCGATCATCGGTGGCGAAACGAGTGCCATCGTCAACTGGAACGATATTGCGTATCCACAGTTTTATTCGATCTATAAACAATTGTTATCAAACTTCTGGATTCCAGATGAGATTTCGATGTCAAAAGACATGCAGCAGTGGAATCAATTAAGCGAACGGGAACAGGATGCCTTCAAACGGATCATCGGTCTACTCTCGATCCTTGACTCGGTTCAGACACGCTATATCTTGGAATCAGCGATGTTCACGTCAGATTCATCCGTTCACGCGATTCTCGCAATCGTCGCGCAACAGGAAGTCGTTCATAATCAATCATACAGCTACGTCTTATCCAGCTTGGTTCCATTGGCTGAACAAAACCGGATTTTCGATATTGCAAAAGACGACGACATGGTCATGAAGCGTAATGCATTCATTCTTGATTTATACGAAGATTTCCAAAATGACCGGACGCCAGAAAACTTCGCGAAATCGCTCGTTGCTTCAATCGTCCTCGAAGGCATCAACTTCTATTCAGGCTTTGCCTTCTTCTATAACTTGGCGCGTCACCAAAAGATGGTCGGGACGTCGACGATGATCAGCTATATTCAACGGGATGAACTGCAACACTCGTACTTCATCAGCCAATTGTTACGTGCTGTCCTGTCGGAGCATCCAGAAATCGATGCCGATGGTTCCTTCACACAATTCGTCTACGACACGTTCAAGCGTGCCGTTGATCTTGAAATCGAGTGGAGCGAATATGTCTTGCGTGATCTAGACGGTCTTGATGTCAGTGAAATGCGTGACTACGTTAAATATCTCGCAAACAAACGTCTTCGCGTCATCGGTTTGTCGGATCTCTATGAAGGGCACGACGAAGACGTCATGCCATGGATTCGTGCGTATTCGGATGATTCGATGAACGCGACGAAATCGGACTTCTTCGAACAAAAATCACGTTCGTATGCGAAAGTAACGGATGCGAATGGATTCGATGATCTATAAATGATAAATAGAGCAATTGATGATTGCTTCTACTCTATATTTCCTTTAGTCTAGGACAGGTGAGGTCTTGCTCGACTCCTGCGGAAAAACAAGTCATTATGACCCTGGAAGATGCGACGCATCTGAAGCGGCATGAGGGCTTGTCCGCGGAAAGCGAGCAGACCGAGACTGTCCGTTTTTAATGAATTGTCTGATCAGCTTTTAAAGATCTCACATATTACTTTTCTTGATTTCTTCAGGTCAATTGAGCAAAAGAACAAAAAAAGGGCCGAACTCGGAAAGTTCGGCAGAATCAGGGGGAATACTTGAAGTCTTGCTATTAAAATGTTCCCTTGTGAAATAAAAAATAAACAAATTCCAAAAATATTTTTTACGATACAAGAAAAGTGTGTTATTATAAGTTGATGAATTTAGTTAGGGAGTGTATACATTATGGCAAACTTTGAAAAAGACCAAGTCGTTACTGGTAAAGTAACTGGTATTCAAAACTTCGGTGCTTTCGTAGCACTTGACGAGCAAACACAAGGTCTCGTCCACATCTCAGAAATCTCACACGATTACGTAAAAGACATCAACGATTACGTAAAAGTTGGCGATGAAGTAACTGTTAAAGTTCTCGACATCGACGAAGCTAACAAAAAAATGAAGCTTTCGATCAAAGCAACTCAGGAAGCTCCAAAACGTGAAGCACGTGCGAAAGGTCCACGCAAAAACGCTGGACGTCGCGATGCAGGTCCTGCTTTCAAACAAGAAGAAGCACCTGGATTCAACGTTCTTAAAGGTAAATTGGAAGAATGGATTGAAAAATCAAACTTCCAAAAATAAGCCACATGAGAGAATCGGCATCGGTCGGTTCTCTTTTTTTGCGCAAATTTTACATACGACAAGCATTAAATTAGATGCAAAAGGGGAATGTGTGGATAATGTAAGGTGTTCATTACTTATTGAGGAGGCAACACAGATGGAAAACTTTGAATATCGCAATCCAACGAGACTTATTTTTGGTGACGGTCAAGTCAGCCAACTGAAACCACAACTCGAAGCACTCGATGCAAAGAAAGTCATGCTCGTCTTTGGTGGCGGCAGTATCAAACGGAACGGCGTTTATGATGATGTCACACGTGAACTCAACGCGGCAGGAATCGAGTACGTCGAATGCGACGGTGTCGAACCGAACCCACGTATCGAGACAGCGGAGCGCGGTATCAAAATCGCCCGTGAAGCAGGCGTGGATGCACTACTTGCACTCGGTGGCGGTTCCGTCATCGACTGCACGAAATTGATCGCTGCTGGTATCCCGTATGAAGGTGAAGCATGGGATCTCGTCATCGGTAAGGCAACACCGGAAACGGTCATTCCATTTGGAACAGTCTTGACGCTTGCCGCAACAGGTTCTGAGATGAACTCGGGATCGGTCATCACGAACTGGAAAACACAAGAGAAATACGGTTGGGGTAGCCCGCTTACGTTCCCGACATTCTCAATCCTTGATCCGAAATACACAGTCAGCGTACCGAAAGATCAAACAATCTACGGTATCGTCGATATGATGAGTCACTGCCTCGAGCAATACTTCCACCCTGCACATGCACCGGTCCAAGAACGGATGACAGAAGGTGTCATGAAAGCAGTTGTTGAAGCAGCACCAAAACTCGTCAACGATCTCGAGAACGTGGAACTTCGTGGCACGATTCTCTTCGCTGGTACGATGGCACTCAACGGTGTTCTTCAAATGGGCGCGCGCGGCGACTGGGCATCACACAACATCGAGCACGCTGTCTCAGCTGTTCACGATATCCCGCACGCAGGTGGACTCGCGATCCTTTTCCCGAACTGGATGCGCCACGTGCTTGACGAATCAAATGCACACCGTTTCGTGACACTCGGTGAAAACGTCTTTAACGTTGATACGGAAGGAAAATCAGAGATGGAAGCAGCACATGCGACAATCGACGCAATCAGCGCTTTCTGGACATCACTCGGTGCACCTAACCGTCTTGCCGATTACGACATCAAAGAAGATACAGTTGATTCAATCGTCAAGTCAGCGATGACACGCGGCGACTTCGGTAACTTCAAATCGCTTGGAAACGACGATGTGCGTCAAATCGTGACAGCTGCCCTATAAGACCCTGTAACATTTGCTAATCATTTCACAAAAGACTTGAACGACCTTCCTTCTTGCGTTTTAATGAAAAGGAAGGTCGCATTTCGTTGCGAATGAATAAGGAGGACGATGGCATGTCAACAGTACGTTTTGATTATTCGAAAGCCCTACAATTCGTAGGTCAACATGAAGTAGATCATATGGCGGAGACGGTAAAGACGCTTCACCATGCGATTCATGCAGGAACTGGCGCAGGAAGTGATTTCTTAGGGTGGGTAGATCTTCCGACGAACTACGATCAAGCGGAATTCGCACGCATCCAAGCGTCTGCAGAAAAAATCAAGTCGGATTCTGATGTGTTGTTAGTCGTCGGAATCGGCGGTTCATATCTCGGAGCGCGTGCTGCGATCGAGATGCTCGGACACTCGTTCCATAACTTGTTATCAAAAGAAGAGCGCAAAGCACCACAAATCATCTATGCCGGTCATAATATCTCTTCAACGTATCTGCATGATCTATTCGAAGTTCTCGAAGGAAAAGATGTATCGGTCAACATCATCTCAAAATCGGGTACAACGACAGAACCAGCAATCTCGTTCCGTCTCTTGAAAGCATTCATGGAAGAGAAATACGGTAAAGCAGAAGCGAAACACCGGATTTATGCAACGACGGATAAAGCACGCGGTGCATTAAAAACACTCGCAGACTCTGAAGGGTACGAAACATTCGTCATTCCGGATGATGTCGGTGGTCGTTTCTCTGTTCTGACACCGGTTGGTTTGTTGCCGATCGCAGCAGCTGGTATTTCGATCGAAGAGTTGATGCAAGGGGCACGTGACGCACAAGAGCGCTACGCAAGCGAAAACCTAGCGGACAACGAAGCGTATCAATACGCAGTCGTCCGAAATGCCCTCTATGCGAAAGGGAAGACAATCGAGCTTCTCGTCAACTACGAACCAGCACTCCATTACGTATCGGAGTGGTGGAAACAATTGTACGGCGAGTCAGAAGGAAAAGACTTCAAAGGGATCTTCCCGGCAGCAGTCGACTTCTCGACGGATCTCCACTCGATGGGTCAATACGTCCAAGAAGGCCGTCGTGATCTGTTCGAGACAGTCATCAAAGTCGGTCAAGCGCGTCATGCATTGATGGTTGAAGAAGATGCTCAGGATCTCGATGGATTGAACTTCCTTGCCGGCAAGTCGATTCAATTCGTCAACGATAAGGCAGCAGAAGGTACGTTGCTCGCACACACGGACGGACAAGTACCGAACTTGACGGTCGAACTTCCAGAGATGACACCGTATCACCTCGGATTCCTGTTCTACTTCTTCGAAAAAGCGTGTGCGATGAGTGGTTACCTCCTCGGCGTGAATCCATTCGATCAGCCGGGCGTCGAAGCGTACAAGAAAAACATGTTCGCTCTTCTTGGGAAACCAGGATTCGAAGCTGAAAAAGCAGAACTTGAAGCACGTTTGAAGTAAGGCGAAATGACAGTCGATCGTTCCTTTTTGGAACATCGGCTGTTTTTTTGTGTTCGCTTGATGACAAACAGCTATCATTTTCCAGTTTTAGAGCCTTTCCTGGCGTTTTCACTTTTAGAAAACCTGTGAAACAGGTAAAGTGAAATTAGAAGAAGAAATGAGGTGCACGTACGTGATTACATTCTTGGATTATTATCAAAATCAGGTGGAACTAAGTTTTGAGGACCATCCGTTCTCGGATCGTCCCCTGCATGTCTGGGTCATTGCCGTGTACGAAGGGAAATGGTTGCTGACCCATCATAAGCAGCGCGGGTATGAATTTCCGGGTGGGAAGGTCGAACCCGGCGAGACAGCAGAAGAGGCTGCACGACGCGAAGTGATGGAGGAAACCGGAGGGCAAATCGGTTCCTTATCCTATATCGGACAATACCGTGTTGCCGGAAAAGGGGACACGATCATCAAGAATATCTACTTTGCCGAGATAGCATCGTTATCCTCCCATCTAGCCGTGGATGAAACAGACGGTGCCTTTTTATTCGAAGAACTCCCTGATCGGCTCGATACGAATCGGCAATACAGCTTCATGATGAAGGACCGTGTCCTTCCGGAGACACTTCGTGTACTTAGCGAACGCCGATTGGTTTGAACTTCCGCGCCAAGGTCCGTTTCGAACATTTCGGATGTTCTATACGACAGCGGACGGAGAGCGCGTCGGTGCGTATATCGTGTTGCCGCAAGTTGCGAATGGACAGGGAGTTCTCTACTTGCGTGGTGGAACACGTTCGATCGGCATGGTCCGAACGACACGATTAATGGCTTTCGCACAAGCCGGATTTTTCGTCATGGCACCTTTCTATCGGGGGAATTTAGGAGGAACGGGAAAAGAAGACTTCGGACATCACGACGTGGATGACGCATGCAGTGCTTTCGACTGGTTGCAGCAACGTGTCTCGCGCGTTCACGCATTCGGATTTTCTCGTGGTGGACAGATGGCGTTGCTGCTGGCGCATCACCGTCCGGTTGCCCGAACAGTGTCGTGGGCAGGAGTGACCGAGTTGACATGGACGTATGAGGAGCAGAAGACGATGCAAAAGATGCTGCGGCGCTATACGGGAGGTACACCAGATACTGTTCCTGAAGCATACAAGGTGCGTTCACCGCTTCATGTTGCCCCGCAAGGTGAGGTGTTGTTGATTCACGGTGCGTATGATGAAAACGTCCGCTTACGGCATGCAACGGCTTACGCTGCGCGTCACCCCGTGCAGACGACACTTCAGACCTATGCCTATGCGCATCAATTTCCGATTCACGAAAAGTTACGTGTGACGCAAAATGTATTGAACTGGTTTGAGAGTGGCTACTATAATCGATGAAATTGCCGGTCCGATGAATATCGTACCGGCTTTTACCATTCGCCAAATCAGACGGAATATTGATACGTTGTAAAAAACAATAATCTTCCTAAAAAGTAAACTTTGATATAATAGATACCATCTGAAGACTATGGAGGGGGCAAGAGGACGATGGATATTTTGATGGCACGGCAACCCATCGTTGACCGAATTGGAGCGGTTGATGCATTCGAGTTATTGTATCGATCGGTCAAACAGATGAGTGTATTTGACGGGGATCTCGCAACGATGGATGTATTGACGAATACGCTTGTACATATGGGTGTGGATCATGTGGCTGAAGGAAAAAAACTGTTCGTTAATTTTACGGCAGAATTATTGCGAAGTGACCTGATTCACTACTTGGATCCGGAACGATTCGTCATCGAGGTTTTAGAAACCGTCGAAATCGATGGAGAGATGTTATCGATTCTGCACAATTGGAAAGAAGCCGGTTTTACGTTGGCACTGGATGATTTTGTAACGGATTTGCTTCGTCAACATGGAGCGGAATTGTTCGCCTTGATCGATTTAATTAAAATCGACATCGAAGCGATATCCCCTCGTGAACAAAGTGCCATCCTTCATATCGTCCGGCGGAATTATCCTCATATCAAGATGCTTGCCGAACGGGTCGAAACACACGAGGATCATACGCGGTGTCTTGAAATGGGGTACGACTGGTTCCAGGGATACTTTTATGCAAAGCCGATGCTAATGAAGGGAAAAGCCGTCCCTCCCCAATTACCGGCATTATTGAAAATGCTGAAATGGCTCGATACGGATGAAAAATATGATGAGGTCGTGGATGAGATTGAAGCCAATCCTTATATCAGCATTCAAGTACTACAACTGATCAATTCTCCGGGGATGGGCTTACGCAATACAGTCAGTTCCGTCCGGCAAGCAATCTCACTCCTCGGCTTCTCACAACTCAAAAGCTGGATTTCATTGATTGTCCTACGTGAGATGAAACTAGCAAGTCCGTTTGAATGGTCAAATGAATTGCTACGGTCTTCTTTACATTGCGCGAAGCTCTGCGAGTTGTTCGCAACAGAAACTCGGACGCTCAAGCCAGAAAGTGCCTACATGATCGGATTGTTGTCGCATATTGACGCGTTGTTATCCGTTGATATCGACGACATCATCGATCAACTGCCGATTGAGGATTCTCTGAAGGTCGTCTTGCAAGGGAAAGATCATCCGTTCCGTGATTGTTTAGTACTAGCGATCAGTGCCGACCGCGGTGATTTTGATCAGTTTGAACTTCTGAGTCAACGTTTAGGTGTCACGACGTCACGGGCTTACGAACTGCTTGCGGAAAGTCAGGAATGGCTCTTGCAAAAAGAAGCACATCTTCAGGAAGAATCTGATTCTATCGTGTAAACAAAAAAAGAGCCCGAGGGCTCTTTTTTTTATAGACGTGGACCGGCTGACTTGATCGCATCCGTCGCACTTTCGAAACGAAGGAAGTTGTGTTGGAATTTCTCGGCAAGCGAACGCGCTTGCGTGTCGTATTCGTCAGGATTCGACCAGACGCGTACTGGGTTGAGTAATTCACTTGGTACACCAGGAACTTCAAGTGGCATATGCAGTCCGAAGATCGGGTGCTCTTCTGTTGGAATTGTCGCGAGTGTGCCGTTGACGGCAGCGTTGACCATCGTCCGGGTATACGAAAGCTTCATCCGGCTACCTGTCCCGTAAGCACCGCCTGTCCAGCCTGTGTTGACGAGGTAGACGGTCACACCGTGGCGATCAATTAATTCTCCGAGCATCGTTGCATACTTTTCAGGCATCAGTGGAAGGAACGGTGAACCGAAGCACGTCGAGAAGGTTGCTTCCGGCTCCGTGACGCCACGTTCTGTCCCGGCGAGTTTTGAAGTATAACCCGAGAGGAAATGATACATCGCTTGTTCTTTCGTCAACTTACTGATCGGAGGCAAGACGCCGTACGCATCAGCCGTCAGGAAGACGATCGTCTTCGGGTGACCGGCCCGCGATGGAACAGCGATGTTATCGATCGCTGTGATCGGATAAGCGGCACGTGTGTTTTCCGTCAACGATGTATCGTCGTAATCAGGATGACGTGCTTCGTCGAGCATGACGTTTTCAAGAACGGTTCCGAAACGGATCGCATCAAAAATCTGCGGTTCTTTTTCACGAGACAGGTTGACCGTCTTCGCATAACAGCCACCTTCGATGTTGAAGACACCATCGTGCGACCACCCGTGCTCATCGTCCCCGATCAATTGACGGCTATCATCAGCAGAAAGGGTGGTCTTACCAGTGCCGGATAGACCGAAGAACAGGGCGACGTCCCCTTCGTGTCCGACGTTTGCCGAGCAGTGCATGGAAAGAACGTTTTCCTGTGGCAAGAGGTAGTTCATGACAGAGAAGATTGATTTTTTAATCTCACCGGCATACTCCGTTCCGCCGATCAAAACAATCCGGTGTTCGAACGACATCGCGATGAATGTTTCGGAGTTGGTTCCGTCAACGGCAGGATCGGCTTTGAATTCCGGCGCGTAGACGACTGTGAACGGTTCAAAAGCAGCCACTTCGGGATACTCGCGTAAGAAGAGCTGTTTGGCAAAGAGATTATGCCAGGCATATTGTGTGAGCACACGAACCGGAAGGGTAAAGTGCGTATCTGCCCCTGCTGCGGCTTCTGTGTAGTAGAGCCGGTCAGCTTCGTTCATGTAACGAAGAACCTTTTGCAGCAATTGTTCAAATTTGTCTCCATCCATCGGTTGGTTGACGTGACCCCAATCGATGTGAGACTCGCAGGAAGAATCACGGACGATGAACTTATCTTTTGGTGAACGACCTGTAAATTTCCCCGTTTCTACAGATAATGCGCCGTTCTCGGCAAGGACACCTTCTTCATTTCGAATCGCATGTTCGACAAGTTCAGCAACAGAGAGTTGTTTGAACACATGCTCTTTCTTGAGTAGTTCTTCGATATTCAGGACCGTCATCGGCATCCTGACCCCACCTTTCCCCTACGTTGGTTTTGGCTCATCGTATTTAGTATGACACAATTATTATATATGACATACTAAAGAGAGAGCAATCATTTTCTGATGCTGATTTCTATTTATCTGGAAACGCTTTCAGCATTAACAGTTTAACATCTCTTTCAAAAAGTTTCGACTAGAATTTGAAACCTTGCTTGACAGAGTAGGTACAACTTTATATCATGTAATTCGTAACGGATACTCTTATTCTGAGCAGGTGGAGGGAACAAGGCCCGAAGAAACCCGGCAACCGTCCTACATTAATCAATATATTAATGAGGGAAAAGGTGCTCTCCTGAAGCGAAGTAAACACTTCGAACGATAAGAGGGTAAAGGAAGAACGCACAACCTTTCCCTGACCATTTTTTGGACTTGGAAGGGTTTTTTTCATTTTACCGTCCCACTCAACTAGGGGAAATGAGTACACCGTCAAATTCTTTTTTGGGAGGGTCATACATGACAAACCTTAATCGCCGACTATTCACGTCGGAGTCAGTCACTGAAGGTCATCCAGATAAAATCTGTGACCAAATTTCAGATTCAATTCTTGATGCCATCCTCGCAGCGGATCCGAACGCACGTGTTGCAGCAGAAACTTCTGTTACAACAGGTCTCGTTCTCGTTGCAGGTGAGATCACGACATCCACTTACGTCGACATTCCGAAAGTCGTCCGTGAAACGATTCGTGAAATCGGCTACACACGCGCGAAATACGGTTTCGACGCAGATACGTGTGCTGTCTTGACATCAATTGATGAGCAATCAGCGGATATCGCTCTTGGTGTCGACCAAGCGCTTGAAGCACGTGAAGGTAGCATGTCTGATGCAGAAATCGATGCAATTGGAGCAGGAGACCAAGGTCTCATGTTCGGTTATGCAACGAAAGAAACACCAGAACTCATGCCACTTCCAATCTCACTTTCGCACCGTCTCGCACGCCGTTTGGCAGAAGTGCGTAAAAACGGTCAACTCGACTACCTTCGTCCGGACGGAAAAACACAAGTCACGGTCGAATACAACGAGAACAACGAGCCGGTTCGTGTCGATACGATCGTCATCTCGACACAACACGCGGAAGAAGTCACGCTTGAGCAAATCCAAGCGGACTTGAAAGAACACGTCATCACACCGGTCATCCCGGCGGAATACATCGATGCAGCAACGAAATTCTTCATCAACCCGACTGGTCGTTTCGTCATCGGCGGACCACAAGGAGATGCTGGATTAACAGGTCGTAAGATCATCGTTGATACGTACGGTGGATATGCACGCCATGGCGGTGGCGCATTCTCAGGTAAAGATCCAACAAAAGTCGACCGTTCAGCTGCATACGCAGCACGTTACGTCGCGAAGAACCTCGTTGCTGCAGGTCTTGCAGACAAAGCAGAAGTTCAACTCGCGTACGCAATCGGTGTAGCGCACCCTGTATCAATCGCGGTTGATACATTCGGCACAGGAAAACTTCCTGAAGCACAACTCGTCGAATTGGTCGCTGAAAACTTCGATCTTCGTCCGGCTGGAATCATCAACATGCTTGATCTCCGTCGTCCGATCTATCGCCAAACAGCTGCATACGGTCACTTCGGTCGTACAGATGTTGAGCTTCCATGGGAGCAAACAGATAAAGCGGCAGCTCTTGAAGAACAAGCAAAACGTTTCGCATAAGCATGATGTCCGAAAGCCCTACACGGGTTTTCGGACTTTTTTTGTTTCCGGGCAACTTTGCAGGAAACGAATGTTTTTTCTAGAAGAGGGTAAAAGAAGATGTGTCGATTCGTTTGAATATAAAGGGGGGTTCCGATTATGGAGATACGCGAAGCCGTACCGGCGGATGCAGGACGCATTCATGACATCGCCATCACATCTTGGTTGGATACGTACGAAGAAATTTATTCCGAACGCTCAAAAGCCCATTTCGTTCAGGAAGCATATCCGCAGGAGGAGGTTGTTCGTGCAATCCGAACTGCGGAAGAAGCGCGGGGAGAGTATTTTTATGTCGGAATCATCGAGGGTGAGATCGTCGGTTTCATTCATGCCGTTGATGTCGAAGGAACGTGGGAAATCATTCGTCTGTATGTCCTTCCGAAGTATCAACAAAATGGTATCGGACGACGTCTGATTCGCGAACTCGAACGCAAAGGGGCTGTTCCACTTGAAGTCTACGTGGAGGCACGTAACTATAAAGCGCGTCAGTTCTTGACTTCATTCGGTTTTGAGGAACTGAGTGAGATGACGGAAGAAGTCTTTGGACAAGTGGAATCAGTGATTCGTTTGCGTCTTGCCGCGTCATGAAAATCCGTCCTGGGACGGTAGTGAACATCATCCGCTTACGTTACTATAAGGGAAGTATGAAGTGAAGAGGTGAGTTTGTGGTTGAGCAACCAACAGGAATCATCGTATTAGTCTATCCGTTACAACTGCGTGCCCGTCCGAGTGAGGCTTTGATTCGGGTACTTGAACGAGAGTACGAGGTGTTACTCGTTGACGCGCCGCGTCGCATTTCGTTTGAAGAGCATGGTCAATTATTGAAAGAAGCCTTGCGGGAAGCGGGGAAACGAAAGCTACCGATTCATATCGTCGCCTGTAGCATGGGCGCACTTGTCGTCAATCGTCTCCTGCAGGAATATGAACTACCGGTCGCAAGCCTGGCATTCATTTCACCGTTGTTTGATTGGCATCCGTCGAAACAACTCGGAGGTGTCAAACAAGTCTTCGCGAGTGCGTTCGATCGTTTCCGTCCGGATGCACCACTCGGTACGTTACCGTTTGGTCAAAGTACGGAAGATACTGTTCGCATCGGTGAATTGACGTATGCACAGTACCGGGAAATCGAAGAAGAGATCGTCATGCATGACGAGGAGCGGAAAAAACTACCTCGTGTCAACTTGGCCTGTTTTTATGCGCCGGACGATCAATTCGCAGACGTCAAATTGACACTCGAAGTATGCCGAAAGATGGGTGGCGATCAGATTTACTTACAACGGTTGCATGGTTTTCCGCATTTCAGCTTCGAACGCTTGAATACACGATTCGCGGAAAAATTAATGTTGTTCTTTAAGCTTGTGGAAGAGTGAGATAACAAAAGTGATGCCCCGTCTAAAGGGCATCACTTGAGACTGAAGATAAAGTGCAATTTTTCTCTAACGAGAAGGATTGTGCTTTTTTGTTCGTCTCGAATCGTTTTCCTGGGACGAGCATCGCGCCGCTTCGCTTCGCTGCAGGGTCGCTCTTGTTTGTTTTTCCCTAGGAAGCGATGTCGAGTGAACAAAACGCTTCTCTGATCCCCCTTCCAGGTATAAAGAAGAATGACGCGTTACACGCAACTCCTACAGGAAAAAGCGCAATTTTGTGCTGTCAGAGACGAACGAGACCCGTTTTCTTGCTCGAATGGAGCGGGAAAACGGGCTTGTGTCTCGCCTGAGGAAAGGGCGTGAAAGGACGCGTCATTTTTGGGGGAGTCAGCCCTTTTGTCTACAATCTGAAAAGTGACGCCTCTAAAAAAAGGCATCACTTTTTTGTGTCATATCGTCAGCGTACTTTTTTCTCGATCGCGATGATGAACGGTGGATGGTTTTGTTGATTCAAGAAGCGATACTGAAGGACGGCGTAATCCTGCTGATCAAGAGCCGTCACGTAATCAAGCACGGCGTCGCGCTCTCGTTTTCCTTCGAGGTGACCGTGATAGACGACAAGGACGACAAGACCGCCAGGGGCGAGGACAGGAAGGAGGGCGTCGAGTGCTTCAAGCGTCTCTTCCCCTGTCGTCGTGATCGATTTATCACTTCCGGGAAGATAGCCAAGATTGAAGACGCCGGCACGAACAGGACGTTGTTCGTCCGATAGACGGGCACCGACATGGATGTGGCTCTCATGATAAAGGTCGACGCGTGCTAACATTCCCGCTTCGTCGAGACGTCGCGTCGATTCTTCGATCGCTTGTGCCTGGACGTCGAACGCGAGAACCCTTCCTTCTGGACCGACGCATTCTGCTAAAAACTGTGTATCATGACCATTTCCGGCAGTCATGTCGACGACGCAATCGCCGGATTCGATGACGGACTCGAGTAATTGTTTCGTATAAGGTAGTACACGGGCAAGTGACATGGCATAGACTCCTGTTCCTATGGGCTGTTTTTCTCTTTATACATGATCATCGTGTGTATGATTCCTCCTGCATTATACCATCTTTTGAATCATTGACGAAAAGTGAAGTGGCTTGACAGGTGGGGGAGGGATTGCGTAAAGTGGCAAGGTTGAGAATGAAATAGGAGGACCACGGGTATGCCAAAATTACCAAAAGCGGTCTGGATCCTCGTCCTTGCGATGGCTATCAATACGACGGGATCCTCTTTTTTATGGCCGTTTAATACATTATATATTCATGAATATCTAGGAGAATCGATGACGAAGGCGGGAATGGCGTTGTTCGTCAACTCGGGCCTCGCCATCGTCGGCAACTATTTAGGTGGGAAAGCCTTTGACCGGCTCGGTGGGAAGAAAACGCTCGTCATCAGTGTCATCGGACTTGTCCTGTCTTCCGTCGGTCTGTTGTTGTTTCACCAGACGTATCTCGGATATGTCGCAATGCTTGGTTTGATCGGGTTCGTCGGCGGGATGGTCTTCCCGACGATTTATGCGATGACGGGTGTCATTTGGCCGGAAGGTGGGCGTCGTGCCTTTAATGCAATCTATGTCGCACAAAACGTCGGTGTAGCCCTTGGGACAGCTGTCAGCGGTCAAATCGCCGCCTTCTCGATTCAGTACATCTTCATTGCTAATCTCGTATTGTATATCGCGTTTGCCATCATTTTATTTATCGGATTGTCCTGGATCCAGGCGCCGGCTCGGATGCATGCGACTCATGACGAGACTGAAACGACACGTACACCCCTTGCACGCGGTGCGGCACGGACGATGTTGCTCGTCTCGATCGGGTATGCCTTACTTTGGTTCGTGTATGTGCAGTGGCAAGGTACCTTTGCCGTCCATACGAAATCACTCGGTGTCACGATTTCCGAGTACTCGATTCTTTGGACGATCAATGGAGCACTCATCGTCTTTGCCCAGCCGCTACTCACCCCGATCTTGCGTTGGTTTGGAGACGATTTGAAGCGGCAATTGATGACGGGTACAGGAATCTTCCTTCTTTCTTATCTGATTGTTCCGTTCGCAGGCGGATTCAAAATGTTCCTCGTAGCGATGATCATCTTGACGATCGGTGAGATGTTCATTTGGCCAGCAGTGCCCGCCATGGCGGCAAGGCTCGCACCAATCGGAAAAGAAGGCGAGTTCCAAGGGTACGTCAATATTGCTGCTTCAGCAGGGCGGATGATCAGTCCGACTGTTGGAGGATTGATCTATGATTTATCCGGTATGTCTGCGGTCTTCCTGACGTTGATTGGATTGATTCTCTTAGCAGGTGTGGTCTTTCTTCGTGCCATTCCTAAAATTACACCATAAGCGTTATTCAAAAGACAGCGGACAGTGCTTCGCTGTCTTTTTGTTACGCCATTCAATCAAAAATCATAAAATAAACATTTATCAATTTGGAATATTTCGGAAAGGAAACGGGTATTTTCTAATCAAGAACTTGAGAAAGGGTCATGTGAACGTTGCTTCTTTTTGACTGGAGGTGCACGAATGGAAAGGTGTCAATTCATCACAGATGCTGCAACTTGGACGACACACGTACAGCAACAGCCGCTGGATATCTTCTACAGTTACGAGTACGTCATGCTCAACGCTAGACCGTCTGAACAAGCCATGCTGTTCGTCTATAAAGGCGACGCCGGCACCCTGTACTATCCCTTTTTAAAACGTCGCATTTTTGATACATCCTATTCGGATCTCATTACGCCTTACGGTTACGGTGGACCTGAAATCGTGGGCCACTTGACTACGCCTGAGATGCAGCAGGCACGTCGGTTATTTGAGAAGTGGGCGGAAAAAGAGGCGGTCGTTTCGGAAATGATTCGCTTTAATCCGTTGACAGGAAATGAACGATTCATGCAGGACTGGACGAAAGTGTCCTTCATCCGTCATACGACGAGCATTGATTTACGCCCCTCATTAGAAGAAATCATGCAGACGTTTCACAAGAAAACGAGAGGTATGATTCGGAAATCACTGGCCACGTCGTTAACCGTCAGAACAGGAACAAAAGAAGACTTACCTATTTTTTTAGCGTTGTATCACGAAACGATGGACCGGAAGAATGCTTCAGCGCATTATTATTTTACCGCGACATATTTTGAACAATTGTTCGAGCGCAATCCGCTTTGCGAACCGTTATTACTGATTGCTGAATTCAACGGCGAACCGGTCGGCGGATATTTCGTATTGCTCGGAAAAGAATATGCCCATGGTCATTTGATTGGCTGTAAACGGGACGAAGCGAAACTATTTCCGAATCAGCGACTCGAGTATGAAGCGGTCCTTCAAGCGAAAGCAAGGGGGCTCGTCGAGCAACATCTCGGCGGTGGATATCAAGAACGGGATAGTCTCTTTGAGAGTAAATGCCGTTACACCGGGTATCGTTTATTTGAGTACCATCAAGGAAAATCCATCTTTCAGCCAGCCATATACGATCAGTTATGTGTACGATACGGGTCAGATGCCGATTCGGATTATTTCCCTGCCTATCGGCAACCTGCCGTTGAAGTAGCAACTCTTTAAATGACGCACGTAAAAACGACTACATCGGGTAGTCGTTTTTTTGATATGCTGACATCATCTAGATGAATGGAGGGGATGTATCATGAAAAAACGAGGACTGATCTTCGACATGGACGGTGTCATCTTAGATAGTGAAATTCGCTATTTTGAAGTTCACCAGCAAATGTTCGAGGAATTATCGATTCCGCTTGATCCTGTTCAGTATGCAACATTCATGGGCAAGACGGGGGATGAAATGTGGGAGGAACTGGTCGATCAGCATCAATTGAAGGAATCGGCTGTTAGTTTGCTCGAAGAGGAACATCGACGGTTTCAAGTCCATGCGATACCGGAGGAATGCGGACTGAAGATAGGAGTTAAACACGTGATGCAACAAGCGAAAGCTCTCGGATATGACATCGGGATTGCCTCCTCGAGTTCGCTTCAAAAAATCGAACGGGTCATCCGTCATTATGAACTGCCGATCACGCACTATGTCAGTGGGGAAGAAGTCGTCCGTTCGAAGCCGGATCCTGCGATTTTTCGACTGGCAGCAGAACGTCTCGGGCATACACCTGAGAATTGTCTCGTCATCGAGGATGCTGCAAACGGGATGATCGGAGCAAAAGCGGCAGGCATGGAAGTGATTGCCCTTCTTGATGACCGGATGCCAGCGCAACGCTTGGAACAAGCAGATCATATTGCGCGATCGCATGCAGAAATCGAGGAAATTTTACGGAAGCGTTGACGCTTGAGGAAGAAACAGATTACACTAGGAAAAGATAGTCAAATGCAACGAACTGAAGCAGTAGGGGTAAGGTGCCGTCAAGAGAGCTGGTGGAAGGTGCGAACCAGTCGGTAACAGCCGTGAACTCGTCAGGGAGCACGTTTCGTGAAATCGTAGTAGCGAAGCCGGTATCACACCGTTATTTGTGAATCAAGCGGTCTGTCATAGACAGACAACGTGGGTGGTACCGCGGAAGCCAAACCGGTCTTTCGTCCCTATTCCTAGGGGCGGAGGACCGGTTTTTTTAGATTAGAGGAGGAAAAGACATGCCGTACAATCATCGCGAAATCGAACCAAAGTGGCAGGCGCGTTGGGATCAAGACAACGCCTTCGTCACGACAGAAGATCCAGAAAAAGAAGGGTTTTATGCCCTTGATATGTTCCCGTATCCGTCAGGTGCCGGATTACACGTCGGTCACCCGGAAGGCTACACGGCTACGGATATCCTCGCACGGATGAAACGGATGCAAGGCTACAACGTCCTTCACCCGATGGGATGGGATGCGTTCGGGTTACCGGCAGAACAATACGCGCTCGATACAGGGAATGACCCACGCGAATTCACAGCGCAAAACATCGAGACGTTCAAACGTCAGTTAAAAGAACTCGGATTCTCCTATGACTGGGATCGTGAAATCAACACGACGGATCCGAAGTATTACAAATGGACGCAGTGGATCTTTACGAAGTTGTATGAAAAAGGACTTGCGTTCGTAGACGAAGTCGCGGTCAACTGGTGCCCAGCACTTGGAACGGTCCTTGCGAATGAAGAAGTCATCGACGGATTATCTGAACGCGGAAATCATCCGGTCGTGCGTGTCCCGATGCGTCAATGGGTCCTAAAAATCACGGAATATGCAGATCGTCTTCTTGAAGATCTCGATGATCTCGATTGGCCGGATTCTGTCAAAGAGATGCAACGGAACTGGATCGGGAAATCAGAAGGTGCTGAAATCGATTTCACGATTGACGGACATAAAAAACAAGTCACGGTCTTTACGACACGTCCGGATACGATTTTCGGTGCGACATATCTTGTTCTTGCACCGGAGCATCCTTTCGTAGCTGACATCACGACAGCTGATCACAAGGAAGCGGTCGATGCGTATATCGCGCAAGTCCAAACGAAGTCGGATCTTGAGCGGACGGATTTAGCGAAGGAAAAAACGGGCGTCTTCACGGGTGCTTTCGCCGTCAACCCGATTTCGGGCGATCGTCTGCCGATCTGGATTGCTGATTATGTCCTTGCTTCGTACGGAACGGGTGCAATCATGGCGGTCCCAGGACATGATGAGCGCGATCACGAATTCGCGAAGCAGTTCGACTTACCGATCATTGAAGTCGTCGCAGGTGGGAACGTTGAGGAAGCGGCCTACACAGGAGAGGGCGAACACGTCAACTCGCATATGCTCGATGGTCTTGGAAAACAAGAAGCGATCGAAACGATGATCGCTGAACTCGAAACGAACCAAGTCGGTCGTAAAAAAATCACGTATCGTCTCCGCGACTGGTTGTTCAGTCGTCAACGGTATTGGGGCGAGCCGATTCCAGTCGTTCATATGGAAGATGGTTCGATGAAAACACTCAGCCAAGAGGAATTACCGCTTGAACTTCCAATCATTCCGGAAATCAAACCGTCTGGTACTGGCGAATCACCACTCGCCCTTGCGGAAGACTGGTTGGATTATACGGATCCTGAAACAGGAATGAAAGGGCGTCGCGAGACGAACACGATGCCACAATGGGGCGGAAGCTGCTGGTACTATCTTCGTTTCATCGATCCGCACAATGAAGAAGCGATCGCGGATCCAGAAAAATTAAAATACTGGCTCCCGGTCGATATTTATATCGGTGGGGCGGAACACGCCGTGCTTCACTTGTTGTATGCGCGCTTCTGGCATAAAGTCTTGTATGATGCAGGCGTCGTACCAACAAAAGAACCATTCCAGAAGTTATACAACCAAGGGATGATTCTTGGCGAAAACAACGAGAAGATGTCGAAATCACGCGGTAACGTCATCAATCCGGATGAAATCGTCAAATCACATGGTGCCGATACCTTGCGTCTTTATGAAATGTTCATGGGACCACTCGATGCATCGGTTGCCTGGTCTGAAAACGGTCTTGACGGCGCCCGTCGTTTCCTCGACCGTGTCTGGCGCTTGTTCGAACGGACAGCAGACATACAAGAGGTCACGGAAGTCGATGCTGACTTCGAACGGACGTACCACCAGACGGTCAAGAAGGTCACGGAAGACTTCGCGAACATCCAGTTCAACACCGGAATTTCGCAACTCATGGTCTTCGTCAACGAAGCAAACAAACAGCCGGTTCTTCCGCGTCACTTCCTTCGTGGATTCATTCAGTTGTTAACACCGGTCGCACCGCACCTTGGTGAGGAACTCTGGGAACAACTTGGATTTGAAGAGACATTGACGTATGCGGCATGGCCGACATTCGATGAAGCAAAACTCGTCAGCGATACGATGGAATTCGTCATTCAAGTGAACGGAAAAGTCCGCTCGAAAATCGAAATCAACATCGACGCGACAAAAGAAGAAATCGAAGCACTTGCCTTTGCTGATGAAAAAACACAGGAGTGGATCGGCGATAAGACGGTTCGGAAAGTCATCGTCGTACCGAAAAAATTAATCAATATCGTGGCGAACTAAGCCATACCCCCCTTCATTCGCGTCAGGCGAACGAAGGGGGTTTCTTCATTTCCGTCGCAAGTCCGCTTTTTTTTTGAACGTCCTTCTGCTACACTGAATCAGAAACCGAGAAAGAAAGGCGATTACCATCAATGAAACGATCTTATATAGTCTATACCACGATTTTTGCCGTCGTTTCGGGGTTGATCCTCTGCATACTGCTCGTCTTCTCAAAACCGGAGACGTTATCAAGTATCGAAGAGACGTTTGCGAAAATCGAGACACAATCGAAACATCAGGCAGCCGTGAAGCAGGTGCCGACGAAAACGCCTTCAGCGATTCCGAATCCGGAAGAGCCGTTAATCAAAAATGTCCAACACATGTTATATGATGATTCCATCGGGTCATACCTCGTCGTGACAGACGATTATCGTTTCTTTGAAATCAGCGGAACGGGAGAACGGATCAACGCTTCGTTTCAGTTAGAGGAAGGAAAGTTGTTGCTCGCCGGGCTTGACGGGATGGCTCTCGTCGACGGAGAAACGGTCGCCTTATTGACATCAAATCAGATTCTCGTCACGATTACACGAAAAGACGGTGTCTGGAGTGAGGAGAAGCGCGAAAAGATTCAAGGGACGACGATTCGGGATAGTTTCCATGGTCTCGGGTATGACGCGAAGAAAAAAGAATTCTATACGATCAATCAGATTCGTTCCATCGGACGTGTCGAATTGACGTATTTCGCAATGAAAGAGGATAAAATTAAAATTGATCCGGACGCTTCCGAGAAAAAGAAGCGTGCCTTGAAGAAAAAACAAAAACCGCCGTATCTCTCGATTGTGAAACGAAGTAAGATTGAAGCGGCAAACGGTATGCGGAGTGATGCGAAAAAATCATTCGAGTCATCATTCCGTCCGATTGGTCTTGCGGAACGGCAAGGACGTATTTACACGCTAGATTCGGAAGCACTCTACCTCTACTCGATTGATCCGAAAGATCAGTCCATCACAGGTGAGACAGCTAGCCCGAAGGTGTATGGCGCAACAGGTATTTTCGTCCAGGATAACGAGCTGTTTGCGTTAGTCGTCACGGATAAATTCTCAAGCCGGTCGTTTACCCCGATTGATTAACATACGCAGAAAAGACCCGATTCGCTCTGATGATCAGAAGAATCGGGTCTTATTTTGGTTAGATGGCAGTTTCGTGCGCCTTTTTGGCAGCATGACTACCGGCACAATGTCCGGTCACGAATGCTGCCGTGATGTTGTAGCCACCTGTATAGCCGTGGATATCGAGAATTTCACCTGCAAAGAATAAGCGCTCCGCTTTTTTCGACATCATCGTTTTGGGATCAATCTCTTTAATCGAGACACCGCCACCCGTGACGAAGGCTTTATCGAAATCGAGCGTCCCCGTTGCTTTCAGCGGGAATCGTTTTAATTTCTGAAGGAAGTCCGCCCAGTCCTGTTTTTTGACTTGTGTACAGACTTCGTCGCCAAAACCGATTTGCGCAAACAGGAGTTCGAGCAGACGTTCCGGTACGAAGCCGCGAAGGGCGTTTCGTACCGTCTTCTTCGGATTGGCTGCAAGCGCAGCTTGGAAACGTTCTGTCAACGCTCCGAGCGACTCATCCGGGAAGAGGTCGATCGAGAGGTGGACGATCGTTTCCTTCGAACGTTTCCGCTCCTTGATCGTGTACTGGCTACAGCGTAAAGCGATCGGACCGCTTAAACCGAAATGGGTGAAGAGGAGATCACCCGTATGTGTCTTGATGGCTTTATCTTTTTTACCGTGGACCGTTAAAGCAACGTCCCGTAAAGATAATCCTTGGAGTGCTTTTTCATGGATGAACGTATCACCTAAGAGGATCGGAACTTCCGTCGGAAAAAGCTCCGTGATCGTATGACCCGCTTTTTCTGCCCACGGATAGCCGTCACCCGTCGAACCCGTGTGCGGAACGGATTGTCCGCCAACGGCGACGATACAGCTTTTCGCTTCAAGACGCATGCCGTTCTCGAGGATGACGGCTGCAAAAGAACCATCTGGATGAAAATCGAGTGTTGCGACTTGTGCATCCGTTTGAATCTCGGCGCCATGCTCGCGGATTTGGTCAATCAAGACACGGACGACGTCAGCTGCCTTATCCGAGACAGGGAACATCCGACCGTTGTCCTCTTCTTTTAAAGCAACGCCAAATCCTTCGAACAACTCAATGATCGATTCATTATTGAACTGGGAGAAGGCGCTGTAAAGGAAACGACCGTTCCCTGGAATCGACTGAACGAGCTCGTCGAGCGGTTTTCGGTTCGTGACGTTACAGCGTCCGCCGCCAGAGATCGCAAGCTTGCGACCTAATTTATTTCCTTTATCAAGCAGGAGTGTTCGGGCTCCGGCCTGTAAAGAGGCGAGCGTCGCCATCAAGCCGCTCGGTCCGCCTCCGATTACGATTACATCGTACATATGGTCACCTCATTCAAAGAATTCTGCTTGTTTCACTTTAGCAGAAGTTGCGACTGTAAACAAACCGTCTCTTTCAATTCAAGATAGACAGCGGTATAATGATTTGCAATTGTGTACGAGAGAACTTGTATAATGAGACAGTCACGATCAGAGGGTCGAGTATAAAAATTAGAAAGCGTGAGGGATGTTACCATGTCCACAGTCAGTAATAAGCAGTCTTCTTCTTCCGGCAATGCAGGATTCGTTCGCGGAACGATGCTCCTGTCCGGTGCGTCACTGATTTCCCGCGCACTGGGTTTGATTTATCTGTTTCCGTTTCAGTTCATGGTCGGTGCGACAGGCATCATGTTTTATACCTATGCCTATAATTATTACGCCATCATGATTGGTCTTGCGACAGCGGGGATTCCCGTCGCTGTCTCAAAATTCGTCGCCAAATATAATGCATTAGGGGAATATGATACGAGTGAACGTTTGTATCGGTCTGGTCTGAAAATCATGTCGTTGACCGGGGTCGTTTCCTTCCTCGCCTTATTCTTCCTCGCGCCGTATTTAGCGCACCGGGCGATTCCAGGTGGGGATGTCGATTCAGCAGCATACGTCGATGCCGTCACGATGACGATTCGAGGAGTCAGTTTTGCGTTACTCTTGATTCCACCGATGAGTATGACACGAGGGTATTTCCAAGGGTATCAATCGATGGGACCGACCGCGATTTCGCAAATCCTGGAACAAATCGTCCGCATCATCTTCTTACTCGTAGGAGTCAGTATTGCGATTTATGTATTTGATTCAGGTGTCGCCTTTGCCGCGACGATTGCAACGTTCAGTGCCTTCATTGGCGCAATCGGTAGTGTGGCGGTTCTCGTCTATTATTTCCGCAAACGTGCCAGTGGCTTGCAGGAACTCCGTGCCACTCAAACCGTCCGTTCGCCGGATCGCCCGTTAACGGACCTGTATAAGGAATTGCTGACGTACGCGATTCCGATCGTCATGGTCGGTCTTTCGACGCCGCTTTATCAAGTCATCGACCAGAACACGATGAATGCCGCGTTACAAAGTATCGGCTATACGCTCGAAGCGGCCGGAAACGCGACGGCTTATCTGATTGCGGATAGTCATAAAATCGTCTTGATTCCGGTGTCGGTCGCAACAGGATTGTCGTTGTCGGCGACTCCGTTGTTGACCGCTTCCTTTACGCAAGGGGATATGCGGAAGGTACGGGCTCAAATTTCGCAGATTTATCAACTCGTCTTCTTCGTGACGATTCCGGCAGTCGTCGGAATGATTCTTCTCAGCGAAGAGACGTTCCACGTTCTGTTCCCGAAAGATCAAGCAGCATGGGTCTATCTGTTAAGTTATGCACCGAGTGCCTTATTCCTTGCTCTTTATTCGGTCACGGCAGCAGTCCTGCAAGGGATTAACCGTCAGTACTTCACGATCATTGCAACACTTGCCGGGCTACTCGCGAAGTATCTCTTGAACGCCCCGTTGATTCACTTGACGGGTGATGGAACAGGTGCCGGTTACGCGACGATCATTGGCTACCTGGTCGCAACGGGCTTGATGTTCTTCCGGATCACCCAAACGGTAAAGTTCCCATTCAGTACCGTCTTACGCCGGACGTCATTGATTTTGATCATCAGTGCCTTGATGGGAGCAGGCGTTGCGCTCGTCAAGTGGGGACTGGTATCGGTCCTACCAGCGACGACATGGGCGTCCTTATTGATTCTGATCGTCGGTGCAGGCATCGGGATCGTCATTTTTGCGGGACTATCGATTTGGAGTGGCTTAGCAGAAGTCGTATTAGGACGGAAAATTTCATTGAAACGAGGACGAGGTCATGCGTCTAGATAAATTATTATCCAATATGGGAGCAGGTTCCCGAAAAGAAGTGAAGCTGCTGCTGAAGGCAGGAGCAATTCAGGTTGATGGTGAGATCGTGCGCGATCCGAAACAACATGTCGATGTCGAGACGCAACATGTCTTGATGTACGGCGAACCGGTCACGTATCAAAAATACATCTACTTGATGATGAATAAACCACCGGGTGTCATCAGTGCGACAGAGGACAAGCGAGATGAAACGGTCATCGATCTTCTGTTTGAAGACGTGACCTATTTCAAACCGTTTCCGGTCGGAAGACTCGATAAAGACACAGAGGGATTGTTGTTACTCACGAACGATGGATCGTTTAATCATGCTTTGATGTCACCGAAGAAACACGTCGAAAAAACGTACTACGCGGAAGTGACGGGCGTGTTGACGCAAGAGGACGTCGAGGCGATTGCGGCAGGCGTCACCTTAGAAGACGGGTACCAGGCTAAACCGGGTAAACTGGTCATCTTATCGACGACAGAAACGGACTCAACGCTTGAATTGACGATTACGGAAGGGAAGTTCCACCAAGTCAAACGGATGATGCTTGCGCTCGGGAAAGAGGTCACATTCTTGAAGCGGCGCTCGATCGGTCGTTTGGAACTGGATCCGTCACTTGCACTCGGGGATTACCGCGAGTTGACGAAAGACGAGTTAGCCCTGTTTGATTGGCAACCTGAATAAGCAAAACAAAAAGACGATGGAATGAGCATACATTCCATCGTCTTTTTGTTAGGGATGATTTATTGATTGCGCAGTGCTTCTGCGATTGGATAAGGACCACTGAGTACTTCAAATACACGGGATTGGGTCGGTTGGTCAATCAGGTGTACGAACAACGCTGCGATATCGTCGCGAGACACTTTGCGATCTTCGTACGATTCAAAGTGTTCCTTCGTTTCGACGGTACCTGCCGGGTCATCATAGCTGAGTGGACCGGGACGGACGATCGTATAGTCGAGCCCACTTTCTTGTAAGTGTGCGTCAGCTGCTGCTTTTGATTCAAGGTATACTTTCAGTTCGCCCTTTGGTTCTTCTGTGCCGACCGAACTGAGCATCAGGAAGCGGTTGATCCCGTTTGCTTTTGCAGCATCGATGACTTTGATTGCACCTTCTTTGTCGACAGCGCGCGTCAATTCATCTGATGCACCACCGGCACCTGCTGCAAAGATGACGACGTCCGCATTACTGACGACACCGCTGACATCCTTCGTCAAATCGCCAAGTCTGACTTCCGATGCACCGAGTGCAATCAAATCGTTGATTTGATTTTCCTCCCGTACGACCGCGATGGCTTGGTGATCGCCTTGTTTAGCGATCAATTCGACCATTTTGCGTCCAGTTGTTCCGTTTGCTCCAATGATTAAAATATCCATTCTCCTCAACTCCTTCTCCCAATAGCTATACCCCACGTTTTAAAAAAGATAACAAAAAAAGACGCGAAGAATCGCGTCATCGAAAGATAAATAGAGTGAAACAGTGGATCAACCCGCTTGCTTTTGTTTCTTGCTCGACGTCCATGTACCGCGTCGAGGGCTCACAATGAGATTGTTGTATTCAAGCACGTTCAAATCCCGCTGGACGGTCCTTGAAGTGATGCCAAACTCTTCAACCAACTCTGCTGTCGTAGTAGCTCCGTTCTCTTGGATGTAGAGATAAATCGATTTAATCCGGGTCAACATACGGTCTGTAGAATCTTTCATTGGTATAACCACTCCCCCAATGGATAGAATAGTGTTCTAAAGCTTCGGGTGACAAAAGACAATGCAATATCCAGTTGTTTCGCCTTTAGTATAACGTTTTGATGTTAAATTGCAAGTGGTTTAACCGAACGTTTGCATAAAAAACATAAACGATTGGTTTGTAAAGTCGACAATTACATCTTTTTTTTATTGGATTGTTCGCCATTCGGAAGAAAAGAGAAGAAAACAAAATTTGGATGTTCGTATCTGAACGAATATTCGCTATACTAGAAAGGTGTATCGGAAACGAATCCAACCTAAAGTAAAGGAGCGAAAACAGATGGTGAATTGGAAAGAAGAAGTACTCGCGCGACGCGAGGATTTATTGGAAGATTTAAAGGAACTGTTACGGATTCCGAGTATCCTCGACGAATCAACGATTGAAGAAGGGGCACCCTTCGGACGCGAAGTCAAACGGGCGCTCGATTGGATGCTTGCGACAGGGGAGCGTGACGGCTTCAAAGCGAAAAACGTTGATGGATATGCAGGGCATTTGGAATATGGGCAGGGAGAAGAGTTGCTCGGTATTCTATGCCACTTAGATGTCGTGCCAGCCGGTGGCGATCACTGGACGTATGGTCCGTTCAACCCAACGCTTGTAGACGGGAAGTTATATGCCCGTGGCGCAATCGATGATAAAGGACCGACGATGGCAGCGTATTATGCCTTGAAGATCGTCAAGGAACTTGGGTTGCCGCTTTCAAAACGCATCCGTTTGATTGCAGGAGGGGATGAAGAGAGCGAGTGGCGTTGTGTCAATCACTACTTCAAACATGAAGAGATGCCGACGCTCGGCTTCGCACCAGATGCCGACTTCCCGATCATCAATGCGGAAAAAGGACTATATGACGGTCTCTTGATTCAGGGGAAACCGGCACAGGCTTCTGATACAGACCATCATCTCGTCCGGTTTGAAGGTGGCGAACGACCGAACATGGTGCCGGGGCATGCGCAAGCGATCCTGCGTGTCGCCGAGACGGGTACGCTCGAGTCAGACTTCCATGCTTACTTAGAAGAGCAGGGATTGACGGGAACCGTCAAACAAGAAGCAGAAGGTCTCGTGCTTGATGTCAATGGTGTCGCAGCCCATGCAATGGAGCCGGACAACGGTAAAAATGCGGCATTACATTTAGCACGTTTCCTCAATACGCTCCATTTGGATTATAACGGTCGTCGGTATATCCAGCTCGTGACGCATATGTTCCGCGATTCGCGGGGGGTGGCGATTGGTGTTGCGGCTTCAGATGAAACAGGTGATTTGACGATCAACGGTGGTGTATTCCGTTATGCGGAAGAACAGGGAACGGCATCGATCAACATCCGTTATCCGTATTCAGCTGACTTCACGGAGCGCTTACAAATCATTAAGGAAGCGGCAGCGGGATACGGTTTCGAATTACAGACGCGAACGCATATGACGCCACATCATGTTGACCCAGAACATGAATTGATCAAGACATTGAGTGCCGTGTACGAACGTCATACGAACCAGACGGCGGATCTGATTGCAATCGGTGGAGGCACTTATGCGCGTTCATTGACGGCGGGAGTCGCGTTTGGTCCAGTTTTCCCTGGCGGACCGGAAGTTGCGCACCAAGTCGATGAGTATGTTGATTTCGATGAACTCTTGCTTGCTGTCGCCATCTACGCAGAAGCCATTTATGAGCTTGCAAAATAACGACTGATGATCCCCGCATCGTGAAGATGGGGGGATTGCTTCTTGAAAGGAAGTTCCGTGTGAAACATCGTCAAACCTATCATTTCCAAGCACTCTATTTTTTCATCTTTTTTGGGCAAGGTGCTCTGATTCCCTATCTCGCGCTTTACTTTTCGAATGATGCCTTCGGGCTCTCGGCGTCAGAGATCGGTACGATCGTTGCGATTGGTCCGATTCTGTCGATTTTCCTGCAACCTGTCTGGGGCATCGCGGCAGATCGACTCGGGAAACCGAAACGTCTCCTGCTCGTCGCCATGCTTTCAGCTGGAGTCTTTACATTAAGTTACTTACTGACGTCTGCATATTTGCTATTGCTATTGATTTCTTGTGTCTGGGCATTGTTCCAGTGCGCGCATATTCCGCTCGTCGACACGTTAGCGATTGAATACACACGAAAACGTAAAGTGGATTACGGTGCGTTGCGCCTGTTCGGATCGGCCGGGTTCGCCCTGGCCGTCTTCATTCTCGGGCAAATCACGGAAGAGGGTGGGCTCAACCTGATTTTCTACGCAACGGGTGCAGCATGGGTTCTTGGTTTTCTTGTACTGATCGGCATTGAGGAGACGGGGAGCGTTCATGTATCGCACCAGCAACAAGTTCCGATAAAACAACTCTTTTCCAATCGCCGTTTCCTGTTGTTCTTAGCAGGTGGGAGTTTGATCTTCGGACCGATTTTTGCCAATAACTATTACTTTGGCAGTTACGTCACGATTCGTGGAGAGACGACGGCACTTGTCGGGACTTTATTCTTTGTCGCCGTATTATGCGAAATTCCGTTCATGCGGATTGCCTCACGCCTGTTAATTCGGTACGGAGCGATTCCTGTTCTTGTCCTCGTCTCTTTCGTATCAGCTGCTCGGACGGCGATGATTGCGTTAGAACTTCCAATCGTCATGCTTTGGGTTCTGTCAGCGATGCAAGGGATGATTGTCGGATTACTGATTCCTGTTGCTTTGGATTATGTCCGGTCACTTGTTCCGGAAACGATGGTCGCGACAGCAGTCAGTACATACATGGCAACGACAACAGGACTTGCGACGGCATTGTTTAACCTGATGAGTGGTTTTGTACTGGAACAAAGCACAATCTATGTCGTCTTTTGGGTATATACAAGTAGTAGTATCCTTGGTGCCATCCTGTACGGCATCAGTGGTCGAATCAAGGAGTGAGGTCTATCATGAAACAGGACCGACATTATTTCATCGCCCTGCCTGTTCCTTCGGAGCAGTTGGCGAGCTATGCGCACCGTTTACCTCTAGCCGAGCATTTCCACAATGTCTACACGACGGAAGAATATCACCTGACGCTTCGCTTTTTCGGTCCGCTTGATACGTCGAGCCAACAAGTCTGGAAAGAACGTCTACAAGAAATCGCACGAGTGACAGAGCCGTTTACGCTAACGTTTGACCGGCTAATCACCTTCGGACGACCGGATCGTCCTCGTGTCGTCAGTTTTGGGACGGAAGCTGAAATCCTGCACCGACTGGTAGATGAGGTGAATCCAGCTTCGACTAAACCGTTCGTTCCTCATGTAACGATTGCTAAAAAATGGCGAACGGAGGCGCAAGAGTGGACGGCACCTTCGTTAGAGGCGATTGAATGGTCCGTCCGTGAATTGATTTTGTACGAAGTCCGACCGTTCGTTTCGCCACGATACGAACCGGTATACCGAATTCGATTAGGTAAAGAGGAATGAGGTGGTCCCAATCGCGATCTTAATGAAATTATATGATTTAGATAGCCGGTTCGAGAAGAATCCGCTGGAGATGACAAAGCGCTTCAGTGAACATCAGGCGCTCGACTATGCCCACGTCTACCGAAGATGGGAAGCGGGAGAACTATTTCCGGGGGAGACGCTCGTTCGACCTAAAAAATGGTGGCAAGTCATGAAGAAACAGGAAGTAATCCAGCTTCCGGGCAAGCAATTGTCACGAAGAGCATTTGATAAATGGTATAAAAAACGGCTTGAACTGCAAAAGTTGTTGAACGTCGCCGGAGGAGCGGGAGAAGAAGACATTTGGCGTATTCCATTAAAACGGCATTTAGACTTCTATCAAATGCTTCATCTGTTGAACGATCAGTATGCGATGTTTTATCGGGCCGTCATTCAGTACCAAGTCGGCGAAGTCGAATTAAGTCCGTTTCTTGTCGGTCCAACCCGGATTTATATACTAGAATGGCTTGACGGTGACGAGAGTATTTATCATATCCGGCGAGACAAGTTATGGCGAGAGCAGCCCTTCAAGGCATCTGCCAAACAGATTTTAAATCCGAACATCAGCCTGAAACGGACGGAGGATATTTTGCGGACCGTGCTAGGACGCGACTTTGAATTACCGATCGAACGTGTCGTTTTAGCGACGAATGGATATTTTGATCAGATTCCGAAAGAAACAACGACGACTTACATCAACAAAGTCGACTTTCCGAACTGGGCGCATCGTATGAATACGAACGCCACGCATACGAAAGCATTTCAGATGCGTGTATGCGAAAAAATTCTCAAGGAAACCGTCTCGATTCCATTTCAATTGGCGATTCAAAGCGAAGACCAATCACGAATTCAAAAGTGAGGGAGGGAGCGACGGCGCTGTCGTTGCGTAAAAGATGACGAATCAGGAAGTCGTAATACCGGTGGCGCGGGCGGAATTCATCTCCTTTCAAAGCATCCGGGTCGAGGTCGAAAGTCATCTGTCGATTCACTGGTCACTTGAATGTGATGGAGAGCCGATTGCGATTCGGCAAGTGGAGATACATCGTGAAGAGCGACGTGTCGTTCATGAGTTGACTGCGACCCAACCGTTCGATCTCGAATGCCGCTATGAAGTCCGAGGGGCAGGAACAACCATACGCGTCGTTCCTGACCGATTGGTGCGGACGGAAGCATTCGAACGGAAGTATCGTTACGAAGAACGATTAGGCGTGTGGGAAGAAGAAGGGACGCTTCAATTTGTCGTCTGGTCGCCGGTCGCAGAACGGATGATGTGTTTGGTCTACGATCAAGACGAGCGTTTCGTCTCACGACACGACATGCAACGACGTGATCAAGGAACGTATCATCTTCAGCTGGAGCAAAACATGCTCGGGTACTTTTACCGCTATGAGGTGACGACGTATCTCGGAACACACGAGGTCGTAGATCCATATGCCGGTGCGATATCGGAGAACGGACGGTACGGCGTCATCATGGACGTCGAGCGGGAAGTCGCAACATGGTTTCCACAGCGCATCAAACGCCCGCCATTCGTCAAACCGACCGATGCCGTCATTTATGAAGCACACATCCGGGACTTCACGCTTGATCCGTCGTCAGGATCGCATCATCCCGGGCAATATAAAGGAATGGTAGAGCATGGAACGATTACGCCACGCGGGCATGCTACGGGCATTGATTATTTGCTTGACCTCGGAATCACCCACCTGCAGCTATTACCGGTTCATTTCTTTGAGACGACCGATGAACGAACACGGACGCCTTACAATTGGGGATACGACCCGATGCTTTGGTTCGGATTAGCGGGGAGTTATGCCAGTTCGCCGGATCCGCTCGTGCGTATCCAGGAGTATGCGGAAATGGTTGAAACACTCCACGCGGCAGGGATTCGGGTGACGTTCGATGTCGTCATGAACCATGTCTTCATTCGCGAACGATCATCGCTTGAACACCTCGTTCCGGGATACTATTTCCGCTATGAAATCGATGGAAGTCTCTCGAATGGGACCGGGGTCGGAAATGATACCGCCTCCGAACGATTCATGATGCGTCGGTTGATTGTCGATTGTCTGACGTATTTCGCGCGTGTCTACCGGATTGATGCGTTTCGCTTTGACTTGATGGGCATTCACGACATCGAGACGATGAACGAGGTTCGCGCGGCACTTGATGCAGTCGATCCTTCGATTTTAGTCTACGGTGAAGGATGGGATCTTGCGACGGCCTTGCCAGAACGATTGAAGGCGATGAGTGCTTCAGCGGCGCAAATGCCCCGGATTGGACACTTCAATGACGTCTTCCGCGATGCACTGAAAGGGTCGACGTTTAGCGAACACGACCGAGGATTCGTTGCGGGAGACGGGTGGAAGGAAGGGGAGGTGCGAAATGGGACGGCAGGAAGTGTGCAGATAGACGGTCAAACATACGGACGCTTCCCGGAACCGACGTACTCGATCAATTATGTCGAGGCCCACGATAATCATACGCTCTACGATAAGCTGAAAGTATCCTGTCCGGAAGCGGATGAACAACAGTTATTACGGATGAGCCGTCTCGCTCAGACGATTGCACTTCTTGCGCAAGGGATTCCATTCTTACATGCCGGCCAAGAGTTTTTGCGGACGAAACAAGGTGTCGAGAACAGCTATAACGCACCGGACGAAATCAACCGGATGGACTGGGAGCGCCGGGATGACCATCTTTCTCTCGTATCGTACATCAAGACGGTTTTACAAATTCGCAGAATGCACGGTGGATTCCGTCTACATCGGGCGAATCAGATTCGAGAGCTGCTCCACTTCGTTGACTTACGTCCGGGTGTCATTGCCTATGAGGTCGAAGCAGTTCACTCGTATGATGCGTGGCAACGAACGTTCGTCGTCTACAACACGACACAAGAAATCATTGAAATTGGGCTTGATCATTCGAAGTGGAACGTGCATGTGCAAGGGGATGAAGCATCGATTGATCCGCTTTTGAAAGGGGTCGACAGGATTCAAGTCCTTCCGTTGTCAACGACGATTGCGACGTGTTAAGATAGTCATTGTGCCTTAGGCAAATCTACTAAAAAGTTGAGCGGATTATAATGGAATTAGATATTTTAGATGCGCTTGGCGAAGGCTGGACCCTTACGCCAGCAGGTGGAATTACAGGAGAAGCATACATCGCTTCGACCGGACAATCGAAATTGTTCTTAAAACGAAATTCCTCGCCGTTTTTAGCGATATTATCCGCGGACGGAATCGTTCCGAAACTACTATGGACGAAACGGATTTATAGCGGAGATGTCATCAGTGCGCAACAATTCATCGAAGGTGATGAACTGGAGCCGGAAATGATGGAGCGTCCTGAAGTAGCCCGCTTGCTCGGTAAGATTCATGACTCCAAGGAACTGTTGTTCATGTTGCAACAGCTGGACCAGCGTCCGATTGAACCGGACGAGTTGCTCCGGCAGTGTCAGCTCTATTTTCAGCCGGAAGATTTAGAGAATCCAGAAATGGTAGAGCACGCAATGGTGTACTTGGAACGAAATCTTGAACGTGTCCGAACGGATGAACAAGTCGTTTGTCACTCGGATTTAAATCATAATAACTGGTTGACGGGAACAGATGGTCAACTGTATCTCAATGACTGGGATGATGCGATCATCGCGGATCGTGCCTATGATTTGGGGATGATGTTATACAGCTACGTTGACGAGGCGGCTTGGCCGGAATGGTTCGAGCATTATGGTCACCCTCTGACGAGTGATTTAAAAAACCGGATGCACTGGTATGTTGTTGCGCAAGCCGTACTTTCCTTGTACTGGTATGAAGATATGGGTCACCCGGACGTCGAGGATAGTTATCATTTTCTTGAACAGCTACTTGAATATGCAAACGACTAAAAAGCGTGTCATTCCAAAAGGGAACGACACGCTTTTTAGTTTAGCCTTCTGCAATCTGAATCTCTTTTTCGATATCGTGACTTTCGAGGTCTGCCGACCGATATGCCTCTGTCGTCGGTAAGCGTAAATCAAGCTGTGGTTTTTCTTCAAAGGTGACGGTGACGTCCTTGACCGTATAGTCAAAGACGTGACCACCTCCCGCGCGGGCAGCATCGATGAAATGCAGATGATATCCCGCGACAGCAATGCCGTGACCGAACCGTGGTGTGTAGTAACCGGCAAGCGTTCCTTCAGTATGGTCAAAGGTGCGCGCGCTTTGGGACGCGACAGCTTCCGTGATGGGAACGAACGGTTTCTCCTGACGCGCGACAGTACGTGTCTGTACATTTGTGAATGTTCCTTCGATCCGGACAGCGTAGAAGCTGTTGATCGTCGGGAGTTGTTCGTTTAGCCAGTGCTCAAACGCCGCTTTCGACATCTCTTCCGTTACGGTAAACGTCTGCTCCGGCTTAAAGCGAGTCAATGTCGCGAAAGGTGTCGTCGTCTCAGGTTGAAGTGGTCGGGCGCTTCCGTCTGAACGCAGCTGGTAGAACTGACCATCGAAACCGATCATCTCACCATCCAAATGGTCGAACGTGCCGATACCGAAGTCTCGCTGATCAAGAACGGAAGCGTACGAGACTTCACTTTCGAATACGCCGTCGAGCAACGCCATCATCGTTGAGATTTGAACGAGCGTTTTATCATGGGTCATGAGAATCCTCCTTAGTTCAATTGATCGAGGTGTACTTGTTCGCCGAGGGCAATGTTATCGCGATAATCAATCGGAACATCGACGATGACAGGACCTTCTGTTGCAAGTGCTTCATCCATGATCGCCGCTAGTTCGGATGGATGATTGACGCGTAATCCTTTTGCTCCGAAGCTCTCCGCATATTTGACGAGATCGACATCACCAAAAGACGTACCGGATTTCCGTTTGTATTTCATCTCCTGTTGGAACGCGACCATGTCGAATCCGCTATCCCGCCATACGAAATGGACGAGTGGTGAGTTCAAACGAACAGCTGTCTCAAGTTCCATTGCAGAGAAGAGGAATCCACCGTCACCCGAAATCGAGACGGCTTTTTTGCCGGGGCGTACGAGTGTTGCGGCGATTGCCCAAGGAAGTGCGACACCGAGCGTTTGCATCCCATTACTAAAGAGGAGGTGGCGCGGTTCATACGAACGGAAGTGACGTGCCATCCAAATGTAGTGGGAGCCGACGTCAACCGTGACCGTAACATCATCCGCAATTTTTTCACGTAACGTCTTCATGAAATAGAGCGGGTGCGTCAACGGAGAATCGGCGACAGGCGGAACATCACGATCGACAAGACGTTGATGTAATCCTTCAAGGAACTGAACCGAACTTTCCGGTAACGTCAGTGGTTTCAAGCGCCCGGCGATTGCGTCGACCGTTTTCGCCATGTCACCGACGAGTTCCCGATCGGGACGATAGAAATGATCGATTTCAGCACGCATTTGATCGATGTGAACAAGCGTCCGGTCGTGCGACGGTTGGTTCCAGAACTTCGGATCATAACCGATTGGATCGTAACCGATCGAGAGGACGAGGTCCGCTTCGGCAAGTAACGCATCCCCCGGCTGGTTGCGGAACAATCCGACACGTCCATAGAAGTTCGATTCGAGTTCGCGTGATAACGTACCAGCTGCTTGGAACGTCTGAACGACAGGAATCGAGACATTTTTGAGTAGCGAACGAATCGCGTGTACGACGTCCGGCTGACTCGCGCGCATACCGAGTAGCAAGACAGGCAGTTTGGCATCCTGAATCAGGCGTGCTGTCTCTTCAACCCAAGCTTCTGGTGCGACACCGAGTTTAGGTGTTTCGACCGCGCGGAATGCCGTGACGTTTGCTTCGTTTAAGCCAACGTCTTGCGGGATACTGACGAAAGCAGCTCCGGATGTCGTTTCAGCAGTCCGGAACGCATTGGATAATACTTCTGGAATGTTGTCGGCGTCTTGTACTTCGGCACTGAAGTTCGTAATCGGAGTAAAGAGAGCCTGATTGTCCATCGACTGATGCGTCCGTTTTAGACGATCTGCCCGTGTGACGGCTCCGGCGATTGCGACGACAGGGTCACCTTCCGAGTTGGCCGTCACGAGACCTGTCGCTAAATTCGATGCTCCTGGACCCGACGTCACAAGCACAACACCCGGTTTGTCGGTCAAGCGTCCGATGGCTTGTGCCATGAAGGCAGCGTTTTGTTCGTGGCGTGCAACGATGAGTTCAGGCCCCCGGTCCTGTAACACATTGAAGACGGAGTCGATTTTCGCTCCCGGAATACCAAAAATGTAATCCACGCCCTGCTCGATGAGTGAATCAACGACCAAATCTGCACTTATTTTCTTCTGTACTAATTTTCCTTGTTCTCTGTTTTTATCTTCGTTCATTACAATTCTCCTTTTTACCAACGTTTTTGGTGTTCGATAGCTGTAATAAATAATCTGTTTCAGAGAAATTATACATCTGTTTCATGGTAAAACCAACCCAAATTCGTTCAGAGAATAAAAAAAGTACCTTGTGTATCATCACACAAGGTACAGCGATTACGCTTATTCGACGTCAACTTTTCCAAAATTCGCCCAGACGAATAAAGCACCGATGCCCATGACGAGAACGATGGGGGAGCCCCAAGCAATTAAAAAGTCTTCCATGGTCCAGCCCTCCTTTTTAGTTCTTACGTATCTTTAGTGTAGTAGATTGCTCACTGTTTCTCAAGTGACGAACTGCTGAACATTCTTCATTCCGAATTGAAGAAGTTCTTATATAATTACCCGAATCATGATAAACTTATCTGCGGATAATTTAAGTTTGGAAAGGATGAACGATAGTGCGTTTACGACATAAACCATGGGCGCAGGATTATATGAAGGAACAATCCTCGATCTATATAGCAGAACCGGCAACCCTGAAAGGAAAATGGGCGACCGAGTTTCAAAACGATAACCCGATTTACATCGAAGTGGGATCAGGAAAAGGCGCCTTCATTACAGGAATGGCGAACCAGCATCCGGAAATCAACTTCATCGCCATCGAACTGTTCGAAAGTGTCGCGGTGACGATCGTTCAAAAATTAGTGGAAACACCACAAGCAAATGTTCGTGTCTTGACAGTCGATGCAAAAGACTTGCGGGATTACTTCGAAAAAGGAGAAGTAGCACGTGTTTATCTGAACTTCTCCGATCCATGGCCGAAGACACGTCATGCAAAACGTCGCTTGACGTACAAGACATTCTTGTCGACATACGAGGACATTTTACCGGCGAAAGGACAAATTCACTTCAAGACCGATAACCGGAAGCTGTTTGAATCGAGCTTGATGACGATGTCGGCTTATGGGATGCGTTTTGACTGGATGTCGCTTGATTTACATGCGAATGAGCCGGAAGATAACGTCCGGACAGAGTATGAAGAGCGTTTTTCTTCGATGGGTCAACCGATTTATCGGATGGAAGCGACATACCAGAATTAATTTGGACAAAAAGTTTTCTTATTTTCCTGGTATTTCTTTCACACTTTTTTCTTATTAATTGGTACAATGTTGTTGACTGAAGAACTTGTACTTATAGGTAAAGGGGGAATTTGGGGATGTGGCAGAAAAGCTTAGCCTTCGTAACGGCGCTCTTTCTCGCATTAAGTATCGGTCAATCGGTACTTGCTGCGGTTGATACCTCAGAAATGACAAAAGCATTAGATGAGGAATTACCAACGACGCATTACGATTATAAAAAAGGTTCGGTCGAAATCGAGGATCCGAAGACGTTCACGAACGAAAAAGGAGAAGAAGTCATTGGCGGAATCGCTGTCATCAAGACAGTCCGTGATGGAATCTTTGTCACGATCAAACGTGAAATCCACTTCTTCAATGCCGATAGCGGTAAATTGTTGACGAGTGCCGACGCTGCAAAAGTTGATGGCGTAAAAGAATACATCGACAGCAACTCGGATAATCTTCATCAAAAAGTCGTGTACTGGTTACCGGTACTCTTGATGTTGTTGATCATTGCAGTACCAGCGATCGTCTTGTACGTCGTTGTTCCGCGTCTCTATTCGACGACGGAATACATGAACCCGATCTACGAACGCAACGATAACCCGCGTTAATTAAAAAAAGGGCTGACTCAAAAGTCAGTCTCTCCAAAGATAAGGGTGGCAGATTCATGATCTGCCACCCTTATCTCGTAAAAAAGAATGACGCGTCACACGCCACTCCTACAGGAATAAGCGCATTTTTGCGCTGTCAGAGACAAACAAGACCCGTTTTCCTGCCTAAATAAAGCAGGAAAACGGGCTTGTGTCTCGCCTGAGGAAAGGGCGTGAAAAGACGCGTCATTCTTTTTTTGAGTCAGCCTCTTTTCTCATGCCAGGAGCACGAAGATGAAAGCAAGTATCGCAGGTACGCCTTGTTTCAGTAAAATCGAACGGTTAGCCGTCAGGGCACCGTAAAGCGCAGCGATAATCACGCAAGCCAAAAAGAACAGTTGGACAGCAACGTCTTCACGGATCAGTCCAAAGAGGAGACCGGCTGCTAAAAAGCCGTTATAGAGACCTTGGTTGGCAAAAAGTGTCCGGATTTGCTGTGATGCAATCGCTTCGTCCGTCAGACCGAATGTCCGGCGGGCCGCCTTGGAGGATAAGAAGAACATTTCAAGAGCTAAAATATAGAAGTGTTCCAAGGAGACGAGTAAAACGAACACCGTTGCAAGAATCGACATGAATCATACCTCCTTCAGTTGAACATAGGAAAAAGACCGTACTTCGTCGATCGAAGCACGGTCTTTTGTTTAAGCGTATTCGAGTAATGCGCCAGTTTCGGCATCGACTGTGAATTGATACGTTTTTTCGTCATCACCTTCAAGGACCGAGATGCCACCTTTGTAGCTTTGGTAGTCACGTGACTCATATGCGTAAGCCTCTGGTGTTGCAGAGATCCATGCACCTTGGACACGTCCTTTTGCTGAAAATGTGCGTTTCGTGATTTCGAGCGCTTCCTCGGCAGAAAGTTGTTTGTTGTCGACTGCCTTCTTCACTGCGAAAGCGGCGACGACAGCTGCTGCCAATCCGATAATCCAATAGCGTTTTTTCATTAAAATTCCCCTCCTTACAGGTTCTATTCCTACTGTACCAAATAATTCGTCGAGAGAGAAACAAAAGGTTAAGTGATTGAAGCAATTTTTTGTATAATGGGAAGCAGGAGGCGATACATATGAATGAAAAAACGAGAGAGTTATTCCGGACATTGACGGAATTGAATGGGGCACCGGGATTTGAACACGACGTTCGTCAGTTCGTTCGCGAGCGCATCACGCCTGTCACGGATGAAATCATTACAGATGGATTAGGATCGATTTTCGGTAAGCGAACGGGGGATGCGACAGGACCGAAAGTCATGGTCGCCGGACACATGGACGAGGTTGCCTTCATGGTGACGCAAATTACGAAGAATGGTATGTTACGGATTCAACCGCTTGGTGGCTGGTGGAGCCAGGTGTTGCTTGCGCAACGCTTCTCGATCTGTACGGATAACGGCATCATTCCGGGTGTCATCGCGTCGATTCCGCCCCACTTATTAACAGAAGAAGTACGCAATAAGCCGATGGCAATCAAAGATATGTTCATCGATATCGGTGCGGACTCAAAAGAAGAAGCGGAATCGTTTGGTGTACGTCCAGGTATTCCTGCCGTGCCTTTCTTCCCGTTCACACCGATGGCGAATCCGAAGAAGATCATGGCGAAAGCGTGGGACAACCGCTATGGTGTCGGTATGGCAATCGAATTATTAGAAGAAACGACAGCAGCGGATCATCCGAACATCCTTTATTCAGGTGCAACGGTTCAAGAAGAAGTCGGATTGCGCGGTGCGCAAACAGCGACAGCGCTCATCGATCCCGACGTGGCATTCGTTGTCGACGCCTCTCCTGCTAACGATGCGTCAGGAGACAAAACGGAATTCGGTCAACTCGGACAAGGACCACTGCTTCGTATTAAAGACAGTGTCATGATTCTCTCGAAAGAGATGACGGATTACGTGCTTGATACGGCAGAATCAAACAAGATTCCGTACCAGTACTATGTCGGTGCAGGCGGAACGGACGGTGGTGTCATCCATCGTTCGAATAACGGGATTCCGACGACGGTCGTTGGGTTACCGGCACGTTATATCCACACGCATGCGTCAATCATGCATACGGATGATTACGATGCGGCGAAGGAATTACTTCGAAAACTCGTCACGAACCTCGATACGACGACACTCGCGACATTACAAGTCAAGTAACCCGTGATAGAGGAAGAGGGTCTTCAGTAAAAGAGACGACGGATGCGCATCCGTCGTCCTTTTTGTATCATCATTTCCAGGAAGATCTGATCTGTCTTGTCAGTTGAAAAAACAGTCTAGTCGTACTGGATGCGAATTTGATATAATGAGACGCGATGTTGAGTAAAGGACGTGACAAGATGTTCAAGCAAAAAGGGATTTCATTGAGCCCTAAAGTGTATTTCATCACTGTGTTGAGTTATATGGCTCTCGGGTTATTTAGTTCCTTGATCATGGGACTCATTCTCCGGACTATCGGGGAAGGGCTCGTCGATCGTGGGATGGAAGCCGGGTTTCTCATTCAATTGGGAGAGCAGGCAATCGCCTTGACTGGACCGGCGATCGGTGTGGCGGTAGCATTTGCTCTGGAGGCACCACCGTTGATTTTGTTCGCTGCAGTAGCCGTTGGGGCGTTCGGATATGAAGCAGGAGGACCTGCCGGTAGTTATGTCGCGACATTGCTTGCGACTGAAATCGGGAAACTGGTCTCGAAAACGACGCGTCTAGATATTTTGCTCACGCCGTTCGTCACATTGTTTGCCGGTTTTTTTGCCGGACGGTATGCCGGTAAATGGATTGGTAGAGGCATGACAGACCTTGGGGAGTTGATTCGCTGGGGAACGGAGCGTGAGCCTTTATTCATGGGGATTTTCGTTGCCACAGTGATGGGACTTGCGCTCACGGCACCGATTTCAAGTGCGGCACTGGGCATCATGCTGGGGTTGGATGGACTCGCTGCAGGAGCGGCAACGATTGGCTGTGCGGCACAGATGATCGGTTTTGGAGTCATCAGCTATCGTGATAATGGAATCGGAGGAGTGATTGCACAGGGCATCGGTACGTCGATGCTGCAAGTCGGGAACATCATCCGCAATCCGTGGATCATTCTTCCGCCTACTCTTGCAGGGGCTATATTAGCACCATTCGCAACGGTTCTACTGACGCTTGAAAGTAATCCTGAGGGTTCAGGGATGGGGACAAGTGGTTTTGTCGGTCCGTTGATGCTTTTAAAAACAATGGGATTCGAGACGGAATACTACTTAGCCGTTGCGGTGCTTTGTTTTATTGCACCAGGTATCATCAGTTATCTGGTATATCGGCTCTTGCGGCGATTCGGTCGTATTCAAGACGGTGATTTAAAGATTGAATACTAAAAAATAGCTGATTCAAAAGCACTTGTTTTCGATTGACTGGAAGCCAAGTATGCTTTCGGATCAGCTATTCGTTTTATAAAGAGAATCCAAACGAGCTGGAATAAAAACTCGTGAAGAAAACGTATAAATAAATCAGGTACAAGGGAGTGAGGTACCGCATGCGAACGACCGGTAGTTTGCGGGCTAACCGTTTTAAAGTCGCTTCAAGTAAGATGATGATAGCAAAGCCGACGACGAGATAAAGGAAAATCTCGGGTAAGCTACGTTCGGAATCGATGAAGGAATAGCCGTACCGCAAACAACTTGTCATGCCGACGAAGCCGACGAAGCGCTCGAACGGATGTTTAATGGGTTGATCTGTCATAGTGAAGTCCTTTCCGCGTGTTTTCTAGTTGCAGTATAGCAAACCAAGCACGAAAACGCACAGCCACAATTGAATATGCTATGATGAGGGCAATGACTTCTAGGGAAATCAAAGGAGGAAATCATCATGAAAACATTACAATCTAAACAAGAATTCGATACAGCTAAACAAGGAAATGCCGTCTTTTTATTCTCGGCGAACTGGTGCCCGGATTGCCGTTTCTTAGATCCATTCATCCCGGAAATCGAGCAAACGTTTGATGGATTTGAATTTTATTATGTCGATCGCGATGATCATATTGAAATTGCCCAGGAAATGGACATTTTCGGAATCCCGAGTTTTGTTGCGTTCCGGGACGGTGAAGAGACAGGACGTTATGTAGGTAAAGAGCGGAAAACTCCTGAGCAGGTAACAGCATTTTTAGAAACGGTTTAAGAAAAAAGCGAGCGCTGACTCGCTTTTTTTCATGATAGAAAGGATGAAACCAGATGGAACTACAACAAATCCGAAGAATGATGACACAAACGTTTGAAGAAGAAGGTTATACGACATACTTCGATCGCGAAAAGTCCGTATTACGGATTGAACGTAAAGAGGATAAATCAGGCGTCGATGTCGGATTGAATCCGCTTGTCGCTAAAGCAAAACGAAGAGGCGTCATCGCCGTCGAAGAGACGATTGAGTATATCCGTGCTGTACTTGGACAAACGGATCAGATTTCACTCGTCGGGCAGGAACAAAAAATCTTCCCGGTCATTCGTGCTAAATCGTTTGCCGATACGACCAAAGAAGGGAAGACGCTTGTCAGTACACCGCATACGGGTGAGACGAAAATCATGTACGCAATCGATCTCGGTGCTACGTATCGCTTGATCGATGAAGAATTGCTTGCCTCTGCCCAGTGGACCGTCGAACAGTTGTCAGAAGCGGCACGCTTCAATGTAAAATCGCTTGCTGCACCATTCAAACAGGATGAAGTGGCAGGAAATATCTTTTATTTCTTAAGTCTCGGTGACGGATACGAGGCGAGTCGTGTGTTGAATAAAACATTGCTAGCGGATTATGCGGCTCAAATCGAGGGAGAATTTGCTGTCGGGATTCCGCATCAGGATGTCCTGATTTTTGCTGATATAAGAAACGATGCAGGCTATGATGTTTTGCAACAACTGATGTTCGACTTCTTCTCAAACGGACGTGTTCCGGTGACGGCACTGCCATTCTTGTATGAAGACGGCAATCTGGAGCCGGTCTTCGTCCTCGCGAAAAACAAGCAGCCGAAAGAGTGAAGAATCTGATACAATAAGCATTGTGAGAAAGACGGAAGGGAGTCATGGATTGAATGAATGTGTTTTATAATAAAGAGGGCGTCGGTGACGTCTTGATGATCATCTTAGAAGATGCACCACGTGCGGAAGTGACAGCGACTCGCAGTGGAGACGTTGCAACGATCAAACACGGCGATCGTGTCATCGGATATAACCTGTTTGACGCTTCAACTGCTTTTACGATTGATACACAGGGGCCTGTCGAATTAACAGAGGAATTAGCCGGACGTATTCAACAGGAACTTGCGAACCGAGAAATCGAATTGTCACTTGAACACGTTGATTATACTCCGAAGTTCGTCGTTGGATTCGTAACGTCTTGTGAGAAACATCCGGATGCCGATAAATTGTCAGTCTGTCAAGTGGAAGTGGACAACGGAACTTTACAAATCGTGTGTGGAGCCCCGAATGTAGCGGCGGGTCAAAAGGTCGTCGTCGCAAAACCGGGAGCAGTCATGCCATCGGGCTTGATCATCCGTCCTTCAGCGCTACGCGGTGTCCCATCGAGCGGAATGCTTTGTTCAGCACGTGAACTTGGTCTAGCGGATGCACCACAAGAAAAGGGTATTCTTGTACTCGATGATACAAAAGCAGTAGGGGAAGCATTCTCAATCGGTCGATGATTCGACCGATTTTTTAACAAGATGGAGGGGTGAGCGTATGAGTAATCGTTATGAGCAGTCACTAAAGGAACAAGCGGCTCGGATTCGCCGCGAACTTGCGGGGGAACGAGAGACGAAGCCTGTAGAGCGTCCTAAAAAAGAAGAGCGGGAAGATCGTTTCGTTTTGACGGATGTTCCATCACCGATCTACGGATTTCAGCGTCCAAAACAATCCGTTCCGGATGCAACGAATCCTGTGGAAGAGACGGAGAACGTCAATCAGGTTTCAGATAGAGACGAAGAGGGAATTGTGGATGGGGTTGCCTCGAATGAGCAAGCAGTGATTGTATCGGAAGAAGTCGTTTTAGACGAATCAGAGGCGGATGCAGGCTTTGTTCCGGTGACAGATGCTGAATTACTCGTACCGGAACCGGAAATTGATCAGGACGATGCCCATCAAGCCGAAGCGCTGACAGGATCAGAAGACCTGGTGACATCTGTAGAAGAAACAGAATCGGAGTCAGAAATGCCGGAATCCATCGTCCCGGCTACTTCTGAACCCGAGGAAGCATCGGAGCAGGAAGCGACTGTGCAGACGGATTCCCGTGAAGTATCAGATGAGCGACTTATCGTTGATCAGGAAGTGGAAGATACAACCGTTGCTCCATCTTCGACGTCGGACGTATCGTTCGCGGAACAAGATGTCGCTTCAAGTCCTGCACAGTCTGAAGTAAAAAAACCAGTCGGACCGCCTGTTAACGTCGTCATGACGACAAAGGATTTAATGGCGATGTATCGTGCTCGCCGAGAACAAAATAATTTACATGGTAAAAAATAAATCGGTTTGCTATAATGGTACAGGTTTTGTACCCGAGCCCGATGGTACGGACCGGAACGTGAATTGGAGGGCTTTTATATGACAAAGTATCATTTTGTTGGAATCAAAGGAACAGGGATGAGTGCGCTCGCCCAGGTACTGCATGAAATGAATCATGAGGTACAAGGTTCAGACATCGAAAAGCACATTTTTACTGAAGACGCTTTACGGGCTAAGGGAATTCCGTTTTTCCCGTTCAATGCGGATAACATCAAAGAAGATTACGTCATCATCCAAGGGAATGCTTTTGGGGATGATCATCCAGAAATCGCACGGGCAAATGAACTTGGTTTAACGATCCATCATTATTACGATTTCCTAGGGCACTTAGCAAATGAATATCGTTCGGTCGCCATTACAGGCTCACACGGAAAAACATCGACGACAGGTTTGCTTTCACATGTCTTGAGTGGCATTACACCGACTGCTTTCCTAATTGGAGATGGCACCGGAGCAGGGGTAGAGGATGCGAAAGCATTCGTCTTCGAAGCATGTGAATACAAACGTCACTTCTTATATTACAAACCGGATTATGCCATCATGACGAATATCGACTTCGATCACTCGGATTATTTCACGGGAATCGACGATGTCGTCTCGGCTTTCCAGGAGATGGCGATGCAGGTCAAGCAAGCCATCATTGCTTGTGGAGATGATGAACATCTTCAAAACATTCAAGCGAATGTTCCTGTTCTTTATTACGGCTTTGGAGAAAACAATGATTTCCGGGCAGAGAATGCGACGTCAACGCCAGATGGCACATCGTTTGATGTATATCTACGTGATGATTTCTATGGTACGTTCCTCATTCCAGGATTCGGTCGCCATCATGTCTTGAATGCATTATCGGTCATTGCGATTTGTCAGTATGAAGGATTGAGCAAAGAGGATGTTGCGGAACGCCTAGCAACATTCGGTGGCGTGAAACGCCGTTTCAGTGAGTCGGAATTCGGCACACAGATTCTAGTGGACGACTACGCACACCATCCGAAGGAAATCAGCGCAACGATCGAGTCGGCACGGAAGAAATATCCGGACCGGGAAGTCATCGCGATTTTCCAACCGCATACGTACACACGCTTAAAATCATTCATGGATGATTTTGCCACTTCGTTACGTGAAGCAGATTCGACATATCTGTGCGAAATCTTTGGATCGGCACGTGAACAGGAAGGACAAGTACGAGTCGAAGACTTGCAGGAAAAAATCCCGCAGGCTTCAATTCTGACACGCGACAACGTTTCTGTTCTGCGTCAGCATGAAAATGCCGTGCTTCTGTTCATGGGAGCGGGCGATATCCAAACGTATCAGCATCAGTACCAAAGTGCGAAATAAGTGAGAACCGAAAGTGTCACTCGACCGGAGTGGCACTTTTTTTGTCGTATTTTTGAATTATGATAGTAATTTCAAAAAACGGATGAGGAAAATCTAAAATAGGATTGCATCTTGAAATGAAGTTTGAAATAGTGTGTATGTGTTGAAGTTATTACAGAGAGGAAAGACACCATGGGACAGATTTTACTCATCTTATTGCTCCAGTTGATTTACGTTCCTGTTTTGACATTACGGACGATCATGCTTGTCAAAGGGCGGACCGTCATTGCCGGATTATTCGGAACGGTTGAAACATTGATTTACATTTTTGCACTCGGAATCGTTTTTAGAGATTTAACGACACTCGGTATGGTCGTTTATGCGCTCGGATTCGGACTTGGAATACTTGTCGGTGGATATGTCGAACGAAAACTCGCCATCGGTTACAATATGATTCAAGTGCATACGCAGGAATTTCCGGCAGAACTGATTCAAGTCATTCGGGATAATGGTTTTGGCGTGACACATTATCAAGGTCAAGGACGAGACGGTATCCGTTACCGATTAGATGTTCTTGCGGCTCGAACCCGTATGAAAGTGCTCCGTAACCTTGTTGAGGAGTATGAACCGAAAGCATTCCTCGTTGCCTTTGATTCCGTTGATTTTAAGGGCGGGTATATGCTGAAAGGCTTAAAACGTCCGCGATAATCCACTCTTCCTGAAAATGATGTTTATCCTTTGTTATTTAAGGATAAAGATGAAATAGAACGTCATTTGAAATCAGGAAAGGGGAATATCAGATGATCAGTAATCACGCAAAAACAGCTTTGAATCAACAGGTGGCAAACTATGGGGTCTTATTCGTTAAACTCCACAATTATCACTGGTATATTAAAGGACCAGACTTCTTGACGCTTCATCAGAAGCTCGAAGAACTCTATACATGGGTGTCAGAGCAATATGATGCCGTAGCGGAACGTCTCTTGATGAATAACGGAACGCCTTCAGCGACGCTAAAAGAATATCTAGAGCAAACGACGCTTGAAGAAGCGAAATCAGGATTGTCGGCTGATGAGATGATTGATTCCGTCATCAAAGACTTCCAGCAAGTCCGAAAAGAGATGCTCGATGCAATTGAACATCTTGAGGCGCAGGACGTGACGGTGGAAGATGATCTGCTCGGTCAAGCGAAGGAAATCGAAAAACAAATTTGGATGCTTCGTGCGACATTGAAAAAATAAGATAAAGAAAACGGATGACCCGGTCCTTTTATTGGACCAGCCATCCGCTTTTTCTTATTTCAAGTTTTCGGGATTGAGGACTTCGAGTTCTGGAAGGACGAAACGACCTTCTTTACGGATCAATACGTCATCGAACCAGATTTCTCCACCACCGTAATCAGGACGTTGGATGTTGACGAGATCCCAGTGGACCGATGAATCATTACCGTTGTAAGCTTCTTCGTAAGCTTGACCCGGTGTGAAGTGGAAACTGCCATCGATTTTCTCATCAAACAGAATATCCTTCATCGGATGCTGAATGAAGGGATTGACGCCGATCGCGAATTCGCCGACGAAGCGAGAACCAGCATCGGTATCGAAGACTTGGTTGATCCGATCCGTATCGTTCGCCGTCGCTTCGACGATTTTACCGTCTTTGAACGTCAGTTTGACGTTTTCAAACGTGAACCCTTGATACGGAGACGGTGTGTTGTACGAGATGACACCGTTGACGGAATCCTTGACCGGTGCTGTAAAGACTTCGCCGTCTGGAATATTGGCGTTTCCAGCGCATTTGATGGCCGGGATGTCTTTGATCGAAAACGTTAGGTCCGTTCCTGGTCCGACGAGGCGAACACGGTCCGTCCGGTTCATCAAGTCGACGAGTGGTTCCATCGCTCGTCCCATTTTTTCGTAATCAAGCGTACAGACATCGAAGTAGAAGTCTTCGAATGCTTCCGTTGATTGGTTGGCAAGTTGTGCCATCGATGCGGTTGGGAAACGAAGGACGACCCATTTCGTTCCTTTGACACGATCCTGTGTATGCATCTTCCCGATTGTTTGACCGTACAGTTTCATTTGTTCAGCCGGTACGTCCGACAGTTCATTGATGTTATCACCAGCCCGTAGTCCGATGTATGCGTCCATCGCTTGCATTTGCTTGCGTTCGACGTCTGCCATCAATTGGAGTTGCTCTTCTGAAGCATTTCGGTATAATTTTCGTAGGATACGATTATCCTTCAGTAAGACGAACGGATGACCACCAGCCGCGTAGGCAGCTTCAACGAGTGCCTCGACCAGTTCGCGTTCGATGCCGAAGTTTTCAATCAATACTTTTTCACCAGGTTCAAGGGCAACCGAATAGTTAATGAGATTCGTTGCCAGTTGAGTAAGACGTGGGTCACGCATGAAATTTCCCCCTTGAAATGGATTATGTAGGTTTCATTTATCATTGTAACGGAAATAAACCATTTGGAGTAGCAGGAACGACTTGCTACATGTCGAACTAACAACAAAAGACTATGCAAAAAAATTGGAGGCAAGAACCATGGAAATCACATTAGGCGGAATCGCCGGATTAGTCGCTGCGATCGCATTCGTAGTGCTCGTTATTTTCCTTGCCCGTGTATTAGGTGCTGCGAGTAAGACACTCAACAATGTAGCCAACACGACAGCAGGACTTGAACGTCAATTAGACGGTATCATGATGGAGACGACAGCGTTGTTACATAAAACGAATCGTCTGGTCGATACGATTGAAGAAAAGACAGAATTGCTTGCACCTGTCGCCAACTCGATTGAAGAACTCGGTACATCCTTAAACAAAGTGACAGACTCTGTCCGGACGGTCTCCGATACGGTTGCTGGTGCGGCGGATACGAATAAAGAACAGATTGCGCAAGCAGTCCGTTGGGGTTCGGTTGCTGTAGAGTTATTCAAGAAAAATAAACCGGCAGAAACAACAGTTCAAAATCATTCGACGGCAACGACGACGGTCGAGAAAAAGCCACGTCGCCGCTTCCGCAAAAAAGCGGAGACACCGGTCACACCGGAAGTCGTGTCGGTACCGGATGTCGAAAGCATTCCAGATGAGTTGAAGGGAGATCGTAAATCATGACGAAACAACACCCATATCAAGCACAAGATTCTTCTAAAGGAGGTGGCTTCCTTGCGGGAGTCATCGTTGGTGGATTGATTGGTGCTGCGGCAGCTCTCCTTTCTAGTCCGAAATCAGGTCGTGAAGTACGCAATCTGATTGATGAGCGTACCGCACCTGCGCGTCAACGTTTGACGGAACAGACGCAAGTCGTTCGTGAAAAAGCAGAACCACTCGTAGGTGAATGGATTCAGCTTGCAAAAGACAAGGCAGCGCCTGTCATTGAAAAGGCGAAGAACAATTCGACGGTACAGGAAGCGGCACAATATGCCGGTTTTGAAAAGGATCAGGCAAGCATCGATGCTGCTCTCGCAGAAGCAGAACAGCTCGTCCGTGACATCGAACGTGAAATCGGCGACGAGGTTGACGGGGCATCCGTTGCAGAAGAAATCGATACGGAGACGGTCGCTGATCTTTCGGAGCTACGGGAACAACTGGCAGAAGAACAAGAGGAAGACAATGATCCACAGTCTGATGTCAATCATAAAAAATAAAGATGGAATGAAGAGTTCTCGTCGCGAGAGCTCTTTTTTCGTATTTCTTCATGAAAGAATACGGGAAAAGTTATATGAAAAAACATAAATAATTTTCATATTTTAAGAAATCATGCAGCTTCTTTATGTACAACACGGAAAGAGTTCGTTATAATTAGTTGCTATTACGAGCTATATGCTGATTAGGGAGTGGTAGGACATGGATCAACACGCAGAATTAAAAAGATTACGTGATGAACTCGATTTAGTGAATGCAGAATTATTGGAATTGATGAACCGACGTGGTCAAATCGCCGTCGAAATCGGAAAAGTCAAACGGGCACAAGGGCTTGACCGTTATGATCCTGTTCGGGAACGTCAAATGCTTGAATCAATTGCCGCTAATAACCATGGACCTTTTGAAACAGGACGCCTTCAGCATGTATTTAAAGAAATTTTCAAAGCTTCTCTTGAACTGCAAGGAGAAGACCGGACTCGGAAACTGCTCGTATCACGGAAACAGAAGCCGACGAATACGATCATCCGAATCGGGGACGCCGTCATTGGAGACGGTTCACAACAATTAATCGCTGGACCGTGTGCGGTCGAGAGCGAAGAGCAAGTATTCGAAGTCGCGGAACAACTCGCAAAACATGGCGTGAAGTTCATGCGAGGCGGAGCGTACAAACCGCGTACATCACCTTACGACTTCCAAGGTCTTGGACTCGATGGTCTAAAAATGTTGAAAAAAGCAGCGGATGCGCACGGGTTGCATGTCATCACTGAAATCATGACACCGAGTGCGGTTGAATCTGCTTTACCATATGTCGACATCATCCAGGTCGGTGCACGCAACATGCAAAACTTTGATTTACTCAAAGCGGTCGGCCGTACGAATAAACCGGTCCTCTTAAAACGAGGTCTTGCCGCAACACTCGAAGAGTTCATGTATGCTGCCGAGTACATCATGGCGAGTGGAAACGAACAAGTCATCTTGTGTGAACGTGGCATTCGGACATACGAACGTGCAACGCGAAACACACTCGATATCTCGGCTGTTCCGATTCTGAAGCAAGAAACGCATCTCCCGGTCATGGTTGATGTGACGCATTCGACAGGACGGAAAGATCTTCTCTTACCGACAGCTAAAGCAGCATACGCGATTGGTGCTGACGCTGTCATGGTGGAAGTTCATCCATTCCCGGCACTCGCACTATCTGATGCCAACCAACAACTTGATTTCCAAGAATTCGATACGTTCATCGAAAACTTGACGACTACCTTTCCGGCACTAAACGTTCAATGATTTTCGAAAAAGGGTGACCTAAAGCGAATGAAAACGTTTTACAATGAAGGAAGAATGGGAAAAGAAAACTATCTTTTCCTGTCTTCCTTTCGTGTTGCCTAAAAATGAAAACGAAATGAAAACACTTGAGATGGATCATACTAAAGGAGGAATTTGTTTTGAATAGTAATATTACGATTTATGACGTCGCGCGGGAGGCAGCTGTTTCCATGGCGACGGTATCGCGTGTCGTCAACGGAAATCCGAATGTCAAACCGTCTACACGAAAGAAGGTCCAGGATGCAATCGAACAGCTCGGCTATCGCCCGAACGCTGTTGCACGTGGACTTGCGAGTAAGAAAACGACGACGGTCGGTGTCATCGTACCTGATATCTCGAACATTTTCTTTGCGGATTTAGCCCGAGGAATTGAAGATGTCGCGACGATGTATAAATACAATATCATTCTCTGTAACTCCGACCAAAATCGGGAAAAAGAAATTCATCTTTTGAATACATTGCTTGGGAAACAGGTCGACGGGATCATCTTCATGGGCGGACGTCTGCATGAAGATCTCGTTCGTGAATTCAAAACATCACCTGTACCGATTGTCTTAGCTGCGACACTCAATCAAGATTACGATTTACCGGCTGTCAACATCGATTATGAAAGTGCTGCGCATGACGCCGTCAAATCATTAATCGACCGCGGGCATGAGCGGATCGGATTCATCACGGGACCACTCGAACAACAAATCAATGGAGAAAAGAAATTTGCTGGTTATCGTCGGGCTCTTGATGAGGCGAATCTTCCATTTGATGAGCAAAATGTCGTCCTCGGAAACTATACGTATGATTCGGGAATGAAAGCAATGAACCAATTGTTAGAACTCGGTGAGAATTGTCCACGTGCGATTTTTGCTGGGACGGATGAGATGGCACTCGGTGTCATTCATGCTTTGCAAGACGCTGGACATCGCGTACCGGATGACTTTGAAGTCATTGGACACGATAATACGCGCCTCGCGACGATGATTCGTCCGAAATTGACGACGGTGGTGCAACCGATGTATGATATTGGAGCAGTCTCGATGCGTTTATTGACGAAAATCTTGAACAAAGAAGAAATCGAAACGAACGATGTAACGCTGCCACACCGAATCGAACAACGGGATTCGACACGCCCTTAATCGAAAAAACGTCTCTTCTCTCAAGCGATCTGCTTGAAAAAAGAGACGTTTTTTTAGTTGGTTACCGTGATCATTTGATCTTGGTGATGGTGCAGTTGATCATTTTCAACATGGAGACGAACAGTCGTCTGACCTGGCTCCGTTACTGTAATCTTTCCACTATACGCATCGCCTTTTTTAGCCAATGGTACATACGTGTGTTTCTCGATTCCTGTTTCAATCACTTCGACTTGGACGTTTGCCTTGATCGGCTTTCCGTCAAGGAACACATGAAAGGACACTGGCATTTCAGCTCCCGCCTTCACTTTTGTGGCTCCCATATAATGAACAGACAGACCATCGACGGCTGCGTGCTCATGCTCGTGCGAAGCATCTTCTTCTTCATGTGAATGATCCATCACGACGAAGGAGATTTTATCCATATGGTGGAGACCTTTTTTATCATTGATATGGTAAAGACCTTCATATTCACCTTCAGCAAGTTTAGCTTCTGCTTGGTAGGAACCCGTTTTTTTCAGTGTTGCCTTGAATTTTTGGTGATCACCGTCTTGTTTACCGGCTTCCCAGACTTCAAAGGTTACGTCTTCGAGATTAACGGGTTTCTTCTGTTCGACAGCTGACGCCTTAAAAACAACGGCATCATCTTCCATTGTTTTTGCCGGAACGTCCACCTTGACGTCCACCGTCGGTTTTCCGGATCCTTGCATGTTATCGTGATCCATTGCCTGCTTTTCATTGCCACACCCTGCAAGTACGATCCCCGTCGATAGAATGAGACCGGAATAAAGCCATGCCTTTTTCATGATGATTCCCCCAATTATTCATGTACTAAGTAAAAATTCCATATTTAGTATAGCAAGAAGATGTGAACTCCGAACGAAATAATTGTGAATAGAAAAAGTCAATTATTCGGCGGAATAGGGGGAAATGGATGACAGTTGTTTCTTGCGTTCATCGCTGACGAACGGCCAAACCAATCGTTTGACGGTCTCCCAGTTTTTCTCTTCGATTTCCGGGCGCCGAGGGATGGCTGGGTAGAGCGGTAACGGATCATGCCAATGCGTCGGTAGTGTGGTTTCCTGTCCGCACCAACGTCGCTGCCAGGACTCAGGGATGTCGCCGCGAAAAGGTGATTGATCCGTCAGAGCGGCAAAGACCTGGCTCCAGGCGCGGGGAACGACACGATACCAGTCATATCCGCCACCGCCAAGCGCGACGATTTTTCCATTCGTGTATTTATTTGCGGCAGCAACGGCGATTTGAGGAATGCGTTCATAACTCTTCATCGTCAAGGATAAGTGGGTCAAGGGATCAAGGGCATGGGCATCGGCACCGTTTTGGGTGATGATGAGGTCCGGGCGGAATAATTCACATGCTTCATGCAAGGCTGTCTCATAAGCGAGTAAAAAGGAATCATCTTCCGTAAACGCATCGAGAGGAACATTCCAACTGAATCCATACCCTTCTTCCGCACCGCGTTCTGTCACCATCCCTGTTCCGGGAAACAAGTATCGACCGGTTTCATGTAAAGAGAGTGTCATGACATCCTTTCGATTATAAAAAGCCCACTGGACTCCATCCCCGTGATGGGCGTCCGTATCGACATAAAGAATTTTACAGTGATATTTTTCAATCATGGCTGCCATCGCAACAGCAGTATCGTTGTATACACAAAATCCAGAAGCTCTTCCACGGAATCCATGGTGAAGTCCACCACCAATATGGAAGGTGCGTCTGTATTGTCCAGATAAGACGAGATCACACGCTTCGATCGTTCCACCGACAAGGAGGGAGGCGCCGGTATGCATTCCCTGAAACAGCGGTGTATCTTCCGTTCCGAGACCGTACATCTGCGCTTTAAGCGGTGAAAGCTCCCCGGTTTCGGCTGCTTTGACGGCAGCAATATAATCGAGGTCATGCACAAGCGCGAGCTCTTCATCCGTCGCATGACGTGGAGCAATGCAGGGAACATCCGTTAACTGATCCATGGCTTCTAATAAGGAGACGGTTAACTCGAGACGTAACGGATTAAAGGGATGTGTCTCGGAAAAACGATATGCCGCTTCTTCCGGGCTGTAGAGGTAAGCGAAGTCCTTCATCTGCTCACATCCGGTCCCAGTACATCGAAGCCCTCTTTGCGTAACTTGTCGATGATCCGAATCGGATTCATCGTCTGGACACGAAACGCAACGATCCGGACGTACGGATCATCGGTCGGATAAACGAGTACATTTAAAATATTGATGTTCGTTTTCGCGAGTAACGTAGCGATTTTGGCAAGGGTGCCAGCTGTATTTTCAACACGAATTTCGATTTGCGAACTCGGTTCCAGTGCACCGGTCAATTGGACGAACGTGCGCAGCAAGTCCGTCTCCGTCACGACTCCTACAAGTCGTTTTCCGCGGACGATCGGCAGACATGTCAAACGATATTCATAAAACAGTACGGCGGCATCTTCCAAGAAATCCAGTGGATGAGCCGTGATGGGACTTTCGATCATAATGCTGGATACGGGATACTGTAGATCCTGTTTTGATGTATCCGGATGAAAAATGCTACTCGCACTTTGAATTTCCTTTAATCCGACAAGACCTACCAGTTCGTGCCGCGCATTGACGACAAGAATATGACGGATACGATGTCGTTGCATGAGTTCAACCGCATGAGCGATCGAGTTCGTCGGTTGCATCGTGACGCACGTCGTATTCATGATTTGTTCGATTAACATGACGATTCCTCCTCGATCTCAGTCGTACATAAAACGTCTTCTCAGGCGCAGTGCATCAAAATGCGCGACGACTTCAGGGGAGACGTGTTTTCCGATACGCGCCATCAGACAGTTAGCGGGATGGGAGGCGATTTCTGGATCATCTGTCGGAAAGAAGACAAGACCACCGTGATTCATCATCTTCTCCATGATTTTTCGGTAGTCCCAAACCGATAAGCCACTTCCTTTTAAGTCCCAATGCCAATAATATTCAGTCGTCAAAATGAGATAGTGTTCCATGGCAGGATCAAGCATCGAGACCTCGAGTAGTTTTTTACCGATTTGTTGTCCACGGAATCTAGCTGAAACCTCGATTGCGCCGAGTTCTAAAATATATGGATTGTTGCCCTCACTCCACGTTTCGTAAGGATCGGGATATAAGTAGGTTACATAACCGATGATTTCCGTTCCTTGACGGGCGATGATGATGCGACCTTCTTCAAGAGCTGCAATCTCCACGAGTGCCTGGTGCTGTTCGGCAGGTGGACGAAAAGCCGTTAATCCGGGATCAAGCGTATACGTTGCGAGTGTCTCACTCGGTACCGGACCTTCGATGTCGACAGGACCGAGCGATGTTTCGTGCGTTCGATGATTGAATTGTTTTTCAAACATGTAAGCGTCACCACCTTCCTTCTCATTATAGACGAAAGCGCTCTTGCAAAGAGAGGGATTTTTTAACAAATTGACGGCAAATGGATTGAACTGACGCTTAACTAGCTTATAATGAAGAGGAAAACATAGAAGGGGAGGAACGAGACATGAAAGTTCTGAAAGCGCTTCCGGGGAAGCATTGGTTAGCGGAGTATGATGAGACGAACACGTACGATTGGAAAGATGCTGAGCAATACTTTACATGGGCGACAACGGGGAAAGTCAACATGGCTCATGAAGCAATCGATCGTCATGCTGAAGGTGAGCGGGCGAACAAGGATGCGCTGATTTATTTCGATGGAACGACGGAACAGCGGTTCACATATGCAGATATGAAGCGATCGACGAATAAAGCGGCAAACGTTTTGGTTGATGCAGGGGTCAAAGCAGGAGACCGGATTTTCATCTTCATGCCGCGCTCACCGGAATTGTATTTTGCCTTACTCGGAGCCCTTAAAGTAGGGGCAATCGTCGGTCCATTGTTCGAGGCATTCATGGAACAAGCCGTTCGCGATCGATTGCTCGATTCTGAAGCGAAGTTGCTCGTGACGACGAAAGCATTACTCCCACGTGTTCCGGTTGGGGAACTGGAATCACTTGAAAAGGTCGTACTTGTCGACGAGGGCGTGGAAGAATCAGAAACGTCACTCGATTTCCGTAAAGCGTTCGAGCAAGCATCTGACGTATTTGAACCGGTCTGGTTGGATCGCGAAGATGGTTTGATTCTGCATTATACTTCAGGATCAACCGGAAAACCAAAGGGTGTCCTCCATGTCCAAAATGCGATGATTCAGCATTTGATGACGGGACGCTGGGTGCTTGATTTACAAGAAGAGGATGTATATTGGTGCACAGCTGACCCGGGATGGGTGACAGGAACAAGTTACGGTATCTTCGCGCCGTTCTTGAACGGAGCGACGAATGTCGTCGTCGGAGGACGCTTCAACCCAGACTTCTGGTACAGCGTCATCGAAAAATATAAGGTGACGGTCTGGTACAGTGCACCGACAGCTTTCCGGATGCTGATGGGAGCTGGTGCGGATGTCGCGAACCACCACGATCTCTCGAGTCTTCGCCATGTGTTATCGGTCGGGGAACCGTTGAATCCAGAAGTCATCCGTTGGGGAAAAGAAGCGTTCGATCAACGCATTCATGATACATGGTGGATGACGGAGACGGGTGCGATGATGATCTGTAACTATAAAGCGATGGACATCAAGCCTGGATCGATGGGAAAACCGATTCCAGGTACTCAAGCGGCAATCATTGATGATCAAGGAAATGAACTACCGCCGTTTCGGATGGGGAACCTTGCCTTAAAAACGCCATGGCCATCGATGATGCGGCAAATCTGGAATAATCCGCAAAAGTATGAATCGTATTTCTTTAAAGGATGGTATGTATCGGGTGACTCTGCCTATATGGACGATGAAGGGTACTTCTGGTTCCAAGGTCGTGTCGATGACGTCATCATGACAGCGGGAGAACGGGTCGGTCCGTTTGAGGTCGAAAGCCGTCTCGTTGAGCATCCGGCTGTTGCGGAAGCCGGAGTCATCGGGAAACCGGATCCGGTCCGTGGCGAAATCATCAAGGCGTTCATCGCTTTACGAGATGGATATGAGCCGACCGATGAACTCAAACAAGAGATTCAAGCTTTTGTCAAAGAGGGGCTCGCGGCACACGCGGCACCACGAGAAATCGATTTCCGGGATAAGTTACCGAAAACACGGAGTGGTAAAATCATGCGCCGTGTCCTGAAAGCATGGGAGTTGAATCTTGAAACCGGCGATCTATCGACGATGGAAGATTAAACGTAAAAAAGGATGAATCACCGCAACAGGTGATTCATCCTTTTTGTTAATTCTCAGAAGCAGCATCTTTTTTCTTTTCATCTTGTTTTTTCTGCTGTTCTTGCTGCTTCTTAGCATCAGCTTCTTTTTTCTTCGCGTCAGCTTCCGCTTTCTTCTTTGCCTCGGCTTCCGCTTTTGCTTTTGCATCAGCGGCACGTTTTGCATCTTCTGCTTCTTTTTTCTTCGCGTCAGTATCTGCTTTTTCTTTAGCTTGCTCTTGTTGTTTCTGTTGTTCGTCTTTCTTTTTTGCTTCTTCTTCTTTCTTCTTCTTCGCTTCGGCTTTTTTCTTCGCTTCTTCCGCCTTTTTCTTCTTATCTTCTTCTTTGAAACGACCGCTGTTCTTGAAGTCATTTGCTGTGACAGAAGACGGTTGCGTAAAGCGAGCGCCCGATTTGAAGTAGCTGCTGTTTGCGCCATACGTCGCATTCGCCATCTGTGACCAGAGATTCTGTGTCCGTTGGTAATACGTCGTTGGTCCAATCAGCGAGTTATTTTGGTCATGCCCTGTCCAAACGGCAAGCGTTACACCTGGTGTCGAACCAACGAGGTAGGAGTCCTTGACATCATTGGTCGTACCCGTTTTACCAGCCCAGTCGCCAGGTACATTCAAACGTGATTTAGCAAATGTAGCTGTACCTTTCGTAAAGACGCCGCGCATCATATCGAGCGTCAAGTAGGCAGTACGTGGTTCGTAAATCCGCTTTTTCTTTGGTTTCGCCTTGTAAATATCTTTGCCATCTTTCGTGATTTTCGAGATGACATACGGTTGAACGAATTCACCGTAGTTCGCAAGTGTTGCGTATGCGCCGGCAAGTTCAACTGGTGTGATTTCCATCGTTCCGAGTGCCGCAGAAGGGGCATAACGGATTGCATCCGGTACGGAAACGCCCATGTCGACTAGTTTCTGAATCGAGTTCGACATGTTCATTTTCTCATAAATCTTAACGGCCGGAACGTTCAATGACAATTCAAGTGCTGTACGGACTGTGACGTTACCACGGTAACGTCCACCTTCGTTTTTAATCGGAGTATCACCAGGTTGCCGCGGTACGGTCTGGTAGTAGTACTCTTCATCATTGACAGTCGATGCCGGAGTGATTAAGCGGTTTTCAATCCCGTTCGAATAAACGAGAATCGGTTTTGCTGTCGATCCGATTTGACGTTTAGCCTGGAAGGCGCGGTTGAAGTCATCCGCTTTTCCGTCCATATACCGTCCGCCGACAAATCCAAGAATACGACCTGTCTCATTTTGAACCATGACGGCTGCAGTCTCTTCCGGGTCTTGCTTTGAAACCGTCTTTTTCGTTTTTGGATCGACGACTTGTTTGTACTGCATGGTACCCGGGAAGTTTGCATTATTTTTTGCAGGTTGTTGCATCGCTTCATGAATTTTTTTATCAAGCGTCAGATGTACCTTATACCCACCCTGACGAAGCGCAACGAGTGCTTGATCTTGATAGTTTGCGCGAACTTCTGCTAGCTCAGATGGCTTGACTTCATCTTCCTTGACGCCATCTTGTTTCATGAAATACTTCGTCATGATTTTTAAGGCTTCGCGTTCTGCCAAATCATAGACGTACGGATACGTATCGCGTGAACGTTTTGATTGTTTTGCAAAATCTTTTGTAATATCGTGCTTGATTGCTTTTTCGTATTGCTCTTTCGTAATGTTCTTCGCTACATACATCCGCTTCAGAACCGTTTTCATCCGGTTGACACTTGGCGTCAAGTCTTTTTTGACGACGCCACCTTGGAGGTACGGTGTGTAGTAATAGGGGTTCTTCGGAATCCCGGCAAGGAAAGCAGCTTGTGGTAACGTCAGCTTTTTCGCCGATTTGTTGAAGACACCACGTGATGCGGCTTCGATCCCAGCGATATTACGACCGAGTGAATTCCGACCAAATGAGACAACGTTCAAATATGCCTGTAGAATCTCATCTTTTGACATTGCGTTTTCTAGACGCAAGGCTAAAATGATTTCTTTTGCTTTCCGCTCGAATGAAACTTCATTCGTCAGAATCTGGTTTTTAATTAATTGCTGTGTCAGCGTACTTCCGCCTGTGCGGGAGGCTGAATTCGTCAGTTCCTGCAGAACGGCACGTAATGTTGCTTTTGGAACGACGCCATCATGTTGGTAGAAATCTACATCCTCCGTTGATAAAAGGGCGTCGACAAGATATGGTGAAATATCCTTGATGTCGACCGGCTGACGTTCTTCATCAGTAGAGATGTTCGTCAGTTTTTCACCACTACCCCAGTAAATTTGACTCGTGACGGCGTAGCTGTTGACTTGTTGTTTCATCTCAGTCAATGGTGGTGCTTTTGTGTCCTTGACGAGCGAAGCGAAATAGCCGCCCGCTGCACCGACAGAAAAACTACCAACGAGTAAGACTGCTATGATGAGGAACAAAATGATGTTCCATGAAACATCATATGTGATATTTGACCAGTGCCGAACGGCTTTCGTTCGGGGGTGATTCCAAAACTTGGACCAGTTCTCGCGCATAAATGATCTCCTTTGCATCTTAAACTTGGGTGTAAATTAATATTAAATCACAGATAGACGTATTATACCATAAATCCACCAGTGAAATCGGACTTGACAGTGGATTCGCCTTCGACGTATCATGAAACCATCTTATTTTCATATCTTACGTTAAACTGAGATCGGAATACAGTAGTAAGTCACTCCCTGTGACAGAGACCTAGTGGTGCTGCGAACTAGGACACAGTGACCTTATGAATTACGCTTCCGGGAGTTTCCTGAGAAATCAGGCGGTCCGTCCCGTTATCGACGAACCAAGTGGTCCTTTTCTATGAAGGACAATCAGGGTGGTACCACGGAATCTTCCGTCCCTTCGTTTTATACGAAGGGACGGTTTTTTTTGTAAAAGTGAACTTTAGGAGGAGACAACAATGACGTTATTAGAGGATTTAGAATTCCGCGGATTGATTAATCAAATGACGGATGAAGAAGGACTGAAGACATTACTTGAGACACCAACGACACTATACACAGGCTTCGATCCGACAGCGGATTCGCTTCACATCGGACACTTGTTACCGATTTTAGTCTTGAAACGATTCCAGCAAGCAGGTCACCATGTCGTCGGTCTCGTCGGTGGGGCGACGGGAATGATTGGCGACCCAAGTGGTCGGGCGACGGAACGTTCACTGAACACATCAGACATCGTCGAAGAGTTTGCGAACCGGATCAAAGATCAACTATCTCGTTTCTTACCACTGGAAGGAGAGAACCCGGTCACGATTGCCAATAACCTGGACTGGACGAAAGATTTGACAATCATCGATTTCTTACGCGATATCGGAAAACACTTCCCGGTCAGCTACATGCTTGCGAAGGACTCGGTTGATTCGCGCCTTCAAAACGGGATCTCATTCACAGAGTTCTCCTACATGCTGCTTCAATCGTTTGACTTCTTAAAACTCTACGAAGATCAAGGATGCCGTCTCCAAGTCGGAGGTAGTGACCAGTGGGGGAACATCACAGCAGGGATGGAGCTGATCCGTCGCGCCGGTCATGAAGAAAAAGCATTCGGCTTGACAGTACCGCTCGTTACAAAAGCAGACGGTCAAAAATTTGGTAAGACAGCAGGTGGGGCAGTTTGGTTAGATGCTGACAAAACGTCACCGTACGAATTCTACCAGTTCTGGTTCAACGTCGACGATCTCGACGTCATCAAGTTCTTGAAATACTTCACGTTCCTGACGCACGAAGAACTCGATGCACTCGCAGAAGAAGTCAAAGCAGCACCAGAGAAGCGTGTCGCACAACGTCGCCTTGCAGAAGAGATGACGGTTCTCGTTCACGGTGAAGAAGGTCTGACACAAGCACAGCGCATCACGACGGCACTCTTTAGTGGCGATATTAAATCGTTGCAAGTCGAAGATATCGAAGATGCGTTCAAAGGAATGCCACGCTTTACGCTCGGGGAATCGAAGAATCTCGTCGACGTGCTCGTTGAGGCAAAAATCAGCCCGTCCAAACGTCAGGCACGTGAAGACGTCACGAACGGCGCGATCTACCTGAACGGAGAACGCGAGCAAGACTTAACGAAAGAAATCACAGCAGCAGATGCGATTGGTCGCTTTACGATCGTACGTCGCGGAAAGAAAAAATACTTCGTCGTCGAGCATGCTGGATGATATACGAAACGCTCCCTGTATCATGAACAGGGAGCGTTTTTTTCAAGCGGTCCGGAATAAACGGAGTGGCAACAAACGAACGGCAATCGTCGTTGCGATGACTGCTTTGATCGTATCCCATAGGACAAACGGATAGTTGATTGCAAAGGCATCTTTAAATGACAAATCGAGTACAGCCATCAGACCGAATGTTCCAAGCAGATAGACTAAACCAAGTCCAAAGACAATCATCCCGATGAATAAGGGAACAAAACGACGTGTTTTTTCAGCGACGAGACCGATGAAGAATCCGGCAATCGGAAAGGCGATTAAATAACCAACGGTTGGTCCGACGAACGGAGCAAGTCCACCTTTTCCGCCGAGAACGGGTAGACCAGCTGCTGCAAGCAATAAGAAGATCAAAACAGCAAGCCCACCGCGTTTTCCGCCGAGGATCGCACTGACCGTCATGATCGCGAGCATCTGCAGCGTGATCGGTACGGCGCCGACGAGTTGCATTTGCGGCAAAGAGCTGACGGCTGCGATGATGGCAGCACCAAGGGCGATAAATGTTAAATCTCTTGTTTTCATGAATGAAGTCCTCTTTTCTATTTGTGTTAACTATGTATATTTAAAGGTTAACACAACGAGACGTCGAACGTCACTCTTTTTTAGGACCAGGTACAAAAAAAGCACCCACCGAAGTGGGTGCTGGAACAATCGATTAACGTGAGTAGTACTCGACGACGAGTTGTTCTTGGATTTGATCGTTCAATTCAGAACGCTCAGGAAGACGGACGAATGATCCTTCGAGCTTCTCAGCATCGAAAGTAACGAAGTCTTTAGTTGCTGGAGCAACTTCGAGTGCTTCTTTGATAACGACGAAGTTCTTCGATTTTTCGCGAACTGAAATCGTTTGACCTGGTTTCACGCGGAATGATGGGATATCAACGCGTTTGCCATCAACTTGGATGTGACCGTGGTTGACGAGCTGACGAGCAGCGCGACGTGTACGAGCCATACCCATACGGTAAACGAGGTTATCAAGACGTGCTTCGAGTAAGAACATGAAGTTCTCACCGTGGATACCAGGCATTTTGCCAGCATCGTTGAAGATACGGTTGAATTGGCGTTCGTTTACTCCGTACATGTGACGAAGTGTTTGCTTCGCTTGAAGTTGAAGACCGTACTCAGATACTTTACGACGGCTGTTACCGTGTTGACCTGGTGCGTAAGGGCGTTTTGCGATTTCTTTTCCTGTTTCAGTAAGTGAGATACCGAGACGACGTGAGAGTTTCCAAGCTGGACCTGTATAGCGAGCCATAATAAGACTCCTCCTTATTGTTCGTTATTATTTGCATAAAAATAATAACGCCATCAAACCCACATTACGCCCATTTCATGATGTGGCACCCTCGCTTGATAGCAAAGTTACACGATGCCCCTCCGGTTATTCACCGAGTCATGAAATGTGATACGTAAGCGATTTGACCGCTATCGTTATCATTTCTGCACTTTTACAAGTATACGGTCTGCACCATCGACTGTCAATCAGAATTAAAGATGGCGAAGCAATGTCTCGCAGAAAGCTTCAAGACCGGCTTGGTCGATTTCATCAAAACGATTGAATTCCGGGCTGTCGATATCAAGCACACCGATCGTTTGACCATCTTTAACAAGCGGAACGACGATTTCTGAATTGGAAGCTGCATCACACGCGATGTGTCCTGGGAACTGATGCACGTCTTCGATGCGTTGCGTCGTTTGTTCCGCTGCGGACGTTCCGCAGACACCGCGACCGAATGGGATACGAACACATGCTGGAAGACCTTGGAACGGTCCGAGAACAAGTTGGTTTTGTTCTGTATCCGTCAGATAGAAACCGACCCAGTTGATGCGGTCGAGGAACTGGTTGAGTAACGCGCTTGCATTCGACAAGTTCGCAACCTGATTGTCTTCTCCCATTAATAAGGCATCGAGTTGTTTTGAAAGCATGTCATATTGTTTCGTCCGGTCACCTTCGTAAGTCTTTGTTTCGAACATAATAGAGATTCCTCCCGTGGAAAGCGTATTTTTTTTAGTTTACCGAGTTTTTCTGTGACTGACAAACAATTGATTTTTGGAAAAAGGATTCAAAAGAGCGGAAGAAATCAGGAAAAGCCCTTGTAAATCTATGCAAAACGGTTGCGCTATACTATTATAAGGATAAGATTATTGCGATTTAGAGAAAAATCTGAAGTCGCAGGACAGAGTGGAGGTCGTGACAAATGTGGGCATGGGTGATCGGAGTCATCGTCATCGTATTACTCGTCATGCTATTCAGCATGGTCAGTCGAAAAAAATACTACACGAAAATCGATGAACTTGATATGCGTAAACAAGGCATCGTCAGTGCATCGATTCCAAAGGAGTTGCAGGACTTAAAGCAACTACCGATGGCGGGTGAGACGGAGACGAAGTTCAGCTCCTGGCATCAAGCGTGGGAAGAGTTGTTAACGGTCCACGTCGCCCAAATCGATGAAACCCTTTACCGGGCAGAAGAAGCGCTTGATAAATATCGTTTCATCGCCGTCAAGAATGACCTCGAAATAACGGAACAATTGATTGCTGAACTCGAAGGACTGATCGATGAGATGCTCGTCGAGATGTCGACGTTCAAAACGAATCAGTCGGTGTTAGCGGAACTGAAGGCGCAAGGCGAATCCGATGCAGGTCAGGTTCGAAAGTCGCTATTGATTCAAGCGACCTCGTTTGGTCCGGCACTTGCGCGTCTTGAAGAACGGAGTGAACAGATCGATGCGCACTGGAATGAGATGTGCCAGTACGAAGCTTCAGGTGAAGTGACGAAGGCGTATGAAACAAGTTTATTACTCGAGCAGGAAGTAGCGGCGACACGGCAACTCGTTGAACTCGTACCGAAGCAATGGAAGATTCTCGCACATGAATTACGTCAACGGATTGATCAGCTGGGTGCCGGATATAAGGAAATGTCTCTTGATGGGTACCCGCTTGAACCGCTCGGTCTCCAGTCAGAAATCAAACGGTTCGAGGAACAGCGTTTGAGTCTTTCGGAAAAAATCGAGATGCTTGAAGTCGACGGTTTGGAAGAGGCGATTCAACAGTTATCTGCAGATGTCGATCAAATGTACGATACGTTCCGCCGCGAGGTCGATGCGCGTCATCAAGTGAAAAAAGAAAACCAATTCTTGAAACAAAAAGCGTTACGGATGCGGGAACGGATTCATCAATTAGCACAGGAGTTCAGTATCCTGCGTGAGAAGTATGAAATCTCGGCGGATCTTGGCGTACACTATGAAGCGATTCAGCGGGACGAGGAATTGTTGTTCGAGGCGGCTAAGGATCTTGATGAATCCATCGCCGGAAAAATCATTCCGTTCAGTATGCTCGAAGATCAAATGCGCGATGCGATTCGCTTAGAGGAACAGTTGATGATTCAGTACGAACGCTTTACGGTCGAACTTCAAGCCCTTCGAAAAGAAGAGACAGAAGTTCGCGAACGGATCGTCGAATGGCGTCATCAGCTTTCGCAAACGCGTCTTCGCTTGAAGCGACTCGGTCTACCGAATTTACCGTCGGAAGTCGATGAAGCGCTTCGCAATGCGAATCGTTCGCTTCAAACGCTTGAGACACGATTAGAAGAGCTACCGTTTAATGTCCGATCGATCGTTGCTCAAAGCCAAGATGTCCAAGAAACGTTTAAACATGTGCAAGAACGGTTAGATACATTAGTGTTCGAAGTCACGTATGCAGAACGCCTCGTTCAGTATGCGAACCGGTACCGTCGCCACGACAATGAAATACATATGTCGCTGACGATCGCGGAAACCAAGTTCTTAGCGGGCGACTATGAACGAACGATTGTCTTAGCGGAACGTGTCCTAAATGAATACGATCCGGCCGCGATCGAACGCATCAAACGGTCGTGTGTACCAGAAGAAACATTGCACGCTTAAATCAGGATCGACAATTCAGGGTGACCGACATGGTCACCCTATTTTTGTAAAAAGAGGAGTGAGTAGAGTGGGTACATTATACGTAAACGGATTAATTCGGACGATGGCACATGAAGAGGATGTCCATTCAGCGATGTTCGTCGAGGAGACACGCATCATCGCGATGGGGGAAGAAGGAAAATTACGCCGGCGCTTCGGCAGACGGATCGATCGGATTCAAGACTTGAACGGAAAAGCCGTATATCCGGCCTTTACAGATGCACATATTCACTTAATCGGATACGGAGAAGCCATCAATCGCGTCGATGCTTCGCGTTATGCGACGCTTGAAGCGTTAGGGGAAGCTTTTCTCAAAGCAGAACCGATCAATGGGATTCATGTGGCGGAAGGGTATGACGAAACGAAACTCGATCGTGCACCGACAAAAGCATGGCTGAACCAGTTGTTCCCCGATGCACCTGCCCTATTGAAACGGACAGACCGTCATACAGCACTCGTTAACGATGTTTTGTTCCAACAGCTCGGATACAAAGCATCGACTGTCATGGAAGGCGGGAAAATCGGCTTGGCAGGTAACGGCGAAGCTGACGGATTCCTATATGATGCAGCGCTGGAACCTTTATATGCGTTACAGGCCGGAAACTTGGAACGAAATAAATCATCGCTCCGGTCAGCAATCAAGAATCTATACCAATACGGGATCATTGCGGCACACACGGAAGACCTGTCGTATCACGGAGATGTTGCGGAAATCCTCCAAGCCTATAAGGAAGTGACAGAAGAGACGGGCTTCCGTACGCATCTGCTCGTGCACCATCTTGTCATCGACGAGTTCGTGCAACAACAGCCTACCTTACCGGAGACGATGTCAATCGGTGCGATGAAACTGTTCGTCGACGGTGCACTCGGAGGGCGAACCGCTCTTCTCGGTCGCGGCTATTCCGATGATCCGACGACACGCGGTATCGAAGTGCATACACCGGAACAACTGGAGCAGCTCGTTAAACGAGCGCGCAGTTACGGGTTTACGGTTGCGGCCCATGTCATCGGTGATTTAGCGATTGAACGATTCGTCCAAGTGCTTGAGAAATATCCAGCGCCAAAAGGAAAGCGGGATCGCATCATTCATGCGACGGTCGTCCGTCCGGAGACACTTGCCCGGATTCGTAAGCTGCCGGTCCTGATTGACGTTCAACCGGTCTTTTTATTAGATGATGCCGACTTCATCGTCGATCGACTCGGTTTGAACCGTTTAGACTGGAGTTATCGTTTACGTTCACTGGCAGAAACTGGCGCATTATTGTGCGGCGGGGCGGATGCGCCGATCTCTGATCCCGATGTCCGACGTTCCCTGTACGCTGCGACGGAAGGGACCGCGGGACGTGTCAATAAAATGAATGAAACGTTATCGATGTACGAAGCACTGTTACTCTTTACGAAAAATCCGCATCTTGCGACGGAGACCCATGGACGCAAAGGCTTACTCCTGCCGGGCTATGATGCCGACTTCGTCATCTTTGAAGAAGACTTCTATCGCTTGCGTGGCGAAGCCATCTTGAATAACCGGTTGGTCGAGACGATCCAAGCCGGCAAAACCGTTTATCAGGCGGAAGCAGCCTTAGTGTGATGCTTGCGTATAGTGCGAAATCGCTTTTGAATAGAAAGAGGACAGTCCAGGGGCATAGGCCTCGTAATAAGCGCGAAACCGTTCGTCGGACACATACATCTGACCGAGTGATGCAAAGATGGATAATTCACATGGATAATAATGCGTATCGATGAAGTCATGTTGTTCTTTGACGATTTGTTGAACGGCTGGATCCGTCGTCACGCGCCCATCGCGGTAGAGGGTCGTCAGGCGTCGGTCGAGCTGTTTGTGCATGGTACTCAGTTGTTCTTTTTCATTCGGCGTACGTTGTTGTTGTCTTGTTGCATTGATCCGGTAAGCGTCAGTATCGCCGTAGTATTGCTCGACTTCCTCTGTATGCTGCTGTTCATGCAGGACGATTTCTTCGTGACGTAAACCGCGGAATAGTTGTTCGTCTTTCATCGGAGTCCCTCCTTTAAAAGTTAAAAGTGTCTGTTCAGCGAGTTGAGCAAGCATCCGGTAATGCGCAGCTTGTTCGTGAAGCAGTTCAATTTGGTTTTTCAGTGTCGCTTGATGATTGGAATCAGATTGTGTGAGTAACGTTTGGATTTCTGACAGTGGAAAATCAAGTGCACGATAGAGCAGAATCTGTTGTAACCGTAACAGATTTTCCCTGCTGTAACACCGATGACCGGTAGCCGTGCGTTGCGGCACGAGTAAACCGACTGTTTCGTAATGATATAATGTTCGTTTCGTGACACCGGTGAGTGTGGCAATTTCCTGAGTGGAATAAGTCATCTGTATTCCTCCTTTGATTGGAGTATAAGGGGTGACGTAACGAAAGACGCAATAAAAAAATCTGCCCCAAAGAGGCAGATTTTTTTATTGTCATAAGAAGGAACGTTGAATCTTATGCCAAAATGTATTGTTCGTCAATTTAACGGTTTTAAGTTCTTTTTCAGAAAGCTGAATATCGACAGAATCCGTTCGTGTCAGGCTGAGTGCTTCGTTATCCATCCCGATGATCGGATAGTCGTTCCCATCTTCAATGATACGTAATGAGAGTTTACGTCCGCGGTTCAGTAAGAAAGCAGAACCAAGCGTCCGGTATCGGTTGTTGTTGACGGAAGCAATCTCGCTGACTTGAAGACAGTGGATCAACGGATCGACGATCGCACCAGAGAGTGACTTATTATAAGCCGTAGAGCCCGTCGGTGTTGAGATGACCATTCCATCCCCGCGGAAGGTCTCAAAGAGGAAGTCATCGATATAGACTTCGATTGCAAGTGATTTGATGATGCTCGACTTCACGGAACATTCGTTTAGACAAAGCATCGGTGGTCCACCGTTAATCGATGCTTCCAGTAATGGATAACGACGGACTTCGATTTCACCATCCGAGACACGGTTGCCCGTCTCTTTAAAAATCGCTTCGACAGCGGAAAGGTCATTGATATCGAAATCGCAGTAGAAGGAATTTGGTCCTTCGGCGAATCCGACGTAGATTGCATCATCACGGAAGCCGGTGAAACGTGCAGCTTGTAGAAATGCTCCGTCTCCACCAATCGAGACGATGATGTTTGCTTTCTTATGATCTTGAACGACGTTCAGTCCATATCGAGTACCGACATCGATCAACTTTCTTACCTGCGTCTCGTGTTTTTGTGTATTTCGGTAATACAGGTAGACATTATTACGAGCCATGGTCAATTCCCCCTTGAAAGCGTTTCATGAACTCTTTCATTATACCTGTTTTTTAAGAGGAGGTGTACTGAAGACCATGAATTATAGCAGAATGCTTGCCATCTTCTCGGATCATTCCTATAGTTAAATAGAAAATACAGTATATCCGATCAGGGGAAAAGGGGAAATTACATGGCTACATTCAAAGGAAATCCAATCACACTTCAAGGTACAGCGGTTCAAGTCGGACAAACAGCACCTGACTTTCAAGTACTCGCAAATGATTTATCACCCGTAACACGCGATACATATCAAGGCGTTCGAATCATCAGTGTCGTTCCATCGATCGATACTGGCGTATGTGATGCGCAGACACGTAAGTTCAACGAAGAGGCAGCAACAATCGAGGGTGTGACGGTCATGACGATCTCAAACGATCTTCCGTTCGCTCAACGTCGTTGGTGTGCATCAAGCGGTCTTGATCAAGTCGTAACGTTGTCTGATCACCGTGATCTTTCATTCGGTACACAGTATGGTGTAGCAATCGAAGAATTACGTTTACTTGCTCGTTCTGTCTTCGTCCTTAATTCGAACAACGAAATCACGTATGTCGAATACCTCGAAGAATCGACAGACGAAGTCAATTTCGAAGCAGCACTCGCTGCAGCACGTGAAGCAAAGTAAGAATGGTTTACAAACGCCGCTGAAGCGTTACAATGGAACTAATGATAGAAACGGCTCCCGCTATACGGGGGGCCGTTTCGTTTTGGAGAGGATGACGTACATGGAGCCGTTAGAAAAGTTATATAAGGAATTAACACGTCAAACAAAACAAATCGAACGTGATCTCGATATGCCGTATTTAGAAGCGTTGACGACAGTGATTGATCGACTGAATAATCGTCACACAGAAAATGTAGATAAAGAAGTGATTCGAAAGGCAGTATCTCTCGCTATTCTCGAAGGGATGAAGCAAGCGCAACCGAACCATTTACCGACTCCGGATAGCGTCGCTTTGTTTGCCGGTTATCTAATCGGGAAATTGGTAGGTAAGGAGGATGTCCGTCTGCTGGAGTTAGGGAGTGGAACGGGTGGCATGCTGCATGCTGTTTTAAGTCAGTTGTCAACAGGTACCTCTGCAGAAGCAGTCGAGGTGGATGAGACGTTGATCCGCTTATCGGCAGCAGTGACGGAATTACTCGATTACCCTGTTACGTATACGCATCAAGATGCGTTACGTCCATTGTTGCTAGACCCGGTCGATCTTGCAATGGCTGATCTTCCTGTCGGATATTATCCAGACGAGGAGGCGGCTTCTTCTTACATCTTGAAACGGGACGAAGGGATGAGCTATAGTCATTTCTTGTTGATCGAGCAGGCGATGCAATACGTTAAGCCGGGTGGATTCGGTGTCTTCGTCATTCCGAATGGTCTGTTCCAACACGATACGGAAGGAAAGTTGAAACAGTACTTTGAATCAAAAGCGCATGTCGTCGGAATCTTGCAGTTACCACTCACGATGTTCAAGCAGGAACAAGCCGCTAAAAGTTATTTGATCATCCGGAATCATTTAGCAGGAATGAAGATGCCGAAACAAGCATTACTTGCTGAGTTGCCGTCCTTCACGGATGCCCGCTCGTTTGGCGGAATGGTGAAACAGATTGATGAATGGATTAACACAGAATTAAAATGAATTACGCAAAGTGATTGAAATCTGTCGTTAATTTGACTATTCTAGTTGTAGAACAGAAATAGAAGAAAACCTAAACAGATGTGAATGTTCATTGGATTCAAATGGAAAAGGGGAAAAATCATGGCAAAAATTATGGCGGTAAACGCAGGTAGTTCGTCTTTGAAGTTCCAATTGCTCGAAATGCCGAACGAAACGATGATTGCAGTCGGACTCGTGGAACGTGTCGGTAAAGACGATGCAATCTTTACGATTAAATATGGTGAAGGACAGAAGTATACAGATGTTCTCCCACTTGCTACACATAAAGAAGCAGTCGAGTTATCACTCGAAAAATTGATGGAGTTCGGAATCATCTCGTCTTATGATGAGATTAAAGGTGTCGGACATCGTGTTCTTCATGGTAAAGAAAAATATGCTGACTCTGTATTGATCACAGACGAAGTCATGCAGGATATCGAGTCGTATACAGAACTCGGACCACTTCACATTCCACCAAACTTGATCGGCATCCGGGCATTCCAAGCATTGCTCCCAGAAGTACCACAAGTAGCGGTCTTCGATACAGCATTCCACCAAACGATGCCGGAAGAAAACTTCCTTTACAGCTTGCCGTATGATTACTATACAGAATACGGTATCCGTAAATACGGTTTCCACGGTACGAGTCACAAATACGTGACGGAACGTGCATCTGAATTACTCGGTCGTCCATTAAAAGACCTCCGTTTGATCTCATGTCACTTAGGTAGCGGAGCATCGATCGCAGCAGTTTCTGGTGGCGAATCGATCGATACGACGATGGGCTTCACACCGCTTGAAGGGATCACGATGGGAACACGTTCTGGTTCGCTTGACCCAGCCTTGATTCCATTCTTGATGGAGAAAACAGGCAAAACAGCAGAAGACGTCTTAAATGTCATGAACAAAGAGTCTGGAATTTACGGTTTATCAGGTCTCTCAAGTGACTTGCGTGATGTTCAAACGGCTGCTAAAGAAGGAAACCACCGTTCAGAGATGGCGCTCCGTATCTTCGCGAACCGTATCCACGGTTACATTGGGCAATATGCTGCTGAGATGAATGGTGTCGATGCGATCATCTTCACAGCTGGTGTCGGGGAAAACTCAGATTCAATCCGTGAGCGTGTCTTACGTGGTCTCGAATTCATGGGCGTTTACTGGGATCCATCACTCAACAACGGAGCTCGTGGAGAAGAACTCTTCATTAACTATCCACACTCACCGGTCAAAGTTATCATCATTCCAACGAATGAAGAATTGATGATTGCACGTGATACAGTCCGCGTTGGTGGATTGGTTGCTCAAAACGCATAATTTTTAAGGAGGGACCGAATCGTTCGGATAACGATTCGGTCTTTTTTTTGTAGGAGAAACGAAGAAGATAAAATAAGAACGTTCGTTCTATTGTTACACGGTTTGTCATATAACAAAAAATAAAACGTCATTATTGTAAAATCGGACGTCAAAAAGGAGAAATTTTTAAAAAAATGAGTCCTTTGTAATACAAAAGTAATAGTACGGTCATATTTTTGTGGTCTATATGTAACGGCACTGCCCTGTTTTGTCATGTATATTAATCTCAGTTAACAAACACGGAACAATGATGGAGGAGAAAATACATGATGAAACGAATGCTCGCAAGTGTTTTAACGGTCGTGTTAGCACTCAGCTCGTTCGCTGGTCTTCAAGCGGAAGCCGCAACTAAGAAAAACGTCAAGTCATCAGTCAATAGCCTAGTCATTCGCCAAAAAGCTACGACATCTTCAAAAAAACTTGGTCTCTTATACAAAAATCAAACATTGCCATATAAAGCAAAAACAGGCAACTGGTATAAAGTAAGCTATAAAGGAAAAACAGCTTATCTCAGCGCAAGCTACTCGAAAGTCGTAACGTCAAGCGGATCGAAAAAACAATCGACGGGTGGTTGGAAGACAATCACGAATGTCAGTGCAACAGCATACACACCGTATGATCCAGGTAGTGGTAACCTGACGGCAATCGGTTGGAACATCAAGAGTTCTAAAAAGAAAGTCGTTGCGGTAGATCCACGTGTCATTCCGCTTCGTTCGACAGTCAAAGTGTATTACAAAGGGAAATTGAAAGGGACGTATACAGCTGCTGATACAGGCGGTGCCATCAAAGGGAAAAAGATGGACATCCTTTACTATTCCCGTTCAGAAGCATTCAACTGGGGACGCCGTACAGTCACAGTGAAATATAAATGAGTTCAATCCATCGGACATTGGTTCGATGGATTTTTTTAAGAAGACATCAAAAAACCGATCTTCCTGAAGGTAAAGGAAGGTCGGCCTTTTGATAGAAGAGTGATTCATAAACGAACGATCAAGACATCACATTTTGCATATCGTGTAATACTTTCGGAAACACTGCCGATGAAGAAACGTTCGACAGCATTTAAGCCGGTCGCACCACAGATGATCAAATCAGCATCGTGATTAGGAGCGAGTTTTTTTGCAATCGTGACTTTTGGTGAACCGTATTCAATCGCAACTTCGACTTCCTGTACACCGCGATCCTGCGCGGTCTTGACGTATTCGTCTAGCAATTCCTTCGCATAAGATTCAGCACGTTCCGTAATGGTGCGGTCGTAAGCCTCTACTGTTGCGAACGTTCGAGTATCGATGACGTGGGCAATGATCAATTTCGCATCATTTCGTAATGAAACATCGATTGCCGTTTCGAATGCGCGTTCCGCTTCTTTTGAGCCATCTACTGCTACGAGTACATTGTGATAGACGATTGCCATGGTGAATCCATCCCTTCGTAAACGATATGATGAGTACATCCTAATTATACCATTCTCTAATTGGTAATGGATGAAACATTCGTCGAGTTCTAAAAATTGTCCTTCCTTTCCGTTCCGTCGTAAGATGGAGTCAGTGAAAGGGGGCGATGCCAAGATGAGGCACGCGTTAATTACAGCAGGTACAAAAGGACTGGGAGAGCGAGTGACTCGCCAGTTACTAGAAGAAGGTTGGAAAGTGACGGCATTCCATCGTTCTGAACCCGAATTTACACATCCGAATCTCGTAACGATTCAAGCGGATGTAACGAAGCAAGAGGAATTGGAACGCGCAACCCGACAAGCGATTGACGAACACGGTCGAATTGATGCGTTGATACTTAATGCAGGACCCTATATTTTTGAACGGAAAGCATTGGTGGATTATACCGATCAGGAATGGAACGAAGTCATCACGGGAAATCTGACTGCAAGTTTCTGGCTGTTACGTCAAGTATTACCCGTCATGCGCAAGCAAGCATATGGGCGGGTCATTACGTACGGATTCCCGGAAAGTGCGACAGCACCCGGATGGGTATGCCGGGCAGCATTCGCTGCTGCTAAAAGCGGGATGGTGAGTTTGACGAAGAGTGTAGCGCTTGAAGAAGCGGAACATGGCATCACGGTCAACATGGTCAATCCTGGTAACATCGTCGGAGAAAATAAGACAAAACGGATTTCTGAAGCGGAAGCGGATGAGGCGACACCGGTCGGTCGATCGGGCGTCGGGGAAGATATTGCACGAGCGATTTCCTTCTTGCTCGCAGAAGAATCAAGTATGATCACAGGGGCGATTCTTGATGTGACGGGTGGCGTCAATGTCGTACACCAATCGCGCAAATGAACATGAAAAACACCTAAGCTAGTCGATAGCTTAGGTGTTTTTTCTTATCGTAACCGGCTTAAGAGGACGGAATCGATTGAAGGTGTTTTGGTGTGCGTGTCAACGCAACAGGACCTTCAGCAGTAAGGTGAATATCATCTTCGATTCGGACGCCGCCAACTCCGGGGACGTAGATGCCCGGTTCGAGTGTGTAGACGATCCCGGCTTCAGCCGTCAGTAAGTTGTTTGACGCGAGGGACGGGAATTCATGCACCTCGATGCCGAGTCCGTGACCGACACGGTGCGAGAAGTACTTCCCGTAGCCAGCTTCGGTGATGACATCGCGTGCTGCTTTATCTAGCGAACCGAGTGTCGTACCGATTTGACTTGCTTCTGTCGCGGCTTCGAGTGCGCGACGGACCGTTTCGTAGATTGTTTTCTGCTCTTCGCTCGCTTCACCGTAAATGAAGGTCCGTGTAATGTCTGAGCAGTAACCTTTCCAGACGACACCGAGGTCGAATAAGACGAAGTCACCTTCTTGGATGACGCGATCGCCAGGTACACCGTGCGGATCCGCGCTGTTTGCACCGAACAGGACAAGTGTATCGAATGACATCTCGCGGACGCCTTTTTTCTTCATTTCATATTCAATCTTCGCGATGACTTCCATTTCTGTGATACCGGGACGAATGGTCTGTTTCCCAATCTCGACCGCTTCGTCCGCAAGTGCTGCTGCTTCCTGAAGGATCGCGATCTCTTCCGGTGTTTTCTTCAGGCGCAGGGCTTGTAATGATTCACCGATATCAAGAATTGCTGCATTCTCGAGTCGTGAACTGAGCTCTTGGTAGCGACCGAACGTCATATGCTCACCTTCGATACCGATTCGGTTATTCGAGTGTTCGAAAGTCTGGAATAATTCAGCAAGGCGATCAAATGGATTTTCGTGGTCCTCATACGTCACGACGTCCCCTTCCCAAGGGCTCGCTTCGACGATGCTTGCTTCAAGTGCAGGACAGAATAAGGCTTGTTTCCCTGTCGTGTCCACGAGAACGGCCATGACACGTTCATGGGGTTCGGCATATACGCCTGAAAAATAAAAGACGTTGGCTTTAGAGGTCACGACAGCTAAATCGATCCCTTTCTCCTTCAGGAAATGACTGATTTGATTCGTACGTTCGTTCATGTATAACTCCACCTTTCTGTTCCGTTTTCTACATAAGTATACCATCGTCCGGATTGAAAAACATTTCTCGCAAATCAGACTAGTACACGTTTCCATCTTTAGAGTAGTACAGTATAATGACAGGAGAGTAGAAAAAAGGAAAAGAAGGGATACAGTATGCCTACGAAACACGAACAGATCATTCGACATATCGAAGATCTTGATGTCGGAACGAAGATCTCTGTCCGACAAATCGCGAAGGATTTGACCGTATCCGAAGGAACGGCCTATCGCGCCATCAAGGAAGCAGAAAATCTAGGCTTCGTATCGACGATTGAACGAGTCGGCACGATTCGGATTAAGAAGAAACAGAAGGAAAATATCGAGAAATTAACGTTCGCTGAAGTCGTCAACATCGTCGATGGTCAGGTACTCGGGGGACGAAATGGTCTGCATAAGACGTTGACGAAATTCGTCATCGGAGCAATGAAGCTTGAGGCGATGATGCGTTATATTGATGTCGATAGCCTTGTCATCATTGGAAACCGTGAAAAAGCACATGAACTCGTACTTGAAGCAGGGGCGGCCGTATTGATTACGGGAGGGTTCGATACGACGGAGGATGCGAAACGATTGGCAGATGAGATGGAGCTCCCGATCATCTCGACATCTTATGATACGTTTACGGTCGCAACGATGATTAACCGGGCGATTTATGACCGGTTGATCAAAAAAGAAATCTTGCTCGTTTCCGATATCTTAATCCCGTTACATGATACATTCTATCTGCAAACGACGGATCCGATTTCACGGTGGCACGAGTTGAATGAACAGACGAAACACAATCGTTATCCGGTCATCGATGAACAAATGAAGGTCGTTGGAGTCGTTACGGCGAAAGACATCATTGACCGTCCGCATGACTGGGCTGTCGAAAAAGTCATGACGCGTCATCCGATCACGGTCGGTATCCGGACAAGTGTCACCAATTCCGCGCATCAGATGGTATGGGAAGGGATCGAGATGTTACCGGTCATTGACCAGTATGGTCGATTGCTCGGGATCATCAGTCGTCAAGATGTCTTAAAAGCGTTGCAACTCGCGAATCGTCAACCGCAGGTCGGGGAGACGTTCGACGATTTGATCACGGGACAAATCAAGTCAGCAGAAGATGAAAGAGGACCTTATCTGTCGCTTGAAGTCTCACCGCAGATGACGAACTTCATGGGAACGGCCTCTAGCGGTGTATTGACGACCCTACTTGTCGAGGGCGCAACACGGATGCTGCGCCACATGAAAAAAGGTGATCTTGTCATTGAGAACGTCAGCATCTATTTCATTAAACCTGTTCAAATCGAGAGTACGGTAACGATTCGAGCCAATGTCTTTGACGTCGGTCGGAAATTCGGGAAGGTCGATGTCGAGATGTACCAAGGGACACAAATCGTAGCGAAGGCGCTCGTGACGTCCCAACTCATTGATCGTTAAATGAATACAAAAAGAACCGAAGTCAATTGACTTCGGTTCCTCTGAATCTAGCTTAGGATTGCTCCATCTCGCGAACGACATACGGATAAATCTTTTTGTACCGGATGAACCCGGCGATGAATGAAGCAACGCCAACGATGATTAAAACGGAACAGACGATTTTTCCAACGAGTGTCGTTAATCCGTTCCCGGAAACGAATTGGTTGACCGCGAACAAAATGACGAACAGACTCAACCAAATACTCGCTTGCGTATTAAATAGGTATTTTCGATTCGTGCTTTTCGTATGGAACGCGCGGCGTTTGGCTAATAAATACCCACCAAGCGAGAAAACGATGAGGGCGATGAGGATGAATTGCATGTGAAAAGAACCTCCTTTTTGTCTTCATCTCATATCATATCAAGATTAGAGGAGCTGTGCACAGTGAAAGAGCAAATCAAACAAATGATTGAAGCAGCGAAGACGATCATCATTCACCGCCATGAACGACCGGATCCCGATGCTCTCGGCAGTCAGTTCGGCTTACAATTGACGTTGCAACATCAATTTCCGGAAAAGACTATTTTGTCGGCAGGAGAAATGGCGGTATCGCTTTCCTTCATGGGTGAGCTCGATCAAGTGGAGGACGCTGTATACAAAGAAGCGCTAGTCGTGATCCTCGATACGGCGAACCAAGCACGGATTGACGGGAAGGTCGCAATGACAGGTAAAGAGATCATTAAAATCGATCATCATCCGGACGAAGATCCCTATGCGGCTGTGCAACTGGTCGATACGACGATGAGTTCAACATCGGAACTACTCGTTCATGTATTGAACGAATGGGGATACACTATTCCGACAGCTGCTGCGATTCAATTTTATGCCGGGATCGTTGGTGATACAGGGCGCTTCCAGTTCCGTGGCACGACCAAACGAACTTTTGAAGTCGCGGCACAACTGATTGATTCTGGTATTGATACGGACTGGCTATACCGGAATATGTACGAGACGGAACTGACGGCACTTCATTTACAAGGGTATGTCTTGCAACACATCCAACTGACTGAACACGGCGTCGGCTATGTCGTCCTGACTCAAGAGACACTCAAGCAGTTCGGGGCGACCGTGGAACAAGCTTCATTACTCGTAAATAGTTTTGCCGGTTTGAAAGGCATGAAATGTTGGGCATTGTTCCTTGAAACTGATCAGGAAGTCCGCGTCCGGATCCGCTCAAAAGGACCAGTCATCAACGAAGTCGCAAAAGAATTCCACGGTGGTGGACACCCGATGGCATCCGGAGCAACGATTTATCAGCTAGCAGAAGTCGACGATGTCATCCATCGGTTGAACGAGGTCGCTGCTGACTTCCAGTTTTAAATGGAAAAAAGGCTGCTCGATCTCATTCCTCTGGAGAGGAAGCGGAGCGAACAGCCTTTTTACGCTTACTTCGTTTTTGTTTCATCTTGCGGAATGAACCAAACGCCACGATCTGTATGGTCTTCAATGACATTCAGTTGAAGTTCAGCAACAGACTTGCGAATTTTCTCAGCGATTTCTTCGGTTTCTGTAAAAGCGGTAACACCGAGTTTCAATTGTTCAACCTTTTCACGTGCGATTTGACTGCGATTGAGAATCATGAGAAATGCTCCTTCCGTACACGTCATGATATTTCTATACTTATTGTAGCGAATAATAAATCAGATGGCGAGTACTTGAGTGAGTTAGATATGAATGTTCTGAAAACTTTTTGTAGCTTTTTCATTTAGAAGAGAAAGGAGACTGAGGATGCATTTAAATGTTCGAACACAATACAGCCCGTTGCAGAGTTTAATCCGACTGGATCGTTACCTAGATGAGTTAGTGCGCCGTCAAATGAAACGGGCCATCATCTGTGAGACGACTTTGACGGGGGTTCCGGCGTTCATCGACGCCTGTAACAGCCGGAGTCTGCAGCCGGTCGTTGGCTGGGAACAACGGCTCGAGGAAGAAGAACTCTCTATTTTATGGTTTGCTTATTCGTCGGATGGATTACAGCAACTGTACCGATTGGCGAGCCATCAGCTTGTGACCGATACTTCGGGACTGATAGCCGTCCTCTTTCCTCTCCGGCAAGCGTCAGAAGATACCGCGCGTTTGCGTCGTTCCGTCGTTCAATGGATGGGTCGAGCGACGGGGGCTGACACATACCTCGGCGTAACATCGAGTCGCTCGACGGTCGGGCGAGAGAGCCGGATGCGTTACAGGGAAGTAGCGGCTTCTCTTGGTATAGAGACAGTCCCGGTGGATCCGGTTCGTTATTTACGCCGTGATGAGGCACCAGCGTTTCAGGCAATCCAAGCAATTCGTGAAGCGACGACGTTCCAAGATCAAAAGACGGACCGGCTGATGCATTTGAAGACACGTGAGGAGCTACTGGAAGACTTCACGGAACGCGAAATTGCGATGGCGGAGAAGTTCGGGGATACGTCAGTTCCGTTGGTATTACCGGTCCAGCATCGTTCGTTGCCCCGAGTCGCAGAGGATTCAAATGCGGTGTTACGACAGTTGGCTGAAGAAGGCCTGCTTGCGCACGGTCACGAAAATACACCGGCGAAAGAGCGGCTAGCCTATGAGTTATCCGTCATCGAAAAAACAGGCTTTGCCGACTATTTTTTGATCGTTGAAGAACTCGTGCGTAACGCAAAGGCAAAAGGAATTCAGGTTGGTCCGGGACGCGGTTCTGCAGCAGGATCCCTCGTCAGTTATGCGCTCGGTATCACGACAGTCGATCCATTGAAGTACGGCTTGCTGTTCGAACGATTTTTGAATCCGGAGCGGATATCCATGCCGGATATCGACATTGATATCGAAGATGAACGGCGCGAGGAAGTACTGGAGGAATTAGTTGCGCGATATGGAAAAGACCATGTTGCCCAAATCGGTACGTTGTCGACACTGGGTGCGAAAGCGGCACTTCGGGATGTCGGTCGAACGTTGGAATTTTCCAAGGATGAACTGGATGCCGCGGTCAAACAGCTCGGGAAATCAACGACCTTACAAGGAATCGAGCAAAACAAGCAGACCTATCGCTGGTTTTCTGGAAGTGAAAAGCGACGACAGTTACTGCAACTCGCCCAAGCTGTCGAAGGGTTGCCGAGACAACGTTCGGTGCATGCGGCTGGCGTTGTTATCGGGTCCGAACAGCTGGTCGAGACAACACCGGTCGAGTCGGGACCAAATGAACGGTATGTCACGCAATTTCTGATGCAGGCACTAGAGCGCCAAGGGTTATTGAAGATTGATTTACTCGGTCTGCGGAATTTGAGCCGGTTACGTCGGATGGAAGAGTTGATTCGGCGAGAACATCCTTCCTTTACGCTGGCGCAGATACCGGAAGAGGATCGGGCTACATTTCACGTCTTCGCGCGTGCAGAAACCGACGATATCTTCCAATTCGAATCTACCGGAATGAAGCAGACGTTGCGTGAGGTGAAACCAAGCCGATTCGAGGATTTGGTCGCGACGATGTCGCTCTATCGACCGGGACCGATGAAATTCATTGATCTGTATGCGAAACGAAAGGCGGGACAACCGTATCAGATGATACACCCGGTACTTGAAGAGGTGCTTGCGCCAACATACGGCATCATCGTCTATCAGGAACAGGTCATGGAAATCACACGGCGTGTAGCCGGTTTTACACTGGCGCAAGCGGACCTTCTACGACGAGCGATTTCGAAAAAAAGTACGGATTCCTTGGAACAAGAGCGCGTTCGTTTCCTTAAAGGCGCAAGCACGAACGGATTCGATGAAACGATCGCCCATTCACTCTATGAGCAAATCGAGCGATTCGCCGGATATGGGTTTAACCGGAGTCACGCGGTAGCTTATTCTAAAATCAGTTATGCGCTCGGTTACATCAAAGCGCATTTTCCGCAGATTTTTCTACTCGTCTCCGTCGATCAGCCGGAACGCCTCGTTCGACTGATGCGTGAACGACGTCTTCCCATCTTGCCGCCCGACATCTGGATTTCAGATTACCGTTCTTCGTTAGAAGGTAAAGGCATTCGACTGGGGATTCATGTCATCAAAGGAATTTCCGAACGCGAGTTTGAGCGGTTAAAAGAAGCCTCGAAGCATGCGGCGACGATTGCTGATCTATTGACGCAAGTCGGTTGGGGCAAGAAAGAACGCGCAAAAATCGAACTATTGCTCTATAGTGGTGCATTTGATCGTGCGACACACGGAGACCGCGGGCTTGCTGAACAAGAGGTGCTCGAGTATTTCACGGCGTCATCGAACACCTTATTGCCGGATGAATTAGCGATTCTCGGGAAACGTCGGACGCAAAAGTCTTCCAATCGAAGCGATTCCGACTGGGCACGGCTCGAACGAGAATCACTCGGATTCTGGTTGACGTATTCGCCATTAACGACAGCGATGAAATCACCAATCGCGTCTGCCTACTTTCATGACCTCGGAGTCGGAGTAGATACGCATTATTTAGTCTGCTATATTGATCAACTCCGGGAATTTAAGACGAAACGTGGTCAAACGATGGCTGTCATTCAGGCAGTCGACGGTTATTCGAATGAAGAGGTCGTCGTCTTCCCGAGTCAATATGAACGTTTCCGACGGTCACTGTATTTAGGGAATGTGTTGTTAATTGAATTAAAGGTTCAAGATCGCGAAGGGGAGCGTCAATTCATATTGGAACGCCTCCGTCCACTCGGTCAGGACGTCCTATTCGTCAAATTGGATTCTAAGAATGAATTAGCCGCACTCGAGCAAATGTTGGAGTCCGTGCCGGGGGATATCCCGGTCGTCGTTCGTTACGCTGATTCGCGTGAGACGAAGACGCTTCCGTCATTATATGCCGTCCGTCACGATGAAGAATTGTTGGCCCGCTTGCGAATGACGTTCGGGGAAGAGCATGTCATCCTGAAAAATGTCCCCCGCTCAAACTAGTACTAGGTAATAAGATTTGTTATAATAAGGGGTAATTGGTCTGACCAATGCCACCGATTCGAGCAACCGACCGATGGGTCAGAAAGGTGGTGCCGTATCGATATGGAGAAGAAACGAAATGCGTTTGAGACCAATATCGCGGCGATTAAATTGATGATCGAACAGGATGGATTAGTTCCAGGAGACCGGATTCCTTCAGAACGGGAACTGGCAGAACGACTATCCATCAGCCGTCCGTCCGTACGTGAAGCCTTACGGACGCTCGCTTATTTAGGAATCGTCGAGACCCGCCATGGAGGCGGAAGTTTCTTATTGAATCGTGACGATCATACCTATATTCAAATCATTGCTCAATTCTTAGTGACTGGCGACTCGAAGTTTGAAGACTTGGCAGGAACGCTCCGTTTGCTTGAGCAAGCCGCACTCGCACAACTGGATGATCGATCGGTGCTTGCACCGGTTGTCACCTCTGATGCAGCGTTTCGCGAGAGACTGATTCAAACGGTCGATAATGACCTGTTTGAAAGAATCTGGAGACAAGTCAATGCCTTCCATAAGAGCTTCGGTCAAGGGGAACTCTATACGCAGGCGGAACGGGAACGACTCTTGAACCGCCCATAGGATGACAAGGGGGAACTGAACGTGCAAGCATTTTTTCGCAAACCTAAAAAATTCGTTACGCTGACTTCAAAGGAACAGCGTGTCGATGTACCAGTTGGTCTAATGACAAAATGTCCAAAATGTAAATTAATCCAATATACGAAACAACTCGAGGCTAATCTTCGTGTCTGTTCATGTGGATATCATCATCCGTTGACAGCACAAGAACGCTTTTCGCAACTGTTCGACGAAGGATCAGTGACGTACTTCGATCTACCGAATGTCAAAGCCGATCCACTTGGTTTCCAAGACTACCCAGAGAAATTAAAAGGGGACCAAGTTCGAACAGGACTCGAAGAGGCCATCGTCTGTGGCGTCGGGAATGTGAATGGTCACCCACTCGTCGCTTGTGTCATGGACGCGCGTTTCCGGATGGGCTCGATGGGAGCAGCGGTCGGTGCAGCGATTTCTGAAGCTGTGCGATACGCAACGAAACATCGTCTGCCGGTCACGATTTTTTCTGCTTCCGGTGGTGCACGAATGCAAGAAGGAATGGTCAGTCTCATGCAGATGGCGAAATCAAGTCTCTTCTTGAAACAGCATTCAGACGCCGGTTTATTGTACATTTCTTGTATGACCCATCCGACGACCGGAGGAGTTTCGGCAAGTTTCGCTATGCTCGGCGACTTCAATATCGCTGAACCGGGTGCCTTGATCGGGTTTGCCGGTCGTCGGATCATCGAACAGACGATTCGTGAAAAACTGCCGGAAGATTTCCAGACCGCTGAATTCCTGTTACAAGCAGGTCAACTGGATGATGTCGTATCTCGACACGATCTAAAAACGTACTATACGCGAATCTTAAAGCTACATGCGGAGGGAACGAACCATGCAACCATTTGACCAACCAGTCATCGCTTTACGTGAGAAAATTCTTGAACTTCATGATATGGCGGAAACGCAAGGACTAGACTTTAAAGAAGAATTACAACTCCTCGAGGAGCGCCTTCGTCGGTTAGAACTCGATATTTACGGGAATATGAAAGCGTGGAATCGGGTTCAATTGGCACGTCATCCGGAACGACCGACGACACTCGATTACATTGACGCGATTTGTGAGGATTTCATGGAATTGCACGGAGACCGACATGGATACGATGATGCAGCCATCGTCGGAGGAATCGGAACGATAAATGGTCGTCCCGTGACGATCATCGGGCATCAGCGCGGAAAAGATACGAAAGAGAACATTCGTCGTAATTTCGGGATGCCACATCCGGAAGGGTACCGAAAAGCGCTTCGACTCATGCAACAAGCGGAGAAATTCAACCGACCGATCATTACGTTCATCGACACGAAAGGGGCTTACCCAGGGCGTGCGGCAGAAGAACGCGGTCAAAGTGAGGCCATCGCGAAAAACTTGTTCGAGATGGCTGGGATGACGGTGCCGATCATCTCAATCGTCATCGGTGAAGGGGGATCTGGCGGTGCATTAGGAATCGGTGTCTGCGATCAGCTTTTGATGCTCGAGAACTCGACCTATTCCGTCATCTCGCCGGAAGGGGCTGCCGCATTGCTTTGGAAGGATGCTAGTTTAGCTGAAAAAGCAGCGGAATCGATGAAAATCACGGCTCCTGATTTAGTACGGCTTGGAATCGCGGATGTGATCATTCCGGAAGTCGTCGGAGGAGCTCATCTCGATGTGTCATTACAGGCGGATAAATTGAAGTCTGTACTGGTACAGAAGTTAGAATCATTGGTTCATCTGACCAAGGAAGAGCTGATTGATCAGCGGACCAAAAAATATCACCAAATTGGCACATAAGCACCATGTAATCGCTATCATGATTGATATTCCTCATTTCCGGAATCGATGATGAAAAAGCTAGTGAAAGTTTATGCAATCTGCCCTGTTGTAAAACAAGAAAACAACGTGCTATTTTAGATTCAGATTAATGGAGAGGTGATTAACGTGAGTTTAAAACGGATTGCTGTCTTAACGAGTGGCGGCGATGCACCAGGTATGAATGCTGCGGTGCGTGCTGTCACGCGTAAAGCGATTTTTCATGGCTTAGAAGTATTTGGTGTCTACAATGGATATCAAGGGTTAATCAACGGGGACATCGTCCAGTTGAACCTTGGGTCAGTCGGTGACATCATTCAACGAGGTGGAACGTTCCTACGTTCAGCACGTTGCCCTGAGTTCCGCACAGAAGAAGGACGAGCAAAAGCAGTCGTCAATCTGAAGAAATTTGAAATTGATGCGCTCGTCGTCGTAGGCGGAGACGGGTCGTATCGTGGTGCCCAAAAATTGACGGGACTCGGTTTCCCGACAATTGGACTTCCGGGGACAATCGATAACGATATTCCGGGAACGGATTATACGATCGGCTTTGACACAGCGCTCAATACAGCACTTGAAGCGATCGATAAAATCCGTGATACGGCATCGTCGCACGAACGGACATACGTCATCGAAGTCATGGGACGTGACGCAGGAGATATCGCATTATATGCAGGACTTGCTGGTGGTGCGGAATCGATTCTTGTTCCTGAACGTCCAGAAGATTTAAAAGAAGTCCTCGATCGTATTCAAAGCGGCGTCAACCGCGGTAAGAAGCACTCGATCGTCATCGTTGCAGAAGGTGCAGGTCGTGCGCAAGACGTAGGTGACGCGATTGCAAAAGAAACAGGGCTCGACACACGCGTCACGGTTCTCGGTCACGTTCAACGTGGTGGAGCACCAACGGCAGCAGACCGTGTACTTGCAAGCCGGATGGGCGCACATGCCATTGAAATCCTGCTTGAAGGAAAACAAGGACGCGTCGTCGGTGTACGTGGCGGTAAGATGATCGATCTTGATATCGATGAGGCACTCGACGAAAATAAACACGAACTGGATCTTGATATTCTCGAACTATCAAAACAGCTTTCGATTTAACGAACGTCGATAGGATTGGAATGGACAAGAGAACTTGGCCAAACACCGTAGGAGGTTTATGGAATATGCGTAGAACTAAAATTGTATGTACGATCGGACCGGCGTCAGAGAAACGTCTTCCGGAAATGATCGAAGCAGGTATGAACGTCGCCCGTTTGAACTTCTCACACGGCGATTATGAAGAGCACGGTGCACGTATCACGGATATCCGTCGTGCAGCAGAAGAAGCAAACAAAATCGTGACGATTCTTCTTGATACGAAAGGTCCTGAAATCCGGACGCATTCGTTCGAAGACGGAAAAGCACTTCTTGAACGTGGTCAAGAAGTCATCATCGTCAGTGGTGATGCAAACGAAATCGTCGGAACGAAAGATAAGTTCTCGGTGACATACGAAGGACTTTACGATGATGTCGAAGTCGGTTCGATGATCATGCTTGATGACGGTCTCATCGGTCTCCGTGTCACTGAAAAATTGCCGAACCGTGAGCTTCGTTGTTCAATCGAAAACGAAGGTGTCATCAAAACGAAAAAAGGTGTCAACTTGCCGAACGTGAAGGTCAACCTTCCTGCTTTGACAGAAAAAGATATTGCGGACATCGAATTCGGTATTAAGAGTGACATCGATCTGATTGCGGCTTCTTTCGTACGCCGTGCATCTGACGTCGTTGCGATCCGTCAATTGCTCGAGAAACACAACGCAAGCCACATTAAAATCTTCCCGAAAATCGAGAACCAAGAAGGTGTCGATAACATCGAAGAAATCCTCGCGATTTCAGACGGTTTGATGGTAGCACGTGGTGACCTCGGTATCGAGATCCCGACGGAAGAAGTCACGCCGACTCAAAAAGACTTGATCAAGCTTTGTAATGACTTCGGTAAACCGGTCATCACAGCAACGCAAATGCTTGATTCGATGCAACGTTTCCCACGTCCAACACGTGCTGAAGCATCAGACGTCGCGAACGCGATTCTTGATGGTACGGATGCGATCATGCTTTCAGGTGAGACAGCAGCCGGGGACTACCCGATTGAATCAGTTCAAATGATGCACTCGATCGCAAAACGGACAGAAAAAATGCTCGACTACAAACTGTTGTTGAAAGATCGTCAGACGCGTAGTGAGCACACAGTAACAGATGCGATCGCTCAAGCGGTTACGCATACGGCAATCAACTTGGATGCTAAAGCAATTCTGACTCCGACACAATCGGGTTACACAGCAGCACGTATCTCGAAATACCGTCCGGAGCCGAACATTGTCGCGGTAACACCAAGCGCACGTGTCGCACGTCAATTGAACATCGTTTGGGGCGTATACCCGATCGTCGTTGATCATCTCTCAGACAACACGGATGATATGTTGACACTTGCTGCGGACACAGCAAAAGAAGCTGGTTTCGTTACAGACGGTGACCTCGTCGTCATCTCTGCTGGTATCCCTGCCTTGACTGCCGGTACGACGAACATGTTGAAAATTCACATCGTCGGCAAAGAGATCGCAAACGGTCGCGGAATCGGCGAACGTGGAGTCGTCGGTGAAGTCGTCATCGCAAACAACGCGGAAGAAGCGAATGCGAAAGCGAAGCCAGGTATGATCCTCGTTACGAACTCAACGGATCGTGACATGATGCCTGCCATCGAAATGGCTGCAGCCATGATCACAGTGGATGGCGGATTGACAAGCCACGCTGGAATCGTTGGACCATCACTCGGTAAACCGGTCATCGTCGGTGTCGAAGATGCTTTGACGGTCTTTAAAGACGGTCAAATGATCTCGATCGATCCATTGACAGGTAAACTCTATAACGCATAATCCATTCATGACGGACGTGACTTAGGTCATGTCCGTCTTTTTTTGAGGAGGACGTATGGAAGCTTATCTTTTTTTAATTGTCCTCGTCTTGATCGGGGTCATTGCACAAAATAAATCATTGATCATCGCAGCAGCCTTCCTGCTGATCGTTAAAGCTATCGGGCTGGATAGTCGGCTATTTCCTTCCTTACAGGCGAAAGGGATCACATGGGGCGTTACGCTGATTACAGCGGCGATCCTCGTTCCGATCGCAGCCGGCGATATCGGCTTTAAGGAACTGTTGCATAGTATTCGGGGGCACATCGGTATCATCTCGTTTTTATCAGGAATTTTCGTCGCAATCGTTGCTGCGCATGGTGTTGGTCTGATGAAGGAAGATCCACTCGTGACGACGGCTTTACTCGCCGGTACGATTCTTGCGGTCGGACTTTTCCGAGGTGTGCCGGTCGGTCCGTTGATCGGGGCAGGAATCGCGGCGCTTGTCATCGGAATGTGGGATGTGATCGCAAAAGCGTTCACAGGATGAAGCGGATGAACGAAGAAATTGAATTAATTTTTTGATAATAGTATGCAACTTCGTTCACTTTTTGGGTATTTTTGTTTATACTAAGAAAAGAAACAAGATGGTCTATTCAAGAGTACAGTGTTACAAGCAGGGGGAACGGCTCTTGGGTGGACGTCTTTTTTTCAATACGGAAATGAAAGCGTTTTAAATTTCTGGGGAAAAAAAGGGGGATTTTTGTCATGACGCAAACTAAAGGTTTAGAAGGAATCGTCGCGACTTCATCGAAAATCAGTTCGATCATCGATGGTCAATTGACGTATGGCGGTTATACGATTGATGATTTGGCGGAGCACGCCTCATTTGAGGAAGTCGTCTTCCTATTATGGAACGATCGCTTACCAAAAGAAGAGGAATTAAAGCAACTGTCGGAAGCCTTGATTTCCGAAGCGACAGTCACGACTGCCGTTCTCGAAACGATGAAGGCAGCACCGAAGTCGGCGAATGCGATGGCGACGATTCGGACAGCGCTCTCTCAACTGGCGCTATACGATGAGACATCGGAAGATATGTCGACGGAGGCGAATTACGCTAAAGCCATCAAACTACAGGCGCAAATCGCAACGCTTGTTACAGCATATGCGCGGATTAAAAAAGGGCAGGAACCGATCGCTCCAAAAACGGGTCTATCTTACGCTGGAAACTTCCTGTTCATGCTGACTGGTGAAGAGCCGACGGAAGTGGCGGAAAAAGCATTTAATCAAGCGCTCGTTCTGCATGCTGACCACGAGTTGAACGCTTCGACGTTCACGGCACGTGTTTGTGTCGCAACACTCTCTGATATCTATTCAGGCGTCACGGCAGCGATGGGGGCATTAAAAGGACCACTTCACGGTGGAGCGAACGAGGCCGTCATGAAGATGTTGCTTGAAATTGATTCGGTTGAAAAGGTTGACGAGTATGTTCATAATAAACTTGAGAACAAGCAAAAAATCATGGGCTTCGGTCACCGTGTCTACAAGGACGGCGACCCACGTGCGAAGCACCTTCAGGAAATGAGTCGTCAGTTGACTGCTCAAATCGGGGAACCGAAATGGTATGAGATGTCAGTTAAGATTGACGAAATCGTCCAGTCGGAAAAAGGATTGAAACCAAATGTTGATTTCTATTCCGCTTCTACGTACCATGCACTTGGACTTGAAACAGAGTTATTCACTCCAATCTTTGCTGTAAGTCGGATGTCAGGTTGGTTGGCGCACATTTTAGAGCAGTATAGCGATAACCGTCTGATTCGCCCGCGTGCAGACTACACGGGTGAAACGCACCGGACATACGTGTCCATCCAAGAACGTTAAAAGGACGGAGAGGAGTAATCCTCTCCTGATTTTTGATGTCGATTACAATTACTTAAGGGGGATTTTTAGACATGGCTACACTTCAAGGCGAAAACATCACAGTAACGAACGGTACACTTCAAGTTCCAAATTCACCAATCATTCCATTCATCATTGGTGACGGAACAGGACCTGACATCTGGAATGCAGCGGTACGTGTATTTGATGCAGCAGTTGAAAAAGCATATAACGGTGAGAAGAAAATCGAATGGAAAGAAGTATACGCTGGTGAAAAAGCATTCAACAAAACAGGCAACTGGTTACCAGAAGAGACACTTGATCTCATCCGTGAGCACATCATCGCAATCAAAGGACCACTTACGACACCAGTCGGCGGCGGTATTCGTTCATTGAACGTTGCACTTCGTCAAGAGCTTGATTTGTACACATGCCTTCGTCCAGTCCGTTACTTCACAGGTGTCCCATCACCGGTTAAACGCCCAGAAGATACAGACATGGTCATCTTCCGTGAAAACACTGAAGACATTTACGCAGGAATCGAATACGCAGAAGGCAGCGAAGGCGCTGAAAAACTTCTTCAATTCCTTCAAAACGAAATGGGTGTCAATAAAATCCGCTTCCCTGAGACATCTGGTCTTGGAATCAAACCGATTTCAAAAGAGGGGACTGAACGCCTTGTTCGTGCGGCAATCGAATATGCACTTGAGAACAAACGCGCTTCATTGACGCTCGTTCATAAAGGAAACATCATGAAATTCACGGAAGGTGCTTTCAAAAACTGGGGGTATGAGCTTGCGGAGCGTGAATACGCAGAGCATGTCTTCACATGGAACCAGTACGATCGCATCAAGGAAGAAGAAGGAACAGACGCTGCGAACAAAGCACAGGCAGACGCAGAAGCGGCTGGTAAGTTGATCGTCAAAGATTCAATTGCTGATATCTTCTTACAACAAATCTTGACTCGTCCAAAAGAGTTCGATGTCGTTGCGACAATGAACTTGAACGGTGACTATATCTCTGATGCACTTGCTGCACAAGTCGGGGGTATTGGAATCGCACCTGGAGCAAACATCAACTACGTGACAGGTCACGCAATCTTTGAAGCGACTCACGGTACAGCGCCGAAATACGCTGGACTCGACAAAGTCAACCCATCATCTGTCATCTTGTCTGGCGAAATGATGTTCCGTCACCTCGGCTGGAACGAAGCAGCGGATCTCATCATCAAATCGATGGAAACATCGATCGAATCGAAAGTCGTCACATACGACTTCGCGCGTCTCATGGATGGTGCGACTGAAGTGAAGTGTTCTGAATTCGCAGACGAACTCATCAAAAACATGTAATCCGATCAGGAGGAATGAGTCGATGAACAGACGGAAGAAGATCGCAGTCATCGGAAGTGGCTTTACGGGAGCGACGACGGCACTCTACCTGGCTCAGCAGGAGTTAGGTGATATCGTCCTCGTCGATCGACCAGAGCAAGAGGATCCGACGAAAGGAAAGGCGCTCGATATGCAAGAAGCAGCGCCAATCCTTGGGTTCGATGCTTCAGTAAAAGGGACATCGGATTATGCGGAGATCGATGGTGCGGATATCGTCGTCATCACAGCCGGTATCGCGCGTAAGCCAGGGATGAGCCGTGAAGACCTCGTGAGTACGAATGCTGCCGTCATGACAGCTGTGACGAAGGAAATCGTCGCGCATGCACCAGAATCGATCATCATCGTTTTGACGAATCCGGTCGATGCGATGACGTATACAGTCTATCAAGCATCTGGTTTTCCGAAAGAGCGTGTCATCGGTCAATCCGGTGTCCTCGACACAGCACGCTTCCGGACATTCTTAGCAGAGGAACTGAACGTTTCTGTAAAGGATGTATCGGGATTCGTACTCGGAGGACACGGGGATGACATGGTGCCGCTACTGCGCTATTCTCAGGCGGGAGGCATTCCAATCGAGAAACTGATATCCAAGGAGCGGTTAGATGCGATCGTTGACCGAACACGTAAAGGTGGCGGTGAAATCGTTCAGTTACTCGGAAACGGTTCTGCTTACTACGCACCGGCAGCAGCAGTTGCTGAGATGGTCGAGGCGATTTTGAAAGACCAGCGACGTATTCTACCTGCCATTGCTTATCTCGAAGGCGAATATGGATATGACGATATGTATTTCGGTGTACCGGTCATTCTTGGCGGAAACGGTGTCGAGCATGTCTATGAACTCGAACTGACGACTGAAGAGCAAGAGGCTTTGAATCGCTCTGCATCTACAGTCCGCTCTGTCCTCGACTTATTAAAATCCTGAATTTAAAAAGACGAACCTGTCCTTTTCGACAGGTTCGTCTTTTTTCGTACTTCATAGACGATAAGGAGAAGCATGGTGTGATAACTTGGCATACCAAGGACAGACTAGAATGAGAAGGAATGTCAACCAAGGAATCAAATATCCGATTCGAATCAAATATCCTTGATGTTCCATATGGAGATGCTGGGGGTTCTGACAATACGGACAAGGTAATCCGTGAGTTGACCATATCAAACGATAGATGGTTCGGGCAGTCCAGTTTTGACGACAAACGGTACAGCGTGCCACGTAAGACGCTCCTTTCACATGTAGATCTAGTAGTTCTTACGCAGGAAGAGCAAAATATGTTCCCAGAAAGAAAACAGACGAAGCGAAGTTGCGTATAACGCGTAATGGTTTATTGACGAAGATAAGGGTGGCAGAATGATGATCTGCCACCCTTATCTTTCTGGCGACTGATTTTTGAGTCAGCCCCATGTTATTTAGAAGAACAGCACTGGCCACAATAAACCGACCGCTAATCCAAGTAAGAGACCGACGAATACCTGGAATTCCGTGTGACCCACGAGCTCATTCAATAAAGGTGTCTCATGGCGGATACCTTTGAAGTAGTCGTTGAGTAATTTCGCTTGAACTCCGACTGCCTGTCGAACACCTGTCGCATCATACATGATGATTGTCGCAAAGATCGCAGCAAGGGCAAAAATCGAGGAAGAGAATCCTTCCTGAAAGCCGATCACGATGGCCAAGGCCACGACGGTTGAGCTATGTGAGCTAGGCATACCACCGGAAGCGAACATGATTTCTAAGTCGAATTTTCGTGTCCGGACGAGACTAGTGATGAGTTTTGCTGCTTGAGCGATGAACCAGGCGGTGATAGCCGCAAATAAGGGATGGTTCCATTCCATATGTTATAACCTCCTACCATTGACGATAACTAATCATTCCCCATTTCGAAGTGTTTTACACGAAGGAACGGGATCAAATGTCCGTCTCCTTTAAAGATTGTGTAAAGAAACAGCAGAAAGATTTGTGATTTTCCATTAAAAGTCGGTAAGATGAAGACAGACGAAGCGGATTCCACGGAATTCCTCATTCGAAAAGAACGAAACTTGAGGGGGATGCAAGGTTTGAAAGATAAAATTATCGTGGTAGATGATGAGTTGTCGATTGCAACATTACTAAAGTTCAATTTGGAACAGGCCGGATTTATCGTTGAGACGGCTCATGACGGGTTGTCTGGATTAAAGTTAGCTGAAAAACAAGATGCAGCTCTGATCGTACTCGATTTGATGTTACCGGAACTCGATGGCTTGGAAGTATGTAAACGTCTGCGTCAACAGAAAATCAACACACCGATTTTAATGCTGACGGCAAAGGACGATGAATTCGACAAAGTACTCGGACTTGAACTCGGTGCAGACGATTATCTGACGAAACCGTTTAGTCCCCGCGAAGTCGTCGCGCGTGTGAAAGCAATTTTACGTCGTATGAGTCATCAAACGGCGACTTCTGAGGAAGTGACGGATGGGACGATTCTCATTGGAGATGTCAAAATCGTTCCCGACAACTATGAAGCGTTCAAGGCAGAGGAACGGCTCGAATTAACACCAAAAGAGTTCGAGCTACTGGTTTATCTGGCTAAGAATAAAGGGCGTGTCCTGACACGTGATCAGTTATTGTCCGCGATTTGGAATTATGATTTCGTTGGGGATACACGGATCGTCGACGTGCATATCAGTCATGTCCGGGAAAAAATCGAACCGAATACGAAAAAACCGATTTACATTAAAACGATTCGCGGTCTCGGATACAAGATGGAGGAGCCGAAAGCGGAATGAGTAAGTATCGTAAACGATTCATCTTCAAAATGATTTCGTTCATCAGTCTTGTGCTCGTCGCACTCGGCTTTTTACTCGGTCAGTCCTTTAAAGACTTCTATGTCCAAAACGAGAAAGAAAAGCTGATGGATGAGACGGCGCTCGTCGAGACGATTTTACAGGAACGTTCTCTGACCGAGATGACGCAGTATGTCAATAAACTGTATGCGGAATCGAATTTCGACATGATTTTATTTAATGGACGTGGTGAGATCATTGCCGGTACACCGGTCGATGTGACGAAACTGAAAGTGGCGACCGTCAATTTCTCTGCGATTCCAAATGAAGGAATGTTCGAATCGAAAACCGATGATAGTGTCGTCCAGTTCACGAAACCCGTCCAGACAGCGGACGGGAACGAAGTGTATATCAGTTTCATTCGTTATGCAAAAGACTTGAACATCATTTATTCCCGCATCTGGACGGTTATCATCTTTTCCCTACTGGCATCGCTCCTCATCATTTTCTTGACGATTTACCAATCGACGAAACGTTTCCTCCGACCGATCGCTGAGGCAACGGATGTCCTGCATGAGTTATCGCATGGAAATTACAAGTCACGTGTCTATGAACTGACGGCACCTGATGAATCGAGAGATTTAGGGCGTTCCATCAATCTGCTTGCCCGGAATTTAGAGAATGCCTCATCCGGTGAAGCGATGCAGCGGGCACGTCTAGAATCGTTGATTGAATACATGGGGGCCGGTCTCATGCTGATTGACGAAAAAGGATATGTCCTGCTCGTCAACCGGACTTACCGGGAGATGTTCCAGATTCATGAACCGTCGAGTGGTAAACTGTATTACCGTGTCCTTCCGAATGAAAAGATGAGCCAAGTGATTGAAGACGTTTATCTGACCGAGAAACCGAACCGCAAACAATCAAGTGTCCGTTTCGGTATCAACAGTCGGACCTTCATGGTCAGTGCCGCCCCGATTTTCGATAAGAATGGGCGCGTGCAGGGAACGACGGTCGTCTTCAACGACATCACGGAAATTAAAAAGCTCGAACAGATGCGCAAGGACTTCGTGGCGAACGTCAGTCACGAATTAAAAACACCACTGACATCCATCAAAGGATTTGCGGAAACGTTAATCGATGGTGCGCAGGAGGTTCCCGAGATTCGAGAGCAGTTCTTACAAATCATCCACGATGAATCGGAACGGATGCAAACCCTTGTGGAAGATCTGCTTGAACTGTCCCGTCTGGAGCAGGATAATTATCAACTCGAAACGGCAATCGTCGATGTGACGAGTCTCGTACGGGAAACAGCGGCACTTTTGCATCGGCGAGCGGAAGAAAAAGAGATGACGATTCATATCGAGACGGAAGAGGAAGTATTCCTTCGAGCGGATTTGAACCGCTTAAAACAGGTCGTCGTCAATTTGGTCGCGAATGCCTTGAATTATACGCCGAACGGTGGAAATGTCTGGATTCAACTCGAAGATGGGGAAGAGACCGTCCGTTTGATCATTAAAGATGATGGAATCGGAATCCATCCGAAAGAGACCCAGCGGATTTTCGAACGGTTCTATCGTGTTGATAAAGCGCGGAGCCGGAACTCCGGTGGAACAGGTCTTGGTCTTGCGATCGTCAAGCATATCGTGGATCTGCATCATGGAGAGATTGAAGTCGAATCGGAAGAGCAAAAAGGAACGACGTTTACGATTCGTTTACCAAAACGTGGGTGAAGTTCACGTTAGATTCACATTTCCTTAATAGAGATAGCTTATGATGAAAGTACCTTCTTCATCATCTGTATGGCGACTGGATCAGCTCCCATGTCGTCATGCCCTTGGCGATTGACTCTCCCTGAGTCAATCGTCTTTTTTTGACCATTTTTAGCGAACAAATGTGTGTAGAGTGATACAATAGGTACAGAAAATCGATTAAAGGGGCGTAGATGATGGAAAATAAATTGCTATTGATTGATGGGAACTCGTTAACCTATCGGGCGTTTTTCGCTTTACCACCGATGACGGATGCACAAGGACGAAACACGAACGCAGCCTATGGTTTTACGATGATGCTCTTGAAATTGCTCGAGGAAGAACAACCGACACATATGCTTGTCGCATTCGATGCCTCAAGCGAGACGTTCCGTCACGATGTCTACGAGGAGTATAAGGGAAGTCGGGAAAAAACGCCGTCTGAACTGCGGGAACAATTCCCGATCGTCCGGGATATCTGTGAAGCGCTCGGCATTCAGATGATGGAGCTTCACCGCTATGAAGCGGATGACTTGATCGGTACACTCGCCGAGACGATGCCGGCGGACCGGACGCGTATCGTCACAGGGGATAAGGACTTACTGCAACTTGTCACGGATAAAGTGGAAGTCTTGATCACGAAGCGTGGTATCACGGACGTTCAGTGTATGACGGAAGAGTTGTTCGCTGAGACATATGGTGGTCTGAAGCCGATTCAAATGATTGATTTGAAAGGTTTGATGGGTGATAAATCGGATAATATTCCAGGAATTCCTGGAATCGGTGAAAAGACGGCGGTCAAGCTGATCTCGGCATACGGTTCGGTTGAAGGGCTATATGAACATGTGGAAGAGTTAAAAGGGAAACAGAAAGAAAAGGTCATCGCAAACGAAGAACTGGCACGACTATCAAAAGAACTCGCGACGATCAAGGTCGACGTACCGCTTGAGACGACACTTGATGATTTGCAGATTCGCGACGTCGATACACAAGTACCGTATTCGCTGTTCCAGTCACTTGGCTTCAAGTCGTTGACGAATCGTTTTGCACCAGTCGTCAAGGAAGAGGACAAAGAGCAGTTGAACGTCGTGACGATCACGTCATTTCCTGAAGAAGTGACGGATGCCGTTCTTGTCGCTGAACAGTTACGTGAAGATTATATGGAAGAAGACATCATCGGTTTCGCGATTGCGACGACGGATGCGATTTATGTCGCCGCCCCATCGCTCGTCGAAGACCCGGCATTTCAAACATGGATCGAGTCAGAACACCGGAAGATTTGTCTTGATGCCAAGCAAGTGTCCTTCGCCTTACGTAAACACGGTCTAACGTTAAACGGGTACGAGGATTTATTATTAGCCGGCTACTTATTGAACTTGAGTGGCGGTACGACGCTCGCTTCGATTGCTGGGCATTATGCAATGATGGCACCGAACGAGGAAGCGGTACTTGGTAAAGGTGCAAAACGTGTAGCACCTGATGATGAGAAGTTACATCCCTATCTAGCCGAGAAGGCACGGATGATTGAGTTGTTGTTCCCGAAAGTCCGGGAAGAGTTGAAGGCGAATCAGCAGTACGAACTGTATGAAACGTTGGAACGTCCGTTGTCGGGTGTCCTCGCTGAGATGGAATGGACGGGAATCCGTGTTGATGTTCCGACACTTCAATCGATGCAAGCGGATCTTGCAGGGCGCTTATCAGAACTTGAGACAACAATCTTTGAAGCAGCAGGAGAGACGTTCAACATCAATTCACCGAAACAACTTGGCGTCATCCTGTTTGAAAAACTCGAACTACCTGCCTTCAAGAAGACGAAGACCGGCTATTCGACTGCCGCAGATGTTCTAGAGAAACTCCGTCCGTTGCATCCGGTCATTGACCACATCATGCTGTATCGAGAATTGCAAAAACTCCAATCGACATATGTCGAAGGATTGCAGAAGGTCGTCAAGGAAGATGGCAAGATCCATACGCGTTTCGCTCAGACGATTGCTCAGACAGGACGATTAAGCTCGGTCAATCCGAATCTGCAGAACATCCCGATCCGGATCGAGGAAGGACGGAAGATTCGAAAAGCGTTCGTTCCAAGCGAGCCGGGGTGGTCACTTTACGCAGCTGACTATTCGCAAATCGAATTACGTGTCATGGCGGATATGTCACAGGATCAGACGCTCGTTGATGCGTTTCTGCATGATGAAGATATCCATACCCAAACGGCAAGCAGCGTTTTTGGTGTCGAACCGGAAGATGTCACCGGAAACATGCGGCGTCAGGCAAAAGCGGTCAACTTCGGAATCATCTATGGCATTAGCGATTACGGCTTGTCGCAAAACTTGAACATCACGCGCAAAGAGGCGCAAGCGTTCATCGATCGTTATTTCGAGCTGTTCCCGCAAATCAAGCAGTTCATGGATACGGCAATCGAGACGGCACGAGCCAATGGTTTTGTCGAAACGTTGATGAACCGGCGCCGGAACATCCCGGATATCAATTCAAAGAACTTCAATCTGCGTGGTTTTGCTGAACGGACAGCAATCAATACACCAATTCAAGGCTCCGCTGCAGACATCATCAAAAAAGCTATGCTTGATGTCCATGCGGCCTTAGAAGCGTCAGATTTGAAAGCAAGACTGCTCTTGCAGGTACATGATGAATTGATCTTTGAAGCGCCAGATGAGGAGCTGGATGCGTTGCAAGCACTTGTCAAACAGGCGATGGAGCAGACTGTCGCATTATCCGTACCACTTCGCGTCGATGGAGGCGCCGGACATACGTGGTACGAAACGAAGTAAGCAAGGAGGAATCGGTGTGCCTGAATTACCTGAAGTCGAGACCGTCCGGCGCAGTTTAGAGCGGTCGGTCTCTGGAAAAACAGTTTCTTCCGTCAAGGTCTATCATCCGAAAATGATTCGGGGGATGGAAGTGGCACCATTTGCAGATGCCCTACATCAAGAACGGATTGAACGCGTCGAACGTCGCGGAAAGTTTTTACTGTTTGATTTTGATCGTTTTTATCTCGTCAGTCATTTACGGATGGAAGGAAAGTACTTCCCGTATCCGCAACCGGTCGAGCGGGATAAACATACCCATGTCGTCTTCCGATTCACGGATGGCTCGGAACTTCATTATAATGACGTTCGGAAGTTCGGTACGATGGAATTACGCGATAAAGAAACAGCGATGCAGACCGCGCCACTGGCACAGCTGGAACGTGAGCCGTTTGACCCGGAGTTCACAGCGGAAGTGTTAGCGGAAAACTTGATCCGTAAAAAAAGAAGTCCGATCAAAACAGCATTGCTTGACCAATCGATCTTTCTTGGTCTTGGTAATATCTACGTCGATGAGACCCTTCATGCGGCACGTGTTCATCCGTTAACGAAGGCGGGTGCCTTGACACTCGATGATATTTCCCGCATCCATCAAGCCGGTGTCGATGTCTTACGACAAGCGGTTGAAGCAGGGGGAAGTACAATCCGGAGTTATGTCTCACCGTCCGGAAAAGGGGAATTCCAGCTTCAACTTGCGGTATATGGTCAAAAAGGAGAACCTTGTCCGCGTTGCGGCACGGCCATTGAAAAAATCAAAGTCGGTGGTCGCGGAACACACTTCTGTCCGACGTGCCAGCAGGTTGCCTTATGAGAGTCGGTCTGACAGGGAGTATCGCAACCGGTAAAAGTACGGTCTCTAGCTATCTGAAGCAAAAAGGAATAGCGGTCATCGATGCCGATCTCGTCGCGCGAGAAGTCGTTGAACCGGGAGGGCGAGCGTATGACGCGGTCCGAGCGGCGTTCCCGGAAGCATTCGAGGAAGGACGTCTTGTCCGTCCAAAACTCGGACAAATTATTTTTCAGGATAGTGAAAAACGACAACAACTGAATCAGTTGATGCACCCGAGCATTCGTGAACAGATGCTTGAAGCAGCAGATGCCTACGAACGTTCAGGACATACACTCGTCGTATTTGACATTCCATTGCTGCTAGAAGGGGATTGGCGAAACCTGTTTGAACGGGTCGTCGTCGTCTATTGTCCAGAGGGCATGCAGTTGAAACGATTGATGCAGCGCAATGCGTTATCGGAAGCAGAGGCGTATGCGCGGATTCAGGCGCAACTCGGCATCGAACAGAAAAAAGAACTTGCGGATGATGTATTCTTCAATGATGGCAGTCTTGATTCGTTATACCAACAAATCGATGAGTGGCTGTTACAATATGCCGATCGGTAATCATGATGAGTGGACTGAAACGTGTAAAGTGAGAGAAGTTTCCATCTTCTCTCACTTTTTTTAGAGAACATAATGAAATCGCTTACATTTCGTGATATAGTTCTATCTGTAAACGGAGCTACATCCGTCACATTGAAGGGGGATCCGCACATGGGAGTCAAGGTGGCAGTCAATGGTTTTGGTCGAATCGGTCGAATGGTCTTTCGACGCCTGATCGCTGAGGGGAAAAGCGAAGTCGTAGCAATCAATGCGAGTTATCCAGTCGAAACACTCGCACATTTAATCAAGTACGACACGGTACACGGGAAATTCAATTATCCGGTCGACATCATCGATGGGGCGTTGATGGTTGACGGAAGACAGATTCAAATCGTCAGTGAACGGAATCCGGAGCTATTGCCTTGGGGGGAACTCGGCATCGATATCGTCGTCGAGGCAACGGGAAAGTTCAATTCGGATACAGGTGCCGCAAAGCATTTAGCAGCTGGTGCGAAGAAGGTCGTCATCACGGCACCTGCTAAAGGGGATGTCCGGACGATCGTCATGGGTGTCAATGATGACATGTATGATCATGAAACTGATGCAATCGTCTCAAATGCGTCGTGTACGACGAACTGTCTTGCACCCGTCGTTCAAGTGATTGACCGGGCTTTCGGGATTGAATCCGGTCTTGTGACGACAGTTCACGCGTTTACGAACGATCAAAATAATATTGATAATCCGCATAAGGATTTACGCCGTGCCCGTGCGTGTGGTTCATCGATCATTCCAACATCGACAGGTGCAGCAAAAGCCATCTCGCTCGTTTTGCCGCATTTGGAAGGGAAATTGAACGGACTCGCACTTCGTGTTCCGACACCAAACGTCTCACTCGTCGATCTCGTCGTTGAAGTCAGTCGCGATACGACAGTTGCTGAAGTGAACGAAGCGTTTACGAAAGCAGCAGGTGGTGCGCTTGAAGGTATCCTCGGTATGACGATGGAGCCGCTTGTCTCAATCGACTTTAACGGAGAAGAGCGTTCGACAGTCGTTGATGGACTTTCGACGATGGTCATGGGCGGTCGTCAGGTGAAAGTTCTTGCGTGGTACGACAATGAGTGGGGCTATTCATGCCGCGTCGTTGATCTCGTACACCTCGTATCTGCGCACTTAGAGGTGATGGGAACGGTTGAAAAAGAACTCGAACTAAATTAATTGAAACGGACAGATCCCTGTAGTGAAGGGACCTGTCCCGTTTTTTTTCTTGAAATGTATTAATTTTTGAAATTTATCCTTGTGTATCTTTTTGATACTCGCTATAATTCAAATCGTGAACTTCAATCGGTCTGGCAATCGCAGCTTAAAGGGTTAGGACCTCTCTGGACTAACTTTCCCCCGTGGGTGCGAACGACTCAGGCGCAAAGTAAGTGATCAACTACTTTGAAGACCATTGAATGTAGGGGGGATCCACAAATGGATACTATGGGAAGACACATTATTGCAGAACTTTGGGATTGTAATCCTGAAAAATTGAACGACATGGAATTCGTTGAACGACTTTTCGTTGATGCAGCACTTCAAGCAGGTGCAGAAGTACGAGAAGTAGCATTCCATAAGTTTGCACCACACGGCGTCAGTGGCGTCGTCATTATCTCTGAATCGCACTTGACGATTCACAGTTTCCCAGAGCACGGGTATGCATCGGTTGATGTCTTTACTTGTGGGGATCGGATCGATCCAGCCATCGCAGCGAACTACATCGCTGAAAAACTCGATGCGAAAATCCGTGAAAATGTCGAAATTCCGCGTGGTATGGGACCGGTTCAAGTTCCAGCGGCTACTGTCCAGCACGTCAACTGACAACACACACGAATTCGTCAAGCCCTCGTCGTTCAGACGAGGGCTTTTTAATATGTCTGACGTCTGTTATTCTTAATAGTAGAAGAAACAAAGAAAAGAGGATGACCATGGGACTGAAGGAACGTTTGCAAAAACAGCTAGAGACATCCGATACACATAAAAATGAAGCATTACGGACGCACTATTACGCAGCAACAGTCGAGATGCTGTTTAAGGGCTTAGAAGATATTCTGACACAAGCAGGCGGAACGGTTCGCCGGATTGATGCAGAACGCGGAGAGCTGGCTTTTGTATTGAAAGAGATTGACGGACTTGCGACCGTCATCATGGTCGCAGGTGGACGTACAGCGGTCGATCTCTTCTTACATCGGGAGAGTCTACTCGGACCAGACCTTGAGAAGCAGATCGAACACATCTACGCATCACTCGATGCCGGGTACCGATTGAAAATGATCGGAACAAAAGAAATCACGTGAACGGAGGTATGGCATGCGCTGTCCAGCCTGTAATTTTAACGGAACGAAAGTACTGGATTCAAGACCAGTCCAGGATTTCGGATCCATCCGAAGAAGACGCGAATGTGAGTCTTGCGGCTATCGCTTTACGACATTCGAAATGATCGAGCAGACCCCATTAATCATCGTAAAGAAAGACGGAACACGCGATGAATTCAATCGTGAAAAAATCTTACGTGGACTAGTGCGTGCCTGTGAGAAACGTCCGATTTCGATTGAACAACTCGAAACCGTCGTCAGCCGGGTCGAAAAAGCATTACGTGCGACAGCACAACATGAGATTCCGAGCGAACAGGTCGGGCGCCTCGTATTAAATGAATTAGCATCTGTCGACGAAGTCGCATACGTGCGCTTTGCGAGTGTCTATAAACAATTCAAGGACATCAATGTCTTTTTCCAAGAGCTCTCTGAACTGATGGAGCGTCATCAGGAAACGGACCATGAGAATTTAACGTGATACAAGAGAGGTCGTCTGTCCGGTCAGCGCACCTCTCTTTTTCTCCCTAAGGAAAGGACGAGTCAGATGATGGAACGTGAACTTTCCGGTACCGATCTTTGCTTAGTGATGAGCAATGGGGTCGTCGACCGTGAAGCCTATCAATCTTTATATTATTTGTACCAACCGATCATCGGTGTCAAAGCGCTTGGGCTTTATCAAACATTTTGGAGCGAGATGATTCCGGGGAAAACAAAATCCCAATACATCTCCCATGCGGAACTCGGAACATTGCTCGGTTTTTCCGTCGATGAGTTCAAGGAAGAGCTCTTCAAGCTTGAAGGCATCGGTTTGATTCGGACGTTCGAAGCGCGGCAAGCTGCGTATCGCTATATCTATCAAATCCGGGTACCCCTCGCACCAAATACTTTTTTAAATGATGGAGTATTATCGAGCCTGCTGTTCTACCGCGTTGGTGAAATCCGTTTCCGGTCTTTGCAGCATCGTTTCCGGACGGAGCCATTACCGAAAAACATCGTCGATCGGACGGTGCGGTTTGACCAGGTATTTGATGTCAAAGCGGGGCTTGCGTCCGCGCACCAACCGAAAGCTTACGCTAAACAGGAACGTGCAGTGTATGAATTTGATTATTCGTTTGATTTAGAAGAGATGAAGCGCCAGACGGACCGGTTCCTGCCGCGGTCGTTTTATTCAAAGGCGATCGACCATCTGCTGATCAAACTTGCTTACGTCACGCAGTCGAACGAAGCCTTGATGGCAGAGCTGTTGAATGCCCGTTTCCGCCACGAAGCGTATTTGCCGATGACCGATGCTGAGAAACAGGAACGCTGCAAACAGATGATGTTGTCCGCGAAGCAAAAACTCAGCCGAGAGAAAAAAGCAAAGGTCGCCTCACTAGACACGATCGAGGTCGGAGACATCGAAGCGACGGAAACGATGGAAAGCACCCATCCGAAACACTATGTCGCGAAGTTGCGGAAGGTCAAAGCGTTGTCCGAACGGGATGAAGAATTGATTCAACAATTGATCATCGATTATGAGATGTCATCTGGAATCGTCAATGCCGCGTATTACTATGCGCTCGTCATCAAAAAAGACAACCGCTTCAGTAAGAACTTCCTCTTATCGATCGTCGATGATTGGAAACAAAAAGGGTACGTCACGGCATCGGAAGCCCTGGCGAAGACGCAAGAGCAGGATGATTTGATTGTGAAAAAACAGGAACAAAAACAAGAGCGTGCGCGTCAGACCGTTGGTGGACGTCGGGGACGGACAAGCAATTCGAACGGTGGTCCGAATCCGAAGTGGTTGCAAGAAGAGAAGGCAAAACAACAACAGTATGAAGCCTCTAAAAAAGCGAGTTTCGAAGCAGATGTTCCGGACGATGAGGAGATGGAACGGATCTTACGGGAACTGAAGGGGAACTAAAGGAGTCGGGACATGGAACATATCCAATCATCTATTGAAAAAATATTAAGTCGACCGGATGTCGCAGAATCCGTTCGAGCGATCCAACAACGGGTGTTGTCTCATCCGGGAGTCGTCATGTTCTTACGGACGCATCCGGAAATCGATCAACGGATGATCGAGCGCGGGATGCTGAAGCTGAATGAATATGCAGAACAGATGGACGGGAATCGACTGATTGAAAATAAAGCTGTCATCGAAGGCTATCAGCCGATCCTGCATGTAGAAAAAGGACAGATCGTCGTCTCGTATGAGAAATCGCAAGCGTTAAAAGACCGGGAAGATGAACGCGCACTTGAGAAAAAATTCAAGAGCCTGTTCCTGCCGGATGAAGTCCGCGACGCGAACTTCAGTGATTTTGACTTATCGACGACGGACCGGAAGCTTGCCTTACGTGCAGCTTCCCAGTTCCTGAATCACCTCCGCTCAAAAGAGCAAGTGAAAGGACTCTATCTGCATGGTAGCTTTGGTGTCGGAAAAACGTATCTCTTGGCTGCGATCGGGAATGCATTGAAAAAAGAACGGATTGCAACGATTCTCGTCCATGCCCCGGGATTCGTCGCTGAAGCAAAACGACGGATTCGCTCCGACTCGTTCGATACGTTCCTAGAAGGATTCCAAACGATTCCGGTCTTATTGATTGATGATATCGGCGCGGAGTCAATCAGTCCATGGGTACGGGATGAATTGTTCGGGATCATCCTGCAATACCGGATGATGCATCGTCTGCCGACGTTGTTCAGCTCGAACCTATCGTATGATGAACTCGAACTTCATTTCGGGATTACGAACGATCAAGGCGATAAGTTAAAGGCAGCGCGACTGATGGAACGGATCCGGACGACGACGCAGCAAATCGAGTTCCTCGGTGAAAATCGACGCCGCTACTAATTTTCCTTGTCAAGGAAGCGGCAGATTCGTTATACTAATGACACGTCAATAGACGATGCAACGATTGAGGATATGAAGTATGAAATGAACCGAACTAGCGAGAGAAGAACGGTGGAAGCTTCTCATGGCATCATTCATGTCTTTACTCCCTCATAGCACGAACGGGGCTAATCCGTTTGCGTCTCACGCCCGTTAACGCGTGTTCGAGCCGAACCAGCAGGACTGGTCCGGGAACGAGGGTGGTACCACGAGATTAAGACTCGTCCCTTTTTAGGGATGAGTCTTTTTTATTTTGTAAAAGGGGGAAACAGTCATGTCAAACATCGCACTTACATTTCCAGATGGCGCCGTAAAGGAATTCGCAGCCGGCACGACAGCTGAAGAGGTTGCGGCTTCAATCAGCCCAGGACTTCGTAAAAAAGCCTTTGCTGCCAAACTAAACGGACAAGCCATTGATTACCGTCGACCAATCGAAGAGGATGGCACAATCGAATTGATCATGCCGGATTCAGAAGAAGGACTCGACTTGATTCGTCACTCATCGGCTCACTTGATGGCGCAAGCGATCAAACGCCTGTATCCGGATGAAACGATTCATCTAGGGATCGGACCGACAATCGAGAATGGTTTCTACTACGATATCGATATGGAACGTCGCCTGACGGAAGAAGATCTTCCGGAAATCGAGAAGATGATGAACAAAATCGCCGGTGAAAACTTGCCGATCGAACGCGAAGTCGTCTCACGTGACGAAGCACTCGCGATTTATAAAGAACTCAATGATCCGTTGAAAGTGGAATTGATCGAATCGATTCCTGCGGATCAGGATTTGACAATTTACCGTCAAGGCGAATTCTTCGATCTCTGCCGTGGACCACACGTACCAGCGACTGCGAAGTTACAAGTCTTCAAATTGATGAGCATCGCTGGTGCTTACTGGCGGGGCGATTCGAAAAATAAGATGTTGCAACGGATTTACGGTACAGCTTGGGCGACAAAAGATCAGTTGAAACAACACCTTCACTTCCTCGCTGAAGCAAAAGAGCGGGATCACCGGAAACTCGGGAAAGAACTCGGTTTGTTCTTTACTTCTCAAGAAGTCGGTCAAGGACTTCCGATGTGGTTACCAAAAGGGGCAGCGATCCGCCGGACAGTCGAACGTTATATCGTCGATAAGGAGCTCGAACTTGGCTATGAGCATGTCTACACACCGGTTCTTGGTTCAGTTGATTTGTACAAAACATCGGGTCACTGGGATCATTATCAAGATGACATGTTCCCGAAAATGGAGATGGACAATGAAGAACTCGTTCTTCGTCCGATGAACTGTCCACACCACATGATGGTCTACAAGAACGAACCGCGTTCGTACCGTGATTTACCGCTTCGTGTCGCGGAGCTTGGTGGTATGCACCGTTATGAAATGTCTGGTGCCTTAACTGGTCTTCAGCGTGTTCGTTACATGGTCCTTAACGATGGGCATACGTTCGTCCGTCCTGACCAAATGAAGGACGAGTTCAAAGCCATCGTTCATCTCATTCAAGAAGTCTATGCCGACTTCGGGATTACTGATTACAAGTTCCGTCTGTCGTACCGTGACCCAGCGGATAAAGAGAAGTACTTCGATAACGATGCAATTTGGGAAATGGCACAGCGTGAGCTGAAAGAAACAATGGATGAGCTCGAACTCGAATACTTCGAAGCAGAAGGCGAAGCCGCATTCTATGGACCGAAGCTTGACGTTCAAGTTCGAACTGCACTTGGTAAAGATGAGACGCTCTCAACAGTCCAACTCGACTTCCTCTTACCAGAGCGATTCGAATTGACATACAAAGGCAATGATGGTCAAGATCACCGTCCAGTCGTCTTACACCGAGGTGTTGTTTCGACAATGGAACGATTCGTTGCTTACTTGATTGAAGAATACAAAGGAGCGTTCCCGACATGGCTCGCACCCGTTCAGGTGAAATTAATTCCGGTTTCCGGTGTTCATGAGGACTACGCCCGCGAAATCAAAGCGATCTTGCTCAAGAAAGGAATCCGCGTCGAAACGGACTTCCGTGATGAGAAACTCGGGTACCGGATTCGTGAAGCGCAAGTCAACAAAGTACCGGTCATGCTCGTTCTAGGTGATAAAGAAGTGGAAGCGCGCGAAGTCAACATTCGTCGCTACGGTTCAAAAGACTCGAGCAATGCATCACTCGAACAATTCGTTTCAGATTTAGAGCAAGAAATCGCGAACCGTTCAAAATAATTCATGTATGTGAAACAGTCCGTCCTACGCTAGTAGAACGAACTGTCAGACTGAAGACAAAGTGCAATTTTTCTCTAACGAGAAGGATTGCGCTTTTTTGTTCGTCTCGAATCGTTTTCCTGGGACAAGCATCGCGCCGCTTCACTTCGTTGCAGGGTCGCTCCCGCTTGTTTTTCCCTAGGAAGCGATTTCGAGTGAACAAAACGCTTCTCTTTTCTTTCTTTTGGAGATAAAAAATAGAGAAGAAGGAGGACTTCCTACTGACAGTATGTCCCATGTTAGCAGGTTTTGTAACGGGATGCTTGAAAGAAGCCACGTTCATGCCGATGAAACAGATAGAACCTCCAGCTGAGTCTATACAAATCGACAGAATATAAATTTTCCTTTAATTGGATAACTGCTATAATAAATCTTCAGCGGATGACATGTTTTGAAGAATGGGAAGGAAGTTACGAAATGAAGCAGACAGCCTTTGCAGTATTCATCGCCTCTTCACTTGTAATCGGTATTCATCCGGGTGAAGCGAACGCGACGACTAAAAAAACATACCGCATCACACCAAAAACAGAAGCGATTGACCCGGCAATCCGTAACTATTCGACGTATAATGCGAAAACACGCAACCATTACACGATGCGCTCTTATTTGGAACGTCTTGAAAAAGAAGGGGGCGGTACACTTGTTTTAACAAAAGGAACGTATCTCTCACCCTTGCGTGTAGGTATACCTTCGAACACGACAGTGATTTTAGAGGATGGTGTTGTCATTAAAAAGACGACGGAGACGGGGACGACAAAGATCAGTTCAACGACGAGTGTCTTTGATTTAGTTGCACCATCCGCCTTACGCCTGAATCAAAAGGTCGGAAAGTATGAAGGGTCACAAAACGTCAAAGTCATCGGGAAAGGGAACGCCCGAATCGACTTAAATCGATACACACGCGGCTCGGCTTTCGCCATTGCCCATAATCAAAATTTGTATATCGGTGGCATCACGATTCTCAATCAAAAAGGATCACATGCCATTGAACTCGATGCAACGAAGAAGGGCGTCATCGAAAATATGAAGTTCGTCGATGCTACGATGATTCCGAATACAGGACCGAACGAATCAATTAATCTGGATACACCGGATCCAATCACAAAAGGATTCAACTGGAAATGGTCGAAACAGGACGGAACACCAAATGAAGAGATTACGATTCGTAATAATCTGTTCCGAAACATTAACGTAGCGATTGGAACGCATCAATATACTGAAAAAAGACTTCATACAAATATCCGGATTGAGAAAAATACGATAGACGGCACGAAGGATTATGCCATTTCGATGATGAATTGGAAGAACCCGACGGTCCGCTACAATACGATTCGTAATGTCCACCGGGCAGACGGAAAAGCGATGACGATTCTCGGTAGAGGAGTTATCGGAGGGACGATTCGGTATAACCGGTTCGAAGACGCAGATCGGGCGATTCAAATGCAGCCGTTCCAAAGTAACGGCTATGCACCGATCTATAATACGTTTACGTCCGAACAAAAACGTTACATGCAACAAAATACAGTCAAGCAGGTAGGATTAGATCAAATCGTTTTGTTCACGAAGCTCAATGAGTTCACGTATAAGACGGCAGAGCGATACGATTTCATCCCATATTAAGACCATAAGAAAGCACCCAAGACTAGAGTCGAGGGTGCTTGTTTTGTATTATGAACGCATTTGTTGTAAGAACGGTTCGATGTCGACTTGAAGCGCATCTGATAGTTTCTGACCGAGTGACGCATCAGCACGGTAGAAGTTGCAGATTGCAAGCAAGACGGTGTTCTCATGGCGAACCTGCTCGAGATCATTAACGAGGTTCTTCAAGAGAGCGGCTTGTTCTTCTTCCGTCATCCGGCGGTAGACTTCCCCCGCTTGACCGAAGTTGTTCGTCTTTTCGATTTCGAGACGACCGTGTTTATCATCAAGCAACGGTTGATTTTCTTCCGTATACTCTGCTGTTTCCTTTGGTTCTTCCTGGTAACGGTTCGGTTCGTAGTTCACCGGACTCGTTTGTTGACCGACCGGCATTGCACCGTCACGTTGGTAGTTGTTGACTTGTGCGAACGGACAGTTGATCGGAAGTTGTTGGTAGTTCGTTCCGATACGGTGGCGTTGTGTATCCGAGTAAGAGAACAAACGACCTTGCAACAACTTATCTTCAGAAGGTAACATCCCTGGAATCAAGACACCCGGATTGAAGCCAACCGATTCCGTTTCAGCGAAATAGTTGTCGACATTCTTATTCAGCGTCATCGTACCGACGTGTTGGAATGGAATGACGTCTTCAAACCAATCTTTTGTTGCGTCGAGCGGATCGAAATCGAACTGATCGACGTCAGCCGGATCGAGTACCTGTACGAACAGATCCCATTCCGGATAATCTCCATCTTCAATTGCTTGGAATGTATCATTTGAAGCATGGTTGAAATCTTTTCCTTGAACCTCTGTTGCCTCTTCAGCCGAGAGATTATGAATTCCTGCTTTTGGTACCCAGCGGAGTTTTACATAAACCGTATTGCCGTGTGCATTCACCCATTTAAAGGAGTGGACGGAAGAGCCACGCATTTTACGGTAGCTGGCAGGGATGCCTTCGTCGCTGAACAGATGCATGAGCATGTTCGTCGACTCCGGACGAAGTGTCATGAAATCCCAGTAACGGTCAGGATCTTGAATGTTCGTCCGTGGATCTGGTTTAAGCGAGTGCACCATGTCCGGGAACTTCATGGCGTCACGAATGAAGAAGACAGGAAGGTTGTTCCCGACGAAATCCCAGTTTCCTTCTTCTGTATAGAACTTAACGGAGAAACCGCGTGGATCACGTAGTGTCTCTGGAGAGTGCGTGCCGTGAATAACTGTTGAAAAACGGGCGAAGACCGGAACTTCTGTCCCTTCTTCTTGTAAAAACGCAGCTTTCGTGTACTTTTTCATCGAGTTTTTGACGGTGAAGACACCGTGGGCACCGAAGCCGCGAGCGTGGACGACCCGTTCAGGGACACGTTCCCGGTCGAAATGGGCAATCTTTTCAATCAGTTGGTAGTCTTCAAGTAATGTTGGTCCACGTCGCCCAGCTGTACGTGAATTCTGATTGTCTCCGATCGGTACACCTTGATTGGTCGTTAATCGTTTTTCATTCATCTGTTATTCTCCCCCTTATGTAAGATTAAATTAATTATAAAACAATAATCATTCTAAATAAACAATTTTGCTTACGAATGTTCTGAATCTTTTTTAACATGTTAAGAGTGTACCCTCGAAAAACAGGTTAGAAACTTCTTGCTTATCCGCTAAAGGATTGCTATTATAATCAAGTATGTGAGCAACGTTCTGTATGAACATAGAAAGCGGCTTGACATCACGGGAAAACAAGTGCTATGATAGCAAAGTGAAATGACAACAAAGCAGAAGCATCCCGCTTCTCACCACGTATGACGATTCGTACTGGTTCATCATGAAGATACGCAATGGATGGCTTATGCTGTGCCATGGCGTTCCTTATGAGTGTGGGCGGGAAGAACTGCCGACGCTTTTTTTATAGCGTTTTCTATCATTCATTTTTCGTGCCATGCACGATGGAGGTGCTAACCATTAGCAAAGATCTGTTAATCAATGAAAGCATCCGTGCCCGGGAAGTTCGTCTTATCGGAGCGGATGGTGCTCAACTAGGTGTCCAATCACGCAACGAAGCGCTACGTCTCGCAGAGGAAGCGGAACTTGACCTCGTCATGGTCGCTCCACAAGCGACGCCGCCAGTTTGTAAGATCATGGACTACGGTAAATACCGTTTCGAGATGCAAAAGAAGGACAAAGAAACTCGGAAGAATCAGAAAGTGATTCAGATGAAAGAAGTTCGTCTTAGCCCGACGATCGAGGAGAACGACTTCCAAACGAAATTCCGTAATGCGAAGAAATTCTTGGAGAATGGTAACAAAGTGAAAGCGAGCATTCGTTTCCGCGGTCGTGCCATCACTCACTCGGAAATCGGTAAACGCGTTCTCGAACGCCTCGCAACGGATTTAAGTGAGTTCGGTGTTGTGGAACAGAGACCGAAGATGGAAGGACGCAGCATGTTCCTCGTGCTTGCTCCTAAGAAAGAAGACTAATCGAATCGAAGTAGGAGGGAATCTCTCATGCCTAAAATGAAATCGCACCGCGGTGCTTCTAAACGTTTCAAACGTACTGCTTCTGGCAAATTGAAACGTGGTCGTGCTTACACAAGCCACTTGTTCGGTAACAAATCAACAAAAGCGAAACGTAAATTACGTAAAGCTAGCATGGTATCTACGGGTGACTTCAAACGCATCCGTCACATGATCGCGAAGTAATTTATCCAATCGTATACAGATTTAGGAGGGAATTTATATGCCACGCGTAAAAGGCGGATATACGACTCGTCAACGTCGTAAAAAACAACTCAAATTAGCTAAGGGCTACTACGGCTCGAAACATACACTCTTCAAGGTTGCGAAACAGCAAGTCATGAAATCTCTCATGTACGCTTACCGTGACCGTCGTCAAAAGAAACGTGACTTCCGTCGCCTCTGGATCACTCGGATCAATGCGGCAGCACGTATCAACGGTCTTTCTTACAGCCGCATGATGCATGGTCTTAAATTAGCAGGTATCGACGTTAACCGTAAGATGCTCGCTGACCTCGCAGTTACAGATGCAACTGCATTTGCTTCACTTGCTGACACAGCAAAAGCAAAATTGAACGCTTAAGTTCTACAATTCGTCGGGGAATTTAATTCTCCGACGTTTTTTTGGATTTTTTAGTGATAAAATGAAAAGACACGTCGTTATGACGGTCACATGATTTTTTTGGATAGAAGGAGAATTAAAGATGGATTGGTTGACACTTTTTGAGATGCAAGAACAGTTGGATAAACGGATTCAGTCAGAACACCAATTGACAGGCAATCAATTCGACGAGCGTCTGCTCGCCTTATTGGTCGAACTCGGTGAACTTGCGAACGAGACGCGCTGCTTCAAGTTCTGGTCGAAGAAGGGACCATCCGCTCAAGTCACGATTCTTGAGGAATATGTCGATGGCGTCCATTTTCTACTCTCACTAGGTTTAGCACTCGAATATAAGAAACGTCACTTTGCAGAAGGTGACTTTTATTTGACGGCAACGGATGCCTTTTTAGATGTCTATAACAAGACGAACGTCTTTGCGATTTCGCGGACGGAACAAAGTTATGACGTTCTGATTGGTGCATACCTTGCATTAGGTGCTACACTAGGCTTTACACAGGATATGATTTTCAAGGCTTACATTTCTAAAAATGAAGCGAACCATGTGCGACAAGACAACGGTTACTAAGGAGGAAATCAGATGAATGAACAATTACATATGCTAAAACGTCTTACGGACGCAACAGGTGTACCGGGAAACGAAAAGGAAGTCCGGGCACTCATGCGTGAATATTTGGAACCCCATGCAGAAACGTTTCATCAGGATGGTCTCGGTAGTCTGTTTGCGGAACATAAAGGGGCGGGTGAAGAGGCACCACGCGTCTTGATTGCCGGTCACATGGATGAAGTCGGTTTCATGGTCACGAAGATCGATGATAAAGGATTCCTTCGTTTTCAACCACTCGGTGGATGGTGGGGGCAGGTCCTTTTGGCACAGCGTATGAACATTGTGACATCATCTGGTGAAGTCATTCCAGGTGTAATCGGTGCAAAACCACCTCATGTTTTACCACCGGAAGCGCGCAATAAACCGGTCGACATCAAAGAGATGTTCATCGATATCGGGGCATCATCGAAAGAAGAGGTCGACGGCTGGGGAATTCGCCCGGGTGATACGGTCGTTCCACATTGCGAATTTACTGTGATGAAAAATGAGAACTTCTTGATGGCGAAAGCGTGGGACAACCGGATTGGTTGTGCAATCGCGATCGAAGCGATCAAACGTTTGAAAGCAGAGGGACATCCGAACACGATCTTCGCAGGAGCAACTGTTCAGGAAGAAGTCGGATTACGTGGTGCCCAAACGGTCGCACACATGCTGAAACCATCGATTGCCTTTGCCGTCGATACAGGTATTCCAGGTGATACGCCAGGAATGACCGATCGTGAAGCATTGTCGAAATTAGGAGAAGGCGTTCAAGTCATCATGTTCGATGCGTCGATGATCGCCCATCGCGGATTGATCGATTTCGTGACGAAAGTCGCAACAGAAGAAAATATCAAGTATCAATTGGACTTGACACCGGGTGGCGGAACGGATGCAGCGAAGTTCCACTTATCGAATACAGGTGTTCCATCACTTGCATTGACTGTACCGATCCGTTACCTGCACACGAATGTCTCGATCATGCATAAAGCCGATTTTGAAGCAGCCGTCGATTTAGTCGTCGCTGTCACGAAACGTCTTGATGCGGAGACTGTCCAAGCGATCTACGAGGGGTAATAAAACAATGAAGCACATCGCATCAGCAAAGAACGAAATCGTTAAACAATGGAAGAAACTCTTAACGAAAAAAGGGCGTCTGCAGACGAACCGTTTCTTAATCGAAGGCGAACACCTGATTGAAGAAGCTGTCCGTGCCGGAATCGTCAAGGAATTGATCGTCCGTGAATCGTATCAAGTACCAGGTTCATGGAAACGGAATGCCGATGTCTTTACGATTGATGAAGCCGTCATCAAAGTACTGGCTGAGACGGAAACCTCCCAAGGCATCTTCGCTGTCTGTGAGATGAAACAAGCGTCGGCACAACTAGAACGCGGACGTTACTTGTTACTTGATCGTCTGCAGGATCCAGGAAACGTCGGGACGATGATCCGGACAGCTGACGCGGCTGGATTCGATGGTGTCGTCGTCGGACCGGGAACGGTTGACGTCTATAACGGAAAAGTCATCCGTGCGACACAAGGATCGTTGTTCCACTTACCGGTCATCGCAATGCCACTTGAAGAGGCAGTTAATGCCTTACATGAACAAGGGATTGCGGTAATCGGAACGGCGTTAGAAGGAGCGACGTCTTATCAAGCGATTTCACCAATGGATGCACTCGGTTTAATCGTCGGGAACGAAGCACAAGGTGTTTCACCAGAGTTACTTTCTTTCTGTGATGAGCGTGCCTACATCCCGATCCGTGGTAAGGCAGAGTCGTTAAATGCGGCAGTAGCAGCAGGTATTCTGCTCTATCATTTTGCAAGCGTGGATTGAAACCGACAAGCGTTCATGCTAAAGTGAACATCAGGAATACATCATGGACGTTGATGGAACAGAGTACGTTAGGGAACGATTCAATCAGGGAGAAGCGGTCGTAGACTGAAAACTGCTTCGTGAATCTGCTAACCGAATTCACTCCGGAGTCGCACGAGAGATCGTGACGGGATGCGCCCGTTATCGCGCAAGTGGAGGACTTTTCGTTTGAAAAGTCAAACAAGGGTGGTACCACGGTGTTTACATCGTCCCTTCGGCATCTGCCGGAGGGACGTTTTTTTATATCTTCAGTTAAAGGAGTGGGAAAGATGCGCGAGCAATTAGAAGCATTACGCGATGAAGCGTTGACATTAGTCGATCAAGCAACGACACAAAAAGAACTCAATGATGTCCGAGTCAAGTATCTCGGGAAAAAGGGACCGATTACGGAAGTATTACGAGGAATGGGCAAGTTATCAGCGGAAGAACGACCAGTCGTCGGTGAGATCGCGAATACGGTCCGTCAAGCGATCCAGGAGCAACTCGAACAACGTCTGACAGCTGTCAAACAGCAAGAAATGGATGCGAAATTGGCAGCGGAAGCAATTGACGTCACATTACCGGGACGTCCGAAAAAAGTCGGTCACGCGCATCTCTTGCAACAAGTGGCAGATGAGATTGAAGACATCTTCGTCGGACTCGGCTATACGATCGCGGAAGGACCGGAAGTGGAGCAAGACCTGTTCAACTTCGAAATGTTGAATCTCCCGAAGGATCACCCGGCACGTGATATGCAGGACTCGTTCTATATCACGGAAGAAATTTTGATGCGAACGCATACGTCACCGGTCCAAGCGCGGACGATGCTCGCTTCAAAAGGTGAACCAATCCGTATTCTCTGCCCGGGTAAAGTCTATCGTCGGGATGAAGATGATGCAACGCATTCACACCAATTCATGCAGGTCGAAGGGCTTGTCGTCGGGGAATCGATTTCGATGGCAGATTTAAAAGGGACGCTTGAAGCATTTGCGAAGCAGATGTTCGGAGAAGCGCGTGAAGTCCGCTTACGTCCGAGTTTCTTCCCGTTCACGGAGCCGTCCGTCGAAGTTGACGTTTCTTGTTTCAAATGTGGTGGTAAAGGATGCAACATCTGTAAACAAACGGGCTGGATTGAAATTTTGGGTGCGGGAATGGTTCATCCGCACGTACTCGAAATGGCTGAGTATGATAGCACGAAAATGTCAGGGTTCGCTTTCGGTATGGGAATCGAACGGATTGCCATGTTGAAATACGGTGTCGATGATATTCGCCACTTCTATACGAATGACGTTCGCTTCAGCGAACAGTTTTAAGGAGGAACGCAGATGTTAGTCTCAAAACAATGGTTGAACGAATTTGTCGATGTCAGTCACACATCAGGGCAAGACTTGGCTGATTTGATTACGAAGAGCGGGATCGAAGTCGAAGGCGTTGATGTCCGGGATGAAGCATTGAACAATATCGTCGTCGGTCGTGTGTTAACGAAAGAAAAACATCCGGAAGCAGATAAATTAAACGTCACGACGGTTGACATCGGACAAGAAGAACCCGTCCAAATCGTGTGTGGGGCACCGAACGTCGAAGCCGGACAAGATGTCATCGTTGCACGTGTCGGAGCTCGGTTACCGGGTATTAAGATCAAGCGTGCCAAATTACGCGGTGTCGTCTCGGAAGGGATGATCTGTTCACTCGAAGAACTCGGATTTGAAAAGAAATATATCCGAGAAGATGAGCAAGACGGGATCCATACGTTCCGTGAACCAGTCACACCGGGACAAGATGTTTTAGAAGTACTCGGTCTACGTGACGAAATCCTCGAACTTGGCTTGACACCGAACCGCTCGGATTGCCTCAGCATGTATGGTGTCGCACACGAAGTGGCGGCGCTTTATGATACAACACCAACTTTCCCGGTTGTTGAAGTCAAAGAAACAGAACCTGCGACGGCAATCAACGTGACACTTGATTCAGAAGACTGCCCGTTCTACGCAGCACGGGAAATTCAAGGCGTGACGATTCAAGAATCACCGACGTGGTTGAAAAACCGCTTGATCGCAAATGGCATTCGTCCGATCAACAACGTCGTCGACGTCACGAACTTTGTCTTACTTGAGACCGGTCAACCGCTTCATTCATTCGATGCGGAAAAACTCGGCAAACAAATCGTCGTGCGTCAAGCCCGTGCAGGTGAAGCGTTCACGACGTTAGACGAAGTCGAGCGGACACTTGATCCTTCGATGCTCGTCATCACAGACGGTGAACGTCCGGTCGCGCTTGCTGGTGTCATGGGTGGAGCGAATACCGAAGTTGACGGAAATACGACATCGATCATTCTAGAGTCTGCTTATTTCGCACCGACTTCTGTTCGGAAGACGAGCCGTGTTCTTGGACTCCGTTCAGACTCAAGCGCGCGCTTCGAAAAGGGCGTTGATCCACGTCGCGTTTTATTAGCCCTTGATCGGGCAGCAGCGTTGATCGCTGAACTCTCAGGTGGGACGGTTCAAGCCGGTATCGCTCAAGCTGGAACGCTCGAGCTTGACGATCATCTGATTGAAGCAAGTGTCTCGTACATCAATCACCGTCTAGGGATGGAGATTGAAGGAACGGTCATGCAGACGTTACTCGAACGTCTCGGTCTTGAAGTCGAATTGTCGGGTGATGCGTTGACGGTCAGCGTACCGACACGTCGACAGGATTTAAAAATTCCGGCTGATTTATCAGAGGAAGTGGCGCGTCTTTATGGGTATGAGGCATTGACTTCAAGCCTGCCTTCAGAAGCAAGCCGTGGATTCTTGCCGAAACGGAATATCCATCGTCGTCATTTACGCCGGACATTACAGGGGGCGGGTCTCTCGCAAGCGATCACGTACTCATTGACGAGCGAACAACGGGCGATGCAATTCAATGAACGGGAAGATCTGCATCCGGTCAAACTGGCGATGCCAATCAGTGAAGCCCGTTCGACACTTCGGACCTCCCTCATTCCAGGGCTTCTCGAAGTCGCACAACATAACGTCGCACGACAACATGCTGATGTTGCATTCTATGAACTCGGCAGTGTGTATCTACAACGGGATGCCTCACTTGAAACACTCCCGATCGAACAAGAGATGGTCGGTGGCATCGCTGTCGGTGTATCAGAACAACACCGCGCGCACGGAACGCTCGTCAAGACGGATTTCTTCGTCATGAAAGGAATCGTCGAGACTCTTGCATCAGTGTCTGGTATCACATTGACGTTTGAAGCAGCAAACATTCCGTCGATGCACCCGGGACGAACTGCACGGATCCTGTTAGATGGTGAAGAAATCGGTTTTGTTGGACAGGTTCACCCTGGTCTATCAAAAGAACAATATGGTCTGAAAGAGGTATATGTCTTCGAAGTAGATGCGAAGGCACTCCATTCGAAGGAAGAACGCGTCTATTCAGAGATTTCGCGGTTCCCATCAATGACACGTGACTTAGCGATCGTCGTCGAACGCGCGATCCCGGCTCAAGCCATCATCGACGTCATGACGGAAGCGGCCGGTCCACTCCTGCAGGCAATCGAATTATTCGATGTCTACACAGGGGATAATGTTGGCGAACATGAAAAATCATTCGCCTTCTCGCTTCGTTATCAAAACAAAGAGCGGACACTCGTCGATGAAGAGGTGACGACGGCACAACAACGTGTCGTCGATGCAGTGAAAGAAACGTTTAATGCGGAACTGCGCGCGTAATCGAAACAATTGAATGAGAGATGAAGCATTCTGAAGGGACCATGACAACCTGGTTTTTCAGAGTGAAGACGACATGCGATTCTTTTCTTAACCGAAAAGAATTGCATGTTTTTTTGTTTAAGAGTGTTTCTTCGTTCAAGCTACAGTCAAACTACAGCCAACCTACAGATTCGTTTCATACGATGAATGCAGATGATAAAAGGAGGAACAGCACACATGAATTTTTTGAAACGGGCTGGAAAGAGTATCGTCGCTCGAAAGGGCAAGACGATGATCATGTTGATTATTTTGACGGTGATTGGATCGCTGGTTCTATCAGGATTCGCAATCCAGAATGCTGCAAAATCAGCTGGAGAAGAAGCAAGGAAGGAACTGGGGGCTACCGTGACGTTACAAGTCGACCGTCAAAAACAAATGCAGGAGCGACAAGCTTCTGGAGAACGGGGAAGACCGGAGGAAGTCAAGATTTCGATGAAAGATGTCGAAGCAATCGAACAACTGGATGAAATAAAGTCAATCAATTATCTTTCGCAAGCGACAGCGACGGCGAGCGATATTGAACCGATCGAAAGTGAATCAACGAATTCTGGTGGTAGGGCAGGTGGTGAGATGCCTGAAGGGATGACGATGCCCGATTTTTCATTGAACGGTGTGACGAACATGGAGTTACTTGATTCCTTTTCGAACGGAACATTAAAAATCGTTGATGGTGAGGCGTTGACGACTGAAGCAAAGGAAAATAGTGTGGTCATTGATGAAAATCTAGCTACTGAAAATAATCTTAAAGTAGGAGATACATTCAAACTGAAATCGACGACGACTGACGAGACACAAAAACTGACGATCATCGGGCTTTCGGCATCGTCAGACGCGAGTTCGGATGCGAGTTTCCGAGCTGCAGGATTCATGGATCCAATGAATCAAATGTACGTTTCAAATGAGACGCTTGCCGGTTTTGCAAACGAGGACGGGGCGGTAAGCGCGTCAAGTGTCGTCTATTCCTTAAAGGATCCGTCTGAAATCGAGGCGTTCAAACAAAAAGCAACAGCGGTTTCATCAGTGGACTGGGATACATTCACGTTGGATGCAAATGATGCAGCCTATCAGAAAATGGTCGGACCAATTGAACAAGTTGCTTCCTTCTCTAAATCTGTCGTCTATCTCGTCAGTATCGCAGGCGGTTTGATTCTGGCACTCCTGATTTTGTTATCTGTTCGAGAACGCCGCAAAGAGATGGGCATCCTGATGGCAATGGGTGAAAAACGTTCGAAGCTGATGGGACAATTACTAGTGGAAACATTTGTGATTGCGGCAATTGCGTTTCTCATCACGTATGCAACGGGAGGGATGACATCACAATTCATGACCGATCAACTGTTGAATCGTGAAGTGACCGAAGCGGCGAGTGCGGTTACGACGGATGGATTCGGAGGTCCGGGTGGTCGAGGACAACAACTCCTCGCTACCATTCCTCAGATTACGGAGATGACGACGAAAATTGACTGGACCACATTGGTACAAGTCGTTCAAATCGGTAGTGTGATTGTCTTTTTATCCGTCTTATTACCGTCACTTATGCTATTACGAATGAATCCAAAAGAGATTTTATTACGGGAGGATTAATCAGATGACGACTCTAGAAATGACGCAGGTCTCGTATGCTTATCTATCAGCAGGAAAACAACAACGAATCTTGAACGAGGTTTCGGTGCAGTTCGAGGCGGGGCGATTTTATGCGATTCTCGGAGAATCGGGTTCCGGTAAGACGACTGCACTGAGTTTACTCAGCGGATTGGACGCGCCAACAGAAGGACAGATACAGTATGAAGGACAAGACTTGCGAAAAATCGGACTGACGACGTATCGGTCGCGTCACGCAGCGACCGTCTTTCAATCCTTTAATTTGTTGACTTACATGAATGCACTGGACAATGTCATCGTTGCACTTGAACTGAGTGGGCAACGGATGAAAGGGAAAAAGAAACGAGCTCTTGAATTGTTGGAGCAGGTTGGAATCGATGAATCACATGCGAAAAAGAATGTATTGCAGTTGAGTGGCGGTCAGCAGCAACGGGTGGCCATTGCCCGGGCACTAGCAACCGAAGCCCCGATCATATTGGCAGATGAACCGACAGGCGCACTCGATGAAAAAACAGCAACGGAAATCATCCGTTTGTTTCAACGCCTCGCACATGATGCCAATCGTTGCATCATCGCAGTGACACATTCAGCAGAAGTCGCACGTGCTGCCGATCAAATCATCGAACTGAAGAAACAACGATTCGTCGAGAAAAAACCAATCGTTAATGGGCAGGTCATACCTGCTCATTGAGGTGACGGCTTGACGTATGAAAAGAAGGGACTCCCATCAGATGATGTGGAGTCCCTTCTTTTAGGAGGCGATGTCCTGATTGGTTGCTGTAGTGGAGGATTTTCTTGAATACCCGTATAAGAGTCCACTGCTGACGACGACGAGACTGCAGATCAAAAACATATTCGAGTATCCGGTCTTTGCCGCGATACCCGATAGGAGGAAGGCGCCAATGCCAAAACCGCTATCATAGGCGAGGAAAAATGTAGAGATGGCTTTTCCTTTTTGTTCAGGAGCGGCAGACGTCAACATAACTGTCTGCAATCCCGGGAAAATAGAGGCAGAGCCGATACCGATGATGAGAGCCGCAAACAACAAACCATAAAGTGTCGGAAAGAATCCGAGCACTAGGAATCCGACCGCATACAAACCATAGGACGGAACAAGTACGGAAGCCGGTCCTTTCCGGTCGAACCGTTTACCTGCTAATGGACGAATGGCGACCATACCGAGTGCGGCCAGCCCGTAAAAGTAAGAGGCATATGTCACATGATGGATGGAATCGGCATATAAGGAAATGAAGGCAGACGTACTCGATATCGCAACTCCGGCAAAGCTCGTCGCTAGCAGTAAGACGGGACTGGCTAAGAAAAGCGATTGGCGAAGTCGAAATGGTGTTGTGTGCGGGATGTGACTGCTCGTAAGTGGCAATCGGATCATGAGCAGAAATGAACAGATGGCGAGTACAGCGACCGTCATGAAATACCAGACCATGACATCATGGGCAATCAATGTCAATCCGATGACGGGACCGAGGACGGAAGCGAGATTCATCGAGAGGACGAAGTAGCCCATTCCCTCACCCTGGCGCTGCTTAGGAATCAACGTCGTGACACTTAAACTGAGTGAAGAAGAAATCATGCCGAAACTGAATCCATGTAACACACGGATGATGAGTAACAGACCGAACGACTCAATCGGCAGGATGATTAAATACAGACAGCTAAAGAGAGTAAAGAGACTCGCTGATACGAGTAACATCCGTTTCAGCTCATACCGGTCAAGCCAATGACCAATCAATGGACGTGAACAGACGGTTGCTAAAACGAATGCCGTTACGACCCATCCGAGCGAACTCTTCGAAATTTCGAATTTTTGAGCAGCAAGTAGAGGCAGGGAGGCATTCAATAAATAAAACGTTATGAATAATAAGAGATTAACGAGCAATGTCGTCATATAATGCCGATGAAATAGACGGTTCACGATGATTCCTCCTGTTCGACGGGACGATGAGTATCGAGTAGCTGAGTCATCAGACGCTCCAGGATGGATTGGTCTTCTGGCGATAATTCATCTAGAAATGTACGGTGTGCTTGTTTGACGGATGCATCAATCGTATGAAAGGCATCGCGCGCCTGCGCTGTCAATTCGACCAGACGATGACGTCCCGAGTTCTGTCGATGGATGAATCCTAATTCTTCTAATCGGGCAACGGTTTTCGTGACAGCCGGTTTTTCGATGACTAAGTATTTCGAAAGGGTGACTTGTGAGACAGGTTCAAGTAAGGATACTGCCTTTAGGAGTGCCCATTGTCCGGTGTGTAAAGAATAGTGAGCTAATGTGGCATCGATCTCTCGTTTGACGAGACGAGCCACTTTTGACAGTTGTCCAAGAATGTCTTCTTGTTGGGATGACATAAAAAACCTCCTTTAAGTTAACTAGTTAACTTAAAGGAGTATAGAGTATTTCTTACGCTTTTGGCAAGTAGAAATCAGGAAGTCGTTTCAAAAAAGGTCGTGAATCGTACGTGATCGGTAGTTCCCGTCAAGGTCGTCTTTACATTTAACCGATCCATGATCTGATGTACTAAATAAAGACCCAGACCACTGCCGCCATGAATACGATTTCGCGATTGTTCGGCGCGCGTAAGAGGATGGAACCACGCCGCAGTGTCACTTGAATCCTGAATGGTCGGAGAGTTAGTGATCGTTAACGCTACACCGTTTCGTTCGCGCGTCAATTCGATGAGAATCGTTCCACCCGGAGCCGTATACGAAATGGCATTCATTAATACGTTATGAAAAGCACGCTCCAACAAGTGGCGATCCGTAGTGACGTTCCAGTCGTCCTCAGGTGAAATCACACGCAACTGGCGATCGTGAACGAGTTGCCCGAATTGCTCGAGTTGCTGTTCGAGTATAAGACGAAGATTCGTCTCCTCAAAGTGGAGTGCCAGTTGTTCGACACGTGCAACTTCAAGCAACGCCGCTATCAGACGCTCCATGTTTTCGATCACTTGACCAGCCCGTTCCAAGTAATAATCACGATCGCGATAGACGCCGAGGTTCAAGAGCATCCCTTCCACTTGCCCTTTGATGATCGTAACAGGTGTTTTTAACTCATGAGAGATGGCGAGAAATAGCTGTCTTCGCTCAGCGTCACGTTGCCGATCTTTTTCTGCTTCTAAACGAAGGCGTTCATTCGAGGCGTGTAAAGAATCCATCGTCACCTCGAGTTTAGTAGCAAGCTGATTGATGTTTCTGGATAGATCACCGAGTTCATCCGTCGAGTGGTGATGCGTCCGGACAGAAAAGTCGAGATTCGCTAATGCCTTCGTCGCTTGATTGATCGAGAGTAGCGGTCGGGAAATGGTGCGTGAGTAAAGATAAGCGGCAAGACCGGCTAATAATAGAAGCGGAAAAACGATATAGGGAGCTAACTTCAACAAAACGGCTTTCACCTCATCAATCGGTTGAATCATTTGATCGGCATCGAGAATGACTGTTTGATTATTCAGTTGAAGTGGAATCGAAGCCTGGATCGTCCCGGCAGGAGAATGATCGGCAGTGCGGCGAATCGGTCCACGACCAAAACCGGGAGCGTATAAGAGTTGATCGTCCTCCGTCCACAAGGAAACGCGAATTCCTTTGTCTGTCAGTCGATCAAGCAATGGAATGATGTCTTCGATGGAGCGTTCTTTACTCTTTTGTTCAATGGATGCCATCGTAGAATGAAATTGTTCTTCCCGATAGGATTGATAGTAAGAAGGCAACGTAGCGTATAAAAACCCGACCGTCGAGAGGACGGCGACGATGAGTAAGCTCATCGTCAAAAGAAATAACTTAGCAGTGATTCGTTGCCGTTTAGCTAGATGTTTCAAGCTTATAGCCGACTCCTTTCACCGTTTGAATATAAGGCACATTTATTTTCTTTCGTAGATTCTTGATGTGTGTATCCAAAAAACGTGTATCCCCCAACGCATCAAAACCCCAAAGCTGCTGAATCAGCTGTTCGCGTTCAAGGACGCGACCGGGATGCTCGAGTAATAAATGAAGGATTTGAAATTCCTTAAGCGTTAATGTCGTCGGATTTCCGGAAATGAACACGTTATAGCTTGATGGAAAAAGGGTAATCTCTCGAAATGAGAGTGATTCTTCTTCATTCGATTGGATACGTCGAATGATGGCTTCGATTCGTCTGAGTAAGATGCGAAGGGAAAACGGTTTTGCGATGTAATCATCAATCCCGAGGTCAAACCCTTTCACTTGGTTTTCCTCATCCTGTAAAGCGGTTAAAAAAATGATCGGAGTACGTGATTCTTTACGAATATGACGTGCGACCTCAAAACCATCGAAGAAAGGCATCATGATATCTAAGATGATTAAATCAAATGCGCTCGATTGGTAAAGTTGTAAGGCTTCCATGCCATTTGCTGCGCTAGATACTATGTATCCGTTGGAGTTTAATAATTCCGTCAGTAATTCCCGGATATCGTATTCGTCTTCTGCAATTAAAATATGCGTCATATCGTTCACCTCATCGTTAGTTGTAACATGTTCATCTGAAGTTTAGCTGAAGATATACACATGATGCATCAAGTCATTTATATTTGATCAAAACAAAGTGAATCTTGGAACAAGGAAGGGAAGCAAACATCATGAGGTCACACCCGAAATCTTTATCATCATTAGTATCACTTTTCAACTTGCAAACAGATTCAAATCCGATGATTACGAGTATTGAGACAGACTCACGAAAAGTGATACCAGGAAGTCTATTTATTTGTGTTCGCGGCTATACGGTAGATGGTCATCGCTATGCAAGGGAAGCTGAACGCAACGGAGCAGCTGCCATTTTAGCAGAAGAAGCCTTAAAGGACGTGACGATTCCTGTCATTCTAATCGAAAATACGAAGGGTGCTGCCGGAAAAGTAGCAGCTGCCTTTTACGATCATCCGAGTCGGAGAATGCGGGTGTACGGCGTGACGGGGACGAACGGAAAGACGACGACGACGAAACTGGCCTACGATCTCTTTCGGGCAACCGGTGTGAAGGCGGGTATGATCAGCACGGTCGGTGCGCGAATCGATGAAGTACTCATTAAAACACCGAATACGACGCCGGAAGCGGTCATCTTGCATCGTCTTTTATATGAAATGGTTGAACAGGGCGTGACGGACTGTATCATCGAGGTGTCCTCCCATGCCCTTGCAGAAGGACGAGTGGAAGGCGTAGCTTTTCATGCGGCGGCTTTTACGAATTTATCGCACGATCATCTCGATTACCATCACTCGATGGAGGAATACGCCGAGACAAAAGCCTTGTTGTTCAAGCAAGTCGCTGCGTCAAACGGTCGAGCAATCATTTTGAACCGCGAGGACGGATTTAGCCGTGTCATGCGGGAAGCAGCTCCTTTACAACCCGTCATCTGGTATACGACGCAGCCGAACCGGACGTCACAAATCGCAGTCGAGTGGTTGACAGACACCGTCAATGTGCGAATTGATGAGACGACGACACGCGTACCGACGGCTTTACTTGGTGAATTCAATGCTGCCAATTTGGCAGCGGCAATGGGATTATTGCGAGCAGGTGAAGCGAATCTTTATGCACTGATTCGTCATATACCGGAACTGGAGTTACCTAAAGGGCGTCTAGAACGCATTGAACGAGAAGGATGCGAAATCTACTTGGACTACGCGCATACGCCAGACGGGCTGGAAAAATGCTTACAAGCCCTTACCTCTGTAGGAGAGACGTTATCGATCGTCTTAAGTGCAGCAGGAGAACGAGATCGGACGAAACGTGCAGATATGGGACGGATTGCTAGTCGATACTGCGACCAAATCATCGTTACCGTTCACGATACACGCTCTGAGGACCCGCTTCGAATCATCGATGAACTGACGGTAGATATTCCGAGCGAACAGTTGGTCGGATGTTATGCTTTACGTCATGAAGCGTTAATTAAAGCCGCTTCCCTCGCTTATGAAGGAGCGCGCATCGTCATCGTCGGGAAAGGCCACGATGATGTGGAACGCATCGGAACACAGTTAATACCATTTAACGAAAAAGATATTCTCTTGGCGGAAATCGATCGATTATCAGAAGGTGAATCCGTCATATGAAAACCGACCAGTCCGTCAAGGTCATGGTCGGTTTCGTTTTGTTGCTAGTTGTTGCGCCTTTTTTGTATTGGCAAAATGGGCCTTCGTCCAGTCACGCAGTTTGTCGGCACCGTAACGCAAAATCAGGGAAGCGGCGACTTGATCGACTTTTGCACCTGCACCTTTTGGGATGACGACACCCGTTGTTTCGCTCAATCGATCCATTTCCTTCAAAAAGATCGCACGGGCAATGATCGAGGAGGCAGCGACTGCGACATGGAGTTGTTCCGCTTTAGTCGAGAAATAGACATTTTCTCGAACAGGATTTACCACACCGGACAGGTGCTTATAGTAGACCGATTTTTCAGCGAACTGATCGATTAGGATGGCTTGCGGAGGCGTCTCCAGTTGATCAAGCAGTCGCTCGAGTACATCATTATGCATCAATGCGGTCATCTTTCCTTGTGTCATCGTTCGTTGCATCTGATTGTATTCAGGGTTGTGCAAGATACGATACGTATATGGAATGACGGCATGAAGATCACGGGCAATCTTTCGGATCTCCGTGTCATTCAAATGCTTGGAGTCACGTACACCCAGTTCCTGAAGGAGTGCGATCTGCTGTCGATCGACGAACGAGGCAACAACGACAAGCGGACCGAAGAAATCACCTTTCCCGACTTCATCGCTGCCGGCGACAGACCATTCAGCAAAACCATCTGGTAACGTGGATACAACGGGTTCTTTTGATTTCTTCGGTGTAGCCGTACCATATCGTGATGCGATGGCTTCTGCTTCGGTTCCTTGGAACATCACTTTTCCAGAATTATAAATCGTGATGACACATCCAGGTACTTTAGCGGCAAAACGGGCATACGGAGGATGCTTCGTCTCGTTCTGTTTGAAGTTCTGTATGACTAATTCCTGTTTTTCTTTAGATAAGCGTAAAACGGTAGTTCCCACGAGATAACCTCCCTTTCCGGGATTAAGCATACCATCCTTAAGACCGATGGGGGACTTCTTTTCCTAAAACGAAAATGATGGTACTATATGAAAGAAGCAAAGTGTGAGGAGGACAGAAAAATGGCTGATTCAGAAGGGTTGAACCGGACGACGATTCATATCGCAGGCAATGATTATACGATTGTCGGAACGGAGTCGCCAGAACACGTACGCGAAGTGGGTCTCCTCGTCGATACGAAGATTCGAGAAATCCGAGAACAAGCACCACAACTCGACGTTCGTCAAATTGCCGTCCTAGCGGCGCTTAATATTGGTAGTGATTACGTAAAAATTAAAAAGAATTTGGGTGAACTATAAACTATGATTTCCTTCGTTATCTTATTACTTCTCGCCTTAGGCGTTATGACAGGTGTTCGGCGAGGAATCGTGTTACAGGCAGGACATTTGCTCAGCCTGATCATTTCCTTCATCGTCGCGTTATCGTTTTATGAAGAACTAGCGACGAAGTTTCGTCTTTGGGTACCGTATCCGTCGACGCTCGACGATGCGGGAATCGACTTGACGATGTTTTCGATTCCGAGCTCAGCGCGGCTCGATGAAGTATTCTACAAAGCCTTTTGGTTCGTCGTCTTGTTCTTCGGAACGAAAATCATCTTATCGATTTTGTTATCGATGTTTGATTCATTGACGAACGTTCCATTGTTAAAACAAGTCAAAGGGTTACTCGGTGGTGTCTTCGGGTTCATTGAGATGTACATCTTCGTCTTTTTACTCTTGTTCCTGGCAGCCTTTGCGCCGATTCAATCGATTCAGGATGCGATTGCCAACTCGAGTTTAGCAAGCTTCATCATTCAGCACACACCGCTCCTTGCGAACTGGTTGATGGAGCAGGTTGGATTGATAAAATAAACATGCTCCCGTTCAATGGGAGCTTTTTTTGAGGGGAGAATTGCAGATGCGTACGATTCAAGATGCGATGCGTCATTTGGAACGGATATCCGTCTATTTAGAAGTCAAAGGGGAAAATCCATTTAAGATCAATGCCTTTCGAAAAGCAGCAAGTATCCTTGAGGCTTCAGATGCGGAGTTCATGACGATTGAGGATTTCACGGCGATGAAAGGAATCGGGAAGGGCACGGCTGCTGTTCTTGAAGAATATCGTGATACGGGAACAAGTACCGCGTTAGTGGAACTTGAACAGGAAGTACCGGAAGGATTGATTGCCTTACTAAAGATTCCTGGTCTTGGTGGAAAAAAACTCGCTAAATTACATGATGTCGGGGTCATCGATGCGGATTCCTTTGCAGAGAAATTGGCAGATGGTACAGTCGAGGCGATGCCAGGATTCGGCAAGAAGACGGTCGAGAAGTATGTTAAAGCACTCGAAACGTTTGAAACTCGACCAGAACGACTTCCGTACGGTGTCATGCGTAAGGTCGTTGCGGAATTGAATCAGACGTTGGCATCGTTCGATGCAGTCATCCGCTTTGAAGTCGGTGGTAGTTTCCGGCGGGCAGAGGAGACGTGTAAGGATCTCGATTTCATCCTGTCGACGAACGTACCGGAACGGATTAAGGAGCAACTGCTCGAGTTACCCTTGATTGATGAAGTCATTGCGGCAGGGAGTACGAAAGTCTCGCTCGTTTTAAAACGAGACGTTCATTATATCGCCGTTGATTTCCGGATCGTCGATGACGCCGCATATGCGTCGACGTTACATCACTTCACAGGTTCGAAGGATCATAATGTCCGGATGCGTCAACTTGCGAAAGAGCGGGGAGAGAGTATCTCTGAATACGGTGTCGAGACTGAACAAGGATTAGTCCAGCCGAAGACGGAAGAAGAATTGTTTGCGCGGTACGACTTACCGTTCATCGCGCCGGAATTACGGGCGGGACGTCACGAGTTCGAACAAGATTTATCAAAACTCTTGATTGAACACGACATTCAGGCAGACGTTCACATGCATACGACATGGTCGGACGGCACATTGTCCGTCGAAGAACTGGTCGATGCCTGTGCCGCACGCGGATATACGTGGATGGCGATCACGGATCACAGCAAATACATGAAGTTCGTCAATGGATTAACGGAAGAGCGTCTGCGTGCGCAACGCGTCGAGATTGAAGCTGCCCGCAAGAAACATCCCGAAATGACGATCTTATGTGGTGTCGAGATGGATATCCTGCCGGACGGCTCACTCGATTACGAAGATGACTTCCTAAAAGAGATGGATTATGTCATTGCCTCGATCCACTCGAAGTTTGATCAGTCAGAAGAAGAAATCATGCAACGACTCGAGAATGCATGTCGTAATCCGTATGTCTCCTTGATCGCCCATCCGACGGGACGAATCATCGGCAGACGGGAAGGATATGCCGTCAACGTCGATCGCTTGATCGAACTAGCGGCGGAGACAGGGACAGCACTTGAAATGAATGCGAACCCGGCACGATTCGATTTGACGGCAAGTTCGCTTGCGAAGGCGAAGGCTGCCGGCGTGAAGATTTTAATCAATACGGATACACACCGACCAGAAATGTTGGAAGATATGAAACTTGGTGTCCTCCATGCACGTAAAGCCTATTTGGAGGCGTCTGATGTCATCAATACGTGGACTGCTGAAGAGGCGCTTGCGTTCTTCGGTCGAAAACGTCTAGGAGTGGATTAAATGAATGCTAACGCATTACGCGTATTAGAATATGAGAAATTAAAAGAAAACATGCTCGCCTTCACGGCAAGCTCGCTAGGGGCACAGTTCGTCCGAGCGATGCGTCCGGCAGAAGAATTCGAACAGGTCAAAGAACTGCTAGCCGTCACGACAGAGGCGACGACGGTCTATCGTTTGCGTGATCGTTACCCGTTCGGTGGATTGACAGATGTCCGCAGTGAGGTCAAACGGGCTGAGATTGGCTCTGTCCTCTCGACGAGTGAGCTGCTATCCGTAGCGGATGTCGTCTATTCAGGACGTCAAGTGAAGGCATTCCAGGAACGTCTGCATGAAGATCATGCGGATTTACGATTGCCACGTCTTGATAGTCGGATCGAACAGATCACGAAGCTCGTTGAAATCGAACAAGGGATCCGTCATGCGATCGACGATCAAGGAACGGTCCAAGATTCGGCAAGTGATAAATTACGAGCGTTACGCAGTCAGCTGCGCTCGCTCGAAGGACAGGTCCGTTCGAAAATCGATAACGTCTTACGCAGTAAAGCGAAGATGCTGTCTGATGCCATCGTGACGATGCGAAATGACCGCTACTGTGTGCCGGTCAAACAAGAATATCGACAAGCGTTCGGCGGAATCGTCCATGATCAATCGGCGTCCGGTGCAACGTTATTCATCGAACCGCAAGCCGTCGTTTCTGCGAACAACGAGATCCAAGAAGCGCGTTTGAAAGAACGGGCGGAAATCGAACGGATCCTTGCCCAACTGTCAACGCTAGTCGGTAGTGTCGGTGATTCGCTGCGCATTAACCTCGATGTATTAGCAGAACTCGATTTTATCATGGCGAAAGCGTTATACGGTCACCAGATTGGAGCGGTCGAACCACGCTTGAATGAAAACCGTCATATCATCTTGAAGGAAGCCCGACATCCGTTCATCCCGAAAGAGGAAGTCGTGCCGATTACCGTCTCGCTCGGTGGTGATTTTACATCACTCGTCATCACCGGTCCGAACACCGGTGGTAAGACGGTTACCCTCAAAACAATCGGTCTGCTGCAACTGATGGTCCAATCAGGATTATATGTACCGGCAGCGGACGAGACAGAGCTCAGTGTCTTCGATGCGATTTATGCCGATATCGGGGATGAACAGTCGATTGAACAAAACTTATCGACGTTTAGTTCGCACATGACGAACATCGTCTCGATGATGGAGAAAATCGATTTTATGAGCCTAGTCCTGTTTGACGAGTTAGGTGCCGGAACGGATCCGACAGAAGGGGCTGCCCTCGCGATCGCGATTCTTGATGAAGTGAAACGCCGCGGAGCGCGTGTTGCAGCGACGACGCACTATTCGGAGTTAAAAGCATATGGCTATAACCGGGAAGGAGTCGTCAATGCATCGATGGAATTCGATGTCGAATCACTCAGTCCGACCTATCGCTTACTCATCGGTGTACCCGGACGCTCGAATGCGTTCGAGATTTCAAAACGCCTCGGACTCGAAGACCGGATCATCGACGCGGCACGTGGTCAGATCGGTAGCGATGCCCAGTCCGTCGAGACGATGATTGAACGATTGGAAGAAGCGAAACAACGGGCTGAAACGTTAGAGACGCAGTTGTTAGAAGAGAAGAAACGTCTCGTTGCAGAGCGGGAGCAGTTCGAACAAGAACAAGCGGAGATCCAGGAAGAGAAGAATGAGATTCTGGCCAAAGCGGAAGAAAAAGCAACACGTGCGGTCGAACGTGCCCAAAAAGAAGCAGAAGGTGTCATCAAACGTCTGAAGGAATTACGAGACGCCGGTGCCGTCAAGGAGCATGAACTGATCGAGGCACGGAAACGACTCGAAGACGCGAAACCGAGTCTGCAAGAGAAGCGGATTGCGAAAGTGAAAGCGAAATACGACCAAACGCCACGTTTTGATAAAGGCGAAGAAGTTAAAGTCACGACCTTCAATCAAAAAGGCTACATCATCAATCAACAGGCGAACGGCGAGTATACGGTCCAAGTCGGCATCATGAAGGTGAACGTCAAGCCGGAAGATCTCGCGAAGATCGGCAGTACACCAAAACGTCCGCAAACGAAAGGACGCTCTGGTGGCACGAGTGTGACGAAACAATCCGCGCCTTCGGCGGAACTGGATTTACGCGGCGTGCGTGTCGAAGAAGGGCTGTCGAAGCTTGAACGTTTCATGGACCAAGCCTTGTTATCGAACTACGATCACATTCGTGTCATTCATGGTCTAGGTACGGGAGCCATGCGTCAAGGTGTCCAAGATTTCTTGAAAGGTCATCGTCACGTCAAAGGTCACCGCTTAGGTGGTCAAGGTGAAGGCGGACACGGTGTGACGATCATCGAACTGAAATGAGGAAAGTAAGATGAACATTTTTGAGAACGTCTATGTCTATACGACAGCACTCTATTCGGTCGCGGGTTTATTGATCATTTTAGGACTGGCACTTTTTGAGTTGACAACCCGGTATAAAAACTGGGAACATATCAAGAGTGGCAACATCGCTGTTGCGTTAGCAACAGGAGGAAAAATCATCGGACTCGCCAATATCGTTCATTTCGCTGTACAGGGGGAAGAACGGGTCGGGTCGATATTTCTTGAAAGTGCCTTTGGCTTCTTACTGTTGATATCGACATACTGGATCTTTGAATTCCTGACACCGAATTTGCCGGTAGACCGTGAAATCGAGAATGGCAATATTGCTGTCGGCATCATTTCATGTGCCTTATCGATCGGCATGTCCTACGTCATCGGATCAGCGTTAGTGGGGTGAATCCGTGTTAGAACGTTTAGCGAAAATCATGTTCGGGGTTTCGATTGCCTTTTTGGTCGTCGGTATCCTCTGGATCGTATTTAATTAAAAGAACCGGTCTTACCGTGTGATCATTCCGTACTGACATCGTTTCAGTACGGAATTTTTATTGAGCCACGCCTAATCAAAAAAGGAGGAACGCATATGAACGTACGAAAAACAACAACGGCAGAAACGAGACGCCGTGCTTTTGAAGCGATGCAACTGATCTCTTGGAAGGATATTTTTTGGGTCATCGTCGGATCGGCGATTCTCGCTTTTGGGATCAACTACTTTACGATTCCAAATGACTTATCCGAAGGTGGATTGATCGGGATCACGGTCATTTTTTACTATCTGTATGGATGGGATACAGGACTTGTGTCACTGATTGCGAACGCTTTGCTATTCGTCGTCGGTTATCGATTCCTCAGTCGGAAGACGATGCTCTATTCGGTCATCTCGGTCGCCGTCACGTCGTTTGTCCTCTCCTCAACAGCAAGTCTTGCGACATCATCTGATAGCCGCTTGATTGGTACGGTCTATGCGGGCATCCTGATTGGTGTCGGCATCGGACTCGTCATTCGAGCCGGAGGAACGACGGGCGGCGGCGTCATCATCGCCCGACTGATGAATAAATACTTGAATCTCAGTATCGCGGTCTCGATGTTCATCATCGATGTCGCCGTCGTCGGTGCCTCGGGTTTTCTTTTCGGGGAAGAGACGATGCTGTATACGTTGATTGCGATCATCATCGGCTCGTACTTGATTGATCTCGTCAGCGAAGGATTGAATGTCCGTGAAGCGGTCACGATCATCAGTCATCGCCAAGAAGAGATTGCGACGATCCTGACAGAGACACTCGGTCGTAGTGCGACGGTCATCCATAGCCATGGTCACTTCACGAAACAAAAGAATGACATGTTGTATATGATCGTCGATAAACGACAACTAGCACCACTGAAACAGATCGTCGAAGCTGCGGATCCCCGCGCCTTCGTCGTCATTCATAAAGTCCGGGAAGTCATCGGAGAAGGATTCACGTATCCATCCCGGTAATGCGGATTCAAAAGTAATGCGTCCCTTTTTCGGAAACGAGAAAGGACACATTACTTTTTTTTGTGGCAGGATTCCTGCGTGAGAGCAACAAAAAAACAAGCAGATTCGATTACTTTTTTTGGATTTCACTGGCATGTCGAATTGAAATCAACGTATAATGAAAATGAATAGTAATTCATTATCAGGGAGGGAAACGTATGGAATCCGTTTGGTTATCTGATTATCCCGAGCATGTACCTGCATCAATTGATTATCGAGAAGTCCCACTTTATCAGGCACTTGATGAGGCGGCAGCTGATTTTCCGGAACAGCGTGCCTTGAGTTTCTTAGGAAAACGAATGACGTTTCGTGAAGTATGTGACGAAGCACGAGCACTCGGAAGTCTGCTACAAGAACATGGACTTAAAAAAGGGGATCGCGTCGGACTGATGTTACCGAACTGTCCGCAATATATGATCAGTTACTATGCCGTTCTGTATGCGGGTGGCATCGTCGTCCAAGTCAATCCTCTCTATACAGATCGAGAACTGGAGCAAATCCTCGTCGACTCAGGGGCGCATCTGCTCGTGACGCTTGATTTATTGTATCCGAAAGCTTCCCGTATCAAGGCAGCGACGGCACTGAAGACCGTCGTGACGACTAGCATCGCGGATTACCTTCCCTTCCCTAAAAATAAACTGTATCCCATTAAAGCACGGAAAGATAATAATATCATCATTGATACGACAGGTTCAGTTCCATTTTTATCGTTACGTGGATATGAATCCATTACACCAGTTGCGATTCAACCGAAGGAAGACGTCGCCGTTTTGCAATATACGGGTGGAACGACAGGTGCTCCCAAGGGTGTCATGTTAACGCACTTCAATTTGAGTGCGAACGTCGAACAGATTGATAAATGGTTCTATAAATATGAGCGGGGAGACGGACGAAAGCTGTTGGCAGTCGTTCCTTACTTCCATGTCTACGGCATGACGTGTAACCTCAACTTCGGTATTTTTAATGCGTATGAACAAATCATCGTACCGAAATTTGATATCGAACAAGTGCTGAAGACGATTCATAAAGAAAAACCGAATCTGTTCCCCGGTGCGCCGACGATGTATGTCGGGCTGTTGAATCACCCGAAGTTGAAGAAATATGATCTCTCGTCGATCGAAGCCTGTATATCCGGTTCAGCCCCGCTCCCGGTCGAAGTGCAGGAAAAATTCGAAGCCTTGACGGGAGGGCGGATCGTTGAAGGATACGGTCTGTCTGAAACAAGTCCGGTGACGCATACGAACTGCATCTGGGATCGGCGTATTCCCGGAACAGTCGGGATTCCGGTACCTGATACGCAAGCGAAAATCGTCCAGGCAGATGGTGAGACGCCGGCTGCTCCCGGTGAGATCGGTGAGATTCTCGTAACAGGTCCGCAAGTCATGAAAGGGTACTGGAAGCGACCAGAAGACACACAAGCCGTTTTACGTAACGGTTGGCTACACACGGGAGATCTCGGTTATATTGGAGAAGATCATTATTTCCGGATCGTCGACCGGAAGAAAGATTTAATCATTGCCTCCGGTTTCAATATCTATCCACGTGAAGTGGAGGAAATCCTCTACGAACACCCAGCAGTGAAGGAAGCCGTCGTCATCGGTGTCCCAGACGCCTATCGCGGTGAGACCGTCAAGGCGTTCATCGTCGTCAAGGATGAGATGACGGTCACGGAAGAAGAACTCGATCAATTCTGTCGGAAACAGCTGGCGTCATTCAAAGTACCGAAACAATATGAATTCCGAAAAGAACTACCGAAGACGTTCGTCGGGAAGATTCTCCGCCGTGTTCTCGTTGAAGAGGAGCGTGCCAAACAACTCGAAGAAAGCAGTTGACATGATAAAATGACATGATAGAATAAATATGAATGAACCATCATTCATTTTATGCGTTAGGAGATAGTGGAATGAAGCGAACAATATCAAAGAGTGACCGTATCATTGATGCTGCCGTCAAAGTCATTGCTAAAAACGGCTATCATGGAGCGAAGGTGACAGCTATTGCCAAAGAAGCAGGTGTCGCAGACGGAACGATTTATCTGTACTTCAAAAATAAGGAGCATCTTCTGATTTCGTTGTTCCAGGCGAAAATGGGAAGTTTCATCGAATACTCTGAAGGACAAATCGCGAATCATACGTCAGCGATCGAGCAGCTGGCGGCATTAATCGAGGCACATCTTGAACAACTGTCCGTTGACTATGATTTAGCTGTCGTCACGCAAATCGAGCTTCGGCAATCCAATCAGGAGATGCGTCAAAACATTGCAACTGTCTTGAAACCGTATCTGCACCTGATAGATCGCGTCGTCAAGCACGGAATGACGACAGGGGAGTTTTCAGAAACACTCGATTACCGACTGGCACGTCAAATGGTATTCGGAACGATCGATGAAGTCGTCACGAGTTGGATGGCAAGCGGATTTAAGTATGATTTGCTTGAGACGCGGAGCGGTATTCATCAGATGTTGGTCAAAGGGCTGAGTTAAGCCCTTTTCATGACAGTAATCATGTAAGCGGATACAAAGAATGATGGTGAATAGACGATAAGGGGGAGCATGAGATGGAAATCTATGTACTGTTGAAACGCACGTTTGATACGGAAGAAGCAATCCAACTCGAGAATGGTCAAATCGATGAGGATGGCGCAGAGTTCATCATTAATCCATATGATGAATATGCTGTCGAAGAAGCGATTCGTGTCCGGGATGCACAAGGGGGAACGGTGACGGTCGTGACGGTCGGACCGGAAGATGCAGATAAGGAATTACGAACAGCGCTCGCAATGGGAGCCGACCAAGCAGTTCGGATCTCGATCGAAGATGATATCGAAGAAGCAGATCATTTCACGATTTCTGAAGTACTCGCTGGTTATTTGAAGGAACAGACAGTCGATCTCATCATCGCCGGAAACGTCGCAGTTGACGGCGGAAGTGGTCAAGTGGCACCACGCGTCGCAGAACTGCTCGATATTCCTTACGTGACGACGATCACGAAACTCGAGCTCGACGGAACAAAAGCTGTCGTCACACGCGACGCTGAAGGGGACACGGAAACGATTGAAACGACACTTCCGTTACTCGTGACGGCGCAACAAGGGTTGAACGAACCACGTTACCCAAGTCTTCCGGGGATCATGAAAGCGAAGAAGAAACCACTTGAAGAACTCGAACTCGATGATCTCGAACTTGATGAAGACGAACTCGCACCACGTCTAGAAACGATCGAACGTTTCTTACCACCGAACAAAGCAGCCGGTAAGATCCTTGAAGGTGAACTGAACGAGCAAGTCGCACAGCTCGCATCATTATTACGCAACGAAGCAAAAGTGGTCTAAGGGGGAGAAACGAATGACAAAAGCATTAGTACTCGCAGAATCACGGGATGGCAGTTTACGGAATGTGTCGTTTGAGGCAATCGCAGCAGCACGGCGTGTCGCTGACGAAGTCATCGCGGTCCTGATTGGACACGATGTCGCAAAGGATGCGGAAGCACTGGCGTCACGCGGGGCAGATCAGGTACTCGTCGTCGAGGATGAACGCCTGTTGCACTACACACCAGACGGATACGGACAAGTCTTCCTCGAGTTGATGAACCGAACATCACCTGATGTGCTCGTCTTCGGGCATACGTCGCTCGGCAAGGATCTATCACCGAAAATCGCGGCAAAACTTCAAGCGGGTCTAATCAGTGACGTGACGGCGATTGAAGGGGAAGGTGCGGACGCAACGTTCATCCGTCCGATCTACTCAGGGAAGGCATTTGAGAAAGTCAAAGTAGCAGAAGGCAAGACGCTCTTTACGGTCCGTCCGAACAACATCGATCCACTCGAAGCAGGTAGTTCACAAGGAACGGTTGAGTCGGTCACAGTCGAACTGAAAGATTTACGGACGATCGTCGCAGACATCGTTCGTAAAGCAACAGGCGGCGTGGATTTATCAGAGGCAAAAGTCATTGTCGCAGGTGGACGAGGCGTCAAGAGTTCGGACGGATTCGCACCGTTACAAGAACTAGCAGACGTTCTCGGAGGAGCAGTCGGTGCTTCGCGTGGTGCCTGTGACGCGGATTACTGTGATTATGCACTTCAAATCGGACAGACGGGGAAAGTCGTAACGCCGGACCTTTATATCGCGTGCGGAATCTCGGGTGCGATCCAGCACTTGGCAGGAATGTCGAATGCAAAAGTAATCGTAGCGATCAATAAAGATCCGGAAGCAAACATCTTCTCGGTTGCCGATTACGGTATCGTTGGCGATTTGTTCGATGTCGTGCCACTCTTGACAGCTGAATTCAAGAAAATGCTCGTCCACGGATAAGGAATATACCGGTGCTGATTCAAAGGCACCGGTACTTTTTTTAGGAAATATGTCACGTGAGCAGTTTCGTTTGTTGGAAGAGACTGCTATGATATACTCGAATCAATAAAGAGATCACCCATTATTTTACCGGGTCGATCTACTCATTAGGAGGTTATGATCAATGGCAATCGTACACGCAACTAGCCAATCATTTAAAGAAGAAACACAAGAAGGACTCGTCCTTGTTGATTTTTGGGCAACATGGTGTGGACCATGTCGTATGCTCGCACCTGTTCTTGAAGAACTCGATGCTGACATGCAAGATGTAAAAATCGTCAAAGTTGACGTCGATGCAAACCCAGAAGTAGCTGGAGCATTCCAAGTTCAAAGTATTCCGACACTCGTCCTCTTCAAAGACGGACAACCTGTCAACAAAACAATGGGCTTCATGCCAAAAGACGCACTCAAAGAATTCGTTGAAACATCTAACTAATTCTTTCCTGCATATCAAAACAGACCGTTCTGCACAGGCAGAACGGTCTGTTTTTTTTTTAGATTACATTGGCGTACAGAGTTCAATCAGATGACCATCCGGATCCAGGATATACGCAACGACTTGCCCCCACGGTTTTTCAACGGGAGCGAGCACTGTTTCGTATCCTGCGGCTTCGACCTTCTGAAAAAGCGTATGGACGTCATCCGTGACGAAACCGATCTCTAACGTCTGTTGTGCTTTTCCGCTCGGTATCGTGTAATCCGGAATCAGCTGCTGCACGTCTTTACGCGTATTGAAGGCGAGTGTCGTCAGACCGGTGTCGAACTCGATATAGCTTCCATGCTCTGCCTTGACGGATAAACCTAGGACGTCTCGGTAAAACGTCAGCGTCCGGGCAGGATCTTCGATATAGAGAATCGTATAGCCGTACTGAATCATTGGGAGACCTCCTATCAGTCTTCAAATAACGAAGCAATATCTGAAGCGGGTGTCGGGTATGCAAATCCGGTCTGTTGCATCGACGTACTCGGAATCCGGTGTTGCATCGCAAACGAGAAGTAATTCGCGAGTTCCGCTGCATGTACACCGATGAAGTGAGCGCCGAGCACTTGATCATCCTCGCCAACGAGTACTTTCGCCCGTGCGAATCCGTCTTTGATCCGCGCGTTCGTTTGCCAAGAAGACGTGTCAATCAATCGACCACGATACGGGATACCCGCTTTTTTCAAAGCAGCTTCCGTCTCGCCGACGAGGGCTAGATTCGGGGCAGTGAAGACGACGCTAGGTACTGGGAGAAGTTCCAGTTTCCGATTGTTGCCTTCGAGCATGTTATCGGCAGCAAGTCGTCCTTCTGTTCCGGCAAACGGTGTCAACGCCGGATTTCCGCTGACGGCGACGTCACCTGCAGCATAGATGTGATCAACCGAAGACTGAAGGAATTCATTGACATGAATTCCTTTTTCGTTATGGGTAACACCGATCGCTTCGAGTCCGAGCTGATCGATACTTGCGACACGTCCGGTTGCATTCAAGACGACGTCCGTCTTTAAGACGTCGCCGTTTGATAGACGGAGCGATTCGTCTTCAAAAGCCACGACTTCCGCCTCTTTAATGATTGAGATACCGAGTGCCCGTGTCGCTTCCATCAACACATCGACCAATTCGTGCTCGAATTGTTTTAAGGGTTCAGAACGTAAGACGATCGTGACGTCTGCTCCAGCAATTCGGGCGAGATGTGCGAATTCGAACGAGATATAGCCGCCACCGATACAGACGAGTCGACGGGGAAGGTTCTTCAGCTCTAGAAATTCATTACTCGTTATAAAACGGTCACTACCGGGTACAGATAATTCGCGAGGACGTAGACCGGTTGCGATTAAAAATTGTTTTCCTTCGATTTCTTCTTCGCCGATTCGGAGGCGGTGTGATGAGACGAAACGCGGCTCGCCGTGGAAATAGTCGATGTCCGTTTCCGCGTATCGTTTTCGCGTTTGCTCCGGAATGGCACGTGTATATTCATTCTTTCGCTCCATCAACTGACGCCAATCGATTGAAATCAATCCTTTGACGCCATATCCGAGTAAGCGTTCGACGGCGTCTTTCGTCTCACTCCCCGTCAGCAGGATTTTTTTGGCGTCACACCCGCGCTGGGCGCAAGTGCCTCCTGGCGTGAAATTTTCGATGATGGCAACGCGTAATCCTTTTTCGGCAAATTTATAAGCTGCTTGGTTTCCGGCTGAACCTGTTCCGATGACGATGCAATCATATGTACGCATTTTTCATCCTCCGTATGTCATAATCAATGTATGGTATTTACCCGAACGAACAAAACTAAAAACGGTGAAAGGAGACATTTATTTGGGACATCAAGAACATATCAAAGCAAAACTATCCCTTTTACCCGATGAGCCGGGATGTTATCTGCACAAAAATGAATTCGGCGAAGTCATTTATGTCGGAAAAGCAAAAAATCTCAAGAATCGTGTCCGCTCCTACTTCACAGGGGCGCATGATATCAAGACGGAACGTCTCGTCGCGGAAGTCCGTGACTTTGAATACATCATCACAGCGAGTGAACTAGAAGCGTTGTTGCTTGAGATGACACTGATCAAAAAGCATGATCCGAAGTACAATATCATGCTGAAGGACGATAAATCCTATCCTTACCTGAAGATTACGAATGAGACGTATCCGCGCCTGATTACGACGCGTAAGTTAAAAAAGGATGGCGGTCACTATTTTGGTCCGTATCCGAACGCCTATGCAGCGAACGAGACGAAGCGTCTGTTAGACCGTTTATATCCGTTACGCAAATGCCAACCGATGCCGAAAAAACTGTGTCTCTATTACCATATCGGCCAGTGTCTCGGTCCATGCGAAATCCCGAATCTCGAATCGGAACAAAAGGCGCTCGTATCGGAAATCCGGCGTTTCTTGTCCGGGGACACGAAGGAACTTGTCGAAAGCTTGAACCTTAAGATGGGAGAAGCGTCCGAAGCGATGGAATTCGAACGTGCGGGAGAGTTGCGCGATCAAGTGCGAGCGATTGAGTCGATCATGAACAAACAGAATATGATTACAGCGGATTTGACGTCGCGTGATGTATTCGGGATTCATGTCGATAAAGGCTGGATGTGCGTCCAAGTCTTCTTCCTGCGGGGAGGAAAGATGATCGAGCGGGATGTCTCGCTCTTCCCGATTTATGGTACGCCTGCAGAAGAACTTGAAAGTTTCATCGTCCAGTTCTATGAAAAAAACATCAAGCCGAGTGAACTGTATGTACCACCACTCGTCAATCAACTTTTACTCAAAGAAGCACTCTCGATCAAAATTCACGTTCCGGTCCGAGGATCAAAACGAAAATTACTTGATCTAGCGACGAAAAATGCTGAAAATGCGATCTCAGAACGCTTCGAATTGTTAGCAAAAGATGAAAAACGGACCGTTCAGGCCGTTGAAGAACTCGCCGATGCGATTGATGTCCATCCATTGTCACGAATCGAGATCATCGATAATGCGAACATCCAAGGAGCGGATGCCGTCTCGGCGCTCGTCGTCTTTGAAGACGGCAAACCACTCAAAAAGGAGTACCGGAAGTTCAAGATTCGGACGGTTCAAGGACCGGACGACTATGAATCGATGCGGGAAATCGTGCGTCGAAGGTATCGCCGATTGTTACTCGAAGGAGCGCGCCTTCCGGACCTCGTCCTGATTGACGGAGGCGTCGGACAATTGAATGCTGCTTTAGAAGTCATTCAAGATGAACTCGGCCTATCCCTGCCGGTCGGCTCATTAAAAAAAGATGACAAACACCGGACGAGTCAGTTGTTGTTTGGAGAAGATGCACGCTTAATCGAACTCAGCCCTCGCTCGAGTGCGTTTTATCTACTTCAGCGTATGCAAGATGAAGTCCACCGGTTCGCCATCACGTTCCACCGCTCGCTTCGTTCGAAAGGAATGACACGTTCCTTACTCGACGAGATTCCGGGAGTCGGACCGAAACGACGCCAGCAGTTGATCCGTCACTTCGGGTCGATGCGCAGTCTGCGCCGTGCGACGATCGAACAGTTGGCAGAGGCAGGGTTACCTGTGAAACTAGCGGAGACCGTCGCTGAATATTTAAGCCAAGCGAATGAAGAATGAAAAAATGCCGTCCTCATGAAGAGGGCGGCATTTTCAAACGATTAGTTATTGATGTACTTCTCATAGTATGAGCCGAAATCGCGCTGGTTCCATTGATGGTAGTGACCTTGAAGCCACTCGAATGATTGTTCAGACAGTTCCTTGAATGTTTGCGGTACATTCATATCACCTTGGCGGAGACCACCGAGAATCGTGACCGAATGATTCAATGAGCTGTTCGCGAACTCGAGCATCTTTTGACCTTCATACTGCTTTTCGGCGATGGCAAGTAGTGTCTTATAGAGATCCTTTACATGCTCCAGTTGTTTTTTATCAACATCGATCGAATAGTGTTTTCCACCGATCTCGAACTTGATCTCGACATCGAGATCGACTGTTCCGGCCGTTTCGAACATGACATGGCGAATCGGATAATGTGCATACGGATAGCGGTAGAGGACACGTTTTGAACTGACGGCACTTTCTCCATCGAGATGAATCAAGGCTAAGTTCGTAAAGCAATACTCATCAGATTTGGATTTGATCAAGAAATAGATTTTCTCGCCGTCTTCATGTAAGACATAATCGTCAGCGGCTGCCTTGTCGAAATCATCAGGATGGATGACCTGTCCGATATCACTGAATCCCGTTAAATCTGCTGCTAATTTTTTGAACATGTAGAGTTCCTCCTCGCGATTGGTGTACGTACGATGTTACGACCGCTTGATGAAAAAGGTTTCACATATCTGTTTCGATGAAAGAGAGGATGTCTCCTGTTTCAGCTATGTAGAAAATCAAATGGTCGGATCCAGTGGATCTTTTGGATCAATCTGCACCGTGATTTGTACCAGCGTCTTATTTAGTTCAGCGTAGCCTTCCGCGACACATCCGTTAAACCGGGAAAACTGTTCAGCGAGGAAGCCAGCTTCGAGTTGAAAGTAGCCTTGCGGACGTTCGTCTCTCGTCGTATCAGGAGGAGACAGCACAAACGAGATGACCGTTCCTTTGCGTTTCTTGATTTCGAGCGTTCCCCAGCCAGCTTGTTCAAAGAACGAAGCGAGTTCGGACTCATCCAGTACAGGGAACTGACGGGCGAGGCGTTTACCAGCCCAGTAGATGACTTGTCGATAATCGGTGCCTAATAAATCCGTCAGTACATAGTCCCGGATCAATTCGATACCGAAATGTGGTGCTTGGTTTGGTGTAACGTCCATCATGATTCACTCCTATCTGCCAACCATTATACCGAGATGATACTTGCAGGTCATTGTTTTCCTGAAAAAATTTGCAGTTAAATGCAACGGCTCGGGTTGTCTTCTAAAAAGGACAGGAGTAGAATAAGTGATGAAAAGACGAATTTCCTTATGAAAGCGCTTTTCTACCAAAATGCGCCAACGGTTGATTGGCAAACAAAAGGGGGGATTTGGATGGCGAATCATCGTGATTTCGTGAGTCGTAAAATACACTCACTGCTCGGCGTCATTCCAATCGGGTTATTTTTACTTTCGCACTTAACGACGAACTACTTCATCGTACGTGGTGAGGAAGACTTCAATAAGGCCGCGGAATTCGTGGGGAGCGTTCCGTATCGATTGTTCTTAGAGATCTTTGTCATCTTCATTCCGATCATCTTGCATGGTGTCTACGGTGTGTACATCGCATTCACAGGTTCTGCGAACACGGGCCGGTATACATACTTCCGGAACTGGATGTATGTCTTGCAACGCTTCAGTGGAGTATTTCTCGTCGTGTTCATCACGTGGCACGTGTGGGAAACACGGATTGCTGCTGCGATGGGAACGGAAGTCGATGCAAGCATGATGCAGAACATCGTCGATAACGGATTCATGCTTGCGTTTTACATCGTCGGGATCTTGGCGACGACATTCCACCTGGCGAACGGACTTTGGACGTTCTGTATCACGTGGGGAATCACGCAGTCACCAGCATCTCAACGGGCGATGTCTTACGTGGCAGCACTCGTATTCATCGGTTTATCGTTTGTAGGCGTACGCTCGATCTTAACGTTTGCAGGCGTGTTGTAAGGAAAGGGGAACTGACAACATGGCGAACAAGAATCTTGTCATCATCGGCGGAGGGCTTGCCGGTCTGATGGCTACGATAAAAGCAGCAGAGCAAGGCGTACCAGTTAAGCTATTCTCACTCGTACCCGTCAAACGCTCACACTCGGTTTGTGCACAAGGCGGCATCAACGGAGCAGTTAATACGAAAGGGGAAGGAGATTCACCATACCAACATTTCGATGACACGGTATACGGTGGAGACTTCCTCGCAAATCAACCACCTGTTCAAAAAATGGCGGAAGCAGCACCGAAAATCATCCATATGTTCGACCGGATGGGTGTCATGTTCAACCGGACACCGGAAGGCTTACTTGACTTCCGACGTTTCGGAGGAACATTGCATCACCGGACGGCATACGCTGGAGCAACGACAGGACAACAACTGTTGTACGCATTAGATGAACAGGTTCGTAAGTTCGAAGCGCAAGGTTTGGTAGAAAAATACGAAGGATGGGAATTCCTTCGTGCCATCATCGATGACAATGGCATCTGTCGCGGAGCAGTGTGTCAAAACCTCCGGACGATGGAAATCGAGGCATTTGCCGCAGATTCTGTCATTCTCGCAACAGGTGGTCCTGGGGTCATTTTCGGAAAATCGACGAACTCGGTCATCAATACAGGACAAGCAGCAGCAGCTGTCTATCGCCAAGGGGCGATCTATGCGAACGGTGAGTTCATCCAGATTCACCCGACGGCGATTCCTGGAGACGATAAATTACGTCTCATGAGTGAATCAGCACGCGGCGAAGGTGGTCGCGTCTGGACGTATAAAGACGGTAAACCATGGTATTTCCTCGAAGAAAAATATCCGGCATACGGAAACCTGGTTCCACGGGATATCGCAACACGCGAAATCTTTGACGTCTGTGTTAACCAAAAACTTGGCGTCAACGGCGAGAACATGGTCTATCTCGATCTATCGCATAAAGATGCGAAGGAACTCGACGTCAAACTCGGTGGGATTCTTGAAATCTACGAAAAATTCGTCGGTGACGACCCACGAAAAGTTCCGATGAAAATCTTCCCGGCTGTTCACTATTCAATGGGTGGACTATGGGTCGACTACGATCAGATGACGAACATCCCCGGATTGTTTGCAGCTGGTGAATGTGATTACTCGATGCACGGCGGGAACCGTCTTGGGGCGAACTCACTTCTCTCTGCGGTATACGGCGGAATGGTCGCTGGGCCGTCAGCGATTGCATACATGAATGAACTCGAGACATCGGTGCATGAGATGAACGAAGACGTCGTCGAAGCGCACAAGATCGAAGAGATCAACCGTTTCAACGATATCTTATCGATGGAAGGTACGGAAAATGCGTATCAAATCCACCGCGAACTCGGAGAAATCATGACGGATAACGTCACGGTCGTCCGATATAACGATAAGCTCGAAGAGACACTGACAAAAATCAAGGAACTCCGCGATCGGTTCACGCGCATCTCGGCAACGGACACAGCGCGTTGGAGTAACCAAGGGGCATCGTTCATCCGTCAGCTTGATCACATGCTTGATTTAGCAGAAGCGATCACACTCGGTGCGTTAAAACGTGATGAGAGTCGCGGAGCACACTACAAACCGGACTTCCCGGAACGTAATGATGAACAGTTCTTGAAGACGACGATGGCACGTTATACGAATGGTCATCCGGAAATCTTCTATGAAGACGTCGACACGTCGTTGATTCCACCACGGAAACGCGACTACAGCAAGAAGTCGAAGAAAGAGGTGAAAGCATAATGGCGACACCACTCGAATCATCTACTACGCAAAAATCGGTTCAATTCATCGTTCAACGTCAAGATGGACCAGATGGTAAACCGTATGATGAAGCGTTTGAAATTCCGTACCGTCCAAACATGAACGTCATCTCTGCTTTAATGGAGATCCGACGGAATCCTGTGAATGCTGCGGGTGAAAAAACAACACCGATCAACTGGGATATGGGTTGTTTAGAAGAAGTCTGTGGCGCTTGTTCCATGGTCATCAACGGTACGCCACGTCAGTCATGTACGGCGCTCGTTGACAAACTCGAACAGCCGATCCGCCTTCAACCAATGCAGACGTTCCCAATCGTTCGTGACCTGCAAGTTGACCGTCAGCGCATGTTTGATGCGTTGAAGAAAGTCAAAGCGTGGGTTCCGATTGATGGCACGTATGATTTAGGTCCAGGACCACGGATGCCAGAAAACAAACGTCAATGGGCATATGAGTTATCGAAATGTATGACGTGTGGCGTATGTCTCGAAGCATGTCCGAACGTTAACGATCGTTCGACATTCATCGGACCAGCATCGATCTCACAAGTCCGTCTATTCAACTCGCATCCGACAGGTGCCTTCCACAAGGAAGAACGTCTTGAGGCATTGATGGAAGACGGCGGGATCATGCAGTGTGGTAATGCTCAAAACTGTGTCGAGGTTTGTCCGAAAGGAATTCCGCTGACGACTTCGATCGCAGCGATGAACCGTCAGACGACACTTCACTCATTCAAGAAGTTCTTCGGTAGTGATGAAGGACGGACAGGTGAAGCCGTTAGTTCATGATTTATCAAAGAAGGAGCTTGCTCCTTCTTTTTTCATTCAGACAGGAGGAACTCATTGTGCGCGTACCAGCTTATATTCCAGAACTCGAGTCATGGCTTGAACAGATGAAACACGGCACGCGGCTTGACGTCGCCGTCCGGTTCGCAGAGACTGATGCCTACGGTCATATGAATAACCGGGTACCATTCGTCTATTTCGAGGATGTTCGGACGTTGATGTTAGAAGAAACCGGATATTCGCTTGCAGACGACGGGATCATCGTCGTTGCGGATGCCCAGTGTAACTACATTCGCCAAGTCTATCCAAGGGCGCGTCTCGCTGTCTATGCGTATCCGGTACACGTCGGTAGCGCATCGTGTGACGTCCATTACGCAGCGTTTGATGAACAGGAGGAACTGATGTTCACAGGACGGACATCGATGGTCCAAATCGATCGCTCAGGGAAAGCATTCCCGTGGAGTGAAGCGTATAAAAATTCCTTGCAGAATCGATTCGAATCCGTTATCATTTGATAATGAGTTCACATATTCGAAAACGACTCACTAGTACGTTATTAGTGAAGGGAGATTTCTTAATCATGGAAAAAACATTCAAAGTCATCGCGGATTCAGGCATTCACGCTCGTCCGGCTACTCAGCTCGTCAACACAGCTTCTAAATTCCAATCAGACATCAACTTGGAATACAACGGGAAGACTGTCAACTTGAAGTCAATCATGGGTGTTCTTTCACTCGGAATCGCGAAAGATTCAGATATCAAAATCGTTGCAAACGGTGACGATGCTTCTGAAGCAATCACGACTCTTTCAGATATGCTGACTAGCGAAGGTCTTGCTCAGTAATCCTGTAATCGTACATTCTCGGACGCCGGTCTTGCACCGTCGTCCTTTTTTGTTACCATAAGGTAGAGAGAAAGAGGTGGAGAAGAGTGAATCGAGCGATTGGAGTACTGGATTCCGGAGTCGGGGGTTTGACGGTCGCACGTGAATTGATGCGACAGTTACCCCATGAGCGAATCATTTATGTCGGGGATACATTACGGTGTCCGTATGGTCCTCGTCCAGAAGAGGAGATTCGTGAGTTTACGTGGGAGATGATTGATTATCTCGTGCAACAAGATGTGAAATTGATCGTGATCGCCTGTAACACAGCCACGGCTGTTGTTTTAAAAGAAGCGCGAGAACGTTTAACTATACCTGTCATCGGTGTCATCGATCCGGGTGCGCGAGCAGCCGTCAAAGTAACGCGTACGAAACGGATCGGTGTCATCGGGACGAAGATGACGATTACAAGTAATTCCTACGAGAAGGCGTTGCGCCACGTAGAAGGACAAGTCGTCGTCGAATCATTAGCCTGTCCACCGTTCGTTCCGCTCGTCGAGTCGATGCAGACGGATGGTGCGTACGTCGAACGTGTCGTCGCCAATACATTACGACCATTGATGAATTACGATATGGATACATTGATCCTCGGGTGCACCCATTACCCGCTTCTAGCAGACGTGATTGGACGGGTCATCGGACCAGGCGTCCAGCTAATCTCTTCAGGAGACGAGACGGCACTTGAGGTCGCAGCACTACTTGACTACAATACTATTTCAGCAGATGTGACACAAATTCCGGAACATCGTTATTACGCGACAGGCGATATCCGCTCATTTGATCAGATTGCAACGGATTGGCTCGATCAGACCATCCATGCGGAGCGCATCGTGCTTGGAACGGAGGAAGATTAAATGCGGATAGACCAACGAACGGCGGACCGTCTCCGACCTGTTCAGTTATCGATTGATATCAATAAACACGCGGAAGGTTCAGTTTTGATTGAACTCGGTGATACGAAAGTTCTCTGTACGGCAACCGTCGAGGAAAAAGTACCACCGTTCCTGCGCGGTAAACGCCAGGGCTGGATCAACGCAGAATATTCGATGTTACCGCGGGCAACGGCTCAGCGGACGGCACGAGAAGCCGTCCGTGGGAAACAGACGGGACGGACGATGGAAATCCAGCGTCTGATCAGCCGTGCGCTTCGGGCGGTCGTCGATTTAGAAAAACTTGGAGAGCGGACGATCTGGATCGATTGTGACGTCATTCAGGCAGATGGTGGGACACGGACGGCATCGATCACGGGTGGTTTCTTAGCACTTGTCCGAGCGGTCGACCAATTGATTCAAGCCGGGAAACTGACGGATACGCCAATCAAAGAGGGCATTGCAGCGATCTCGGTCGGAATCGTCGACGCACATGTCTTACTCGATTTATGTTACGAGGAGGACGCGGCGGCGGAAGTCGATTTCAACCTTGTCATGACGTCGTCCGGTAAAATCGTCGAGATGCAGGCGACAGGGGAAGAGTCGACATTTTCTCGTCAAGAGATGCTCGATATGCTCGAACTTGGGGAAAAAGGTATTAAGGAACTGATTGAAGCCGGTCGTGAGGCGCTCGGTGTGTCATGGTGGTACGTAGGAGAAGAAGTGGGGGAGCAGAGATGAAGGTCATCGTCGCAACACATAACGCCGGTAAAGTGAAGGAACTCGAAAGCATGCTCGGGCGTCTCGGTTATACGGTCGAATCATTACTCGATCACACCGATGCTCCGGAAACAGACGAAACAGGTGAGACATTCGAGGAGAATGCACTCTTGAAAGCAACAGAGGCTGCTGCGTACTTTGGTCACGCGGTACTTGCTGATGATTCAGGTCTTGAAGTTGATGCCTTAGACGGCGCACCAGGTGTCTACTCGGCACGATTCGCGGGACTTGAAAAATCCGATGCCGCAAACAATGCTTTGTTACTTGAAAAATTACACGATGTACCGGAAGACAAGCGGACGGCTCGCTTTGTTTGTGTACTCGCGCTTGCGAAACCAACGGGTGAGACACTCACGGTTCGCGGCACGATGGAAGGGCGAATCGGGTTTGAAGCGACCGGTTCGAACGGTTTCGGGTATGATCCATTGTTCGTCACGGGGAGTGGGAAAACCACCGCTGAGTTGACGAAGGAAGAAAAAGCGATGATCAGTCATCGCGGCAATGCACTACGCAAACTCGAACAGGACTTAACTACTTTCTTAGGAGTGTGATGAAGATGAGAGCGTTGATCGTTAGTGATAGCCATGGACTAGAACAAGAACTGCTTACGATATTCGAACGTCATCAGGACGTGGATGTGGCATTTCATTGTGGGGACTCCCAATTGACGCGCGACATCGAATCATTATATCCATATCGTGTTGTACGAGGGAACTGCGACTATGGCCATGACTTCCCCGAAGAAGTCATATCGGAAATGGACGGTCATACGGTGCTCTGCGTCCACGGACACCGCCAGGACGTTAAGTATAGCCTAGACGTCTTGCAACACCATGCAAACGAAAAGCGGGTTGACATCGTATTATACGGTCATTCTCACGTTGCCAAGGCGGAACATCGGGATGGCGTGTTATTCATTAATCCAGGATCGATCCGGATGCCGCGACATCGTCCAGATAAGACCTATGCGATTCTTGAAGTAGATCAGGAACGTTATTCCGTTGATTTTCTTGACGTGAACGGGGACCGAGTCAATGCCCTCCATATTGACGGAACATTTTCGTAATAAAATAAATGCAATCTTTGTAATGTGATTGACACGAAAGAATTGTTTTAGTATAGTTTATTCGTGTTGACACGTCCCAATAGCTCAGCAGGATAGAGCAACGGCCTTCTAAGCCGTCGGTCGGGGGTTCGAATCCCTCTTGGGACGCTATAATTAAAATAGAGACTGCCCTTACGAGGGTGGTCTCTTTTTTTTATTCCGGTATTCGATTATAATTAAGGTATCATGAACTCGAAAGGGATGATTATGATGTGGAAGAAAGTCGGAACAGTCCTATTACTCAGTACGTTTCTTGCAGGATGTAGTGAGATTTCCAATACAGTCGATGATGCGAAACAACAAGTCCACGATGTGAAGAATCGTGTCGATTATGCTGGTGAACTCCAAGGCATTGCGAAAGACACGGCGCAAGTCACGTCAGATCTATCCACTTCTTTGAACGAAGCGGCTACTACAGCACGCGAATCGGCGAACCCGGAGCAGGCCCTCGATCAGCAAATCGAAAAATTGAAGGAAAATGGAACGATCGACCGGTTCAATCAGGAACTGGATCAGATTGATCAACGCTTGGCGGGGCTTGAAAATCCACCGCAAGAGTTGCAGAATTTAAGTGCGAAACTCAAACAGTACGTGAATCAGTCGGAAGAGATCACACGGCTGCTTGAAACGGATGTCTCGCTCGAATCATTCAATCGATTAGGTATTGAACAAGCGGGTAAACTACAGGATGCGATTACGAACTGGACGTCCTTGCTTGATCCGTTTACAAACTAAAGAAGGAGTGTCGGAAGATGGGGGCATCCCGCTGGATGGAGTATGAACTAGAAACAGAACAAGCACGGATTCTTCGCTTACCTGCTTCTGAACAAGAACGATTGATTGTCGAATTAGAGACGGACCAATTGACAGGAGAAGATGTCTTACACCGGCTCTACGTCATTCAACCGCTCTTATTGCATGATCGTGAGCGGTATGAAACTGTCGCAGAACGATTTCTTGAAATCGAGGGTGTCGAGCAGGTGCTCGCACTCTTTCTTTATGAACTGGGAGAACGCTATCCAATGAAGCTTGCATTGCGCTCGGCGTCGCCTTATTTACCGTATGGCCTTGCGCTTCGACTGGACGAAATCAAAAAAAAGATGAGTGTCCGAGAACAAAAGACGTCTACGGTTCAGACGAGTACTATGACAGAGCGGCCGGTAGCGCCAGGAACAGAGCTGATGCATGTGTTACGACACGGGAATTGGGTTGAACAGATGCGCTATCTGACAGGAGCTGAATTCGAACGGACACCTGCGCTCATGGAATACATCACAGACAAGTATCTGCGTGCTCAAGAGACAGCACATCAAAGTCTACTTGTCATCGATCAGTTATTAGGAAGCGTACTTGATCATTTGTCCTATCCGACAATCATTCAGGTGCCACACGTAGACGTGTACTGGACGATCTCATCACGCCAAGATTTAGACGAAGTGTTGCTTGTCCATCAACAGGAGCAACAAACGTTACTCGCATCGATGCACATGCTACAACGAATGGACCCGTTTCGGGCATTGCTCGTCTTACGGTCGGATCAACTGATTCATCTTGAAGAACGAGAAGCAATCGGGTCAGATATGGAGAAATGGTTCGCTGCGTGCGAAGAACTCGCGGGTCTGACGTTTGAGAAGGAAGAAACGGAACGCGACCTAAGCCCGCTAGCACAGCAGCTATATCGAGCGTCGCATATCCTCTATCCGGAAGTCATCGCATTCGAACAGATTTACTTCGATTGAGACATCTGGAAACGATTCGTTCAACAGTGGTAATCGTCGGAACGATTGTGCTATAATGTGACTTGTTGTACACACATGTACGCTAATTGACAATTTTGGAGGGACTCAGCATGACTGCAAAATGGGAAAAACAATCAGGTAGCCTCGGCGTCCTCACGTATGAAGCGCCTGCTGAAGCATTTGATAAAGCGGTAGACCAAGCGTTCAAGAAAGTCGTTAAGACTTTGAACACACCTGGTTTCCGTAAAGGAAAAATGCCACGCGCAATGTTCAACAAAATGTACGGTGAAGAAGCACTGTACCAAGATGCACTCGATATCCTTTATAAGGACACAATCGAAGGTGCAGTCGTCGAATCAGGAATCGAGCCAATCGCGCTTGAAAACATCGACGTCGAAACACTCGAAAAAGGCAAACCAGTAGAATTCAAAATCACGTTCGTCATCGAGCCAGAAGCTACACTCGGTGAGTACAAAGGTCTTGAGTACACAGCAGTTGAAACGAATGTTACTGACGAAGACGTCGACGCTGAACTCAAAACATTACAAGAACGCGGTGCGGAACTCGTCGTTAAAGAAGATGGCGTCATCGAGAATGGCGATACAGTCGTATTCGACTTCGCAGGTTTCGATGGGGAAAACCAATTCGACGGCGGAACTGCTGAGAACTACTCACTCGTCATCGGTTCTGGAAACTTCATTCCTGGATTCGAAGAGCAAATGGTCGGTTTAAAAACTGGCGAGCAAAAAGATCTTGAAGTGACATTCCCTGAGGAATACCACGAAGCATCACTCGCTGGAAAACCAGTTACATTCAAAGTAACAATCCATGAAGTCAAAGCGCAAGAGCTCCCTGAATTGACAGATGAGTTCGCTAAAGAGATGGATGAAGAAGTTTCTTCACTCGACGAGTTGAAAACAAAAATCCGTACACGTCTCGAAAACACACGCAAACAAGAAGCGGACGCTTCAATGCGCGATGAGTTAGTCGAAGCGGCTACGAAAAACGCGACAGTTGATCTTCCAGAAGTCATGGTCGAAAACGAAGTTGAGCGTATGGTTCAAGAGTTCACACAACGTATTCAATCACAAGGTATCGACCTCAACATGTACTTCCAGTTGACTGGAACGACAGAAGAGGCAATGCGTTCTGAAATGAAAGAGCAAGCGGAAGAGCGCGTTAAAGCACGTCTCGTCCTCAAGCAAATCGTTGCTGACGAAAAAATCGAAGTAACAGACGAGGAAACTCAAACTGAACTTCAATCCATGTCAGAACTCTACAACATTCCTGCAGATCAACTTGAAACGATGCTTGCACCACAAGGCGGTCTTGAAACGCTTAAAGGCGATCTTCAATTCCGTAAAGCTATCGATGTTCTCGTCGACAACGCAAAAGCAAAATAAGCCATTCCATGGTTTTCGATCGACTTCAAGCCCAATTTCTGGTCTTGGAGTCGATTTTTTTGTACGATAGGTCAAACAAGGACAAACAATCCTTGGTTCAGGACATCAAACTGTAAATCGTTCGTCCAGGATTTGAAAGACTTTCCTTGTTCATGCTACAATCATAAATAGTAAAACGTGAGACGGGATGCTACGGGCGTCCATACAATTTCCACGTTAAAGGGGTGGACCTTTATGTTTAAATTCAACGAAGAAAAAGGTCAGCTAAAATGTTCTTTCTGTGGAAAGACACAAGAACAAGTACGCAAACTTGTTGCTGGACCTGGCGTTTACATTTGCGACGAGTGTATCGAACTCTGCAATGAAATCGTAGAGGAAGAACTCGGTACAGAAGAAGAAGTCGAGCTGAAGAATGTTCCGAAACCGCATGAAATTCGTACGACACTTGACGATTATGTCATCGGTCAAGAGAAAGCGAAAAAATCGTTGTCTGTAGCGATGTATAATCACTACAAACGCATCAATGCTGGTGGTCGCGCAGATGATGTCGAGCTCTCAAAATCGAACATCGTCATGATCGGGCCAACAGGTAGCGGTAAGACACTTCTTGCCCAAACGATGGCACGTATCTTGAACGTACCGTTTGCGATTGCAGATGCAACAAGTTTGACGGAAGCAGGTTATGTCGGTGAAGACGTCGAGAACATCCTGTTGAAACTCATCCAAGCAGCGGATTACGATGTCGAGAAGGCTGAAAAAGGCATCATCTACATTGATGAGATCGATAAAATCGCTCGTAAATCAGAAAATCCGTCAATCACACGTGACGTTTCTGGTGAGGGTGTTCAACAAGCCTTGCTGAAGATTTTGGAAGGAACGGTTGCGAGTGTACCGCCACAAGGTGGACGGAAACATCCGCATCAAGAATTCATCCAAATCGATACGACGAACATCTTGTTCATCGTTGGTGGCGCATTCGATGGGATCGATCAGTCGATCAAACGTCGTCTCGGTAAAAAAGTCATTGGCTTCGGAAACGATTCAGAGAACCGAAACCTCACACAAAAAGAAATTCTAGCAGCTGCATTACCAGAAGATCTTCAAAAGTTCGGTTTGATTCCTGAGTTCATCGGTCGTTTGCCAGTCATGGCGACACTCGAGCCACTTGATGAAGAGGCACTCGTTCAAATCTTGACGAAACCGAAAAATGCCCTCGTGAAACAATACAAGAAAATGCTTCAACTTGATGATGTCGAACTCGACTTCACGGAAGATGCACTTCTTGAGATTGCGAAGCTCGCAATCGAACGTAAAACAGGTGCGCGTGGTCTTCGTTCGATCATCGAAGAAACGATGCTAGATATCATGTTCGAAATCCCATCGCGTGAAGACATCGCGAAAGTCATCATTACAGCAGAAACGTTGACTGGTAAACGTGGTCCAACGCTTGAGTTGAAAGATGGTACAATTGAACATGGGAAAGAAAAAGAAACGGCGTAACACCGTGACAAATCGGCTCGGAGGCTACTTGTACGCCTTTCCGAGCCTTTTTGTTTAGGAGGAATTCGAATGAAGAAAAAACAATATCCACTTTTACCGTTACGTGGTGTCGTCGCGTATCCATTGATCGGGTTGACGATCGATGTCGGGCGTCCCGTATCCTTAAAAGCCTTGCTAGCATCAAAGGAACACGAGATTGATCTCGTCGTCGTCACGCAACGTGACCCGGAAGCAGAACCATCTGTCGACGGACTGCATCAAGTCGGTACACTCGTTCAAATCGCGAAGATGAGTGAACTGGGGAATGATACGGTTCGTGTCCGTGTCATCGGGAAGGAACGCGTCCGGATTGAAAACGTCGAAGAGACAGACGAAGGGTATCAAGCCGTCATCGAACTGATTGAAAAGATGGACATCAAAGGGGCAAAACAAGAAGCACTTGTCCGCCTGATTAAAGAACAGTTCGGTCAACTCGTTTCTCGCATCAAAGGCATCGGCACGGATGAGCGTCGCCGCTTTGAGACATACGAACGTCTCGATTCATTGACGGATTATATCACGTCGAAGTTACCGATTGATATCTCGAAGAAACAGGAGTTCCTTGAACAACAGGACCCGGTCGAACGGGGATTGATGTTGCTTGACGTCATGAAACATGAATATGAAGTCGTCGAACTCGAACGTGAGATGCGTGAGCGGACGAAGAAGACGATCGAACAATCACAACGCGAGTATTACTTGCGGGAACAATTGAAGACGATTCAACAAGAACTTGGTGGCGAGTCGGCTTCTGTTGAAAGTGATGCTGCGAAATACCGCGAGCAACTGGCAATGCTTGATTTATCGGAAACGACGGTTGCGAACGTCGAGAAGGAAATCAGTCGTTTAGCTGTCGTACCGGCGACGAGTCCGGAACATGGCGTCATCCGCAACTACCTCGAATGGTTCTTCTCGTTACCTTGGAACGAAGCAACGGACGATTTCTTGAACGTCTCTGCCGCCTCGGAACAGCTCGAAAAGGACCATTACGGTTTAGAAAAGGTCAAGGAACGGATTCTTGAGTATCTTGCTGTGCGTCAGTTGACGGATTCGCTACGTGGTCCGATTCTTTGTCTGTCTGGTCCTCCGGGAGTCGGGAAAACATCACTCGCACGCTCGATCGCAACAGCGCTTGAACGGAAATTCGTCCGCGTCTCACTGGGTGGTGTACGTGACGAAGCAGAGATTCGTGGACATCGCCGGACTTACATCGGAGCGATGCCAGGGCGAATCATTCGGGGCTTAAAACAAGCAGGAACGAACAATCCGGTCTTCTTACTCGATGAAATCGATAAGATGTCAAACGACTTCCGTGGCGATCCGTCGTCCGCGATGCTTGAAGTCCTCGATCCGGAACAAAACAACAGCTTCTCGGATCACTATATCGAAGAACCATTCGATCTATCGAACGTTCTCTTCATCGCGACAGCGAACGATGTCTCGAACATTCCGGGACCATTGCTTGACCGGATGGAACTGATTCAAATTGGTGGCTATACGGAACAAGAGAAGACGGAAATTGCCGTTCGTCATCTCTTATCGAAGCAACTGGCTGAACACGGTCTGAAAAAGAGTCAATTGACGGTCAAAGCAGACGCGCTAGAAGAAGTCGTCCGTCGTTATACACGAGAAGCCGGTGTCCGGAATCTCGAACGTGTCCTCGGCTCACTTTGCCGGAAAGCAGCGAAACAAATCGCGATGGGTGAGAAGAAACGGGTGACGGTGACGAAGCGCAATCTGGACGATTTCCTAGGCAAACCGATCTACCGCTATGGTCAAGGCGAGCTCGAAGATATGATTGGCGCGGTGACTGGTTTAGCGTATACTGCTTTTGGGGGCGATACGTTGACGATCGAAGTCAGCCTTGCTCCAGGTAAAGGGAAATTGCAGTTAACTGGGAAACTCGGGGATGTCATGCAAGAGTCGGCTCAGACCGCGTACAGCTTCGTCCGAGCGAATGCGACGTCCCTTGGCATCGAACCGAACTTCTACGAAACGCAAGACATCCACATCCACGTTCCTGAGGGTGCCGTACCAAAAGATGGTCCATCTGCTGGGATCACACTCGCGACGGCATTGATTTCCGCTTTAACAAAACGTCCGGTTCGCCGAGACGTCGGAATGACGGGTGAAATCACGTTGCGTGGACGTGTCTTACCAATCGGTGGACTAAAGGAGAAATCACTCGCAGCACACCGTGCGGGCTTGACGACTGTTCTGCTACCGCAAGACAATACGCGGGACATCGATGATATCCCGGAAAGCGTCCGCGCAGGAATAGAATTCATTCCGGTCGCGACGATGGAGCAAGTGCTCGAACATGCATTAAAAGGAGAGTAACATGAAAATTTATAAAGCTGATTTTATTACGAGTGGCGTCAATCCGGAACATTATCCGGAACCATTGTTGCCGGAAGTGGCACTCGCAGGGCGATCGAACGTCGGAAAGTCCTCGTTCATCAACAAACTGGTCCAGCGTAAAGCGCTCGCGCGGACGTCTTCAAAACCAGGTAAGACACAAACCTTGAACTTCTTCAACATCAATGATGAAGTCATGTTCGTCGACGTACCTGGTTATGGCTATGCGAAAGTCTCGAAGACGGAACGCGAAGCGTGGGGCAAGATGATGGAGAAGTACTTCACACAACGCGAAATCCTGAAAGGTGTCGTACAGCTCGTTGATATCCGTCATGATCCGTCTGCGGATGATGTGACGATGTATGATTTCTTGAAGTATTACGACCTACCGGTCATCGTCGTGGCAACAAAACTCGATAAAATCAAAAAGAGTCAACGCGATAAACACATCGCGGCAATCAAACGTAAGTTGCAATTTGATGGTCAAGATACCTTGATTCCTTTCTCATCTGAGACAGGAGAAGGCGTCGATGCGGCATGGGAAGCGATTTATCGTCTCCTGTAAAATAACGAAACGTTCTGTTCTCCGGCAATAGGAGAGCGGAACGTTTTTTTGTTAGGGTAAAATAATCCATAAGTATCATCTAATCATTTCCTTCCATCCTTTTTGATTTCCATTATATGAACATCATTTGATTCACGTTACAATGATAGGAACAAATTGTTCTAGTGGGAGGCTATGCCAATATGAGGCGGTATAAATGGACATTCGCGATCGTCGTCCTGCTCATTCTGACACCATTTGCCATTTGGTTCTTGAAGCAGGAAAAGACATTAAACATTGCATTATTTGATTACACGAACGGAACGGAAGAGCGGGAGCACGCCGGAACAACGTGGTTATTGAATCACTTAAAGATCCGAAATACGCAAGGGCAGGATTATGCATATTCGGACTACATCAACCGTTATGACGGTACACAAGGCGAAAACATGTTACAACAAGCCTCGAAAGCAGATGTGCTGTTGTTTACGGATACGTATGGAAAGTCATATGACGTCAACGGGAAAAAAGAACATCGTGGTGGCTTGACGACGGAAGACGTCGAGCTCGCGACTGAAGCGATTTCGCAAGGAAAAACCGTCGTGGCGGAGTTCAATACGGCGGCAAGTCCGACGTCAGTCGAACGATCCAATGCGTTTCGTCAATTGTTCGGAACGGCTTGGACAGGATGGATTGGTCGTTTTTTCCCGGATTTAACAAAGTTGCAAGGTCTTGAGAAGAACGTCGTAGCTCAATTAAAAGCGCAGGCAAAAGAAAAAGAATTCAAACTATCTGGTCCAGGTTATGTCTTCATCAATGACTCAACGGAAAAAGCATTCTTTGTTAATGATGACACACCATTACTTTATAAATGGGATAAAAACAAGGGCAGTGCAAAAGATGAGGTCCGGTATAACTACTGGTTTGAGATTTTAGAGCTAGATGGTGGCGAGCAACAAGCCCATTTCTCTTGGAAACCGTCGAAACAGACACAAGCGATGCTTCGGAAATACCAGTTGCCGCTGGAATTCCCGGCATACGTCACACAAGGGAGCGGTCACTATTTTGCCGGTGACTATACGGACGTCGCGGATATTCCGCGTTATTACCGATACAGTGGACTCGATTGGTTCCGCAAACAGTTCATCCTCGATAGTGCAGACAGTGAATCAGCATTCTTTTGGAAAATTTATGCCCCGACATTGACGCGAATCCTTGAGGATACAAAACGTGTCTCGACTCAAGCAGCAAAGGTCAAACCGCTCGCTCAAACAAAAGTCGATGGGCAGGAGTTACGGACCCGGGCACGCGAAGGACAGGACACACTCGAGATGTATCAGGATGGCGAATGGAAACCGTATTTCGTCAAGGGTGTCAACGTTGGACTTGGACGACCGGGTGCATTTCCTGGGGAACATGCCATCAGCCGGAATGAATACGACCGTTGGCTGAAGGAAATCGGAGCGATGGGCGTTAATACGATTCGGATCTATACGTTACACCCGCCTGCTTTCTATGATGCGTTAAAAGCATACAATGAACGGGCGGAACAACCGATATACCTCATGCAAGGCATGTGGGTGGAAGAAAAACCATTCGAGGAACTGAAAAATGCGTTTGATCCGGAATTCATGAAAATGACGGATACGGAAGCCAAACGGATGGTTGATGTCATTCATGGAAACGCCGTCGTCAAGGAAGTAGTAGGTCACGCTTCCGGAACATATACTTCAGATGTCTCACAATATGTCTCAGCGTTCGTTTTCGGAATCGAGTGGTTACCGGAAGCCGTCGTCGAGACGAATAAAAAGAATAACGGGAAACGGTTCGAAGGCAAGTACGTGACGACGACAAAAGAAGCGTCCCCGTTTGAATCCTGGTTAGCAGGTCGAATGGATACAGCGACCGATCATGAAATCAAGGAATACGGAACGACGCGACCGATCGGTTCGACGAACTGGCCGACGACAGATCCGTTGAAACATCCGAAAGAGGTCGAGGAAGAACAAGATCTCGTCTCAATCGACTTCAATCACTTGAAAGCAACGAAGGAATTCCCGGGTGGCTTGTTTGCGTCTTACCACATCTATCCGTATTACCCTTCGTTCATCAAGGAAGAATACAGTCAAAAAACAGATAAGGGATCAGAGTCTTACTCCCGCTATCTGAAAAAAATGAAGGACTATCATGATATGCCGTTACTCGTATCGGAATTCGGGATTCCGAGTTCCCGCGGGAAAACACACCTTGGACCGAACGGATTCGATCAAGGACATGTCAGTGAGGAAAAACAAGGAGAACTCGTCGCGCAGCTCTATCAAGACATTAAAGATGTCAAGACGGCTGGTGGACTCGTCTTCATCTGGCAAGATGAGTGGTTCAAGCGGACGTGGAACACGATGGATTATGATGATGCGGATACGCGACCGCGTTGGTCGAATGTCCAGACGAGTGAGCAACACTTCGGCATGCTCGGGTTCCTTCGCTCAGACATCGTCATTGATGGAAAACTGGATGACTGGAAAGGGTATGCACCGGTAGCTGAGAACGAAGATCAGGCGATATATATGACATCGGATGAGGCGTATCTCTACTTGCGGATTGACCGGAAGAAGGCTGAACCGACGACGCTTGCGTTATCGACGAAACCGAATGATGGCAATACAAAAGTGGGACCGTTGACACTTGAAGAAGGAGCGGAATATCGTCTGACGATCGATCAGACAGCCCGACTTGATGTCGATACGCGATACGATATCTTCCGTTACCACTATGGTCTAAAGATGCCGTTTGAGATGGTGAAACCACCGTCTGACCAAAAAGACAGCGGCAAGTTCGTTCCGATTTATCAGATGCTGGATTATGCAAGACGCGATCCGGTGACGAAGAAAATCGTCAAACCTGCTGTCAAATGGGATACCGGTATTTTGCATGAAGGAGCGCAGGATAGCATTCTGACCGACATTTCGGATATCTCGAAACCAACCGTCGAGCTTCGCATTCCGTGGATGGTCTTGAATATGCGTGACCCTAGTAAACACGAAATCATCGGCGACTTCTGGAAAGATGGACTGGAAGCGAAGATGATCACGGAAGGAATCGAAGTCACTGGTCAGGTCGGCGATACACGTATCCCGGAGAAGGACCGCGGCTTCTACAACTGGGCAGAGTGGACGAATCCACAACAACGTGAAGAGTTGAAACCTGTCTACGAAACGATGAAAAAAGCATTTACAGAGGGAGGAAACTAAATGAGACGGGAAGAAATGTGGCGATTGATTCACCAATCATTCGAAGCGACGAATCAAGAACAGGAGGTCAGTTCAGCGATTGAGTGGACGGAAGACACCATCCGACAATCGTCAACGAATACGTTATTCGTACACACGGTCGGAACCATGCCGGATACAGTCAATGAACTGATTGAAGAAGGCTGGTGTGTCCGGACGGATATTTCATATGCGGATGTCATCTTAGCGAGTGAACCGATCATCGAGGAGCGGATTCCTGTCGTCTACTTCAATTCGGAGTCGACTTTTTATGGACTAGATAATGCTCAGGAAGTGTTGCCTACAGTGTTGCCTAAAGCGCTCGTCCTGGATCGACTTGCACGTTATAAACGGATCCAACAGGTCGCGGAAGTTGTCGTCGTGACGGAAGATCCGCACATTCGTCGGTTAATGGAACGAGAATTAACGGATCGTTTCGAACGTTTCGTTACGTTCGAGCGAGCGGAGACGTTTTTGGATGAATATGTCGCATCACGTCCTTATCTACTCGTCTTCACTTCCGCGTTGCCACGAGCGGATGGGCTAGAATTACTGTTACGGGCGAAACAACAGAGTGTTGCGCCTTTCCAATCGATGATGATCTCGATGTATAACCGTGAACGCGATCATGTACTCGCGATTGACCGAGGCGTCGACTACATCATGACCCTTCCGCTGAAGATTGAAGAGTTCCGCGCCTGGATCCGAAAAGTCGAGGACGGCCGATGATGCAGGCGATCCTTCTCTTCATCGTCGTACTAGTGCTTTTACAAGCCGGTGCGCTCGCCTATCTCGTCGTTCAAAAGCGGAAGCGTGCGCATCATGAACATGCGCGCCGGGACTGGCAACTCGCTTTTCGGGATGACATTTATGACTATGCGACAGGTGAACGACACGAGATGCCGACGATTCAAAACGGAAATGAAGACTTGGCAGAGCTCGAGTTATTCGCATTGTCCAACTTGACAGCAACACCGGAGCATCTTGACCGTATTCAAGCGTTCGTTGCGACGAATATGCAGACCTACTATGAGAAACAATTACGACACCGGCGGATTGACCGTCGCCTTAACGCATATGAAGCGGTCTCTCAATTCCGTTTGGTTGCAGTTGCACCAATGATTCAAAAACGCTGGGGAAGTGCAGCGGAGAAGGAGGAGAGCGACGTTATTGTCCGGACGCTCGTTTCACTATCACCGCAAGAGGCCATTGCCATCGCCAAACAAGAGAATGACATCAGCTTCTTTGGTGCAATTCTTGCGGTTGGTCGTAGCCAAGACTTGACTGAATGGGTGATGGCCTTCGATGACTTGACGCTGTCCTTTAAATTAGCGATCTTACAGTTGATCTTCGACCGAGATGAAACAAGTTATATCGATCTCGTACGCGAAAAGACGACGGAGGAGAATCCGGAAATCCGCAAACGGGCACTACGTGCCTTGACACGAATCGGACTAGCGGAAGACTGGAAACTATACGTACCTTATCTTGAAGAGGAATCCAGCTGGGTTGAGCAGATGCTTGCACTCCGCTTTTTGGAGCACGTCGTACCGGATGACGCCATCCCGTCGATTTTGCCATTCGTCGGCAGTCGTTCTTGGTGGGTCCGGACGGCAGCCTTCGATGCACTGCTCTCTTGCGGCGGAATCGAACAGTTAGCGAAAGTCGCGCGGACACATTCCGACCGTTATGCACGTCAAAAAGCGACCGAACGGTTGGCAAAGGAGATGAAACATCATGTCGTCTGAGACGATCCAAGCTATTATTGAAGTCCTCTCCTGGACAGTATTGATTTACATGTTACTCGTCATCGTCTTTTATTCGACGCTGTACCTGATTTCAGCGCAGATGGTTCGACGCCAACGTTTTCGTCGAAAGGAAAGTTCGTACCTCCCATTGATGCGTTCCCTCTATACACGACCGGTCAGCATCCTTGTGCCGGCGTACAATGAGGAGTATACGATCGTCTCAAGTGTTCAAGCCTTGCTTGCACTTGACTATCCGGAACATGAAGTTCTCGTCATCAATGATGGTTCGAAGGACGGGACGATGGACGAATTGTTCCGGGCGTATGAACTTGAAAAAGAGGTTCGTTACCCGCGGATTTTAATCGGTTCAAAGCCGGTCAAACAAGTCTATCGTTCGCGAATCGACAGCCGATTGATCGTCATCGATAAGGAAAATGGCGGAAAGGCGGATGCGTTGAATGCCGGAATTGATCACTCCAGTTATCCGTATTTTTGTTCGCTTGACGCGGACTCGATTTTAGAGCGCGATGCCTTACTGAAAGTCATGAAGCCGATTGTCGAATCCGATGAAGATGTCGTCGCGACGTGCGGTTCGATTTTCCTCGTCAATGGTTGTACGATCGAAGGCGGCGAAATCGTTGAGATTCGGACACCGAAACAACGGATTGTCCTGATGCAGATGATCGAGTATTTCCGAGCATTCCTGTTCGGTCGCCTCGGACTTAGTCGTTTCAACATCTTATTGATTGTCTCCGGTGCGTTCGGATTGTTCCAAAAGAACATCGTCGTTCAGGCAGGGGGATATAAAGAAGGACTCGTCGGTGAGGATATGGAACTTGTCGTCCGCTTACACCGTTATATGAAGGAAAATAAACTCGATAAACGAATCGAGTATGTTCCGGCACCGGTTTGCTGGACACAGGCACCGGAATCGATGGAAGTGTTACGGTCACAGCGGACACGGTGGCACCGGGGGCTGGCTGAGACGCTATGGGCACACAAACGGATGATCGGAAACCCGAAGTATGGTTCCGTTGGCGGTGTCTCGATGCTGTACTTCTTTTTAATCGAGTTGCTTGGACCAATCGTCGAACTGATCGGCTATTTCATCATTCCGCTTAACTTGCTCGTCGGAACACTCAATTTCGAGTTTGGAGTCGTCTTACTGGTCGTTGCGTTACTCTATGGTTCCTTATTATCAGCAGGTGCCGTATTATTGGAAGAGTGGACGATGCATCGGTTCAAAAACGTCAAGGAATTGATTCGTTTGTATCTCTGGTCTTTGACGGAGTCCTTCTGGTATCGCCCGATCCTTGTCTTCTTTAAGCTTGGAGGATTGATTCAATTCTTAACAGGACGCGGTCACTGGGGACAGATGGAGCGTCAACGTCTCGAAGACGTCACCGAGGAAAAAGTCGGCTGACGAATAGGCATGAGGAGGATATATTAGGTGGAGTTGTTACGAAACAAGTGGTTTAAAGCATTAATCTGGATTTTGCTGATTTTTCTCGTCATCTGGGTCGGAACGAAAATTTCATTTCTATTCCAGCCGATCAAAGTCATGCTGGCATTGATTTTCCCGCCCCTGATCATCGCAGGTATCTTTTATTACTTTACACTCGGTATCGTGGATGCGTTACAAAAGCGGGTCAAGAAACGCGGTCTTGCCGTATTGATCGTATTACTCGGGTTCATCACAATCCTGACGATCGCCATTGCTTCGATTGGACCGATTTTGGTCGAACAGGTAACGGACTTCGCAACGAGTATCCCGACGCTTGTCGTTGAGTTACGTGATCAAACGTTGAATCTGCGTGACCAGCTGATGGACAACCGTTTCATCTCGACGTGGGTTCATGAGAATACGGCTCTGTTCGATGAATGGACGAATGAAGCGACATCGTATATCGGCACAGTCTTCAAGTCTGTCTCGACATCCGTTGGCACGATCTTTGGTTTCATTTCTTCGACCGTTCTGATCATCGTTTTAGTGCCGTTCATCTTGGTTTATATGTTGCTCGATGGGTACAAATTTCCGGATTCCGTCGTGAAATTATTACCGAAAAGCTATGAGACGGAAACACGCAACATTCTGCATGACATGCATGTGACAGTGAAGCATTATGTCAACGGGCAGGTCATCGTCTCGATTTGCGTCGGTGTGATGTCATTGATCGGTTTTTTCATTTCCGATATTCAATACGCCTTATTGCTTGCCTTATTCTGTACGGTCACGAATATCATTCCCTATCTCGGTCCTTACATTGGTGCTGTTCCGGCGGTCATCGTCGGTTTCATCGATGATCCGATCAAAGCGGTCTATGCGATCATTACGATCGTCGTCGCGCAGCAAATCGAATCGAATCTGATCTCACCTTACGTCCAAGGGAAAACGCTCAAGGTTCATCCATTGACGATCATCATCGTCTTGCTTGTCGCCGGAAAGATCGGCGGCATCATCGGTGTCATCCTAGCTGTACCGACCTATGCGGTCTCAAAGGTCGTCATTCAGAACATCGCCCGAATCTATCGTCTCCGTCAGCAACGTCTTGATGTACTGGACGTGACGGTATCACCGGACTCATTGAAGTAAGTGTAGCCCTCTGCTCTTTTTAGGAGCAGAGGGTTTGTGATTTTGGCGAGAGAGGGATAAGGTAGAAGAAGAGAAAAAGGAAGAAGATTTCACAACTTCGACTCATTTTAGTTTATAAATTGATTGGAATCTTTTTTATAATGGTTATAATGTAGGGTAGAGAACGAAAAGATAGATCGGAACGAAATCTTTGGACGTAAGGGGTAGAGCGCATGCATATCGTAGTGGTCGGCTTGAACAACAAAACAGCGCCAGTATCAATACGCGAACAAGTCTCATTCGGGGAGCATGAGATGAAGGGAGCGGTCGTCGCACTTCGCGATGAAAAAAGTATTTTTGAGAGTGTCATCGTCTCGACATGTAACCGGACGGAACTGTATGTCGTAACGGATCAGCCGCATACGGGGCGCTACTATACAAAACGTTTCCTCGCGAACTGGTTCGGTTTGACGATGGAGGAACTGGAGCCGTATCTCTTCATTCATGAAGGATTCGACGCGATGAAACATCTGTTCCGCGTAACAAGTGGACTTGATTCGATGATCGTCGGCGAAACGCAGATTCTCGGTCAAGTCAAGACGAGTTTCTTCATGGCGCAGAAGCTTGAAACGACAGGAACGGTCTTTAATAAACTCTTTAAAGAAGCGGTCACGCTCGCCAAACGGGCTCACGCAGAAACTGGAATCGGTGAAAATGCCGTTTCTGTCAGTGCTGCTGCCGTCACGCTTGCCGAACAGTTACTCGGATCGCTTGAAGATAAATCAATCGTCGTCATCGGTGCGGGAGAAACCGGCGAACTGACGACGCTCAATTTATATGAAGCAGGGGCACGTGACATCACGGTCTTTAACCGGACGTTAGCAAAAGCAGAAGAGGTCGCGAATCGGTTCGAAGGATCGGCGCATTCCATTAACGAGATGCAGTGCGGTTTGCTTCGGGCAGACATCGTCATCTCTTCAACGGGTGCGAAACGTGCCATCATCAAACGGGAAGACATCGCGGCTGCACAACTGTTCCGTCATGATCGTCCCTTCCTATTGATTGACATCGCCGTACCACGTGACATCGAACCGACCGTCGGTGACTTGCCAGGCGTTCATTTATATGATGTCGATGATTTGACTTCAATCGTTCAGCAAAACATGGCGGAACGGATGAAGGAAGCAGCGAAGATCGAACAACGCATCGAAGCGGCAATCGCTGAGTTCGAAGGTTGGATGACGACACTTGGAGTCGTACCGATCATCACGGAACTCCGAGACCAAGCCTTACGAATTCAACAAGAGACGATGCAAAGCTTGGAACGGAAATTACCGGAGATGTCGAAACGGGAAAAAACCGTCATCGGGAAACACATGAAATCCATCATTAATCAACTGTTGCGTGAACCGTTGTCTTACATCAAAGATGCGGCAGCAAAACCAGATGCCGATGAGCGGATTGCACAGTTCATGGATACGTTTGCATTAAACGAAGACTTGTTCGAAGGGCTCGAAGATGAAGTCGTGACATCAGAAGAAACGACACCTTCAGCAAAAGCTGTGAACCGGTGAACAAAGCACGATTTGTGTTACAATAGAAAATGCATGGGGCGGACTTGTGCCGCCCCTTTATCATTGTACAGGGGGATTTTAGCATGCGAAAAATCATTGTTGGATCGCGTAGCTCAAAGCTAGCGATGACACAGACGAAATGGGTCATCGATCAGTTGAAACAAGCCGGCGCACCATACGAGTTCGAAATCAAGAACATCATCACAAAAGGGGATCGCATCTTGGATGTGACGCTCTCGAAGGTCGGTGGCAAAGGATTATTCGTAAAAGAGATCGAACAGCAGATGATGGATGAAGAAATCGATTTTGCCGTCCATAGTATGAAAGACTTACCGTCTGAATTACCAGCTGGTCTTATCATCGGGGCAACACCGGCGCGTGTTGATGCCCGTGATGCCTTGATCACGAAAACAGGAGAAGGCCTTGCTTCCTTGCCGGAAGGTGCGGTCGTTGGTACGAGTAGCTTACGTCGCGGGTCGCAATTGCTAAAACTCCGCCCTGATTTAAAAATCGAATCGATTCGCGGGAATATCGATACACGACTCGATAAATTAAAGAATGGTCCGTTCGACGGCATTCTGCTCGCAGCAGCCGGTTTGAAACGGATGGGGTGGTCGGAAGATGTCGTTTCGGAATACCTTTCGACAGAAGAGATGATTCCAGCCGTCGGTCAAGGAATCCTCGGGATTGAATGTCGCGAACATGACCAGGAAGTACGTGATCTGTTGCACCTGATCCATGATCAGATGACGGAAAAGGTCGCTTATGCAGAACGGGCTTTCCTCGCCGCAATCGAAGGGAGCTGTCACGTACCGGTCGGTGGATTCGCAACAATCAACGAAGACATGTCAACGACACTCGTCGGATTCATTGGATCGGTCGATGGAGAGCAAATCTTAATTGAGCGGGAATCAGGTCTTGATCCGATGCAACTCGGTCAAGATATTGCCGAACGTCTGCTTGCTTCGGGTGGCCGTGAAATCCTCGCGTCACTTCCAGATGACCTATAAGCAGGTATTGTTCACAGGGAGCCGACCACCAACGAACGAGCAGGTGGCTCGACTACGTGCAGTTGCGATCGAGAGTGTACACTATCCGGTCATCGAAACGCAGCCTGTTTCGTTTACGTTACCAAAGGAAATCGATTGGCTCATCGTGACGAGTCCGAATGGTGTCCACCGGATTGCTGACGCGTTGCCTGAATTAGCAGAAACGCGTATCGCGGTCGTCGGACGAAAGACGGCGGACGTGCTTGTAAAGTACGGACGACAAGCCGATTTCATACCTTCGACTTATACAGGCGATGCGCTCGTCGCAGAGCTTGGACCATACTTGTCTGACGGGAATCACATCGTGTTTGCGCGGGGAAACCGGTCACGTCAAGCACCAGTCGAGCAGTTACGGAAACTGAATCGATTCACGATTGAAGACATCATCACCTATGAAACCGTCACACGTCGGCCACCGGAAGCACTTTTCAAAACTGCTACCTACATTGGACTGCAGAGTCCTTCCGCTGTCGAAGCGATTGCTCCACTAGCCCCGCAAACGACGTTCATCGTCATTGGAACGATCACGGAGCAAGCAGCAAAAGCAGCCGGACTTCAACCGATCCATGTCGCCCGTGAATTCACGGTGGACGGCATGATTGATCGTATCATTGAGGAGGAATCAGCATGAATACTTTAGAATACGCACGTCACCGTCGTTTACGTCATACCGCATCACTCCGGTCACTCGTTCGCGAGAACCAATTGCATAAATCAGATTTGATTTATCCGATTTTCGTCGCAGAAGGCGAAGACATTAAACGGGAAGTCAGCTCGATGCCTGGCGTTTTCAACTTATCACTCGATCATCTGACGGCTGAGATTGAAGAAGTCGTCGCACTCGGAATCGAATCTGTCATCTTATTCGGTGTCCCGCACGACCACTTAAAAGACGAGCAAGGATCAGGTGCGTTTCACGATCACGGGATCGTTCAAGAAGCGACACGTCTCGTCAAAAAGGTTGCCCCGCAGCTAACGGTCATTGCCGACACATGCTTATGTGAATACACGTCGACAGGTCATTGCGGTATCGTCGCGGACGGTACGGTCGATAATGATGCGTCATTACCGCTTCACGTCAAAACAGCGATCTCACAAGCACGGGCGGGTGCTGACGTCATTGCCCCATCATCGATGATGGACGGATTTGTCGCAGCCATTCGTCAAGGATTAGACGAGAACGGATTCAGCCATATTCCGGTCATGAGCTATGGTGTTAAATATGCGTCTGCTTATTACGGTCCATTCCGTGATGCGGCGAACTCGGCACCGGGAGAAGGCGACCGGAAAGGTTATCAAATGGATCCAGCAAACCGTCGCGAAGCGTTCCGCGAAGCAACAGCGGACGTTGATCAAGGAGCTGACTTCATGATCGTCAAACCTGCGCTTGCGTTCATGGATATCATTCGTGATGTGCGCGAGCGGATTGACTTACCAATCGTTGCGTATAACGTATCGGGTGAGTATGCGATGGTCAAAGCTGCTGCCTTGAACGGCTGGATCGACGAAGAACGAATCGTCCTTGAGACGATGCTTGGCTTTAAACGAGCAGGCGCTGATTTAATCATCACCTATTTCGCAAAAGACATTTGTCGTTACCTGGAGGGGTCGAAATGAGCTTAATTAACCAGAATTCAAAATCAAAAGAAGCATTCGAGCGGGCACTCCCGCTCATGCCGGGTGGTGTCAATAGCCCGGTCCGTGCTTATAAATCGGTCGGGATGACACCGATTTTCGCAGATCATGCAAAAGGATCGAAGCTCTATGACATCGACGGAAAAGAGTATATCGATTACGTCTTGTCATGGGGACCAATGATTCTTGGTCATGCCGATCCAAGCGTCACGTCAGCGATCCAAGAACAAGCGACACGTGGCTGGAGCTACGGGACACCAACGGAAATCGAATCAGCGATGGCGGAAGTCGTCATCAGCCGGGTGCCGTCGGTCGAAGTCGTCCGGATGGTCAACTCAGGAACAGAAGCGACGATGGCAGCGCTTCGTCTCGCACGCGGCTATACAGGTCGGACGAAAATCCTCAAGTTCGAAGGCTGTTACCATGGTCACGGTGACTCGCTCTTGATCAAAGCAGGTTCAGGTGTCGCGACACTCGGATTACCAGATTCACCAGGCGTTCCAGCGCAAATCGCGAGCATGACGCTGACGGTTCCATATAACGATTTGGACGCTGTCCGGATCGCGTTCGAAAAACACGGCGACGATATCGCTGGTGTCATCGTCGAACCGGCTGCTGGGAACATGGGCTTCGTCCCACCAGAGCCAGGATTCCTTGAAGGCTTACGGGAGATCACGTCAGAAAACGGCGCATTGCTGATCTTTGACGAAGTCATGACTGGTTTCCGTGTCGGATTCCACTGTGCCCAAGGACATTTCGGTGTCACACCGGACATCACGTGTCTCGGTAAAGTCATCGGTGGCGGAATGCCGGTCGGTGCTTACGGTGGACGTCGTGACATCATGGAGCAGATCGCACCACAAGGTCCAATCTATCAAGCGGGTACGTTATCCGGAAATCCACTCGCGATGGCAGCTGGTCTAGCGACATTGACACAATTGAAACCAGAACACTATCAAGAGTTCGACCGGAAAGCGAGCCGTTTGTCGGAAGGCTACCTGAACGCTGCAGCGAAATACAACATTCCGCTGACGACGAACCGTGCAGGCGCGATGTTTGGTGTCTTCTTCACGGATGAACGTGTCACGAACTTCGAAAAAGCGAAAACGTCGAACCTTGAGATGTTCCGTTCGTATTATCAAAAGATGGCGGCGCGTGGTGTCTTCTTACCACCGTCACAATTCGAAGGTCTCTTCCTGTCGATCGCCCATACGGATGAAGACATCGAGCGGACGATCGAAGCCGTCGAATTGACGTTCAAGGAACTTCAAGTCGAATTTGGTCGTTAAGCAGTTCTTGACGATTACTTGAACTCTCGGCTAAAATGAGTAAAGAAGAAAATGGCAACAGCGATGACGGGAAGAGTAGTCCTGTATTCGTACCGGTGTAGAGAACACATCCTTGGCTGAAAGATGTGACGGGCGAACAGGAGGAAGGTCACCCCACGAGCTGGTATCGTGAGTCTTACGAGCGATATCCGTCCTCCACACGTTACGTGGCTCGAGGGCATCCGATTTTGGATGAACTAAGGTGGTACCGCGGAAAAAAGCAACGGCTTTCTTTCGTCCTTAGCATAGGACGAGAGAAGCCGTTTTTATTATGGACAAAAAGGGAGCGATCAGGATGCAGGAATTATCAATGCCAACGAAGTATGATCCGCAGGCAACGGAAGAAAAATGGTACGACTTTTGGGTGAAAGGTGACTATTTCAAAGCCGATCAGGATCCAGAAAAAGAGCCGTACACGATCGTCATTCCACCACCGAACGTCACAGGTAAATTGCACCTTGGTCACGCGTGGGACACGACGTTACAAGACATGCTGACACGGATGAAGCGGATGCAAGGGTTTGACGTCCTTTACTTACCGGGAATGGACCATGCCGGTATCGCAACACAAGCAAAAGTCGAACAAAAACTGCGGGCAGAAGGACAATCACGTCTTGAAATGGGGCGCGAGAAATTCCTCGAGCAATCATGGGCATGGAAAGAAGAGTATGCGTCAACGATCCGTGCACAATGGGCAAAACTCGGACTCGGACTCGACTATTCACGCGAGCGCTTCACGCTCGACGAAGGATTGTCAGAAGCGGTTCAAGAAGTCTTCGTGAAACTTTACGAAAAAGGCTTGATCTACCGCGGTGAATATATCGTTAACTGGGACCCGGCAACAAAAACAGCGATCTCAGATATCGAAGTCATCTACAAAGATATCGAAGGTGCGTTCTATCACTTCAGCTATCCACTGACGGATGGTTCAGGTCACGTGGAACTGGCGACGACACGTCCTGAGACGATGCTCGGTGATACAGCGATCGCCGTGAACCCGAAGGATGAGCGTTATGCTCACCTCGTCGGAAAAACGATTACGTTACCAATCGTCGGTCGCGAGATTCCGATCGTTGCCGATGACTATGTCGATATGGAGTTTGGTACAGGTGTCGTTAAGATCACACCAGCCCACGACCCGAACGACTTCGAGGTCGGTAACCGTCACGAGTTACCACGTGTCCTCGTCATGAACGAAGATGGAACGATGAACGAGAACGCAGGGAAATACGAAGGCATGGATCGTTTCGAATGCCGGAAACAAATCGTTGAAGATTTAAAAGCAGCAGGCGTTTTGATCAAAATCGAACCACACCTGCACTCTGTCGGTCACTCAGAACGTTCAGATGCAATCGTCGAGCCGTATCTCTCACTCCAATGGTTCGTTAAAATGGAGCCACTTGCGCAAAAAGCACTCGAGGAGCAACAAGGACCAGACAAGGTCAACTTCGTTCCACAACGCTTTGAAAACACATACGTACGCTGGATGGAAAACATCCGTGACTGGTGTGTCAGCCGTCAATTGTGGTGGGGACACCGGATTCCGGCTTGGTATCATAAAGAAACAGGTGAAGTTTACGTTGGCAAGGAAGCACCAGCCGATATCGAGAACTGGGAGCAAGACAACGATGTTCTCGACACGTGGTTCTCGTCAGCGCTCTGGCCGTTCTCAACGATGGGGTGGCCGAACACGGACGCTGCTGATTATCAAAAATACTTCCCGACATCAACACTCGTGACGGGCTATGACATCATCGCTTTCTGGGTTTCACGGATGATCTTCCAATCGTACGAATTCACAGGACAACGTCCATTTAAAGACGTCCTGATCCACGGATTGATTCGTGATTCGGAAGGACGGAAGATGTCGAAATCCCTCGGGAACGGAATCGATCCGATGGATGTCATCGAGAAGTACGGTGCCGATTCTCTTCGTTGGTTCTTAACAACAGGATCAACGCCAGGGAACGACCTCCGCTTCTACTGGGAAAAGATCGAAGCAACATGGAACTTCTCGAACAAACTCTGGAACGCAAGCCGTTTTGCCTTGATGAACATGGATGGTCTATCGTTTGATCAGATTGATTTGACAGGCGAGAAGTCACTCGCAGATAAATGGATCCTGACACGCTTACAGACGACGATTGACGACGTAACACGTCTATCGGATAAATATGAGTTTGGTGAAGCAGGACGAATTCTTTATCACTTCATCTGGGAAGACTTCTGTAACTGGTACATCGAGATGGCGAAATTACCGCTCAACGGGGAAGACGAAGCAGCGAAACAGACAACGCGTTCGGTTCTTGCCTATACGCTCGACCGGATCATGCGTCTGATGCACCCATTCATGCCGTTCATCACGGAAGAAATCTGGCAACACTTACCGCATGAAGGCGAAACGATCACACGTGCTGCATGGCCAACACGCGAGACGTCACTCGACTTCCCGGAAGCTGTTCCAGCATTCGAAGCGGTTCAGAACGTCATCCGTTCGGTTCGTAACATCCGCGCTGAAGTGAACGCACCGATGTCGAAACAGATCCAACTGTTCATCTCGACGAATGACGCACGTGTTCAAGACGACTTGTCGTCAAACAGCTCGTACTTGCAAAAGTTCACGAACGCGTCTGAACTCCGAATCGAAGAGCAGATGCCAGCGCCAGAAAAAGCGATGAGTGCGATCGTGACGGGAGCAGAATTGTTCATCCCACTCGCTGACTTGATCAACATCGAGGAAGAAATCGCCCGCTTGAACAAGGAACTCGTCAAATATACGAAAGAAGTCGAACGGGTCGAGAAAAAACTCAACAACCCTGGCTTCGTCGGTAAAGCACCGGCACACGTCATTGATGAAGAAAAAGCGAAGGCACTTGACTACACGGAAAAACGTCAAGCTGTCGAAGCACGCATCAACGAACTCTCACACTAATAACAGCAGTGGCTCAAGTCTCCTTGAGCCACTTTTTTTAAAGGAGCGAACAGCATGAGGACGCGAGAAGATGTATTGGATTGGTTGTCGAGCTTACTAGCATTCGGTGTCAAACCGGGTCTTGAACGGATGCAGGCGATGCTACTAGAATTACAGATTGACCCGGACACGATTCCGACGATTCATGTCGCTGGCACGAACGGAAAAGGATCAACGGTTGCGTTCTTACGTGAGATGGGAATTGCGGAAGGATTACGAATCGGGACGTTTACGTCGCCGTATATCATTCAGTTCGAGGAACGGATCATGTTAAACGGAGTGCCGATTGAAGAAGATGATCTCGTTGCAGCCGCCATCGCTGTTCAGACTGCTATCGGGCAGATTGATCCGGCACTTGGTACGGTCACTGAGTTCGAAGCATTGACGGGACTTGCTTTCTATTATTTTGATCAGATTCGTCCGGATTTCGTCATCTATGAAGTTGGTCTCGGTGGCTTATATGATTCGACGAACGTCTTTAAGAATCCGGTTGCGGCAATCATCACCTCGATCGGACACGATCATCAAGCGATTCTCGGAGATACGCTCCAAGAAATCGCCTTACAGAAGTTCGGTATCATCAAACAGGGGACACCGGTCATTGCCGGGAAACTGCAAGAAGAACTGACGGTACCGTTAATGGCGTATTGCGGTGACCGGAATGCGACGTTGAAATGGAGTCAGGAAGCGATCATCCGTTATCGATTAAAAGAGACGGGTACCTGGGCGACATATGATGGGATTCCGGAGACACGTTTAGGGCTCGAAGGCCATCATCAAGTCCACAATGCGGCAAACGCCGTCATCTGTGCGCGGCGACTCGGCTGGTCGAAGGCGGCGATCCGAAAAGGACTACGGGAAGCAAAACATCCGGGACGGTTTGAGATCATCTCGCGTAAACCACGAATCATTCTCGATGGTGCCCATAACCCGGAAGGCATCACGGCACTTGTTGAACGGTTAAAAGAGGAGTCCAAACCTGTGACGTTACTTTGTTCGATTTTGCGTGACAAAGACCGGACGGCGATGCTAACGCAGTTACGCAACATCACACCAAATATTTATGAGACGACATTTGATTTTCCGCGTGCGCGGACACTTGATGAGTTGAAGCGGGACGGAGCCAACATAACGACGGTCGAAGCATTCTTCGAGCAATTAGAAGTGAACCGGACATACGTCGTGACAGGATCACTCTATTTCATCAGTGAAGTGCGGCATTATTACGCTTCCATTTTTACAAAATAGGGAAAATCCTCATTCTCTCGTTATAATGAAATGGGGGAGTATAGTCCCATAATTCAATGACACGATGAGGAGACGATAAGTGATGAAACAGTGGGTCCGTCTAACCTTAGCTATCTTACTGATTTTTTCAAGTTTTACGTATATACATGAACCGCATTCCAAAGCGGCAATGGGTGAAAAGTTTAAGATTTTAGAGATTCGCGATGACTGGTCGACGACGAACCGGATTGATCCGGGAACCAAAATCACGTCGTTATTAACGGGACTCGATTCAGCACGTTTTGATATTAAGATGATGACGGTCAAGGAGCTGAATGCTTCTCGTTTCCCGCTTGATGGAGCGTTTGATGCGATTGTTTTTGATCCATCTGTTTTTACGGACGCAGACCGTTATTCCGTAAAAGTCTCTGATACGTCCAAAATGCATAATACAAGTAAAATTGAGAATGATATTACAAAATTAAAAGCAAATGAAATTTTAACGAACTATATTCAAAAAGGATTACCAGTCTTTTTACATGCTGATGTATTAACGCATGCAACGAGTAATTTCACTTCGGTTTTTAAGCCAAGCATGACATCAGGTGCTGCAATTGCCTACACGGACACAAAACAGGTCACGCTTCGCCTACAATCTGAAAAAATCGAGCGACCACGCTTAAGTAAGGTGACAGTTTCGCAGGCGGGTCTCGGATTAACATCGGTAGATAAAGCTGCACCCGCTTCACCAGATAAACCAATTGATTTTAATTTTACGCTTGATCAAACTACAGCTAATACACGTGTCCAGTTGTATATTGACTTCAATAGTAATGACCAATTCGATGAGTCGGAGAAAGTCGACGAGAAAGTGGCTACGTCTTCTGGTTCGTTATCATATCGTTTTGATGCGCCAAGTTATACAGGACCACGTAACTGGATGATTCGAGTCATAAGTGACGATGGATTGACAGATTACAAAACAGGTAGCTTTCTGATGCAGGATCAAGAAGCAAAAGCGAAGATTTTACAAGTCACACGTTCAGGATCAACCGGTTCAATCAACGGTTTTATGAACTCAGGATCTTTACTAAAACAAGATGGGTTATATGACTTCAATGTAGAAGTCATTTCTGCGGACACGTTTAACAAAACGTATGCCAGTAAAAATATAAATACATCCTATGATATGCTGATCTTCGGTTTTCAGGATTCGTATGGTGCAGCTTCACTCAGTGATCCTGCATCAGATGCTATTCTTAACTTCACGAATACAGGGCAAGGATTGATGCTGACACATGATACGATCTTCAGACCGGCACAATCCAGCAAACCAGAGCTATTCTGGGAAACGAAGTTTGCAGATCTCGCCGGTCAAAAGAATTTTACGAATATGGGATATGCGGCACCTCGGACAACGGGGCAGGCAGTCAAACAAAATGCCGGCGTCATGACTTCGTATCCATTTGCTTTGGCGGATACGGTCGCTATCGCAACGACACATAACCAGTATTTTGGTTTGGATCTTGAGCAACCGGACCTGATTCCATGGTATAACATCCGTGAAAACAACCTTAGCAGTTCGAATCAGGCTGCCGGAAGAACAATCGGCGACGCACGAAACCACTACTATATGTACACAAAAGGGAACATTACGTATTCAGGAGCAGGGCATACTTCGAGTTTCAACCAGCAACAAGAAAAAGAATTGTTCTCGAACACGATGTACCGTGCATTCATCGGTGCCAATCATAAACCATTAATTAAGAATATTTTACCGACAGATCAATCAAGTTACCTTGAGAACGAGCCGTTGACAATTTCGTATCAAGTCAATGACTACGATCTACAAGATCGTGAGTTGAAGACACGTATCTATATTGATGATGAGAAAGTCTTTGAAAACAATAAACTGAAGAATAATTCATTCGTCAGTCAATCATTTGAATCGAAGCTCAAAGGAAAAACGAGTGTGACGATTCGAATTGAAGCAGAAGATCAACGCGGAGCAAAAACGATCGAGACACGGACGGTTCAAGTCGTTCGTCCAGCTGCATCTGCGCCATTCGTCCTGTCCCGCTCGATTGACCCAGCAACGATTCCAAAAGGGGAGACAGCAACTATCACCTACACTGTCAAAACGTCGCCGATGATGCAAAAGGATGCAATCGGTAACAACGGATACATCATGGGCCAATTTTCGGTAACGATGGAAAACATCTTGTTCAACGAACAGTTCCCGAGTAACCTGGAAATCCTCTCGACGACGGGGCTGACCGGAACGAACATCACGGGACAAACGGTCAAAGGAAATCTCCCGGATATCGAATATGATGAAGCGATTGAAGGCGTCCATAAAGGAGAATGGATTGCAGACCAATCGGAAGTGACATTCACTGTCAAAGTACGCGCCAAGGATGCAGCTGGAGTCCATGTACTTGATAAAAAAGATAACACGCTGACATCAACAAAAAACATCTATCGGGATAAGAAGAACGGAAAAGATAAATCAACAAACGTCGCAAATGACCCGCAAGCCTTTCCGACGATTGGTTATGCACTGACACCGTCCTTTGCGACAAGTGCGAAAATTCCATCCGTCAAAATGGATATCACGACGCCGTCGTATAAAGTTTTACCAGAAATCAACCCTTCAGGCAGTCAATACGGCACATTGAAGTGGTCGATTGCGGATCCGGCGATTGCCACGATTGATGAAGCCGGGGTCATTAAACCGAATAAAGTCGGTACGACACAGATTAAGCTCGTTGTACCCGTCGGAAATGGTAAAGAGTTGACGGCGACTTCTGAACTCGTCATCAATGATGTGTTCGGTGGATTAATTGTTCGGAATGTACCGGATACGTTATATATCGGAGAAACGAAATCGATGACGGGAACTGCCTCGATGGTATCGGGAAGCGAGACACCTATTCAATGGATCATTACGAATGATTCCCGTGTTACGACAAACGGCTTAACGAAGAATACATTGGAGTTGACAGGAAAGACGCCAGGGACAGTCACCGTCAAAGCGGTCGTACCGGCGACGACGGGAAGCTCCACTTATCTTGCCCAGTCAACGACGTATACGATTCAAGTCAAGTTGCCGGAACTGTCTGTCTCACCAAATAACCTGGAGTTATGGGTCGGGTCGAATCAAGACGTGACAGCGACATTTAAACCAAATTACTCATTGCCGTTTACTACTTCGACTGTCAGTGATGCTATTGAGTTAAAACAGACGTCATCGGGTTATACGATTACAGGTAAGGCCGGTACACCAAACGGACCAGTCGAAGCGTTACTGACGTTAACCGATTTCCCTGATACAGTCGCGAAGACGCTCGTTCGGGTACGTGAGAACCCAATCGATCTGACAGCCGACGATATCGCAATGACGATGAAAGATGATAAGAAATCACCGATTCTGCGCTGGTTCCCAGTGACGGCGACAGAACGGTTCTATCGCTTAGAAGTTCTTCAAGGGAAGGAATACGTCAAGATTGACCCAACCGGACAAGCACTGCAACCACTACGTCCAGGGGTGGCACGAATCAAAGTAACGGCACTAAAAGAGAATAAAGATGTGCTTGAAGTCATGAGAGACAATCAAAAAACACCACTAACGACGACATTCAAAGTGACGATTGGTTCTGAGTCAGGAACGTCAGACTTGGATGGAGATGTTTACTAAGAACTGAGGACGCCATATATGAAACGAAAACGACTCATAACCGTCCTCTTGATGTTACTCATCATGGGAATCGGGGGAACGGTGTACGTCATACAAACGAATCAACAAGCCGCACTCGAGCAAGGATTGCGTTCAGAAAAACCAGAACGACTTGCCAATGCATTAAAAGATGCTTCTTTATCGACGAAGGAGAAAAATCGTTACATTCGTCAATTCCAGGAAACGCTCGCCTTTGATAAGGTGAAACTCCTTCTCGACGAACAGACCGTACAAAATAAAACGAACTGGTTTTATGCGGCGCAATTCGCGCCGCGGAGTTCGGTCTCCGAATGGCTGGCAAAGGGTGCGGAAATCAGTCAACTGAATGCACACAGTCAGTCGGTGCTTCATGTCGCGACGAGTGTGAATCGATCAATCGATGCGTATGCTCTACTGGTAAAAAAAGCATCAAAAAAGGAACTCAATCGGATAGATGACTTCGGTCATACACCGCTCTTTTATGCGACACTTGACCAAAACGAAGCAGCGATGGAATTGTTACTACGAGCGGGTGCTGATCCAAATCGCGGGAAAGAGCAACCGGTTTATGAAACGGTCAAACAAAACCGAAAAGATTTATATAGGATGCTACAACAGAACGGCGCAGAGGTTGAAAATAAAAAAGTAAAAAAGCTCGCTAAGCAATACCGAGCAACAAAATTCTAATCAAAAAGAGTCATTCGTCGTTGGCGAATGACTCTTTTTGATGTGTCTATGGTTGAATGCGCTTGGGTGTTTCGACATACAGTTGAACTGCTCGATTGAGTGGAAGCAGTGCTGTCGGATTTTTCAAGACGGTCGCATCATACGCCATGCGTAAGCGGGAAGCTTCAAAGTCAGATGATTTGTTAGCGACCATCAGTTTTTCAAGCTCCGTAACATTTGCAGGGAACGCATTTTCAGGTAAATCCAGTTTCCCACGATAGGCGTTGACTTCTAGTTCACCTTTCGTAAAAATACCACCGCGTACATTCATCGTTGAACCAACGGAGTAAATCGTATTTCGTTGGTCGTCATCACTGTATAAAAAGGCGTTCAAATCAGGTACATCCGTTTGCGGTGTCGAGAATTTATTGACACGGTTAATGACGAGAGTCCCTTTACTGAGCAGAATCAATGTATTTTGTTTTGAAGTGGAAACAAGACCTTGAATGTTGGCATCATCGAGACGGCTTGTTCCGGTCGTATAAATCGTCGTCGCAAAGCCAACGTTCCCTCGGATGAGAAGATTACCGAGTACGACGAGGGGACGTTTGATTTCAAGTGGTTGTGTTAACGGGTTTAAAGAAGAAATCGTTAAATTGCCATTGATGATTAAAGGTTCGAGTGTTTCTTGAACCAAGTCGTCCGTCAATGTCACGGTGTTATTCGTATTCGGTGCCGGACTGATCATTTGTCGCTTCGTATCGAGTTCTGTCAGAAAAGGACCAGTCAATATAGATTGCGAAATGGAAGAGTTTTTTAAAGAAGAGACAATTTGAGCAAATGGTGTATTCGTTGGTAGCTTCAGAAAATCATTCAAAGCATACTCAAAATCGAATGGTACGAGTGTTTCTTTTGTCGCTACTAATTCCGTTCCACCTTTAGGATCAAAAATCGATTGATCGCATACCAGATAATCACCACATTGCAATAATGGTTGGTTTTTCTCTTGAAAGACGCGTACTTGACCTGCTACGTAGGGCAACGCTTTTGTATTCGTATATTCCCCATCTACATTATTGTATTTGAAAATCGGTGTCGCAGTCGCTTGCAGTGCATTACGGGAAAAAATGTTGCCTTCAATCAACGGGGCACCGTTTAAGATGACTTGATCATCTGAGCCGAGCGTATAGTATAGGAAACTGGGGATTGCAGACAAATAGACACGTTGCCGATACGTTTTTTTGATGGATGGCTGATCACCTTTTTGTTTCGTGACCGTTGCTGTCAAATCGAGTGCTTTCACCCGGATATTCGACGCTGCTTCGTTAAGCTGAACCGTCACATTCGGTACGATTGACTTTAGCGGTAAGACGATGGAACTATCAAGGTTCTCGAATATCGCCTGTGAGGAAGTCGTCGGTGATGTCCCTTTTGTTTTTGCAACGATAGTTTGCAAGGAAGCGACCGCCAAATCAAGATCATTTTGTGTCGTCGTCTCGACATCAATATCGGTTTCACGAATTTCAGTTAGACGAGTCGACTGTAAACTGATACCGATCGTCGCAACAGCGAGAACGGACAGGACGGTTAAGGTGACAAGAACGAAAAGTAATGTATAGCCTTGCTCGGATTTACGCATACCGTGTTCCTTTCTAAGTTAAAATCCAATCGTGCTTGTGAAGGTCTGGACTTCTTCTTGATCCGTTGATTGAATCTTAGTCGTGATGGTTAAAATACCATGGGTGATGAAGCGTCCCGGATTATCACCTGATATAATCGTTTGATACTCCGGACTCGATAATGTGAAAGTCTGAAATAATTCAGTTTGGTCGTCGACGGATTGTGGAGCAGATTCGTATTCCAGTTCGGTTCCATCTGCGCGTTGTTCTGCAAATGTATAACGGATCGGGGTGTCTTCCGTACTGGAAGCAGTCGCTTCTGCTGTAGCATTAAACGGCTGAAAACCTGAGGCACGTTCGAGTAATCCGGTATCAGGGTTCAAAGCGGGAAGTGTTTTTTTATAGAATGACAACTGCTTCGCTTCATCGATCCGAATTGCATCGAATCCACTGATTTCATTTAATATGATGCCGACTCGACTATCAGCTTCACTCCGCAGTTCACTGATGATTCCGGTTGCGCGGAAACTCTTCGTACCCGAAATGAATACGGTCAGAATAACGGCACTGAAGATGGAAGCAATGACGATCGCGACGAGCAGTTCGACGAGCGAGAAGCCGTCATTTTGTTGTCGGAAAACTTTGGTTAAGCGTCGCATTCGTAATCGATCCTTTCAATGTCGTAATCGGTTCGGTCGTTCCTTTTATGTAGACGAATACATACAAATCCAACAGATTAGGATTGACGGTTCCCTCGATTTTTCGGGGGGTCACGCTGTATTTGACATCAAAGGCAATATTATTGATTTCAGGATCGGTAAAGATTGAACGACAAATTGCCGATAGTCCACATGAAGGCGATACCGGATCAGGAATGACATATTTCCCGTTCAAATACGTAGCACTACCCGCCTGTTCTTTTAATACATGGTAAGCGAAGGGTTCATCTGCTGTTGCTTCTAGCGCTTCCCGTTTAATATACGACGTGGCATTTTTCGCTAAATAATTTGCGAACGTCAACTCCGTGCTGTCACGTGAAGCCGCCAGTGACTGAGAAAAAATGCTGATGAGAGAGACCGATATAATAGATAAAATCGTAATGCTGACTAGTACTTCGATGAGCGAAAAACCGCCTTGCTCGCGTTGCATGGATTCACCTCTACTTCATGATAGATGAGGATGAAAGGTCCTAAGTGATTTTTCTAGAAAATCAAAAACAGCACCTATTCACAGATCATGAAAGGATTTGTCAGGATAGGACTTATGTTTCATCATAATATTCATTATAATGGAAATACTAGGCACCTGAAATGATTAAATTCATACAGAAAGGAAACAGATGATGATTAATCCGAAGCGTTTTGCTATACATACACTTTTGCTACTTGTACTGGTAGCCTTGATTTACGTACCATCGTTTGCCTTGATTTCCTTTACCGGTAAAGCAACGGCACCGACGACCTTTTCTGAGACGGCACGGATTGGATCGGTTCCAGTCAGTGGCATGGATCGAAAAGAAGCACAATCGAAAGTTGAGAAAGCGATTACGGAATGGACGAAGAAGACACCCCTGACGACTGGAACGGGAGAAGAGACAACACCGATTCCAACAGAAGTCGTGACGATCAACGCCGCTGATTCTGTTAAAAAAGCTTCTTTGAAAAAAGGTGGAGACTTGATGGTGACGGTAGATGAAGCGTCGCTTGAGAATTTTCTGGCGACACAGCCGATCAGTTACTCGGATGAGCAACTCGTTGCCTTTAAGACATGGTTAATCGATACGAGCAAAACATTGCAGGAAGAAAACTTTGATCCTGCTCAATCGGAAGCAGCAGTCGATCCAACAGGTGAGGTCGTTTCAACGGTTTCCTTCTCGACACGTTCTGCTGCAGAAGAACAGATGATCACAGCAATGACGAACGTTGAAATCAAACCGGGACAGTTGATGAATGTCAAGACCTATGGCATGGATGCGGTCGCAGGATCATATGTCGGTAGCAAACTGTATGAGTTGTTCGCAAAGACTCCGTTTGAAATCGTCGAACGGATGCCGCATGCGTCGTTACCAGATGGTGTCACACTTGGATACGATGTCAAAATTGACGAGAAAACCGATTTTGCCGTTCGTAATACACAAGCATCGATTTACCACGTCGTTGCAACCCAAAACGGGAGTGATGTCACGCTCGAACTGAAAGGAACCCCGTTCAAAGAGACGGTCACAACAGTTCTTGAAGGCGAAAAAACGATTCCATTCCGTACGATCACGCGTTATTCCGCAACACTCACAGCAGGAACGACAAGTGATACACAAGCGGGAGAAGAAGGGAAATCGATTGAAGTCTATCGTGTGACGAAGACGGCTCAAGGGGAGAAGAAGCAGTTATTGTCTCTTGATTTCTACGCAGCCGTCCCGGCAATCGTGACGAAGAGTAGTCAAGAAGAACAAGCACCAGTCGTCGTACCTGAACCGGAAGATGACACGAACTCCGATGATTCGACGGATACGAATGATTCCAATGATTCAACAGATACGAATAATCCCGATGACCAAACGACGGATGAACCGCAGACGGATGGCGTCGAGACGCCAGATACACCAACGTCTCCGACAAGTCCGACGTCACCTGATACGCCGGATCGTAATGAAACGGGTGATCCTGCTTCACCTGTAGAAGGTGAAACAACAGGGGAACCTGTCGGATAAGAAGGAGGAGAGACGATGAACTGGACGACGATTGCAATTGAACTCGGTATCATCATCGGTCTTGCGACGATCATCTGCGGACTGATGTTTGCGGTAACGATTCCTTATGTGACGACTGTAACTGCTAAATCGATTTTGTCCGTTGCGGCGATTCTGATCGTAACGTTGATCTACTTTAGTATTCAGCTCGACTGGATCACGAATCCACTCGTACTCGTTGGGATTGTCGTCTTGTGTTTGTTGACCGCAGCCGTAACGAGTGTAATGGATGAAAAACATCAAAAACCGGATGTGTTAGAGGAAGAAGAAACACGGCACGCGGAAGGATGACACATTAAATGGCAATGAAACGAAAACGTTTAGGGGAAATGTTGATCGAAGAGGGACTCATAACGAATCAACAAGTCGAAGAGGCACTAACGGTCAAACGACCGACTGAAAAGCTCGGGGACGCGCTGCTTCGACTGGGTCACTTGACTGAACAACAATTGTTAGAGGCACTGCACCATCAATTGAAGATTCCGATCATCCAACTGTACAACTACCCGGTCGACGTCGCTGTAACGAAGTTGATCTCAAAAGACCTGGCACAGCGGCATACGCTCGTTCCGGTCTACCGGGAAGGAAACCGTCTCTTCATCGCGATGGCCGATCCAATGGATTTGATTGCGATTGATGATTTGCGGATGCAGACAGGTTTATCGATTGATGTCGGGATTGCGACGCGGGACGAAATCAGACGAACGATCCTGAAATACTATGATATTGATTCATCGTTACGGGAATTACTAGAATCCGACGATATGGCGGAATCGGATCAATCCCGTGATGTCGTGACACGCGAAGACGCGCCGATCATCCGGCTCGTCAATCAAATTCTAGAGAACGCGATTGCGCAGCGCGCATCCGATATCCATATGGATCCGCAGGAAACGTCGATGACGATCCGAATCCGGATTGACGGGGAATTACGCACGGAGAACAACTATCCGAAACAAATCCAAAGCATTTTGACGACGCGAATCAAAGTCATGAGTGAACTTGATATCACTGAGTCACGCTTACCACAGGATGGACGGATTAAATATGTCTTTAACGGATTACCGTATGATTTCCGTGTCTCGACCTTACCGACCGTTTACGGCGAAAAGGTCGTTATCCGGATTCTTGATAGTTCGAACTCGAATATCTCAATCTCAAAAATCGGTTTTAGTTCGCGGAATGAATTCCAATTCCGGGAAATGCTGAAACGTCCGAACGGGATCATCTTGATCACCGGTCCAACCGGTTCCGGGAAATCGTCGACGTTGTATGCCGCTTTGAATGAATTAAACGATGAATCACGCAATATCATCACCGTCGAAGACCCTGTTGAGTATCAGGTTGATGGAATCAACCAGGTTCAAGTCAACGCGAAAATCGGTTTAACGTTTGCAAGTGGTCTTCGTTCGATTTTGCGTCAGGATCCGAACGTCGTCATGGTCGGGGAGATTCGCGACATCGAGACAGCTGAGATTTCGATTCGTGCTTCGCTGACAGGACACTTGGTTCTTTCGACTTTGCACACGAATTCTGCCGTTAGTTCGATCACGCGATTGATTGACATGGGGGTCGAACCGTTCCTTGTTGCTGCTTCTGTCAGTGGATTGATTGCACAGCGGCTCGTTCGCCGTGTCTGCCGTGATTGTGGCGAAGTCCATCCGATTTCGAAACGAGAACAAGAGTTATTTGATCAAGAGGGAATCGAAGCGACGACGGTCATGCGTGGACGTGGTTGCTCGTCTTGTAATATGACGGGTTACCGTGGACGGGTTGCGATTCAAGAGGTCATCATGGTCGACGAGGTGTTACGCCGGATGATCATGAATCAATCGACGGAAAGCGACATTACAGCGTATGTCAAATCACAAGACCAACGTTTCTTACTTGCGGATGGTCTATCGAAAGTAGCAGATGGCATTACGACGACAGAAGAGATTTTACGGACGGTGATTTCAGAATGAACAGTACGATGGAACGTGCACAAATCGAAGATATTTTGCGTTCTTCGAAGGAACGAGGGGCATCCGATGTCCATTTGACGGCAGGATCCCCACCGGTCTTTCGGATTAACGGAACATTGACACCGTTCGGAACAGACAAGATGAAACCGATCATTATCGACGGGTTCGTCCGTTCACTCATTACGGACGAGATGTATCAACAACTGAAACAGGACCGCGACATCGATTTTTCATTCGGTGTGACCGGTGTTGCCCGGTACCGGGTCAACTGTTTTTATCAACGCGGCGCCTTATCGATGGCGTTTCGAACGATTCCGACCGAAGTGCCGACGCTCGAACAATTGGCACTCCCCCCCGTCTTAAAGCGGTTCTTAACGAAACCGCACGGTCTGATCCTCGTGACGGGTCCGACCGGCTCCGGAAAATCGACGACGCTTGCAGCGATGATCAATGAAATCAATCAGACGATGTATAAACGGATCATTACACTGGAAGATCCGATTGAATACTTACATAGTCATCATAAAAGTCTGATCGATCAGCGTGAAATCGGAATCGATGCACCACGCTTTGCGACCGGCTTACGGTCAGCGCTCCGTCAGGATCCGGATGTCATCTTACTCGGTGAGATGCGGGACCTCGAGACGATTGCGACAGCCGTAACGGCAGCAGAGACAGGTCACCTCGTCTTTGCGACGGTCCATACGTCGACGGCTGCCTCGACGGTCAGCCGGATCATCGATGTTTTTCCGTCCGAGCAGCAAGATCAGATTCGGGCTCAACTGGCGAACGTCCTTGCGGGTGTCATCTCGCAACGCCTGATGCCACGATCGGACGGTACAGGACGCGTCGCAGCTCTTGAAATCATGGTCGATACGCCAGCTGTCTCGAACCTGATTCGGACCGGTAAGGAATATCAGATTCAGTCCGTCCTGCAGACGGGTAAACAATACGGCATGCAGACGATGCAGATGGCATTGCAGGATCTCGTCAGTCGGGGATTGATTCCGGCTTCTGCTGCATCACCGTACATATCGGGGTGAACATATGGCAGTATTCATTTATGAAGGTCGGACGATGGCCGGTAAACGAAAGAAAGGCAAGATTACAGCACTGACGAAACGTGAAGCCGCAGAACGGTTGCGGACGGATCAGATTGCTGTGACATCGCTTGAAAAACAAGAATCGAAAGGCTTGAACACCGAAATTACGTTTCTTAGTGCCAAACCGAAAATCGAACATCTCGTCATGTATGCGCGACAGTTCGCGACACTCGTGCGGTCCGGCGTCTCAATCGTCAAGGCGACAGAAATTCTCCGCAAACAGACGGAATCAAAACCACTCGAACGGGCACTCGTTGAGGTCGAGGACGACTTACGAAGCGGGATTCAGTTTTCGCAAGCAATCGAAAAACATCCCCGGGTCTTTGATACGTTTTTCGTCAGCATGGCGATGGCAGGAGAGGCGAGCGGGAATCTCGAGGAAGCGCTCGATAATATCGTCACCCAACTGCAGAAACAGTATGAAATAAAACGGAAAGTCATCTCGGCACTTATTTATCCGGCGGTCGTTTCACTCGTTGCCGTTGGCGTCGTCGTCTTCTTGATGATGAACGTCGTACCGACGTTTGCGTCAATCTTCGACCAGCTCGGAAGTGAACTGCCGTTGATCACGAAGCTCGTTGTTGCCGTATCGGACTTCTTCGTTGCCTATTGGTGGGTATTGTTGTTAATTGCGTTTGGTTTGATTGGCTTACTGTACTTCAACTTAAAAAATGAACGGCAACGCCTATTCTTTGATCGCTTCTTGTTGATGATTCCGGTCTTTGGTCCATTGATTCAAAAATCACAAATCGCCTTGATGACGCGTGGACTATCTGTATTATTGAACGCCTCGGTCCCGATTTTGGCATCGCTTGATATTACGGAACGGATCGTCACGAACCGGATCATTCGTAAAGGGATTGCGGGTGCAAACGAAGCAATGTCCCGCGGCATTCCGATGCATGAACCGCTCGAAAAAAACAAATATTTTCCACCTCTTGTCACACAGATGATTGCAATCGGTGAAGAGTCAGGACGGCTTGACTCGATGTTGACGGAAGTCGCGAACTTCTATGAGACCGAGGTCGAGACGACGACGGATCGCTTGAAGTCAATCATTGAACCGCTATTAATCGTTGTCCTTGCTGCAATTGTAGGGGTCATCGTCATTGCTGTCGTCGTACCAATGTTTAAAATTTACTCGGATATCCAGGCAAGTTGACAATTGTAAAAACATTTACCTGTTGTGAAAAAAAGACATAATATACAAAAAATATGGTGCTACTATAATAGTATTCGTTTGGATAGTATTACCTACTAACCAAGAACAGTCAAAAAGTACTAGGGAGGCATAATGTAATGGTAGAACGGTTAAAAGAAATCTGGTTAGATGCAAAACAAATGCGCGATGAGCGCGGACTCACATTGATCGAGTTACTCGTCGTCGTCGTTATCTTAGGAATCATTGCAGCAATCGCTGTCGTCGCAATCGGTGGATTGATCGAGAACTCACGTAAGGATGCTGTTGTTTCGGATGCTAAGCAATTAGTTGCTGCGGCTAAATTGTACACATCTTCAAATCCTGTTCAACCAGGTGAAACGGTAAAAGTTGGAGTTAATGACAATAACGATGCTATTGTGGCTAATGATGTTGCTAAAGGTACTGCAGCAGCACCACGTACTGACTCTTTAAAAAAATATATTGATGATATGAAAGATGCATTGAACTCAGATGAAGATTACAAAAATTCATATGTTGTCGTTACTGAGAAAAATGGTTCTTACACATATGCAGTTACGTTAACTAGTAAATCAGCAGATTATACTTATTTCAATGCTTCAGCTCCTTCAGCATTGAAGCGTAGTGGAGTACAAGAAAAGAAATAATTATTACCCCCTCCTCGGGGGTTTTTTTCTGAACTTTTTTGAAAGGGAGGTCGTGTCATGACGATCGTTTTCACGATTTATTTTTTCTTGTTAGGCTTACTCATCACGTCGTTTACGAACGTCGTCGGTCTGCGCGTCCCGGTCGGGGAGTCGATCGTTCATCCGCGCTCCCATTGTCCAACGTGTGGACATGTTCTTGGACCGCTCGAACTAACACCGGTACTCGGTTACGCTGTACTCGGTGGGAAGTGCCGCTCTTGCGGACAATCGATTTCAATCAAGTATCCAGCGCTTGAATTACTTGGAGGAATTCTTTACGCCTATGCCTTTTGGCAGTTCGGCTGGTCGATGGAACTGGCATTGACGCTCGTCCTGACGAGCTTGCTGTTCATCTTGACGATGTCGGACTTAGCTTACATGCTGATCCCGAATAAAATTTTACTCATCTTTTTGCCGATTGCCTTGATTGTGCGCTACCTTTCTCCACTCGAAAACTGGTATAATCCAATTATTGGTGGAATCGTCGGGTTCGTTCTATTGTTCGTCATCTTTCTTGCTTCCCGGCGTGGTATGGGGGCAGGGGATGTCAAGCTGTTCGGACTGCTCGGAATCTTCCTTGGACCGCTTCACGTCGTCATTGCCTTGTTCGTCTCGGCATTCGTCGGATCCGTCCTTGGGTTAACGTTACTTGGACTCGGGCGCGTGAAACGGAAACAACCAATTCCCTTCGTTCCGTCGATTGCTGTCGGAACATTACTGACATATTATTTTGCGGATGATTGGGTATCGTGGTACCTCGATTTACTGCTTTAAGAAAGGAAGAACGTACATATGGCGCAACGGCGTAAAGGTACTTATATCTACTTTAATTTCACCGATGTCGCAATTTTCGGTGCAGTCGTCAAAAAAGGCGTCATTAAGCGCCGGGCAGTCGTCGCGCTGCCGCCAGGAACACTGCAAGGAGGCTGGTTGCAACCGGAAGCCTCGCTTGATTTCATCTTTGACGGGTTATTGACGAAGCTGAAAGTACCACGTGGCTCGCAAGCGGTGCTAGCGCTCGATGGTTCACTCGTTCTCGCCCGGAAACTTGATATTCCGGAGACAATCGAGACGAATCAAATTCGCGGCTACCTGTTCATGGAGATCGGACATAGTATCGTCTTGCCGTTTGAAGAACCGTATTTTGATTACACGGTTCTTGAAGAAGACGGGAAACGGGAAATCATGTTATACGCCGCACCAAACGAGGCACTGAAGCAGTACACACAATTGTTCAAACAAAAACACCTGCGCCTCGTTGCTGCCGAACCCCAACCACTCGCGACTTATTTCGGGATCGAAGCCCATCATCCTGTCGCAACAGACGCTGACACGTTACTGATCTGGAATGCGAATGCGACGAACCATCAGCTGATCATCATCGAAGACCATGTCCCACGTCTGATTCGCTCGGTTGATACGTTTGCGGCTGACGCGTGGGATGTCGATGTCATCGACGATCAACTGCATTACCGTTACCGCTCAGATGATCCGACTGTCGAACTTGTCTTAGACGAGATGTTGCTCGAGTTCTCGCGTGTGCTCGATTTCTATCGTTTTTCACTCGCGCGCGATGGACGGGAAATCACGAACGTCGTCCTTGCCGGGGATTTTCCGTTCCGCGATGAACTGGCGACCCGGTTCCGGTCGAACTTCGATTTAAGCCTTGATGAAATCCCAGACATGATGACGATTGACGGACAGTCGATCCCACGGGTGTACTTACCGCTTGCTGGTCTTGCTTCACCACGAAAAGACCGAATCAACTTGTTGCCGGAAAATGATGAAGCCCCGAAGTACCCGCTCGTCGCTTCACTGATTCTCTTATTGTTCGGCGGACTCGCCGGTGGGTATCTCTACTGGCAAACCGATCAATTTGCGGATCGCGTCGAATCGACGAACGACCAAATCCAGATTGTCCGTCAGTTGCAGTCAGAGTCGGACCAATCGGCGAAACAAGAAGTCGCACAACTCAAGCAGACGGTCGAAGGTCTTGAGACGACGCCTCGTCCTGCCGTGCCGACGCTTGAACGGATTACCCGCTATCTGCCGGAACGCGGCTATATTCTTCAATTCGCCTACGGTGCGGATCACACCGTGACGATGACGACCCAATTCGAGACGCTTGACGAACTGAACGATTTTTATCGTGAGTTATTGACGGATAAAGTCTTCTCAGAAACGAATCTTGCAAGTGTGACGACACGGACGATGAATGAAAAGGCAGACGTCGTCACGACGACGACGGTTGATCCGACGACCGGGCAAGAAGTTCCGACGACGGAAATTACACCGTCTGACGATGCCAAATCTGAAGAACCCCGTTATATCGGACAGTTTTCGCTAAACGTCAATCCAACGGAAGTCGTTAAAGGTGAGACGAACGAAGCTGATCCAGACGTACCGCAGGAAGACCAGCCGGCTGAACCGGAAACAGATAGCTCAACGGAAGTGACTCCTTCGACCGATACGACGACGGAGACGACTGATCCGAATGTAACGACTGAAATCGAGGAGGTGCCGGACAATTGAAACGTTATAGTAGCTATATCCTCCTCGGTCTAACGATCGTGATTGTCCTCGGTGCGGTCGGATACTTCGGTTATACGACGTATACGACGCACCAAACGTTGCAAGAGAAGGAAGCGACGCTCAAGCGGGAACAGATGGTACTCGAGCAAGCAAAAGCAAACGAGCAGAAAGTCGACGTCGCTGAATCAAGCTTCCTTCAACAAAAAGTACCGGTGACGGCGTCAAACGATGACGTCATCGATGCGATCAACGCATCGAGTCAAATCGCCGGAGTCAAAGTCCAGTCGATCACGTTTGGTCAGGCGACCGATGTAGCACCGCAGTCACCGGTGACATCTACGCCTGCTGTTGACGGAGCAATGGCGACAGAGTCTGATCAGCAGGCTGCGGCGGCTACTTCAGCACCTGTTACGGCTAACGCAACACCGCTTCCAGCGTCTTTGACGGTCGAAGCCCCGTCTTATCTTGAATTGATGGCATTCCTGAAGCAAATCGAACGGACGGATCGAATTACGGTCTTACGCCAAATCCAGTTGTCAGGACCGGAAGAACCAGGTCCAGGCAGTGGAACGGTCCTACTCGATGATGAGATGCTCTCGTTCACAGTCGAGATCGAATCGTATTACCGTCCGGACTTGACGAAGTTGACGCCGGATAAACAAACCCCACTCGAGGAGAAGACACCGAAGTCGGATCCGTTTGTCGATGTGACAGGTAATTAAGATGTAACAAGCGGTTCCTGTTATTTAGGGACCGCTTGTTTTTTGTTAGACTAAACGATGACTCGAATTATCCGATTCGAAATTAATGGGAAAGAACGTGATACTGATGATAACGCAACCACACTTGATTCTCGCTTCGGCTTCACCGCGCCGGACGGAACTTCTTAAACAAATCGGAATCCTTCACGAAGTCGTACCGGCGAATGTCGTCGAGGAGGCACCATATCCGATGACACCACACGAGTACGTCCGTCATCTATCGCAAAAGAAAGCGCGGGCGATCCCAGCAGACGGTGTCATTCTCGCTGCCGATACAGTCGTCGCGATCGACGACATGATTCTCGAGAAACCGGCGGATAAGGGAGAAGCACGAGCAATGCTCGCCCGCTTATCAGGACGAACCCATGAAGTCGTGACAGGAGTGACGATTCGCTTTGGTGAGAAGGAAGAGACGTTCGACGTGACGACACACGTCCGTTTTGGTGCATTGCCAGACGAGTGGGTCGAAGGCTATATCGCGACGACGGAGCCCTACGATAAAGCGGGTGGATATGGTATCCAAGCGATGGGTGGTCTATTCGTTGAAGCGATCGAGGGCGATTATTATAATGTCGTCGGACTGCCGATCCACGAGATCACGAAACGTCTCGCGTCCTTTGCAATCAAGCCGATGTTTGCGTAATCCTGAAAACAGAGAGGTCGGATGCTGTGATTGAATGGCCGAAGGATATGGTTCAGTTGAAAGGCTTGGCACAAGCGACGACAGTCGAGTTGCTGGCGTGTCTCGTCCGAAGTGGAACGCGCGACCGGACACCGCTTGAAATCGCGGAAGAATTACTGCACATTTATCCTTCGTTGATCGAACTCGAGGCAGCGGGAGTCGGCGGACTTGAAAAAGCGCCTGGGGTCGGGAAAGCAAAGGCATTACAAATCATGGCAGGCCTTGAACTTGGTCGCCGTCTCGTCACGGAACCGAAATGGGTTCGACCGACGATCCGCTCACCGGAAGATGCAGCGGAACTGTTGTTAGAAGAGATGCGTCTCTATCAGCAGGAGCACTTCATCTGCCTGTATTTGAATACGAAAAACGAGGTCGTCTCGAAAAAGACGCTCTTCATCGGAGGATTGAACACGTCGATCGTCCACCCGCGAGACGTTTTCCGGGAAGCGATTCGCTGCTCGGCTGCGAACTTCATTGCCGTCCATAATCATCCGTCGGGTGATCCGACACCAAGTCGGGAAGATATCGAGGTATCGGAGCGACTCGTTGAGGCAGGACGGCTCATCGGAATCAGTTGTCTTGACCACATCGTAATCGGTCACGGACAATTTATTAGTATGAAACAGCGCGGATTTATGTAAGAATAACGTCTGAAGGGAAAGACTCGATTCTTTCCGTCAGACGTTTTTTTGTGTGTTTTCTAAGGCGAACTGTAAACAAGCTGTAACGTTTTAACGCTTTCCAATGAAGGCTTTTCCGTTATAATTAGTGAAGTGTATTCTCAGAGAGGGGTTTTTTGAATAATGTTTGGATCATTCAGCCGTGAAATCGGCATTGACTTAGGTACGGCTAACACGCTCGTGTATGTAAAGGGGCAAGGAATCGTCGTCCGCGAACCGTCCGTCGTCGCCTTCCGTACGGATACAGGGAAAATTGAAGCAGTCGGTAACGCAGCGAAAAACATGATCGGTCGTACGCCGGGTAACGTGACTGCACGACGCCCGATGAAAGACGGGGTTATCGCGGATTACGAAACAACCGCTACGATGATCAAATACTTCATGGATCAAGCTTCGAAGAAAAAAGGCTTGTTCTCTTCTAAAACAAACGTCATGATCTGTGTCCCAAGCGGCATCACATCGGTCGAAAAACGTGCGGTTGAAGATGCGGCAAAACTCGCAGGTGCGCGTGAAGCGTACACGATCGAAGAACCATTCGCTGCAGCAATCGGAGCGGGTCTTCCGGTTTCAGAACCAACGGGCTCGATGGTCGTTGATATCGGTGGTGGTACGACGGAAGTTGCCGTCATCTCACTTGGTGGTATCGTCACAAGCCAATCGATCCGCGTCGGTGGTGACGAGATGGATGAGTCGATCATTCGTTACATCAAATCGAAATACAACTTGATGATCGGGGAGCGGACAGCTGAAACATTGAAAATGACGATCGGTTACGCTCGCATCGATGAAGAATCAGAAAACGAAACAATGGAAATCCGTGGTCGCGATCTCGTGACAGGTCTTCCGAAACAGATCGAAGTCACAAGTGCTGAAATCTGTGACGCACTGTCAGATACGGTCGAAGCGATTCTTGCAGGTGTCAAACACACGCTTGAGCAGACGCCTCCTGAATTATCAGCAGACGTCATGGACCGCGGAATCGTCTTAACGGGTGGTGGGGCACTCTTGAAAAACCTTGACGCCGTCATCGAAGACGAAACACGTATTTTGACACTCGTCGCTGAGAACGCGCTCGATTGTGTCGCAATCGGTACAGGAAAATCACTCGAGATGATGAATGTTCTTCGTTCGAAATCAGGCATCTCGCAAAAAAGATAAGGACGGGATGAGCGATGAAGCGATTTTTAAATAATCGAAAACTGCTCATCACACTCCTTAGTTTTCTCCTTTTGGTGATCTTAATCGGTATTTCGCTGCAAGGGCGTAACCAATCCCACTGGTATCAAAGCTTCGTGCGGGATACCGTGGGCGTCGGTCAGCGCCTTTTCGCGACACCGATTGGCTGGATTGATGATACGGTCACTTCGATTAAAGAAGTGCGTGACGTGTACAAAGAGAATGAACATTTGAAATCACGCTTGAGTGACTATGCCGGGAATGCCGTCAAAGTCCGTGACCTCGAACGTGAAAATAAAGAATTAAAAGATATGCTCGACCTGAAAGGTTCGATTCGGGACTACAACTTGTTACCGGCAGAGATGATCGGTCGGACGTCGTCCGAGTGGCAACGATTCGTGACGATCAACATCGGTGAACAAAAAGGGGTCAAAGCGAACATGGCTGTCGTCACGGCGGATGGTTTAATCGGTCGCGTCATCCAGGCGAGCGCTTATACGTCTCTCGTGCAGTTGATGTCGGATACGAGCCGGACGAATAATGTCTCGGCGACGGCAGATGACACGAAAGGTAAAGGTGTCTTCGGTACGATCGAAGGTTTTGATGAGGAATCGAAATTACTTAAGTTCACGAAGATTCCAAATGACGCGAAACTGAAAAAAGGGCAGACCGTCACGACGTCAGGTCTTGGTGGGAAGTATCCGAGCGGGATCGTCGTCGGCACGATCGATGAAGTGAAATCCGATCAGTATGGGGCTTCGAAAATCGCATACGTCAAACCGGCAGCAGACTTCGAACAGTTCGGTCATGTCTTCGTGATTGAACGCGAAGCGAAGGAACCTTTCGCTGAGACCGATAAAGGAGGGGACACTCGTGAATAACGTTAAGTTGTTTTTCGCCGTGTTCCTTCTTTTTATCTTAGAAGGGACGTTGTTCGCGGGACCGCTCGGTGATGGTTCACCGTATGTCATCCATGCGACATTGATCGGATTGATGTTTCTTGGTCGGTACGGAAAACTTGAACAGGCACTCGGATTCGGTCTCGTTTTCGGATTGCTGTATGATTTCGTATACTCGGATATCATCGGCATTTACTTATTTGCGTTATCCGCCATTCCGCTTTTTAGTAGCTTCGTGCTAAAATATGTAAAGGAGAACGTATTGACGATTCTTGTCACGTTCACGTTTAGTGCCATTTTGTATGAACTCGATATATATTTCTTCACGGCTTCGGTCGTTGGTGTCGGGGTTTCCTTCCAGGAACTCGCGACACAGATCATTCCAAGGAGTCTGGTGGCACAGTTGATCGGAATCATCGTCCTGTATTATCCGATGACCCGGCTCGTGCAATCGACCCTTGACGAGAAAAGAGGATGAGTCATGATTGAGCGTAAACGTTATGTAACGATGAAAGGTCATCGTGGTGGCCTCGCCGTCTATGTGAATGAAAGGTGCAGTGTGGATGAATTTCTTGACGATTTAGAGTTGACGCTTGCGGACAAATCCGTCGAGAACGGACGCGCCGTACCGATCACCTTCTTCTTCGGTCGACGATATGTCGATGAAGGGGTGTTGACGGCCGTCGAATCTATCGTCGCGCGACATGATTCCTTCTCTTTCAAAGGATATGACAGTGAGTGCATCACGAAGGAAGAGGCAAAAGCCTTGTACGGAGAGCGGACGTTCCATTATTTCGGTGGAACGGCACGCAGTGGGCATGTAGTAGACGTCGAGGGATCGATCGTCGTCATCGGGGATATCAACCCGGGAGCGGTCGTCCATGCGACAGGAAGTATCTATTGTTTAGGTGCCCTCCGTGGTACCGTTCATGCAGGAAAAGGGGGGAATACAGACGCGGTCATCGCGGCCAGTGTATTGCAGCCGAAATGGGTCGCGGTCGCAGGGACCGTCCATGAGGAACCGGATGACGCACCGATTCCTGCACTTGACATGGGTTGTGCATTTTTAGGGGAAGACGGGGTTGAATTCTCCCGCCTTCAAACCGTCCCGCATGCGCGGATGGATCAGTTTGCGATTGATAGTGAAAGAGGGTGACGGATATGGAACAAGTGAAAGAACAGGTACATATGGAGGCGAAGACGAACATGGGACGCGCCATCGTCGTCACATCCGGTAAAGGTGGCGTCGGAAAGACGACGACGACTGCGAATATCGGAACGGCCCTTGCGTTGATGGGACATTCCGTTTGTCTCGTCGATACGGATATCGGCTTACGCAATCTCGATATCGTGCTGGGTCTCGATAACCGGAGTATCTATAACATCGTTGACGTCGTGACAGGGCAATGTAAGTTGCACCAAGCACTCGTTCGCGATAAACGTTTTGAAGAGATGTATCTGTTGCCTGCTGCTCAATCAAAGGATAAGTCCTCCGTCACACCCGAACAGGTGAAGGCAATCATCGATACATTAAAGCTGGAATACGACTTTGTCTTGATTGACTGTCCTGCAGGGATCGAACAAGGGTTCATGAATGCAATCGCTGGAGCGGATGAAGCCGTCGTCGTAACGACACCAGAAAAAGCAGCCGTCCAGGATGCGGACCGGATTATTGGAATGCTCGAACGTTCAGAACGTAATATCGTTCCGAAACTTGTCATCAACCGGGTTCGTTCACACATGATGGCGTCCGGTGATATGCTCGATATCGATGAAATCATGCGCATTCTGTCGATTGATCTGCTTGGTCTGATCATCGATGATGAGGAAGTCATCGCTGCTTCGCACCGTGGTGTGCCTGTGACGATGAATCCGGATAACCGGGCTGGACTCGGCTACCGGAACATCGCCCGCCGGATTCTCGGAGAATCCGTACCACTGCTGGACTTAAATGAACAGCCGCAAAAAGGATTCTTCGTCAAATTGAAGAAGATGCTTGGGATGAAATAAGAATGGGAAATTAGACTAGGACGACATCGTCGCGCCTAGTCTAATTTTTTTGGAGGGATCAGCATGCGATGGATTAGTGAACAGACCGCCTCACTCGAACGACTGGCATTGGTCGAAGGGGGACGATTGATTGAATACCATGAACGGATGCGCGACGAAATCCGAATCGGAACGTTCGTCTATGCAAAGGTCGACCGGTTGCATCCGACGCTCGGAGCAGCTTTTTTGATTGCAACCGATGGCACACCGCTCTACTTACCGCTCAATGAGACAATCGAAGCGCTCCGGCGTTATCCGGACGTACCGACAATCGGGCAAGCGGTCCAGGTCGGACAGACATTACTCGTCCAGGTCGTCAAAGAGGGTGTCGCACCGAAACAGCATAAAGTGACACAGAACATCACGTATGGCGGACGTTACCTCGTCTATTTCCCGTACGGTCGACGCGTCCGTTTCAGCCGGAAACTCGATGTCGTCGTACAGCGCCAGTTGGCCGAGCAACTGACGACGGCGGAAGAAGAGGGGATTCTCTACCGGACAGAGGCGGCAAAAGCATCAATCGACGAATTGAAGCAGGAATTGCAATCGTTACGAACACGGCACAAAGAACTTCTGCAGGCACCGCGTCTTGAACAAGACGAGGCACTGATTGTCCAGGAAGCGAAACGGCTTCCACATGTCACGGAAGCACTCGTCATGACGCGTCAGGAAAAAGAACGCCTCGAATTACTTGGACTATCCGTCGAACGATCGCTACGAAAAGGCCGCTTACCCGAGATGGAGACGATCGACGGGGCAATCGAGAAGGCGATGCAACGTGTCGTCTGGCTTGACGGTGGGGCGTATCTCTTGATTGAAGAAGTCGAAACGATGACGGTCATCGACGTCAACAGCGGGAAGACGATTTCCGTCAAGGAACAAAAACGGACGTTCGACCAAATCAATGAAGCAGCAGCAGTTGAAATCATGCGTCAGCTCCGTTTGCGCAACATCAGCGGGATGATTGCAATCGACTTTCTCCGCGGCTCAAGTAAGGGGCAGACACGAGTGACCCAACTCTTAAAAGAGCGAGCAGCACTCGAAACGAAACAGATCGAAGTCTACGGCTTTACGAAGATGGGTTTATGTGAACTGACCCGACAACGCCACGGGAAATCGCTACAGGAGCGCTCGCAGGAGTCAGGGAACTGGACACGATTAAGTGTCTATCGGTTGATTGAACCGAAGTTGCTTGAGATTGCGACTTACGCGGAAGCCGCGGTCATTCGCGCACCGCGTCACTTGCTGCAAGACGAATTCGTCTCCCGTCAACCGCTCGAGGTCCATGTGCTTGAAGGGGAGCCGGCCGTCCTGTTCACCGGGTCGTCACAGGACTGTGTCGATTTCGTCAAGCGATCGGAATAATCCTTCAGAACAGCATTGACAAGGTGGAAGAACGTTTGGTATTCTGAATAACGTTAGTTCGTTTGGAAGCACCCAAATGACTACAACCGCACAGACCGGGTTTTAAAGCATCCGCTGCCCGTGATGGCGAGTCTGAGTTCCTAAGAGGAGGTGCACGTAATGTACGCAATTATCAAAACTGGTGGTAAACAAGTCAAAGTCGAAGCTGGCCAAGAAATCTACGTTGAGAAATTAAACGCAGACGTCGACAGCACAGTCGAATTTGGTGAAGTATTGATCCTTGGTGGTGACGATGTTAAAGTCGGCGCTCCACTCGTAGAAGGTGCGAAGGTCGTAGCAACGGTCATCAAACACGCTCGCGCGAAAAAGATCACTGTCTTCAAAATGAAAGCGAAAAAGAACTACCGTCGTAAGCAAGGTCACCGTCAACCTTACACGAAGGTCCGCATCGAGAAAATCGAAGCGTAAGCCATGATACGTGTTAAGATTCGACGAGATGAAGCGGAACTCGTCCGCTCCATCGAAGTGACAGGACATGCCGAGTTCGCAGAACCAGGTCTCGATCTTGTCTGCGCCGGCGTCTCGTCGGTGATCTTCGGGGCATACAATGCCATAGAAGCATTACTCGGGCAGGTCCTGCTCCTTGAAATGGCAGAACAACAAGAGGGTGGCTACTTTTATGTAGAACCGTACGCTGACTTAGCACCGGATGTCAGTGAACGCACCCAATTGTTACTGGAGGCGACATTGGTCCAGCTTGGTACCATCGCTGAAAGTTACGGTGAGTTTATCCAACTTGAACAAGTATAGGAGGTGGATTCCACATGTTGAAACTTAATCTTCAGTTCTTCGCATCGAAAAAAGGGGTAGGTTCGACAAAGAACGGTCGTGACTCGCAATCGAAACGCCTTGGGGCGAAACGTGCAGACGGTCAAACTGTTTCTGCTGGTTCAATCCTCTACCGTCAACGCGGTACGAAGATTCACCCAGGTATGAACGTCGGACGTGGTGGCGATGATACACTTTTCGCAACTGCAACTGGTGTCGTTCGTTTCGAACGTCTCGGACGCGACAAGAAACAAGTCAGCGTTTACCCAGCATAAGGATCGACGAAGCAGACTCTAGCCACTTTCGAGGGTTAGGGTCTGTTTTTTTTAGGAGGGAACGACCGATGGAGGAACAACAGGTACTTGATCTTTTAAAGACTCTTCGTCACGAGTGGTTGAACCGGATACAACTCGTCCGTTCGTATGGCGCGATCGGAGACGAACAAGCAGTCGAGTCAATCTGTTCGGCATACCGGGATCAAGCATCACGGGAAGGACGTCTAGCGCGAATCGGATTGCCGAAAACCGCACTGGCGTTACTGCAAGCTGAATGGTCAGGCAAAACTGTGACGTATGATATCATCGGAGCACCCCACATGGAAGATGAGCGGTTGAAGCAACTCGTCGAAGCAGCCATCGCCATGATTGATGTAGGAGTAGGAGAAGTATCCGTGACCTTTCACGAGGGCGTGACCATCGAGATCTATCGGGATCTACTAGATATGTCGCGCCTTGAAAATCTAGTGACGCCGATGGAAATCGAGTCGCAGACGGAAAATGAGTGTGTGATTGAGATTGAAAGTCTTCCGTTTGAGGAAGAGAAGTAAGAGGAGGGATCCGACATGTTTGTCGATCAGGTAAATATTTATGTAAAAGCAGGTGACGGAGGACGTGGGCAAGTAGCGTTCCGTCGCGAGAAGTACGTTCCGGACGGCGGTCCTGCCGGCGGAGACGGTGGTCACGGGGCTCACGTCGTCCTCGAAGTTGACGAAGGGCTTCGGACATTGATGGACTTCCGTTACAAACGTCACTTTAAAGCAGTCCAAGGTGAAAACGGAATGTCAAAAGGCATGCACGGTCGTAAGGCTGAGCATTTGATTGTCAAGGTTCCACCGGGTACGGTCGTCTATGATGACGATACGGATGCTGTACTCGCTGACCTTGTCCATCACGGACAACAAGCAATCGTTGCACGCGGTGGACGCGGCGGACGTGGAAACACCCGTTTTGCGACACCAGCGAACCCGGCTCCGGAGCATGCGGAAAACGGGGAGCCAGGAGAAGAAAAGTACTTGAAACTTGAACTGAAGATGCTAGCAGACGTTGGTCTCGTCGGGTTCCCGAGTGTCGGGAAATCAACGATGTTATCCGTTGTTTCGGCAGCGCGCCCGAAAATCGGCGCATACCACTTCACGACGATCACACCGAACATCGGTGTCGTTGAAACGGAAGATAGCCGTAGCTTCGTCATGGCCGACTTGCCAGGATTGATTGAAGGCGCAAGTGAAGGTGTTGGACTCGGGCATCAGTTCCTCCGTCACGTCGAGCGGACGAAAGTCATCGTCCACGTCATCGACATGAGTGGGATGGAAGGACGCGATCCGATCGAAGACTACAACATCATCAATAAAGAACTCGCGGACTATAACCTCCGTTTGACAGAGCGTCCGCAAGTCGTCGTCGCGAACAAGATGGATATGCCGGATGCGGCAGAACACCTTGAAGCCTTCAAGGAAGCTTTCCCAGAGCTTGAAGTATTCGAGATTTCAGCAGCAACACGTCAAGGGTTACGTGATCTCTTGTTCCGAATCGCTGATCTCGTCGATGCGACACCAGAGTTCGGTCTTGAGGAACTCGAAGAGAAAACAGCGACACCACGTGTCGTCTACGGTTACGAAGCACCAGAAGCCGGCTTTACGATTTCGAAAGATGAAGACGATTGCTTCGTCATCAAAGGACCACGGATCGAAAAACTCTTCACGATGACGAACTTCATGCGTGAAGAATCAATTAAACGTTTCGCCCGGACACTACGTCAAATGGGTGTCGATGATGAGTTACGTCGTCTTGGTGCGATTGACGGTGATGTCGTTCGGATCCGTGATTTCGAGTTCGAATTCGTCGAGTCATCGTTCTAAGCGGTTCATTCCATTAGGAAACGGAGTGTGAAAACATCGTGGACCCATTGCCCATGATTTCATTCGTTTGGTTAATTCCGATTCTCGTTTTATCCGCGTTCTTCTCCTCAGCCGAGACGGCACTCGCGAGTGTCAATCGGTTGCGGTTGTTGCATCAGTCGGAAGCAGGGGACGCACGTGCGTCCCGCGTCTTTCGCTTGCTTCAACGGTATGAGGAGACACTGACTTCGATTTTGATCGGCAACACACTCGTCAATGTCAGCTTCATCTTGTTTGGTGGTTGGTGGATCATCCACTTCATCGAAACGATGGCGACGCAGACCGTTGCCTTTCTCATGCTGTTCTTTTTACTGCTCTTGTTTGGAGAATTGATTCCGAAGTCGTACGCCCGTGAACATACGGAACGGTACGTCCTATTGATCGGGCGACCGCTTCGTATGTGTTCATGGCTCTTTCGCCCGCTCGTGTTCTTGTTACTCCGCTTACGGCAGTTTGCGCTGCGTCTGATCGGAGCGGATCCGAAAGGACCCCTCGTAACAGAGCAGGAGCTGAAAGCACTCGTCGATATCAGCCAGGAAGAGGGAATCATGGGAAGTGCGGAAGCGGATCTCGTCCATCACGCGGTTGATTTTCAACATGCGACGGTCGAGGATGCATTGACACCACGGATGGACATTCAGGCAATCGATATCGATGCACGATTTGAGGACATTCTAGCTGAAGTTCAAAAAGGCGGCTATTCCCGTCTACCGGTCTATAAAGACTCGATTGATCATGTCATCGGTGTATTATCCGAACGTGATTTTCTGCAAGCCTATGTCCGGTCAGGGTCCGTTGATATCCGGGAATGGATTCGTCCCGTGTCGTTCGTCGTTCCACAGACACGGCTGATGGATTTGTTACCGGAACTTAAAATCAAGCAGTCCCATATGGCTGTCGTCCTTGATGAATTCGGAGGAACGGCGGGTCTGATCACGCTTGAGGATATTTTAGAGGAGATCGTCGGTGAGATTTGGGATGAACACGATGAATCACTGGAATACACGAAACGAATCGCTCCGAATCAGTATGAGTGTTTGGCAGAGTATGACATTGAGGACTTCTGTCAGCAGTTCCAATTGACGATGCCAAATACCGAAGCCCAGTCACTCGGGGGCTGGATCATGGAAGGCAGCGGCCGGTTGCCGGAAGTCGGAACGGCGATGCGGTATGAACGTGTCACGTTGACCGTTTTGCACATCGAAAATCGGCGTGTCCGAAAAGTCTTAGCGACGTTTGACGAATCTTCTACATTGGTGGATTCACAGCTTGAATCGATTTAACGATAAAAACCCGCTTATTCCATGGAATAGGCGGGTTTTTGGTATTTCAGGCATCGAGTTCCGAAACGAGAATCCCGAGGTGATCGAGTTTCGAAATCGCGGCTTCGAGCGCTTCTTCGTGATCGGCTTCGAGCGTATGGATATGGACACCGTCCGTCAGACTCGATAAAGGCGTTGCTTGCGTCTCCTTCAGTTGTTCGAGCAGAACACGGACATCCCGGCGGCTTTTCAACATCAATTCCCCTGTAATGAAGCCGTAGACCGGATGTTCGATGATGACGTCGCGGATGACGACTCCTTCATCGACGATCGCGTCACATTCATCCTTTAATTGATCGATACCATGACGGCAAACGATCTTGCGGCGCAATTTTGAGCCATCGACTTCAGGGTCGTTGATCAAATATCCACGAGCCGTCGCGATGACGGGATATCCTTTGGCTTTTAATAATGATAAATCCTGCACGATGACTTGGCGGCTGACTCCTGCTTGTTTAGCCAGCGCTGTTCCCGTGACCGGTTGTTCACTTTCCTCAATCATACGAAGTAATGATTTCCGGCGTTCTTCTCCGGAGATGCGTTTCCCCATCATGTCTCCTACCTTTCTCCAGTGTCATGAGATCGTGTTCAACACATCGATGCACTGTTCGATTTCTTCGTTCGTCGTGTTTCTTCCAAAGCTGAGTCGAATCAAACCGTGAGCTGCTGATTCGTCAAACCCAATCGCCCGCAATGTCGCATTCGGCCCGTTTTCGCCCGCTCGGCAGGCACTCCCGGCGGAGACACCGATTCCGGCCCGGTTCAAGGCGAGCAATACATATTGACCATCGCGTTGTTTCGTATGAATGGCACAGATGGAAGCGAGTTGAGACGGTGATTCGACGACCGTGTAACGAGACGAAGACAATGTTTTTTTTAGCATACCACGAAATCGACGGCTTGCATCCTGGATTCCTTGATTTTCTAAGCGTAAGGCTTCACAGGCAGCGATGAAGGCCGCGATTCCCGGAACATCGACGGTGCCAGGTCGAATTCCGAATTCGTGATGTCCTTCGTAATAGGGACTAAAGAGCGGTCGGCGCAGATAGAGGGCCCCTAATCCTTTTGGACCGTACACCTTATGACTACTCATCGTGTAGGCGTCAAACGCATCAATGTTGATTGAGTCCTTGAGAAATCCCTGGACCCCGTCACAATGAAACAGTATCCCGCGCAATTGACAGTATGCTGCAATCTCTTCGACCGGAAACCGGAATCCGGTATCCGAATTGACATGCTGAATCGAGACGACACCCACTTCGTCCGTACAAGTCGCGACGAATTGTTCCCAATCGAACGTTCCGTCCGGTAATAAAGAAAGGTGACGTGTTTCTTGCGCCCAGCGTGCGAGTGGAAGCAAGACGGAATCGTGTTCACATTGAAGTGTCAAGACAACTGATTTGTTACTCTGTCGCATCAAGTGTGTCAAAGCGATAAAATTTGCTTCGGATCCACTTCCTGTAAAGATGATCGTTCCTTCTTGTTGGTTCAATTTTTGCATTAGATACTGGCGGGCTCGTTCGAGCAACCGTTCTGCGTCACCACCGATGTCATGAAGAGAAGAACTGTTGCCGTAGAACGACTGAGCGGCTTGTTGATAATGATCGAGCGCTCGTGGGTGTAGCGGAGTCGTCGCTGCGTAATCGAGATAGATCATGAAAAAATCCTGTCCTTTCGTCTTGTCACTCAGCTAAAAGTATGCCAAACTTATTGTCAAGTCAATAGTAAACATTTAGATATAGAGGTGTAAATCATATGTCTTTACATAAAAGACTTGAGACGGATGTGTTGATCATCGGAACAGGGCTTGCTGCGATTTCAGTCGCCCTGCACCTTCCATCAGGGATAAACGCATTACTCGTCTCGAAAGGTTCGCGGTTTGAGACGAATTCCGTCCGAGCGCAAGGTGGGATTGCTTCTGCTTATGCGGAAGTCGATCATCGCGGTCACTTTGAAGATACGTGCCAAGCAGCAAAAGGGCGTATCAATCCGTCCGTCGTCGATTACGTCACCCGATCGGGAACCGAGGCGATGGAATTCTTGTTACGACAAGGCGTTCCATTCGATCAGTCCGAGGGAGCGTTTTTGCTCGGTCGTGAAGGAGCACATCGGTTGCCGCGGATTTATCACTGTGGCGGGGACGAGACTGGTAAACGAATCATGGAGACGTTGATGCCGCAAGTGCCATTTCCGATTCTTGAGCAGACGCGTATGACAGAGTTGATTCAAATAAACGGGCAGGTAGTAGGTGCAGTCGGATATAGCCATGGAGAGCCGATCGAGATTGTGGCGCGAGCAACGATTCTCGCGACCGGTGGAATCGGTGGATTATTCGCGGCGTCGACGAATGATCCATCGATTCAAGGAGACGGGATTGCGCTCGCCTTTGAAGCGGGGGCGACGATTCGTGATCTCGGTTATATCCAGCACCATCCGACAGTACTGATCCACGAAGGGCGCTCGGAAGGTTTGATTACGGAAGCATTGCGAGGAGCAGGGGCTGTTCTTGTGACAAAAAACGGGGAGCGGGTCATGGCGGACCATCCGCTGCAAGATTTAGCGGCGCGAGATGAGGTCGCCAAACGAATCCATGAGGTGCGAAAACACGAACCGGTCTATCTCGATACGTCTAAAGTCGTTGATCGGACAAATCGGTTTCCGACGTTTGTTGAAAAATGTGAAAAATTGAACATAAATCCGGAGCGCGTCGAAATTGCACCCGGTATTCACTTTTTGATGGGCGGGATTGAGACAGACCTTACAGGAAAAACGAATGTTCCTGGCCTTTACGCGGTCGGTGAGACAGCATCGATCGGATTACACGGTCGAAATCGCCTGGCATCGAACTCACTTCTTGAATGTGTCGTCATCGGGAAAACAGTAGCAGAACAGCTCAAGTTGTTACCGGAACTTTCAGTAAAACAAGTGAAACGACGCTTGGGAACACTTCGTTCCGTAACAGACAGTCTATCAACGGTCATCGGTGTTGAGATGGATGTGAGGCAGATACAAAAAAGTCTGGACGTATTAAAAGGCTGGACATTAGACGAATCCGGACAGGAAGCGGAAGAAAATCGATTACGTCACGTAACGGCATGTTTGTTACTTGAAGGAGCACGAAATCGATTGACAGGAGAGGATGAAAACATTGAACAAGTGGCAGTTACGGCAACAACTGGAGGCATTTTTAATCGAGGATATCGGACAGTGGGATATCACGAGTGAAGGATGTCTGACGGGACAAGAACGCGGGACCGGTCGTTTTTTAGCAAAGGAAGATGGCATCTTTTGCGGAGTCGACATCATTCGGGAGATGGCGCATCTCTTACAGGTCGACGTGACGATTCATGTAGCGGAAGGGACGGTCGTCACGCGAGGAACACGCCTTGCCGAGTGGTCGGGTTCGTTACAGGATATTTTAAGCGGAGAACGGGTCGCCTTGAATCTTGTGCAGCGCTTATCTGGGATCGCGACAAAAACACGTCAAGCAGTCGAGGTAGCAGCAGGGCGGATCCGGATCACGGATACACGCAAGACGACACCCGGATTACGCATGTTAGAAAAACACGCTGTTCGTGTCGGTGGCGGCGTGAGTCACCGCGGGCGACTCGATGACGCGGTCATGATCAAGGATAACCACATCACGGTCGCGGGATCAATTACGGAAGCGGTGACGCGGGCAAAACGGGTCGCAGGTCATACGACACCAATCGAAGTCGAAGTCGAGACGGAAGCGGAAGTGCTTGAGGCAGTAGCGGCAGAAGTCGATATCATCATGCTCGATAACCGGACACCGGCAGAAATCAGACAGCTCCGGCAACTGATTCCACCGCACATCACGGTCGAACTTTCCGGCGGGATTACGATCGAGACATTACCCGACTTCGCGGAGAGCGGAGCAGACGTCATCTCACTCGGAGCACTTACCCATTCAGCAACAGCGCTTGATATCAGCATGAAAATCGAAGGAGGAAAAAAAGATGTCATTTGATCTATTACGTCACGAAGGGATTCCGGCGTCGTACTTACAGCAATCAGAAGCAGACTTGATCGCGATCATCGAAGGGGTCAAAACACGGATGGGGAGTCGCTTATTTTTACCTGCCCACCACTATCAAAAAGACGAAGTCGTCCAGTTCGCGGATGCGACGGGAGATTCGCTCCAGCTCGCGCAAGTCGCGAAGCAGATGACAGAAGCGGAATATACAGTTTTTTGTGGGGTCCACTTCATGGCGGAGACGGCAGATATGCTGACCGATGCGTCACATACGGTCGTTTTGCCTGATATGCGTGCCGGTTGTTCGATGGCCGATATGGCGAATGACACACAAACGGAGCGTGCCTTTGCGATTTTAACGGAACGATTTGGAGAATCGATTTTGCCGTTGACGTATGTCAATTCGACGGCAGCGATTAAAGCATTCGTCGGTCGTCACGGTGGGGCGACGGTGACGTCGTCAAACGCTGTCCAGATGGTTGAGTGGGCGCTGGCTGAACGCGACATCTTATTCTTCCTGCCCGATCAACACCTTGGTCGTAATACGGCGCATGCACTCGGAATTCCGTTAGAGCAGATGGCGATTTGGGATCCGATTAAGGACGAACTCGTCTTTGACGGAGAAGACCAGGACGTCCGCGTCATCTTGTGGAAAGGACACTGCTCGGTCCATGAGAAATTCACGGTCGGACAAATCGAGCAGTTCCGTAAGACGGATCCGGAGCGAAAGATTCTCGTCCACCCGGAATGTTCGCATGAAGTCGTAGTGGCGTCTGATTTAAACGGATCAACGGCGTACATCATTCAACAAATCGAACAGGCTGCACCGGGAACGAAGTGGGCAATCGGAACGGAGATGAACCTCGTCAATCGACTCGCAACGACCTATCCGGAACTCGATATCGTGTCGCTTAATCCATTCATGTGTCCGTGTCTGACGATGAACCGGATTGACTTACCGCACTTGGCGTGGGCACTCGAACAGGTCGAAGCCGGTGAGCCGGTCAACGTCATCACGGTCGATGCAGAGACGACACGGCACGCCGTGTTGGCGCTCGAACGGATGCTTGAGCGTTCGTAAAATAGAGGATGGGAGCGTGGTCGTACGAACGATCACGCTTTTTGTCGCCTTCGGATGAGAGAGCGAACATATGTATTGATTTTTGCTGAAGAACGCTTTGAAGCCAAACGAAGATGTATGCTACAATAACACGAGAGTTTGTTTATAGATGGGAGCGTTCCACATTGATAGAATTCGTACGCGGCGAAGTCGCTTATGTCTGTGCGGAATTCGTGACGGTAGAAGTCGGCGGGATTGGCTACAAAATCGTAGCACCGAACCCGTTTTTTTATCGGACCGGAGACGAACAGATCATCGTATATACGTATCATTATGTCCGAGAGGACCAAGAAGTCTTATTCGGATTCCGTTCCCGTCGTGAGCGCGCCTTGTTCACGAAGTTGCTCGGTGTCACAGGAATTGGACCAAAAGGAGCGCTCGCAATCGTCGCATCCGGAAATGTTGATGCGCTTGTTGAAGCGATCGAGCAAGAGAAGGAAAGTTATCTCGTCAAGTTCCCGGGGGTCGGCAAGAAAACAGCGAAGCAAATGACGCTCGACCTGAAAGGGAAGTTAGCCGAGCTCGCGCCGGATTACGTACCGAGTGAAGGATTGTTCGCACAAGGCAATGCTGAGCTGAACGAAGCGTGTGAAGCGTTGACGGCGCTCGGTTACAGTGACCGAGAAGTCGAGAAAGTCAAAAAAACGTTGCAGGCAGAAGTCCTGTCGACGGATCAATATGTCAAACGGGCACTCCAGTTGTTATTGAATGTGAGGTGAGGACATGGAAGAGCGCATTTTGTCAGAATCCGCCCATGCGGAAGATCAAGAAGAGTGGAGTCTGCGTCCTCAGACGCTCGAGCAATATATCGGGCAGGAGAAAGCGAAAGGAAACTTGAGTGTCTTCATCGAGGCGGCAAAAATCCGTCAGGAAACACTCGACCATGTCTTACTCTACGGTCCTCCGGGTCTCGGGAAGACGACGCTCGCGACGATCATCGCAAACGAGATGGGGGTCGGCATCAAGACGACAGCCGGTCCCGCGATCGAACGGCCGGGTGATCTAGCGGCGATCCTATCATCGCTTGAGCCGGGCGACGTTCTCTTCATTGACGAGATTCATCGATTAAGTCGATCGATTGAAGAGATTCTCTATCCGGCGATGGAAGACTATTGTCTCGATATCGTCATCGGTCAAGGGGAACTCGCACGCAGCGTCCGGATCGACTTGCCACCGTTTACGCTCGTCGGCGCGACGACACGTGCCGGAATGCTATCGGCACCGCTACGTGATCGTTTCGGCGTGACGCTGAAGCTGGAATATTATACGATGTCAGAGTTGTCTGCCATCGTGACTCGAACATCGCGTCTATTCGGATTTGAAGCGGATCGCCTCGCGGCAGAAGCGATTGCGCTCCGGTCACGCGGAACTCCACGTGTTGCGAACCGGTTGTTACGGCGTGTCCGTGATTTCGCCCAAGTCGCCCATCAAACCGACATCGACGCGACACTCGCGACAAGTGCGCTTGATCGCTTACATGTCGATGCGCTCGGGCTCGATGATGTCGACCATCGTTTACTGCGCTCATTAGCAGAACGGTTTGCCGGTGGTCCGGTCGGACTCGAGACGATTGCAGCAACGATTGGGGAAGATGCGCAGACGATCGAGGATGTGTATGAACCGTATCTGTTGCAACAAGGATTTTTACAACGTACTCCGCGCGGACGTGTCTTAACACCGTTCGCCCGCCAACATTTAGGACTGAAAGAAGGAAATTGAACCAATGGATGTAAACTTATTTGATTTTCATTTACCAGAAGAACAAATTGCCCAAGTGCCATTGCTCGACCGGACGAGTTCAAAATTGATGGTCCTCGACCGGGAGACCGGTGCGATTCAGCATCAGCACTTCCATGAGATCATTGACCACTTCCGCGAAGGCGATACACTCGTCATCAACGATACGAAAGTCTTACCGGCACGTCTCTTTGGTGTGAAGGAAGAGACAGGTGGGAAAATCGAATTACTGCTCTTGAAACAGACAAGTGACGATGTCTGGGAAACACTGGCGAAACCGGCAAAACGCGTTAAACCAGGAACGATTCTATCGTTTGGTGACGGATTACTCCGCGCTGAATGTGTTGAAGCACTGGAAGACGGCGGACGAATCCTGAAGTTTTTCTATGACGGGATTTTCTATGAAGTCCTCGATCAACTCGGAACGATGCCATTGCCACCATATATTCACGAACAACTCGAGGATCAAGATCGTTACCAGACGGTCTACGCTCGCGAACGTGGCAGTGCGGCAGCACCAACGGCGGGTCTTCATTTCACGCCGGAGTTGCTCGAAGCATTAAAAGCAAAAGGCGTCCGGATCGCACCGTTGACGTTACACGTCGGACTCGGGACATTCCGTCCGGTCTCGGTCGACGATGTCGATAGTCATAAGATGCACAGCGAGTACTATGAACTGCCGGAAAGTTCAGCTGCTTTGCTACGCGAAACACGGAAACAAGGCGGACGGATCATCGCGGTCGGTACGACGTCAACGCGAACGCTTGAAACGGTCATTCGTGATCACGGTGACTTCGTTGAAGCAACGGGCTGGACGGACATCTTCATCTTCCCGGGGCAGGAAGTCAAAGGGATCGATGGATTGATCACGAACTTCCACTTACCAAAATCAACATTGATTATGCTCGTGTCCGCCTTATCGACACGGGAACACATTCTGCATGCCTACGAAGAAGCTGTCGCGAACGGCTATCGTTTCTTTAGCTTCGGTGATGCGATGTTCTTAACGAGAGAGGAACGAAACTAATGACTAAACACGCGGTAACATACGAACATATCAAAACATGTAAACAATCCGGAGCGCGGTTAGGAATCGTCCACACGCCGCACGGCAGTTTCGAGACGCCGGTCTTCATGCCGGTCGGAACACAAGCGACGGTCAAGACGATGGCACCGGAACAAATCAAGGACATGAACGCAAACATCATCCTCGCGAACACGTATCACCTCTGGGTGCGTCCGGGACATGACGTCATCAAGGAAGCGGGCGGTCTGCATAAATTCATGAACTGGGATGGCGCAATTCTCACGGATTCAGGCGGCTTCCAAGTCTTCTCACTCGCTGACCTCCGGAACATCTCGGAAGAGGGCGTTCATTTCCGGAACCACTTGAACGGTGACAAATTGTTCTTATCACCGGAAAAAGCGATGGAAATCCAGAATGCACTCGGTTCAGACATCATGATGGCGTTTGATGAGTGTCCACCGTATCCAGCTTCTCATGAGTACATGAAAGCATCTGTCGAACGGACGAGCCGCTGGGCAGAACGCTGTCTTGCTGCGCACGAACGTCCGCACGATCAAGCACTCTTCGGTATCATCCAAGGTGGCGAATATGAAGACTTACGTCGCCAAAGTGCGAAAGATCTCGTAGCACTTGATTTCCCGGGTTATGCGGTCGGTGGTCTGTCGGTCGGTGAACCGAAAGACGTCATGTACCGGGCGCTCGAATTCACGACTCCCCTCATGCCGGAAGATAAACCACGTTACCTGATGGGCGTCGGTTCACCGGATGCGTTGATCGAAGGCGCAATCCGCGGAATCGATATGTTCGACTGTGTCTTACCGACACGGATCGCACGCAATGGTACATTGATGACATCACAAGGTCGTCTCGTCGTCCGAAACGCCAAATATGCACGTGATTTCCGTCCACTCGATGAGAAGTGTGATTGCTACGCCTGTAAGAATTACTCGCGTTCGTACATTCATCACTTGATCCGCGCGCAGGAAACGTTCGGTCTGCATCTTTGTTCGACACACAATCTTCACTTCCTCGTGAAGTTGATGGAAGGCGTTCGCCAAGCGATTCGTGAGGATCGTCTGCTTGATTTCAAGGAAGAATTCTTCGAAGAATACGGTTACAATCTGCCGAACGCAAAGAATTTCTAACAAATCGTCTGACAAATCAAATCTTTCACGGTATAATGAACGTGATTTGAATGATAAAGGAGCTGAATACGATGCAACAATTACTCACATTCCTCCCGATGATCTTGATCTTCGTGGTGTTCTATTTCTTGTTGATCCGTCCACAGAACAAACGCCAGAAGCAAGTGCGTCAGATGCAAAACGAACTCTCACGCGGCGATTCGATCGTTACGATCGGTGGTCTTCACGGGGTTGTCCAAAAGGTGGACGACATGACCGTGACGTTGAAGTCAGGTAATGCACAATTGACATTCAACCGGAGTGCTGTGGCAGAAGTGACGAAAAAATCAACGACTGTCATGGAAGATGAAACGGCCGAATGAGGTATTGAAAAGACGCTTTCCGGATCCCGGAGCGTCTTTTCTGTTTATATATGAGAAAAACGTTTGCTATGATTGCCATTTCTTTTGTAAGCTAGGATAGGAGAACAAAGTTGTCTGAAAATATACTGGGAACTAGAGAAAGGACAATGTAGCATGATCAAGAAAGGGAAACTTGCCACATTCTTCATCATCGTCATCGCGTTGCTCGTACTGATCGGTACGACGTCGTCATGGTTGATGAAGGATACGAAGCTTGGCCTTGACCTTAAAGGCGGCTTCGAAGTCTTGTATGAAGTACAACCACTAAAAGAAGGGGATGTCATCGATCAAAACGCGATGAGTGCGACGCTGACGGCAATCGAGAACCGTGTCAACGTCCTCGGTGTCTCGGAGCCGGATATCCGGATCGAAGGCAATAACCGGATCCGTGTTCAACTCGCTGGTGTCAAAGACCAGACAGAAGCTCGGAAGATTTTGTCGTCTACGGCCCAATTGTCATTCCGTGATATCAACGATAAGCTCCTGCTTGACGGTTCAGACTTAAAAGCCAAAGGGGCGAAGGTCGGATATGATCCGAACACGAACGAACCTCTCGTCGAATTGACGATGAAGTCCAAGCAAAAATTCTATGAAGTGACACAAAAGGTCTCGCAAATGCAACCGCCCGCGAATCGTCTCGTCATTTGGCTCGATTATGAAAAAGGTGACACCTACGAAAAAGAGATTCAAAAAGCAAACTCGAAGATTGTCTCGGATGCTTCGGTCACACAACCGATCAACTCGGATAAGGCAATCATCTCTGGTGGCGATATCGATGCCGAGTACGGGAAACAACTATCGTCGATCCTAAATGCCGGTGCACTACCGGTCAAGTTAGATGAAATCTACTCGACATCCGTCTCAGCTGCCTTTGGTCAAGATGCACTGGATCAGACATTGTTCGCATCAGCGATCGGTGTAGCAGCAGTCTTCCTGTTCATGTTGCTGTTCTACCGCGTCTCTGGATTTGTCTCGATCATTACATTGTTATTCTATATCTATCTCGTCATGATCTTCTTTAACGGAATCAATGCCGTCCTTACCTTACCTGGGATTGCGGCACTTGTTCTCGGAGTCGGGATGGCGGTGGATGCGAACATCATCACTGCTGAACGGATTAAGGATGAGCTGCGAAGCGGTAAATCGGTCCTGTCGGCATTTAAAGCCGGGAACCGCCGCTCGTTCGGTACAATTCTTGATGCCAACTTGACGACGCTAATTTCTGCCGGTGTACTGTATTACTTCGGAACAAGTACGGTCAAAGGATTCGCGATCATGCTGATGGTCTCGATCGCCGTCACGTTCGTCACGAACGTCTTCGTCTCACGTTACCTGATGCAGCTCCTCGTCAGCAGCCGATGGTTCGATAAGAAGAAATCATGGTTCGGTGTAAAGGAGAGTGAAATCCGTGAGCTTTAATCCTACGAAATTCGATTACGTCAAACATCGTAAAGTCTATTTTGCGATCACGATTGCGCTCGTCGTCATTTCGGTGCTCCTGTTGTCGTTCCGTGGTCTTAACCTCGGGATTGACTTTACGCAAGGAACACGTGTCGAGATTTCCTCGACGAACCAAATCAAGGAAACGGACGTCCGCTCCGTCATCGAAGACGCGGGCATCGATCCTGCAGAAATCGACGGGATTCAATTCGCGCAAGGTGGAAAACTAGCGAATGTCACATTCGTCGGTGAATTCAATCAACAACAGGTTTCAGAAATCAAGAAGTCAGTCGAAGCGAAGTACGATAAAGAACCGAGTATCTCGACGGTATCCGCACAAGTCGGTCGGGAAATCGCCCGCAATGCGATTTATGCGGTCTTGCTCGCTTCTCTCGGAATCGTCATCTATGTTTCGTTCCGTTTCCAGCCGTTATACGGAATTGCGACAGTACTCGCTCTTCTTCATGACGCCTTGATGATTATCGCCTTTTTCTCGCTCTTCCAGATCGAAGTCAACCTGTACTTCATCGCAGCAGTCCTGACAATCATCGGGTACTCGGTCAACGATACGATCGTTACATTCGACAGGATTCGGGAAAATCTCGGTTTCGCTCAAAAAGGTGGACGGAAAGTCACGTTCGATGAATTGGCGCATGTCGTCAACGAATCGATTCAACAGACGATCATCCGCTCGATCAATACGGTCGTTACAGTCATCATGACGGCAGCAGCGCTCTATATCTTCGGTAGTGAATCCATCCGTGGATTCAGTCTTGCGCTACTTGTCGGTTTGATCATGGGAATGTATTCATCGATCTTCATTGCCGCGCAACTCTGGCTCGTCATGAAAGGTCGGACACTGGGTCGGACAAAACGTGCTTCTTAAAAGAGTATCCGCATCAGCTATCGCTGGTGCGGATTTTCCATTATAATGGGGAAGTTGATTGGAGGGTTTGAGATGTACCATGCTAAAAAAACATGGCTTGATAAAGTCATTGATTCTGAACAGATCGAACAATTGACGTCGGATGGCACGATTTCTCCGCACGTCGCACAACTACTTGTCCAACGGGGGTTCACGACACGTGAAGCCGCCCGTGATTTTTTAGAAACCGACCAAATGGCGTTCCATGATCCATTTGCGTTTAAGGATATGCCAAAAGTCGTCGAGCGAATCCAGCGAGCCGTCAACGAAGGTGAGATGATTTTGATTTACGGCGACTATGATGTCGACGGTGTGAGTTCGGCAGCAATTCTTTGGCATGCTTTGATTGAAATCGGAGGGATGGCAGAGTGTTACATCCCGAACCGCTTCACAGAAGGCTATGGACCGAACGAAGCAGCGTTTCGCTGGGCGGCGGAAGAAGGGTTCAGCCTCGTCATCACGGTCGACTGTGGGATTTCCGGTATTCATGAAGCGACTGTTCTTAAAGAACTCGGTGTCGATTTAATCATCACCGATCATCACGAGGCAAAAGAGACGTTACCCGATGCGTTCGCCTTGATTCATCCGGGTGTTGACCCAGACTATCCCTTCTCGAAGCTTGCCGGAGCCGGTGTTGCCTTTAAAGTGGCGCATGCACTCCTCGAGCGGGAACCGATCGAATTACTTGATCTTGCCGTACTCGGAACGATCGCCGATCTTGTCCCACTCGTCGGAGAGAACCGGTTGCTTGCGATCCGCGGCATCGAGGCGCTGAACGCAAGTGAACGTCCGGGTATCCTTGCCTTACGTGACGTCTGTAGTTTGACGGAGGACGAACTAACGGAAGAATCAGTCGGATTTGCGTTTGGTCCACGGATCAATGCGGCAGGACGTCTTGATTCTGCGATGCCGGCGCTTGAGATGTTGCTTGCTGAAAGTAAGGATGAAGCACTGCACTTAGCGAAACAGCTCGACCAACAAAATAAACAACGCCAGGATATCGTCAAACAGATTGCCGAAGAAGCGACAGCGCTTGTCGAAGAACGTTTTAAAGATGACCGCGTCCTCGTCGTTGATGCGGCAGACTGGAATCCGGGTGTCGTCGGTATCGTGGCGTCACGACTCGTCGAGAAGTATCATCGTCCCGTCATCATGCTGTGTCATGATGCTGAAAAAGGAACGGCGAAGGGTTCCGGACGGTCGATTCCTGCCTTTGATTTATTTGCGGAGCTGACGAAATGTGAAGACATCCTGCCGCACTTCGGCGGGCATCCAGCCGCTGCCGGCATGACGCTCTCTTCCGATGACGTCGAAACGTTACGCCGCCGCTTGAATGAACAGGCGAGTAGCCTGCCGGATGATGCATTCATCGCGACGATTGATGTCGACTTACGTTTACAGGTCAGTGACGTCTCGATCCAGTTGATTGAAGACATTCAGCGACTGGCACCGTTCGGTATGGGCAATCCTGCACCACGGATCGTCATCGAGCAGGCGAAGATTCGCGATATGAAACGGATTGGTCGTGACTTGACGCATGTCAAGGCATTGCTGTCCGGTGACGGGAAAGAACTCGACGCGATCGGTTTCGGATTCGGTGATCTCGTCGATGAAGTTTCGACCTTGTCAGAGATCCATTTGATGGGAAGTCTGAACATCAATGAATGGAATGGGTTCCGTAAACCGCAGTTGATGATTCAAGACGTCGCCGTCGAAGATGTCCAGGTGTTTGATTACCGTGGGGGCAAACGTCCGCTGAGCGAGCTGTTTGCTTTACCACGTGAGACGACGACATTCGTTGCTTTCACCGATGAAGTAAAAGAAAAGTATGCGGAACGTCCATTGAATGGTCCGATCCGTCAAAATATCGTTTTCCTCGACTTACCGGAAGAGGAAGCGGCATTTCATCCATACGTGCAACAGGCAGAACGGATTTACTGTGCCTTTAAGGACGAAGGCTATTATTTCGAAACGGTCCCGTCACGCGAAGACTTCAAACATTACTTCCAGTATTTTGCGAAATGCCCGCGTGACGAGCTGCGAATCGGTCTAGTACGTTTGTCGAAATCGCGAAAATGGACGAAACGATCGATTAACTTTATGCATTCGGTATTCTCGGAACTTGATTTTCTTGTTACAATGGAGGACGGGCTGCCGGGTGTGAACCCAAACGCTGCAAAACGGGATCTGACGGAAGCTCCGACGTACCAGCGTCATGAAGCGCGTCAAGAGCTCGAGCAACAATACATTTATTCGTCACTCGCTCAGTTGAAAGAGCGTTTTGATACTTTGGTAGAAGCGGCGAAGCAGGAGGAAAAGACATGGAGTTCAAACAGCATATAAAAGAGGTCGAAAACTGGCCGAAAGAAGGAATCAGTTTCAAAGATATCACATCACTCATGCAGAACGGACCGGCATATAAACAATCGGTCGATGCACTCGTCGAGTATGCGCGTAGTAAAGGTGCAGATATCATCGCCGGTCCGGAAGCACGCGGGTTCGTCGTCGGTTGTCCGGCAGCATACGCGATGGAAATCGGATTCGTTCCTGTCCGTAAAGAAGGAAAGTTACCGCGTGAGACAGTCCGTGTCGAGTATGGTCTTGAGTACGGAAAAGATGTTTTGACGATGCACGAAGACGCAATCCAACCGGGACAACGCGTCGTCATCCTCGACGACTTACTTGCGACAGGCGGAACGATCGAAGCGACGATCCAAATGATCGAAAAATTAGGCGGAACGGTTGCCGGCATCGGATTCTTGATCGAACTCGATGGTCTTGGTGGACGTGAGAAACTCGAAGGATACGACGTACTTTCATTGATTCGCTACGAAGACTAAAGCAGACATACTCTCTTGGTACATGGTGACCAAGGGGGTATTTCTTTTTATTTTGACATCTTCTCGAGATTTCACGATAATAAGAACTATATATTAGGGATTCCGTTGCAGACGATCCCGGGGACTGGGTGAGGAAAAGGGATGACAAATAAACAAATCGTAAATGTAGAAGACCTTCTCGCTCGATGTGCGGAATACATGACGCAAGATGAAGTCAAAGACATCGAACGGGCTTACCAATTCGCGAAAGACGAACATGATGGTCAATTCCGCCGTTCAGGGGAACCGTACATCATTCATCCGGTACAGGTTGCCGGTATCTTAGTCGATATTGGTTTGGATGCAACGACGATCGTCGCTGCGCTTCTTCATGACGTCGTCGAGGATACCGACATTACACTTGAAGAATTAACGGAACGATTCGGACCTGACGTCGCGATGCTCGTCGATGGCGTCACGAAGCTCGGGAAAATCAAATATAAATCGAAGCGCGAAGAATTGGCGGAGAACCATCGCAAGATGTTCATCGCCATGGCGGAGGACATTCGTGTCATCTTGATCAAACTGGCCGACCGTTTGCACAATATGCGGACGTTGCAACACATGGTCAAGGAGAAGCAGGTCCAAAAGGCGGAAGAAACACTTGAAATCTTTGCGCCGCTTGCCCATCGTCTCGGGATTTCGACGATCAAATGGGAGCTCGAAGACATCAGTTTGCGTTATATCAACCCGCAACAGTACTACCGGATCGTCTCGATGATGAAACAAAAACGGACGGAGCGGGAAGCACTCGTCGGTTCGGTCATCGAAGAGGTCAACGAAGTACTTGATGACGTCCAAATCGCAGCAGAAGTCGATGGACGTCCGAAGCATATCTATTCCATCTATAACAAGATGCAAAACTCGAAAAAAGAGTTCAGCGAAATCTATGACTTGATGGCTGTTCGCATCATCGTCGATTCGATCAAGGACTGTTACGCTGTTCTCGGAATCATTCATACGCAGTATAAACCGATGCCGGGACGCTTCAAGGATTACATCGCGATGCCGAAGCCGAACATGTATCAATCGCTGCATACGACGGTCATCGGACCGAAAGGCGAGCCGCTCGAGGTCCAAATCCGGACACGGGACATGCATTTCATTGCCGAGTACGGAATTGCCGCTCACTGGGCGTACAAGGAAGGCAAGGAGCAGGAAGCGAAATCAGGCTTTGAGGACAAGATCGCCCATTTCCGTGAAATTCTTGAATTGCAGAAGGATACGGCAGATGCCGAGGAGTTCATGGAATCGGTCAAAGTCGACTTCTTTAGTGACATGTTGTACGTCTTTACACCAAAAGGCGACGTCATCGAATTGCCGAAAGGCTCTGTTCCGATTGATTATGCTTACCGGATCCACACGGAAATCGGCCACCGGACGATCGGGGCGAAAGTCAACGGTCGGATGGTGCCGATCGATTATAAGCTGAAGACAGGTGACATCATCGAAATCGTCACGTCGAAGCATAGCTACGGTCCAAGTAAGGACTGGCTCAAAATTTGTGTGTCGAGTCAGGCAAAGAATAAAATCCGTCAATGGTTCAAACGCCAGCAACGCGAAGAGAATGTCTCCAAAGGACGAGAACTGATCGAAGCGGAAGTGAAGAAACTCGGATTTGATCCGAAAGAGGTCATCAACGAGAAGACACTTGAAGACGTGACACGGAAGTTCAACTTCTCGCAAGAAGAAGACATGTATGCTGCTGTTGGCTATCACGGTCTAACCGCTGCCCAAGTCGCACATAAATTGACGGAAAAATTACGCAAAGACAAAGAATCCAAAAATCTAGAATTGAATGAAGCAATCAGCGAGATGAAGACGTTCGACCGTCCGAAGAAGGAAAATCCGGAAGGCGTTCGTGTCAAAGGCATCGATAACATGCTCGTTCGGATGAGCCGCTGCTGTAACCCGGTTCCGGGAGACGATATCGTCGGATATATCACACGTGGACGTGGTGTCTCGATTCACCGGACCGATTGCTTGAACGTCATTCATGAACAAAATCCGGAACGCCTGCTCGAAGTCGAGTGGGAACATGAAGGAAAAGCCGTCAAGAGCTATAACGTTGAAATCGAAATCTCTGGATTCGACCGGGCAGGATTATTGAACGATGTCCTGCAGTCGGTATCTGCGACGAATACGAACATCGTTGCCGTTAGCGGGAAAGGCGACGACAGTAAACAAGCAAAAATTACGATGACGATCGCGATCAACAACGTCAATCATTTACAGAAAGTCGTCGATCGGATCAAACAAATCTCTGACGTGTATGCGGTACATCGCGTCATGATGACGTAAGGAGCGGATGAGTCATGCGCGTCGTATTACAACGAGTCAAAGAAGCAAGTGTCACAGTTGATCAGGAGGTCATCGGTCAGATCAAGCAAGGCTTTCTCTTGCTGGTCGGTGTCACGCATGAAGATACGATCGAGCAGGTGAACTGGTTGGCTGATAAAATCGCGGGACTCCGTGTGTTTGAAGATGAGGAAGAACGGATGAACCGTTCATTAAAAGATGTCGACGGTCAGATTCTATCCGTCTCGCAGTTCACGCTGTATGGCGATGTTAAAAAAGGTCGTCGTCCTGCCTTCACAGAAGCGGCGAAACCGGATGTTGCCAATGAGTTGTATGAAGCGTTCAACGAACGGCTTCGTGCGCAAGGACTGACGGTCGAAACAGGTCAGTTCGGAGCGATGATGGATATCGCCCTCGTCAATGATGGACCGGTGACATTGATTCTTGAAAAAGAAGCAAACGCTTGACAGGAACCGAGAGACGAGGCAATATTAAACGTAACCAAATGATTCATATGACCGAAGACGAAGAGGAGTAATCAAGACCTCGTCTGCTTAGAGAGTCGCCCCTTGGCTGGAAGGGCGAACAGACGAACTCGATGAAAGACCCTTCCGAGGTATCTTCCTGAACCGATAGTAGGGAAGATCGTACGCAGGCGTTAACTGCACCGAGTGGTCAAATGTGATTTGACAACCAGGGTGGTACCACGGGATCTTCAAGTTCTCGTCCCTTTGCGGACGAGGACTTTTTTGTATTCAAAAAGGAGGAATTTGAGATGAAATTACCACGCGGTACGTTTGATGTCCTTCCAGGAACAGTCGAACGCTGGCAGTACATCGAACAACAATTACGTGACATCAGTAAGCGTTACAACTATAAGGAAATCCGGACACCGATTTTTGAGGAGACAGAACTCTTCAAACGCGGAGTCGGCGAAACGACGGATATCGTTCAAAAAGAAATGTTCATGCTTGAGAAGCGCGGAAAAGACCAGTTGACGTTACGCCCAGAAGGAACGGCTGCTGTCGTTCGTTCATTCGTGACGAACAAACTGTTCGGTTCACCGAACCAACCGACGAAATTGTTCTATATCGGACCGATGTTCCGTTATGAACGTCCGCAAGCGGGTCGGTTCCGTCAGCTCCACCAATACGGAGTCGAAGCACTCGGCAGTGAACAACCGGCGATCGATGCGGAAGTGATCAGTCTTGCGATGAGCATCTACCGGTCATTCGGATTAAAGCACCTTAAGCTCGTCATCAACACACTCGGGGATCACGAAAGCCGCGCAGCACACCGGGCAGCACTCGTTGACCACTTCAAACCGGTCGCGCACGAGTTGTGTCAGGACTGTCAGAACCGTCTCGAAACGAACCCACTTCGTATCCTCGACTGTAAGGTCGACCGCGATCACCCGAGCATGGCGACGGCACCATCGATTCTCGATTACTTAAACCCGGCATCAAAAGCCTACTTCGATGAAGTTTTACTTCACCTTGATGCACTCGGTATCGAGTATGTCGTTGATCCAACACTCGTCCGCGGACTCGACTATTACAATCACACGGCGTTTGAGATCATGTCGGAAGCAGAAGGTTTCGGAGCAATCACGACACTGTGTGGCGGTGGACGTTACAACGGTCTCGTCGAACAAATCGGGGGACCGGCAACACCGGGGATCGGATTCGGAATCGGGATCGAGCGCCTCTTGATGGCGCTTGAGAATGAGAACGTCTTACCAGTCGTTGACGATCAAATCGATGTCTTTATCGTCGCGCAAGGCAGTGACGAAGTCGAAAAGACAGCAACACGTCTCTTGCAATTGATGCGCCTCGAAGGACTTGTCGCGGATCGCGATTATCTCGGTCGGAAGTTCAAAGGACAATTCAAGGCAGCCGATCGCTTGAAGGCACGCTACACGGTCATCCTCGGAGACGAAGAAGTCGAGCGTGGCGCAGCGGCACTCAAGAACATGGCTACAGGGGAACAGGCGGACGTTCCGTTATCAGCAGTCGCTGATACGATCGTCGCGAAATTAAAGGAGGAAGCACAATGATCGGACGCACACATATGAACGGTCAGGTGACGGAAGACGTCATCGGACAACACGTTCAACTTAAAGGATGGGTTCAAAAACGACGTGACTTAGGAGGATTGATCTTCCTTGATCTCCGCGACCGGAGTGGCATCGTCCAAATCGTCTTCCAACCGGAAAACGAGCAGGCACACCGCCTTGCGGAATCGATTCGTTCGGAGTATGTCCTTGATATTAAAGGACATGTCATCGCCCGTGAGAATCCGAACCCGAACATCCCGACTGGACAAGTCGAAGTCGTCGCAGACGAAGTCGTCATCTTGAACGCAGCGAAGATGACACCATTCCCGATCAGTGAAGAAGCGGAGCAGACGTCAGAAGATTTACGTCTCAAATACCGTTACCTCGACTTACGTCGTCCGTCGCTCCAAGAGACATTCCGTCTCCGTTCGAAAGCATCGAATATCATGCGGAACTTTCTCGATGAGCAGGACTTCCTTGAAGTGGAGACACCGATCTTAACGAAATCGACACCAGAAGGCGCACGGGACTATCTCGTTCCAAGTCGTGTTCACCCAGGTGAATTCTACGCCTTGCCACAATCCCCACAATTGTTCAAACAATTGCTGATGGTGTCTGGTTTTGAGCGCTATTTCCAAATTGCACGTTGTTTCCGTGACGAAGACTTACGGGCAGACCGTCAACCGGAATTCACGCAAGTCGACATCGAGACGAGCTTCATGGACATCGAAGACTTGTATGCGATGATGGAGTCGATGATGACACGTGTCATGAAAGAAACGCTTGGCAAAGACATCGTGACACCATTCCCACGCATGCCGTATGCAGAAGCGATGAGCCGTTATGGTTCGGATAAACCGGATACACGTTTTGGTCTCGAATTGATCGATGTTGCGGAAGCGGTCAAAGGTGCAGGATTCAAGGTGTTCGACATGGCGCTTGAAGCAGGTGGCGAAGTCAAGGCATTGAACGTCAAAGGTGCCGCTGAACGTTTCTCACGAAAAGACATCGATAAGTTACAAGAATTCACGGCGATTTACGGTGCAAAGGGGCTCGCTTGGGTCAAAGTGACAGCAGAAGGACTAAACGGTCCGATCGCGAAGTTCTTCGACGAAGAAGCAACGGCTCGTCTGACAGCGGCGACCGATGCGGAAGCAGGCGACTTGTTATTATTCGTCGCAGCCAAAGCATCGATCGTAGCCGACAGCTTAGGTGCGCTCCGTCAGAAGTTAGCGAAGGAACTCGACTTGATCGATGAGTCAGTCTTCAACTTCCTCTGGGTGACGGACTTCCCACTCGTCACGTATGAAGAAGAAGACGGCCGTTTCTACGCGAACCACCACCCGTTCACGATGCCGCGTCGTGAAGATCTCGAATTACTCGAGGCGGATCCTGGAAAAGTCCTCGCAGTCGCGTATGACCTCGTCTTGAACGGTTACGAACTTGGCGGTGGATCACAACGGATTTACGAACGGGATATCCAGGAGCGGATGTTCAAACTGCTTGGCTTCACAGAAGAAGAAGCAAACGAGCAGTTCGGCTTCTTGATGGAAGCATTCGAATACGGAACGCCACCACATGCAGGGATCGCCCTTGGTCTAGACCGTCTCGTCATGTTGCTCGCAGGACGTTCGAACTTACGCGATACGATCGCGTTCCCGAAAACAGCATCAGCAAGTGATCTGTTGACGGCAGCACCGAGCCCGGTTTCGGATGCGCAATTGAACGATCTCTCGATTCGGACAGCAGTGAAACAATCGTAAACTACGACAAGCGAATCTTCCAATATAGGAAGGTTCGCTTGTTTCATGGAGGAGGAAGAAAGAATGGAACGACAGTTTTTTGAACGCTCACCGGTTGAAGTCGGGCCAGATTTCTTAGGAACGCAGATTACGGTTGATGACGTGACGATGCGGATTGTCGAAGTCGAAGCGTATCTTGGTCCTCACGATCAAGCGGCGCACTCGTTTTCCGGAAAACCGACGAAACGGACGGCACCGATGTTCGGTCCACCGGGACATTTGTACGTCTACTTCACGTACGGCATGCACCATTGTATGAACGTCGTCTGTGGACATGAAGGGGAAGGCTACGGACTCTTGCTCCGGGGAGCGGAAATCATCAGTGGACACGATCTTGTAGCAGCACGCCGTTTTGGCTGTTCCTACGCGGAGTTGACGGCGGTTCAACGACGAAACCTCGTCAATGGGCCGGCGAAATTGTGCCAAGGGTTCGGTTTAACGACAGCCGACTCAGGTCAAGATCTTTATCAAACCCGGTTTCGACTTGTTGCTGATCCGGTCGATGCAATCGTTCAGACGACACGCATCGGTATTCCGAATGCCGGGGAAGCGACAGCCTATCCATGGCGGTTTTATGTAGAAGCGAGTGAAGGGGTCAGTAAACGTTAAAAATGGACGCTCCGTTGAGGAGACGTCCATTTTTATTTTGGATTGTTGATTGATTTTTTCGATTGCTGTTTTTTATAGAATTTATAGACGATTGGTCCAACCGTCGTTACGAGCGTCATTAGTGTTCTGAGTTTACCGCGTTTTGCTGCCATTGATTCATTCACTCCTCTGATTTGTTGTAGTAATCATATTCCACGAAAACAACGTCTTAAAACCTCATCGGCACATCGAGTGGTTTTCTAAGTAATGCAGTCGGGTCATAGTAGAGAAGAAGGGAGTCGATGAGAATGGGAGCAATCGTCTGGTACCGTCATGATTTACGTGTCGATGACCATGAGGCACTCCGGAGCGCGTGCGAGGAACAGGACACGATTCGCGCTGTTTATATTAAGAGTAAGAAAAAGCGGGACTTTGAGCGTGGAACACAACAAGCGAAGTTCGAACAGGAGACACTTGAAAATTTAGCCAATCATCTGTCGCAAATCGGAATTACGTTAGACATTCTAGAGGGCAGGGTACCTGAAGTACTTGACGCTTACGTGCAACCGGATGATACGATCTATTTCCATAAGATGACCGGTACGGAAGAAGCAGCAAGCGAGAAGTATATCGAAGATAAATATACGGTCCGTTCCTTTGAGACACAGACGCTGCATCGCCGGGAAGACATCGGAAGCGATGAACTGAAGCGTGTTTTTACGGCGTTTCGAAAACGGGTCGAGGCAAACGGAACCTTTTACGATCCGCTTGATCCACCATCAGGAATTCATTTGATGAAAGAGAAGTCGGTTGAAGCAGATCCAGAGATGGCATTTCCGTTTCGAGGCGGAGAATCAGCGGGGAGGGCACGTCTGCAAGAATATCTTGCTGAGCCTGTATTTACCTATAAAGAAACACGCAATGGGTTCTTACGAAATGATTCCTCGAAGCTGTCTGCCTGGTTAGCAAACGGGTCACTGTCACCGCGTCGCGTCATGGCTGAATTGCAGGAAGCCGAGCGAAGAAAAGGAGCGAATGAATCGACGTACTGGTTGTATTTTGAATTATTGTGGCGTGACTTCTTCCATTTGACGATGCGTGAGACGGGAAGTCGACTTTTTCGATCAGGTGGACTACAAGAAGGACAACGCACGTGGAAAACGGACCAGGCGGCAATCGAACGCTGGATAGAAGGCGAAACCGGTGTGCCGTTCGTCGATGCCTTCATGAACGAAATTTGCGAAACCGGATGGATGTCGAACCGAGGGAGGCAGATCGTTGCCAGTTATCTGATTCATGAATTAAAGCAGGACTGGCGAATCGGAGCGCGTTATTTTGAACAACAATTGATTGATTATGATGTCGCTTCGAACTATGGCAACTGGGCGTTTATCGCAGGTGTCGGGAATGCGACGCGCACACCACGGTTTGATCCCGTGTTTCAGCAAGAAAGATACGATCCGAACCAGCATTTTACGAAACGTTGGACCTGAAAAAAGCATCCTGTTCTGGAGTCGGAAGTAGTTGCAATTCAGAGGGGAGAATGCTATATTAAATGCATCAGATGGGGTTCCTGAATTGTACGAGAGCCGCCTTTTATCTTTGAGCCACTCTTTTTTGATAGGGAGTTTGACGTTCCAACTAGTAGTACATGCCTCGTAACACAGCAGGAGGACGTACGAATAGGAATCGGATAAGACACCCACCTGCACAGCAGGTTCAAAAATAAGGTATCGACACGGCACTTCGGGTCCCATCGTCTTATTATTTTATCGTTTGATACGTCGCATGACGTTTTTTTTTATGATATAATTCCGAGTAAAACAGTATGAGTATTGTGAGGTTATGAGATGTTACATCAATTTTCGCGTAATGAACTAGCAATCGGTAAAACGGGACTTGACGCATTGGCATCCAAGTCTGTCGCTATTTTGGGAATCGGTGGTGTCGGATCGTTCTCAGCAGAAGCACTTGCCCGTAGTGGTGTCGGTCGTTTGATTCTTGTTGATAAGGATGACATTGACATCACGAACGTCAACCGACAAATCCATGCTTTGCTCCCGACAGTCGGTCAGCCGAAGGTCGATGCCATGGCAGAACGTCTTGCGTTAATCAATCCGGACCTTGAAATCGTTCGTTTGAAGATGTTCTACAATGAAGAAACATTCGAGTCATTCTTTGAACAGAAGCCTGATTATGTCATCGATGCTTCGGACACGGTCTCATTCAAGATTCACTTGATTCAAGAATGTAAGAAACGTAACATCCCGATCATCTCGAGCATGGGGATGGCAAACAAGATGGATCCGACACGCATCAAGATCGTTGACATCAAAGATACGAGTTATGATCCATTAGCAAAGGTCATTCGGACGAAACTCCGGAAGGCAGGCATCCATAAAGGTGTTCCTGTCGTCTTTTCAGATGAACCACCTGTCAAAATCATTGAAGAAGTCCGCCAAGTCGTCGGAAACGATGATGCTGCGATTCGAAAGGCAAAAATGCCACCGAGCTCGAATGCATTCGTGCCTTCAGTCGGTGGATTGATTGCAGCAAGCTACGTCATCAATGAAATCGTCCGTGAAGCCGGCGTGACGATCGAGCGCGTTCGTTAAAAAAAGCGACCTTATGGTCGCTTTTTCTGATGCGCAGCTGTTTGTTTATTCCAAAAATCAAGTCGGGCCTGCAGTTGTTTTTCGAAGCCGCGCGGACTCGGGCGGTAAAAGACCGGTTTCGTCCGGGCGAGGTTTTCGGGCCAGTAATTCTGTGGCACGTAAGCATGCTCGAAATCATGTGGATACTGATAGGTAACGCCATTGCCAAGTGCTGCCGCCCCTGGGTGATGGGCATCGCGCAAGTGAGGCGGAACCGGTCCCCCGTCCGAGCGACGAACGAGCGTCAATGCTTGATCAATCGCTGAGATGACAGCATTCGATTTCGGTGCCGTCGCGAGGTATAAGACCGTTTCAGCGAGCGGGATGCGTGCTTCCGGGAAACCGACGTATTCACAAGCACGGGCACAGGCATCGACCATCAGTAACGCTTGCGGATCCGATAGACCGATGTCTTCTGCCGCATGGACATAGAGACGGCGCACGATAAAGCGAGGACTTTCGCCCGCTTCGATCATGACGGCGAGCCAGTAGAGCGCAGCGTTCGGGTCTGAGCCACGAATCGACTTAATGAAGGCAGAGATGACATCGTAATGACGATCACCGTCCTTATCATACTTCAATGCTTTTTGCTGAATCGATTCCTCGGCGACAGCGAGATCGATCGTGATCTGACCGTCGATTTCCGGCGTCGTCAAGACAGCGAGTTCCAGTGCATTCAACAATGCCCGGTAATCGCCATCTGACAACTTGACGTAATGATCGATCGCTTCGTCCGTGATTGCAATCGGATACTTGCCAAGACCACGTTCTACGTCTTTCAGGGTCCGGTCGAGGACAATCCGTAAGTCATCTGCCGTCGGGGGTTCAAAACGAAAGACCGTTGCCCGTGATAAGAGTGCGGCGTTGACTTCAAAACTCGGATTTTCCGTCGTCGCGCCAATCAATGTAATCGTCCCTGCTTCAAGCGCCGGCAGTAAGGCGTCCTGTTGCATCTTATTGAAGCGATGAATCTCGTCAAGAAAGAGGATCGTTTTTTGATCTTCGAACTGGAGACGGGCTTCGGCTGCTTTTAAAATTTCCCGTAATTGTTCCAGTTTTGCCGTGACCGCATTCAGTTGTTCGAATGCTGATTTCGTATAGCTGGAGATGACACGCGCAAGCGTCGTCTTACCAGTACCGGGTGGACCGTAAAAAATGACGGTTCCAAGACGGTCGGCTAGGATGGCACGCCGCAGGAGCGTCGTCTCTCCAATCAGATGGCGTTGTCCGACGATCTCATCCAGATTCTGCGGACGCATCCGATTCGCAAGCGGTCCGGCAGGGGACTGGGATTCAAATAAATGTGCCATACACATACGCTCCTTCCACTTTTAGCTACTACTATACTAGAAAGGATGATCCTTCGCATGATGAAAATCTCGACGAAAGGGCGATATGGTCTGACGATCATGATCGCACTCGCGAAAGAAGCTGAATCCAAACCATTATCTTTAAAAAAAATCGCACAGATGTACGACTTATCTGAGCACTATCTCGAACAGTTGATTGCGCCGCTTCGTAACGGTGGTCTCGTCAAAAGTGTGCGCGGTGCTTACGGTGGATATAAGTTAGGCCGTGAAGCACAAAGCATCACAGCTGGTGAAATCATCCGTTTACTTGAAGGACCACTCGTCGTCGTCGAAGGTGACGCGTGTGACGAGGTCACAAAACGCAAACTGTGGGATAAAATCCAGCAAGCGGTTGATCACGTACTCGATTCAACGACATTACAAGATTTAGCAGAAGAAGACGATACAGGATACATGTTCTATATTTGAGAGGTGAAGATGAATGAATTACTTTGACCATTCGGCAACGACGCCGATGCGTCCGGAAGTCCTTGCGGCGATGACGCCTTATTTGCTCGAACAGTATGGAAATCCATCAAGTGTTCACGCGGCTGGTCGGTCTGCTCGGGCAGCAATTGACAAAGCGCGCCGGCAAATCGCACAGGAATTGAACGCCAAACCAACTGAACTGATTTTTACGAGCGGCGGGACGGAATCGGATAATTATGCGATTTTGGGTGCAGCTGAGGCGGCGCGTGAAAAAGGGCGTCATCTCATTACGACACGGTTTGAACATCATGCCGTGCTCCATGCGTTTAAAGCGCTGGAAAAACAAGGCTATGACGTGACGTATCTCGATGTACCAGCAACAGGCGTCGTCTCGCTCGATGCCTTAAAGGAAGCAGTCCGGGAAGATACGACACTCGTTTCGATCATGTTCGGTAACAATGAAGTCGGAACGATCCAGCCGATTGCAGCATTCGGTCAATTTTTACGAGAACGCGGTATTTTGTTCCATACGGACGCGGTGCAAGTGTTCGGCAAACAAGCAATCGATGTCGAAGCGTTACAGGTCGATCTCTTATCCGCGTCTGGTCATAAGATCAACGGTCCAAAAGGAATCGGGTTATTGTACGCGCGGACCGGTGTGAAGTTAGCCCCTCACACGTTCGGAGGAGAACAGGAACGCAAGCGTCGCGCTGGTACAGAGAACGTACCGGGCATCGTCGGTTTAGCGAAAGCGCTCGAACTGATGATCGCAGAGCGTGATCAACAACAGGACCACATCAAACAGTTGCGCAGCGTTTTGCTAACGCGTTTGGATGAAAGTGGCGTCACTTACGAAGTCAACGGGGAAGAGGGATTACCTAACGTCCTCAATCTCTATTTCCCACGGATCGAGATCGAACCGTTCTTGATCATGCTCGATATGCGTCAGATGGCGGTATCGAGCGGGAGTGCATGTACGGCAGGATCCGTCGAACCTTCGCATGTCTTATCCGCGATGTACGGTGAAGATGAACGGACACGAGCATCGGTCCGGATCAGTTTCGGTCACGGAAATGATGCCCGGCAAGTCGAACTACTCGCACAAGCCTTGCAAGATGTCGTAAAATCGTTTCAGAATTAACGAAGAGGTGAAGTAAATGAATACACGAGCGAAAGCCCCGAGCGAAACGACAGTCGTCGTTGGGATGTCGGGCGGTGTTGATTCCTCCGTGACAGCTCATTTATTAAAAGAGCAAGGCTATAACGTCATCGGAATCTTCATGAAAAACTGGGATGACACGGATGAGAACGGCTTTTGTACGGCGACGGAAGATTATGAAGACGTCATCGCGGTAGCCAATCAAATCGGCATTCCGTATTATGCGGTCAATTTCGAGAAAGAGTACTGGGATAAAGTTTTCACGTACTTCCTCGATGAATATAAACTCGGGCGGACACCGAATCCGGACGTCATGTGTAACAAGGAAATCAAGTTCAAAGCCTTCCTCGATCACGCGATGCGCCTGGGTGCCGATTTCGTCGCGACAGGACATTATGCGCGTGCCGTCTATGAAGACGGAGAACACAAATTGCTTCGAGGTGTCGATGCGAACAAGGACCAAACGTATTTCTTGAACCAATTGTCGCAAGAACAGATCGCGAAGGCGATGTTCCCGATCGGTCACATGGAAAAATCAGAAGTACGCCGGATTGCAGAAGAAGCGAACCTCGCGACAGCGAAGAAAAAAGACTCGACGGGCATCTGCTTCATCGGGGAGCGGAACTTCAAACAGTTTCTTGGTCAATATCTACCGGCACAACCAGGTGAGATGCGGACGCTTGACGGGAACGTCATGGGACGTCACGATGGGTTGATGTACTATACGATGGGACAACGCCATGGACTCGGCATTGGTGGCGACGGAGAACCTTGGTTCGTCGTCGGGAAAAACCTAAACGAGAACATTCTCTATGTCGATCAAGGATTCCATAACGAATTGCTGTATTCGGAAGGATTGCTTGCTTCAGATGTCAGTTGGACATCTGAACGTCCGGTCGGTGAGACATTCCGTTGTACGGCGAAATTCCGTTACCGTCAACAAGATACAGCCGTCACGGTTCGTGTCCTCGAAGATGGACTCGACGTTTCGTTTGACGAACGGCAACGGGCGATTACACCAGGACAAGCGGTCGTATTCTATGATGGAGATATCTGCCTCGGTGGTGCGACGATCGATGCAGCGTATAAAGCAGGCGAACGCCTCGCTTATCTAGCGTAAGGAGCAAATAAAGATGAACTATAATGAAGTAGGATTCCGGCATTTAGAAGCCGGGAATTACGAGTTAGCAGCGCAAGCGTTTAACGACGCGATTGAAGAAAATCCAAAAGATCCGACGGCTTATGTCAATCTCGGCACGTTATTGCAATCGATGAACGATGCCGATCGTGCGCTCCGATTTTACGAACGAGCACTGATGATCGACAATACGTTCGCGAGTGCCTATTATGCAAAAGGGGCGCTGTTCTTTGCTGCTGATCAACTGGTCGAAGCAGAAGAATCATTGCGGGCAGCCTTATTATATGGGCTTGACGATGCAGATCTCCATTTCATGCTCGGGATGACGTATCAAAAGCTCGGTGATCCGGTACGCGGCTTACCTCGTTTGCAACGCGCGTCAGAATTGAACGGTGTCGACATCGAGATTGCGTTCCAATACGGACTTGCCTTAGCGCAAAACGAGAAGTTGGACGAAGCAGTCGAAATGTTCGAACACGTCTTAATGCTTGACGAAACGCATACGGATGCACGGTACAACTATGCGATTGCTCTTGCTTTCCTCGGTCAACAGGAAGCGTGTTATGCAGAACTTGAAGCGGTTCTTGCCTATCAGCCGGAACATGCTCTCGCACGGGATGCAAAAGCGAAGATGGATGCATTGTTGAAACAAGCAGACTGATCCAAAAAAGACGATTCCTTGCGGAGTCGTCTTTTTGTGTTTCATTCAATTCCCAACTTCACGGATGACGCGGAGGGGAGGACCAGAAAAATCTTCATAGGCTTCATCCATGTTTTTCGTGTACAGTTCGATGACGTTATTTTCCGTATCCTTGAAATAAGCAGAATGCTCTTTTTGATTCGATGTCTCCTGTTCGTCCCATTCTCTGAGCTTCACGGTAATCGATGCTTCCCGCAGTTGATTCAAGGCTTGCTGGAACTCGTCCTTCTCAACGTAGAAAGCACAGTGGACATGGACACCACCTTCATCGTACAACGTGTCCCATTCGGACACTGGTAAGTGTTTGACGGTCCGTTCTTCCATTGTAAAGTCCCGTTTCAGCCACAGACCGAGTCGAGTATTGCCACCAATGTAGAGCCACGTTGCCCAGACGCCGTCCTGCTTAGATTGTTCCTTGCTTGGTTCCGCGTCCTCAGGTGCCCATTGTTCGACGATCGGAATGCCCAGTGTCCCATTCCAAAAGCCGACCGCGCGGTCCATATCCTCGACTTCCAGTACTAATTCACATAATCCTGCAATCGGTAAACGTGCCATTCTCGAACTCCTCCTCGTAACGAAATGTTTCACGGTATCTTTCCCTGATTTAAAATCCGGTAAACGAATGCTATGATGAAAGCAGCGAATGCAAAAGAGAGAAAGAAGGTGGAGTGATGGAGCACCCCCATCAAGTCGTCGGGCGCGTCAAACGTGTGCTCTTTTCTTCTGAAGAAGAAGCACACTCCATTGTATTGATTGCCGTCAAAGAAAAGAATTTTGAGCTAAAAGAAACCGAGCTCGTCGTGACGGGTACCGGTGTCGGAATCGAGCTTGGAGGCACGTATCAAGCATTCGGTCGTCTCGTTGATCATCCACGCTTCGGGAAACAACTGAAGGCGGAACTGATTCGTCGTTCGGTTCCAATGACCAAACATGCAACGGTCCGCTTCTTGACGAATGGTTCGTTCACCGGCATTGGACCGAAGACAGCGAAAAATATCGTCGATGCTCTCGGGGAAGAGGCAGTGGATCTTATTTTGAAGGACGAACGTGTCCTCAACCAGGTTCCGGGATTAAAACAAAAACAAGCCGATATCATTTTGAGTCGGCTCGCGACCTTATATGGTGTCGACCAGCTGATGCTGTTTTTAGCACCGTTTGATGTCACGCCGAAACTAGCTGCAAAGATTTATGCTGCTTACGAAGGGGATGCCATGGCACGGATTCGGGAGAATCCATATTCCTTAATGTATGAAGTGAACGGGATTGGTTTTAAGACAGCTGATCATATCGCGTCGCACCTCGGACTTGTCGGTTTACATCCGGAGCGTGTCGCGGCTTCAATCATGCACATACTGGAACAGGAAGCAGGCGAGGGACATGCTTTTGCAACAGTTGACTCATTGCTGCAACGGGCCCCCCGTTTATTAGGTGAAGACCCGGGAGAGCGGCTGGAACAAGCGATCGAACTGTTACTCGCTGAAGATAAGGTCAAGCTTGAGGAAGGTTGCTTGTATCTGCCGACGATCTTTTATGCAGAAGTCCGGGCCGCAAAAGAACTAGCACGCGTCATGGCAAACGGCGCCGAACAGGAAGTCGATGTCGCGACGATCCTTGAAGCGATTGGTCACCTCGAAGAACAGTTCGGCATGGAATATGCCGCGCAACAGAGAGAAGCGATCGAGTTAGCCGTCAAAGCGCCACTGATGGTCTTGACCGGTGGACCGGGTACCGGTAAGACGACCGTCATCAAAGGAATTTTACATGCGTTGCAAGAAATTCATGACTGGCCGCTTGAGAAAAGTCGCGTCAAGACGGGAGATGTTTATCCGTATGTCCTTGTCGCACCGACCGGACGCGCAGCAAAGCGCTTGTCGGAAGCGACAGACGTACCAGCGATGACGATTCACCGTCTCTTGAAGTATGACGGAACAAACTTCCAATTAAATGAGGACCAGCCGATCACGGGCAAGGTACTGATCATCGATGAGTCATCGATGATTGATATCTACTTGTTATCGAGTTTGCTCCGTGCCGTCCCGAACGGAATGAAAATCCTGTTCGTCGGTGACCGCGATCAATTACCGTCCGTTGGTCCGGGACAGGTCCTCGCTGACTTGATGGATACGGAAGGGATTCCCGTCGTTCGATTGAACGTCGTCCATCGTCAAGCGGAAGATTCCTCGATCTTACGACTGGCGCACGATTTGAAGAATCGGACGACGTCTGCAGATTTACTAGCCCCACTCGCGGACCGCCGCTTTTATACCGCATCACCGCAAGAGACGTTACGCGGTATTTCTGCCTTTGCGGAAAAAGCACTCGCGAAAGGGTATTCGAAATTCGATGTCCAGGTTCTCGCGCCGACCTACCGTGGTCAAGTCGGAATCGACGAATTAAATGTCGCCTTGCAACGCGTCTACAACCCGGAAGAACCGAAGAAACGCGAAGTCAAACAAGGTACGCGGATTTACCGGACCGGGGATAAGATTCTCCAGCTCGTCAACAATGCGGAAGAAAACGTCTATAACGGGGATATCGGAGAAATCGTCAACATTTTCTTCGCCAAAGAGAATGTCGATAAAGTCGATAAAATCATCGCCCGGTTCGATCAGACGGAAGTCGAGTACAACCGGAGTGACTGGGATCAATTCACGCATGCTTATGCGATTACGATCCATAAGGCACAAGGGTCCGAGTTTCCAATCGTTTTGATGCCGGTCTATTTCACGGGGGCGTTCAAGCATTCCCGGAATCTGATTTATACGGCGGTCACTCGGGCGAAGTCGAGTTTATTATTGTTCGGTGATCCGCGGGCGTTCCATAAAGCGTCGCAAGAAGAGGAACCCCGGCGCCGGACACGATTGATTGAACGACTCGGCGGGGTGACAAAGACTTGACGGATGTCGTTCGATAGGTAATAATCACGATAGATGAATGGACGTAACACGTTGATGGAAGATAAGTAAAAGGGTAACTCGAGTCCAGAGAGAAGTGAATCTGCTGCAATCACTTTCTTGAGTCCCTTTGAAGCTCCTTCCGGAGTCGGGTGTAAACACCTGCGGGTCATCCCCGTTATCAGATGTTCGAGGTAAGCAATGGATTGCTTACGAACGAGGGTGGTACCACGGAAGCGATGCTTTCGTCCCTTTTCAGGGATGAAGACATCGCTTTTTTGCGTCCAAATAAAACCAATGGGGGTAACTGTTCATGAAAGCTCTAAAACCATTAACGGGTGCACAAATCCGTCAGATGTATCTTGATTTCTTCCAAAGCAAAGGGCATGCGATCGAACCGAGTGCTTCACTCGTACCGGTCGAAGACCCATCGCTCTTGTGGATCAACTCGGGTGTTGCGACACTGAAAAAATATTTCGATGGTCGTGTCATTCCTGACAATCCACGTATCGTCAACGCACAAAAATCAATCCGGACGAACGATATCGAAAACGTCGGGAAAACAGCGCGTCACCATACGTTCTTCGAGATGCTCGGAAACTTCTCTGTCGGTGATTACTTCCGCGAAGATGCGATCAAATGGGGCTGGGAACTCTTAACGAGCGATGACTGGTACGGTCTTGATCCGGAACGTCTCTCGGTCACGATTCACCCGGAAGATGACGCAGCGCGTCAAATCTGGTTAGAACTCGGCGTACCAGCTGAACGAATCATTCCACTAGAAGATAACTTCTGGGAAATCGGTGAAGGTCCATCTGGTCCGAACACGGAAATCTTCTTCGATCGTGGACCGGCTTTCGGAGATGATCCGAACGATTCGGAACTTTACCCAGGTGGTGAAAACGAACGCTATCTTGAGATCTGGAATATCGTCTTCAGTCAATACAACCACGATGGACATGGCAATTACACGGAACTTCCGCGTAAAAACATCGATACAGGGATGGGACTCGAACGAATGGCATGTGTCATGCAGGACGTACCGACGAACTTCGATACGGATCTGTTCATGCCGATCATTCACAAAACAGAAGAAATCAGCGGTAAAATCTACCGTGACGATTCGAAACTTGATGTGGCGTTTAAAGTCATCGCAGACCACATCCGTACGGTTTCATTCGCGATCGGTGACGGTGCGCTTCCTTCGAATGAAGGTCGCGGATACGTCCTACGTCGTTTACTGCGCCGGGCGGTTCGTTATGCGAAGATGCTTGGGATCGAACGTCCGTTCATGTATGAACTCGTCGATACGGTCGGAAACGTCATGGTCGACTTCTACCCACAAGTTCCGGAAAAAGCGGACTTCATCAAACGCGTCATCAAAAACGAAGAAGAGCGTTTCCACGAGACACTTCATGACGGTCTTGCAATCTTGAACACGGTCGCTCAGAATTCTAAAGCAAACGGTGAGCACGTCATCAGTGGTGAAGACGCGTTCCGTCTATATGACACGTATGGTTTCCCACTTGAGTTGACAGTCGAGTATGCAGAAGATCATCAGATGTCTGTCGATGAGGAAGGCTTCAAACTAGCGATGGATGCGCAACGTCAGCGTGCGCGCGCAGCACGTGAAGAGAGTGGTTCGATGCAACAGCAATCGGAAGTCCTCTCGACGCTAAAAGATAAAAGTACGTTCGTCGGCTATACCGACCTTAAGGCGGATGCGAAAATCATCGCATTGTTGCATGATGGAGAACGAGTTACAGAAGTCGCTGCTGGTGAAGAAGCACAAGTCATTCTCGACATCACACCGTTCTACGCTGAAAGTGGTGGAGAAGTCGCGGATACAGGAACTATCGAAGGCAAGGATTTCGTTCTTGATGTCAAAGATGTTCAAAAAGCGCCAAACGGTCAAAACTTGCATACGGTCATCGTCCGTACAGGGATCGCGACAGAAGCGGCAGACGTCGTTGCAACGGTCGAAGCAGCAGAACGTAAAGCCGTCACGAAAAACCACACGGCAACACACTTGCTCCACAAAGCATTGAAAGATACGCTCGGAACACACGTTAACCAGGCGGGATCACTCGTTTCGCCAGAACGTCTTCGCTTCGACTTCTCACACTTCGGTGCCGTGACACAAGAAGAGTTGACGAAAATCGAACAAGACGTCAACCAAGCAATCTGGGCATCGCTACCGGTCGATATCGAAGAGATGAACATTGCTGATGCAAAAGCAAAAGGCGCGATGGCGTTGTTCGGTGAGAAATACGGTGAAACGGTCCGTGTCGTCTCAGCCGGCACATATTCAATTGAATTGTGCGGCGGAATCCACGTCGGGAACACAGCCGAAATCGGCTTGTTCAAAATCGTTTCAGAGTCCGGTATCGGTGCAGGTACTCGCCGAATCGAAGCGGTAACGGGTGCAGGCGCGTATCGTGTCATGAACCAACATTTAGAAACACTCGAACAAGCAGCTGCTGTCTTAAAGACGAAGACGACGGAAGTTCCTGTCCGCATCGAAGCACTGCAACAACAGCTCCGTGAGACAGAACGGGCGAACGAGTCGTTGCAAGCAAAACTCGCGAACATCGAAGCAGCTTCGCTTAAGGATGATGTTGAAGAAATCAACGGTGTCCGTGTTCTTGCGAAACGTGTCGATGTCTCCGATATGGATGCCCTTCGCGGCATGATGGACGAGTTGAAGAGCTCACTCGGATCAGCAATCATCGTACTCGGCAGTGCGCAAGGTGAGAAAGTCAACCTCGTCGCAAGCGTCTCAAAAGATTTGATCGACCAAGGATACCATGCCGGTAAATTGATCAAGGAAGTCGCAACACGCTGCGGCGGTGGCGGTGGCGGTCGCCCTGACATGGCTCAAGCGGGTGGGAAAGATGCGTCGAAATTAGAAGAAGCACTCGCGTACGCTTCACAATACGTGCAATCACTGGCATAATAGAAACGTAGTGTATATGAAAGAGGTGATGAACGTGAGTCAGATGGATCAAACGATGAAATTCAACTTCCCGGAAGACGATAACAAAGCAGCGACACGTGATGTGTTGTTGACGGTCTATCATGCTTTAGAAGAAAAAGGATATCATCCGATCAACCAAATCGTCGGCTATCTCCTATCTGGAGATCCTGCTTACATTCCTCGTCATAATGACGCACGTAACTTAATTCGTAAGATTGAACGCGACGAATTGCTCGAAGAACTCGTGAAATCTTATTTGGCGGAGAGTGGAAATTCAAAATGAAACGTGCAATGGGACTAGATGTCGGTTCGAAGACGATCGGAGTAGCGGTCAGTGACTTGATGGGCTGGACGGCGCAAGGCGTCGAGACGGTCAAGTGGACGGAACCGGATTACCCGGAAGCCTTCAAACGGCTCGATGTCATCATGAAGACATACAATGTCGAAATCCTAGTCATTGGTCTTCCGAAAAACATGAACGGTTCCATCGGTCCCCGCGCGGAGGCGAGTGAAGCCTTCGCGAAGGAAATCGAACAGCATACCGGGCTTGAAGTCGTCTTCATGGATGAACGGTTGACGACGATGCAAGCAGAACGGATGCTGATCGATGCCGATGTCAGCCGCAAGAAACGAAAACAAGTCATCGATAAGATGGCAGCTGTCATGATCCTGCAATCGTATTTGGATCGGGCGAATCGATGAAGGAGGAGAAACCGATGGCTGAAGAAAAACGTCAGTATCTCTTCCCCGATGAAGAGGGCGGAGAGCATCTTTTCGAAGAATGGTACCGTTACTCGAGTGAACGTACAGGAAAGACCTATCTGTTTCTTGAAATGATCGGGAATCCTGACGAAGGAGCGGATGATCTGATCATCTGTGAGATTGATGAATATGGAGAAGGCGAAGATGATTTTGAACTGAGCCTGATCGATGAAAATGATGAGCAAACTTGGGATGAACTCGAGCTTGCGTTAAAGGAGCGGATCACTGATGCAACAGAATGAACCAACACGTTACGTAATTCCGGACGGCGAAGGAAATGATTTCGAATTCGTAGAACGTCTGCGTTACGAAAGCCCACGTTCGAGCAAGACGTACATCTTCCTCGAGCCAATCGGAGCAGATTATGACGAAGCAGAAGAAGTCGATATCTTCGTTTACGAACTCGACGAATACGGTGATGGAGACAACGACTTCAACCTCGTGCCGATCGACGAAGACGATACAGCGACTTGGGATGAAATCGAAGAAGTCTTTAACACGCTCGAAGATCAGTTAGACTAACCCGACTCATGACAGGTGACGTCGTAAGAGAGTTTCTCTTACGGTGTCACCTTGTTTTAAGAGAAGAAGGAGGAACCGATGGAGAACGAATGGAAGCAAAATGCTGAAGTCGAAAAAAGGCGACGCCGGACATCGCGCCGGATTACGCTGATCATCCTTTCTGTATTGTTGACGATTTTTCTAGTTACCAGTGCGGTCATCTATGTCTTTTTGAAAAATGCGCTGGAACCGGTCGATGAAGAAGCAACGAAATCCGTCAAAGTTGAGATTCCTTTAGGGGCAGGTACGAGTACGATTGCTTCCTTACTGAAGGAAAAAGACTTGATTGCGAACGAGACGATTTTCCGTTATTACGTCCGCTATAAAAATGAATCGTCATTCCAAGCGGGTACGTATACCCTGTCACAAGCCATGTCCCCGGATGAAATCATCGATGAATTGAAGACGGGTACGGTCATGAAGGCAGCTGATGTGAAAATCACATTACCAGAAGGTATCACGATGGATCGGCAAATCGCATTGATTGCGAAAGCGACGAAGTTCAAAGAAGAGACGGTCCGTAAGGATTTGACGGATGCTACATTCATCAATGGATTGATTGAAAAATATCCGATGTTGACGGATGAGGTGAAGAAAAAGGGTGTCCTATACGCACTGGAAGGTTACCTCTTCCCGGCTACCTATGAATTCGACAAAGGAAAAAGCATCAATCAGATCGTCGAAACGATGCTCGATGAGACTGAAAAGGTCTATGATGAGAACGAGGATGCAATTCGAAAATCAGGCATGACCTTCCATGAAGTACTCAGTCTCGGTTCCATGGTCGAGCGCGAAGCGGCAACACCAAAGGATCGTCGAGAAATCGCCGGCGTCTTTAAAAACCGTCTGGATGACGGTATGAAACTGCAGTCTGATCCAACGGTCTGGTACGGAACAGGTGAGAATACGGCCTTAACGACACTGAAGGATCTTGAAAATAACTCGAAGTACAACACGTATAAGTACGAAGGGATTCCAATCGGTCCGATTTCAACTGTCAGCAAGGATTCCGTATTAGCTGTCTTAAACCCGAATAAAACGAAGTATGTCTATTTCTTCGCACGTCCGCCAAGTGATAAACATCCACGCGGACAGATTCTCTATGAAGAGACATATGAAGAACATCAACGAAACGTCGTCAAGTATAAACCGGAATGGGTCGAATACGAAGCGAGTAAAGAGCAATGAGCAACGGGTTGGGTTGAAGCGGGAAGTTCGCTTCAAGTCAACCTGTTTATGCGGAAGAAGGAGTGAATGGCGTGAAGGATTTCACGACCTATGTCGAATCGATGATTCATCCACGGGATGCTCTGTTAGAAGAAATGGAGCATTATGCGGAAGAACATCATATACCGATCATCGAACTGACCGGTTCTGAAGTCTTATTATCGCTTTTGCGCTTGCAACAGCCGACACGTATTCTAGAAGTCGGTACAGCAATCGGATATAGTGCGATCCGGATGGCACGTGCGCTACCAAACGCGCGGATCACGACGATCGAACGGAATGCGAAACGGTACGAAGAGGCAAAAGGGTTCATTGCCCGGTCGGATGTGGCAGACCGGATTGACATCATTTTTGGGGATGCAGTAGAATTAGCCGAAACCCTTGAGGACCAGTTCGATGCGGTCTTCATCGATGCAGCCAAAGGACAGTATAAAAAATTCTTTGCCGGATATGGTCGACTCATTCCCGAGGGTGGTGTGCTCTATACGGACAATCTTTTCTTACACGGAGATGTCCTCGAGCCGGATCCGAAGACGTTTGATCGGAGAAGACGTCGTCTCGTACGTCTCGTCAAGGAATTCACGGTCTGGATGATGGAACAAGAACAATATGATACGACGATTTTTCCGCTCGGTGACGGGGTATCCGTCAGCCGGAAGAAGTCGAAATGATGGAGGAACAAATGACATGCAAAAACCGGTAGTAATTGGCGTAGCGGGTGGAACGGGTTCAGGAAAAACGACGGTAGCACGTTCGCTCGTCGATGCGTTTCCAAGCGAGTCAATCGTCATGATCGAGCAGGACGCATACTATAAAGATCAAAGTGACTTATCAATGGAGGAACGGTATCAGACGAACTATGATCATCCGTTCGCATTCGATAACGGTCTACTGATTGAACACATTCAGGCACTCCGTGAGAACATTGCCGTTGAAAAACCGGTATATGATTATGTCGCCCACACACGGGCTCAAGAAACAATTCGTCTTGAACCACGCGATGTCATCATCGTAGAAGGAATTTTGGCGCTTGAAGACGAACGGTTACGGGAACTAATGGATATTAAGGTATTCGTCGATACGGATGCTGACGTTCGTATTCTTCGCCGGATGCAGCGGGATATCAATGAACGGGGACGTTCCATTGATTCTGTCGTCGAGCAGTATACGAACGTCGTCCGTCCCATGCATTTGCAATTCTGTGAACCGACAAAACGTTACGCAGACATCATCGTGCCTGAAGGTGGCGAAAACCATGTGGCAATCGATTTACTCGTGACAAAGATCCGTGCGATTCTTGATTACCGCTCGGCACTTGATCAAAGAGGATATTGATTCCAAAAAAGATGTGAATATACTATACTAGTGGAATAAAAAGGAGCGTGACAAAAATGGCAGAAAAACAATACTACATGACGCTTGAAGGTAAAGCGAACATTGAAAATGAATTGAATGAATTGAAGTCAGTCCGCCGGAAAGAAGTCGTCGAGAACATCAAGATCGCCCGTTCGTTCGGTGACCTTTCAGAGAACGCGGAGTATGATTCGGCAAAAGAAGAGCAAGCAATGGTCGAAGGCCGGATTGCTCAACTCGAAGAGATGCTTCGTAACGTTGCGATTATCTCGGAAGAAGAGAAAGATATCTCAGTCGTTAGTATCGGAACGACAGTCACTTTCTTAAGTGTCGAAGACAATGAAGAAGATACGTACACGATCGTCGGGAGTGCGGAAGCAGATCCGTTTACAGGAAAAATTTCGAACGAATCACCAATTGCGAAGAGCTTAATGGGCCATCAAGTCGGAGATCAAGTCTCTGTCCCGGCTCCAGGCGGTGAATACGCAGTCAAAATCACATCAATCAAATAAAGAAGACAGGAGCCGGAGCAATCCGGCTTTCTGTATGATGGAGGAATGAAATATGCCAATCGCAATCATCGGTGCTATGGAAGAGGAAGTTAATTTATTACGGAATGAATTATCGGAACGTAAAGATACGGTCATCGCAAATTATCACTTTTATGAAGGTCTCTTGAACAGTGTACCGGTCGTCATCTTAAAGTCCGGCATCGGGAAAGTCAATGCTGCAATCGGTACAACACTGCTGCTCGATCACTATAAACCGAGTGCGGTCATCAACACGGGATCAGCAGGTGGATTCAAAGAAGGATTGACAGTCGGAGACGTCGTCGTCTCAACAGAAGTACGTCACCATGACGTTGATGTGACAGCGTTTGGATATGAGTACGGTCAGGTACCTGGAATGCCAGCTGCCTATCAAGCCGACCCTAAGCTTGTTGCAACAGCAGAAGCCGTCATCGAACGGATGGACGCGATTCGTGTCGTTCATGGATTGATCGCGACAGGTGATTCCTTCATCCATGATTCAGAACGTTCAGCTCAAATCAAGGCGCACTTCCCTGAAGTTACAGCTGTTGAGATGGAAGCCGCACCAATCGCGCAAGTCTGTCATCAGTTTGGTGTACCGTTCGTCGTAACCCGTTCGATTTCAGATAGCGCAAATGAAGAAGCGTCACTCTCGTTTGATGAATTCCTCGAGATTGCGTCAATCAATTCCGCTAAAATGGTCATGGAAGTCGTTCGGACATTAGCAGAGTAAGGTGGAAGGAAGGACGCGGGAAACCATGTCCTTCCTTTTTTCTTTGACAAAAGCGAATTAACGCTTTATATTAGTACCAGATACTAATAACAAAAGGGGATGCCTTATGAAGATCGGGATTGTAGGATTAGGAACGTCTTTGCCGTCACGCCGCGTGACGAATGATGAATTAGCAACGACGCTCGATACGAGTGATGAATGGATTCGGACACGGACGGGAATAGGAGCACGACGGATCGCGGCCGATGATGTCGATGTGACAGACTTAGCGACGGAAGCTGCTCAGAAAGCGCTGGATGATGCTGGATTGACAGTAGAGGACATCGGATTGATCGTCGTCGGAACGGCAACAGGACGTGCATTTCCTTCTACAGCCTGTATCGTTCAGGAACGTCTCGGGGCTAGAGGGGCGACCGCATTCGATATCAGTGCGGCATGCAGTGGCTTCATTTTCGCACTGCAAACGGCGGCAAGTATGTTAGGAACGGTGGAAGGCAAACATGCCCTTGTCATCGGCGCTGAAAAGATGTCAAGCATCGTCGACTGGTCAGACCGGTCAACTGCGATTTTGTTCGGAGACGGCGCAGGAGCTGTCGTCATCGGACCAACCGAACAGGCAGGATTGAATGCTTTCGAACTCGGAACAGATGGGCGCGGAGCGCATCTACTGTTTAAAGACATCGATGGACCGATCGAGATGAACGGTCGTGAAGTCTTTAAGTTCGCTGTTCGTAAATTACCGGAAATCGTTGAGAAGGTCATTCAAAAAGCAGACAGCACGCTTGAAGACATCGATATCTTGATTCCGCATCAGGCAAACCTGCGAATCATCGATGCAGCGTGCGAACGACTGCATATACCGCAAGAGAAAGTCATCGTCACAATCGATGAACATGCGAATACATCCGCTGCTTCAATCCCACTCGCACTTGAAGAAGCACGTCAGCAGGGACGCCTGACACCAGGTACGAAACTTGTACTTGCTGGATTTGGTGCCGGATTGACATGGGGAGCAGCATACATTACTTGGACTAAAGGAGAGAACACATAAGATGATGAGAAAACGCGTTGTAGTCACAGGAATCGGGGCACTGACACCAATCGGGAATGATGCCAATACATTTTGGGAAGCACTGAAAGAAGGAACGAACGGAATTCGTCCGATGGAACGTCTCGACATCGATGAATACCCGACGAAGGTCACAGGCGAATTGCAGAACTTCGATGTCACAGCATTCATCGAAGCGAAGGAAGCACGGAAGATGGACCGTTTTGTTCATTATTCACTCGTCGCAAGCATGGAAGCTGTCGAGGATGCTGGAATCGACATCAAAGCAATCGCGGAGCGCGCAGGGGTCTGGATTGGATCAGGCATCGGTGGCGTGGAGACGATCGAAAAACAAGCGAAAATCTATTTTGAACGCGGACACCGCCGTGTCAGTCCGTTTTTCATTCCGATGATGATCCCGAACATGGCAAGCGGTCAGGTATCGATCTATACCGGAGCTAAGGGACCGAATAACTGTTCTGTCACAGCATGTGCTTCAGGCACGAATGCAATCGGAGAAGCACTTCGTGTCATCGAACGTGGCGATGCGGATGTCATGATTGCGGGTGGAGCGGAAGCGCCGATCACGAACTTAGCGTTTGCTGGTTTCTGTTCCAACAAAGCGATGTCGACGAATCATGATCCGGAGACGGCAAGCCGTCCGTTTGATGAAGGCCGTGACGGTTTCGTCATGGGAGAAGGGGCAGGCATCCTGATTCTTGAAGAATATGAGCATGCGGTAGCACGTGGCGCTAAAATTTATGCGGAAGTCAGTGGATATGGATTAACAGCGGATGCGTACCACATTACGGCTCCGGATCCAGATGGAGACGGTGGAGCACGGGCGATGGCGATGGCGATTCAGGATGCGGGCATCGCACCGGAAGCTGTCGGCTACATCAATGCGCACGGAACGAGTACGCCGATGAACGATATCTTGGAAACAAAAGCAATCTACAGTGTCTTCGGTGAACAAGCGAAACAACTCGTCGTCAACTCGACGAAATCGATGATCGGACACTTGCTTGGTGGAGCCGGTGGAGTCGAGGCGATTGCAACGATTAAATCGTTACAGGAACAGACCGTTCACCCGACCATTCACCTCAAACAACCGAGCGAAGGCTGTGATCTCGATTATGTAACAGAAGGTGCACGAAATGTCGAAATCCAGTACGCGCTCAGCAACTCACTCGGGTTTGGCGGTCACAACGCATCACTCGTTTTCAAACGGTACGAAGCTTAATGTAACCGAAGCGACCGCTCGTATGACGAGGGGTCGCTTTTTTGTCGGATTTCTGATTCAATAGAGAAATGCGTGTTGATACAGAAAGGAGTCATCTATGACGAACATCACGAAAAAAACATGGATCGTGACACTGATCATTCTTCTAGTGGTCAGCATCATCGCAATCCTCATATACCGATCACTGCTGCCTTCGGAAACCAAACAATCCAACGAACCCGAGCAGGTGAAAGCTCAATTGATCGAATCATCGCTTCCGAAAACATCGGATATTGCGCTTGCGACGGACAGTCGTTCACAAACGCTGTTGGCGCAACTATACGAAGGATTATACGTCTTTACTTCAGGAACATCCGTCCGGCGCGGATTAGCCCGTGAAATGTCCGTTTCAAAAGACCGTCTGACATATACGATCCGGTTAAAAGAAACGAAGGATGCAGACGGTAGCCCCGTCACGGCACAACAATTCGTGGAAAGCTTTCGCCGTGTCGCTGCGAACGAAACCAATTCACCTTACGGCTTTTTATTTGAAGTATTCGAGAACGGACGAGCCGTCAATGATGGTGAAATGAAGCCGGAGCGGCTTGGTGTGAAGGCAAAAGGAACGGATCAACTGGTCATCACATTGAATCAACCGGTGACGAACTTGAAGGAATTACTTGCCATGTCGGTCTTTTATCCACAACCGAAGTCAGGAGACTGGCGCAAACTTGTCGGTAATGGAGCCTATACGCTAGAGACGATGACCAAAAGCGGATATACCTTAAAGAAAAATAAGCAGTACCATCAACAGAATGTTGTCACCGTGGAACAGGTCGATAGTCGGATCGTCGCTGATCATCCTTCCCAGTGGCGTACGTATGAAAGCAGTACAGCTGCCATCCTCCCGTTACAGGAGAGTGTTGAGACACAGGACGATCAAGTATCACGACCGACTTATCAAAAAAAGCGGAGCGGTGTCTTTTATATGGCATTCAATCAAAAAAAAACAGCGTTTCGCCAAGCTGAATTACGTCACCGGATGGCGACCGCGTTAGCTGACAAAGAGGCGATTCAACTGCCTTTAGGATATGCCGGAATTCCAACAGACCGGTTCGTCGTCACGGATACGAATGTCTTGATGCCGGAAAAAGTGGAGAAACAAAAGAAAAACCAACGAAATACAAAAAAACAACGGATCGAGATGCTGAATTTTGATGACCCTCAGGCGATGCGTATCGGAAAACAACTCGAATCGTATCTTGAAAAACAGCTACCTGACATTGATATCGTGCTGAAACCACTCGCGATTGAAGAAAAAGTCAAAAAGGAGCAGTCCGGACAATACGTCATGACATTAACCGGCTGGATGCCAGATTATCCGGGACCACTGGCTTATTTGAATCAATTCGTTTCCGATAATCCGTTAAATTCCGTCGGTTATCAATCGGATGCTTATGACCGGCTGATCAAAAAAGCGCGTCAGACGCGGGATATGAAAAAGAAGAAAGCTTTATATCACCAGGCGGAAGAACGGCTGATCAGGCAGGATGCGGTCATCGTTCCTCTGTACCAGACGACTGAAAAATTATATGTGTCAGACACGATTCAAGGAATTGAAGTGCCGATTTATGGACCGGAATACCTACTTCGGTCGATGAAAATTCTAAAATAATCACGGAACTGGGACCTTTTTTTCGAAGGGTCCCAGTTATTTTTTGAAAAAATATTTAGAAAAATCCGATAAAAGGTTTGCAAAATTATCAGAACATTGTAAACTATTTGTAACGAAGGGTTTGATTCGAATATAGTAATTCTTTTTTTTTCGGTCAAAAACCTGATAGTAATATTTTTTTAGAAACCTAGGGGGGTCATCGTAACATGAAGAAGAAAAGCTTTGCTCTAGCTACCTCAGTAGCTCTCGTATCAAGTGCGTTCCTCGCAGCGTGTTCGACTACGGATTCAGACAACAACTCGGGCGACACAGGTTCAGACAAAAAATCAAGTGATCAAACGCTCAATTTGATTGAGTCAGCTGATATTCCGACGCTTAACCCGACGACTTCTACAGATGCCGTCTCGTTCAACGTGTTAAACAACACGATGGAAGGTCTTTACCGTCTTGACGAAAACCAGCAACCGACTCCAGGTATCGCTGAAAGTCACACGGTATCGGATGACAAATTAACATACACGTTCAAATTGCGTGATGCGAAATGGTCTGACGGTACTCCAATTACGGCAAAAGACTTCGAATATGCATGGAAAGAAGTCTTGAACCCAGAAAACGCGTCACAATATGCATACGTCTTCTACAACATCGAAGGTGCAGAAGAGTACAATACGAAAAAAGGCGATCGTGATGCTGTCGGCGTTAAAGCAGTCGATGACAAAACGTTCGAAGTAAAATTAAAAGCACCAGCGGATTACTTCCTCGGACTCACTGGTTTCGGACCATTCATGCCGAAATCAGAAGAACTCTCGAAGAAAATCGGTAAGAACTTCGGTTCAACAGCCGACAAGTCCCTCTACAACGGACCATTCAAGTTAACAGAATGGACGCGTGAGCAAGGCTGGAAAATGGTCAAGAACGATAACTATTGGGACAAAGATAACGTCAAACTCAAAACGATCAACGTTAAGGTCGTTAAAGAGGTAGCAACAGGCGTTAACTTGTATGAAAAAGGCGACATCGACCGTGCAGGTCTATCGTCTGAGTTCGTTGCTCAGTTCAAGGACAATAAAGACTTCAAAACTAAAGGTGAATCAACAATCTTCTACCTTTACCTCAATACAAAGGTAAAAGCACTGGATAACGAAAAAATCCGTCGTGCAATCGACATGGGTTACAATAAAAAAGGAATCACGGATGTCATCCTTGCAAACGGATCGCTTCCAGCGAACTATCTCGTACCGAAAGATTTCGCGAAAGATGCTGATGGTAAAGACTTCCGTGAGAAGTATCCGACATTCAACGAATACAATGCAGACGAAGCGAAAAAACTCTGGGAAGAGGGCTTAAAAGAAATCGGTCAAAAATCGGTTGAACTCGAGCTCTTGAACTATGATAGCGACGATGCGAAGAAAATCGGTGAGTTCTTGAAAGGTGAACTTGAGAAAAACCTTCCAGGTATGAAGGTTACGATCAAACAACAACCGTTCAAAAACAAACTCGACCTCGAGAACAAAGGCGACTTCCAGTTCTCATTCGCAGGCTGGGGTCCTGACTATCAAGATCCAATGACGTTCCTCGATCTCTTCGTCACTGGCGGACCATACAACCGTGGTAAATGGTCAGATAAAGAGTACGATAAACTCATCAAAGATGCACAAACACAAACAGATGCAGCAAAACGTTGGTCTGAGTTGCAAGAAGCTGAGAAAATCCTTCTTGATTCAGCAGCGATCTCACCTGTTTATCAGCGTGGACGTGCATTCCTCGTTAAACCATACGTTAAAGGAGTCGTCGAGCACAACTTCGGCGCGGACTTCTCATACAAATGGGCTTCAATCGAAGGAAAATAAGCAAAATAAAAACTGCTTCCGGTTTAGCCGGGAGCAGTTTTTTGTATGGAACGGGGCTGACTCAAAAGTCAGTTTCTACAAAGATAAGGGTGGCAGAATGATGATGATCTGCCACCCTTATCTCGTAAAAAAGAATGACTCATTACACGCCACTCCTACAGAAAAAAGCGCATTTTTGCGCTGTCAGAGACAAACAAGACCCGCTTTCCTGCTTGAACGAAGCAGGAAAACTGGCTTGTGTCTCGCCTGAGGAAAGGGCGTGAAAAGACGCGTCATTCTTTTTTGAGTCAACCCCGTTCAGCTTATTTTTTTACTTTTGCACGCTTGCGTTGTAATCCCATTGCTTTTTCAATCTTCGCGAGTTTTTTGGCTGCGACTGCTTCCGCGCGGTCGCGACCAGCGTCGAGGATGTGATCGAGCTCTTCCGAATCAATTAATTCATAATAACGTTGTTGAATAGGTTCGAGTTCAGCGATGATTACTTCTGCGACATCTGCTTTGAATGTCCCGTAATTTGCCCCTTCATATTTTGCTTCAAGAGCTGGAATCGAGATACCGGCGAGCAATGAATAGATTTCCAGTAAATTCGAAACACCCGGCTTATTTTCACGATCAAACTTGACGATGCCTTCCGAGTCCGTAACAGCGGATTTGACTTTTTTCCGGATGACATCTGGTGCGTCAAGCATCGAGATGAAACCTTTTGGATTTTGATCGGATTTTGACATCTTCTTTTCCGGAGTCGTTAAACTCATGATCCGGGCGCCAGATTCCGCGATGATTGGTTCAGGTAAAGTGAATGTCTCATAATAGCGGCTGTTGAAGCGTTGCGCTAAATCACGCGTCAACTCGATATGCTGTTTCTGATCGTCGCCAACAGGTACAAGTTCCGCATCATACAGTAAAATGTCTGCCGCCATGAGAGTAGGATAGACGAATAAACCAGCTCCAATCCGGTCTTTTCCTTGTGATTTGTCTTTATACTGTGTCATCCGTTCCAGTTCACCCATACCGGAAAGACATGTCAGCATCCAGCCGAGTTGTGCGTGCGCCTTAACTTCCGATTGAACAAAAATCGTTGATTTTTCTGGGTTCAGACCACTTGCGATATAAAGTGCAGCAAGGGCACGTGTATTGTTCATCAGTTCAACACGATCGATATCGACCGTGATGGAATGCAGGTCAACGACACAATAATACGCATCATGACCGTCCTGTAAGTTCACGAAATGCTTCATGGCACCTAAGTAATTACCGAGTGTGACCGTTCCGGTTGGTTTAATACCTGAGAAAATCGTTTTCATAGTGAAATCCCTCCAAATAGTAAAAATCAATAAAAAAACGCCCCTTGAAAAATCAAGGGACGAGTCATCGCGTTGCCACCCAAGTTGCTATCTTCATAGCCGCTTCATTTGCTGTAATGGGCAGACCCATCTGACTCTACTTCATTCGAATCAGCCACTCGAAAGTCCATTCACTCAGGCATCACCTGTCCATTCGCAGCACCATGGACTCTCTGTAAGGGATGATTCTAAGTTACTACTCTTTGTCATCGTGTTTTCTTATTTCATTAGGTTGAGTTTATCATACCTCGCATAAGGCGTCACGTGGATTCCGCTTAAAAATAGGAGATGATCAGGGATACAACGATGAAAATCAAACCACTTGATAAATAGGGTTTTGTCCGGGCAGAAGCTTGGCGCTGTTTTTTTCGAAGAACTTCTTCCTCTTCATCATCATCTTCATAGTAGTCATCGTCAATCTCCCGGAGTTTGGCTTCCCGTTGTTTTTTAAATCCGGCTGTCATTCCTCGGAAAAAACCATTCGCGGACATATTTGAGAAGAAGCCGACGGCAAGCAACAGAAAACCAGCAATGAATAATCCGCCAGACAGATGATATAAAATACCATGTGTTGAATCAGTGACGGTTGCCCAAATCGTATAGAGCAGAACAAGTACGACCGCGATGATGACAGGTCGAAAATAGGTGGTTCGCATGAAAATCCCCCTTCACGAGCATAGATACATTTAGTATACGAAATTTTTAATCCAGTTACGAATCGGTAACAAGATGATGATGCAAAATAGCAAATAGTGTGACTATTCACTTGACGTTAATGCTATTCTCACATAAAATCAATTTATCACTTCGTTTAAGTTTTTGAAACTAGGTCAATGGATTTTGGGGAATACATTGTAGTTTCAACGAGACGTTATTGATGTCATAGGTATTATGGCAACTTGAAAATTAAAAAGGAGATGACTTACCGATGAAGAAAAAAACAGTCGGTCTCGCTTTATCCGTCATGCTTGCAGGAAGCGCCGTGCTTGCTGGATGTTCGACAGGCGGAGGAGACAAAGAGACGAGTTCAACAAACGGAAAGAAAAATCTACGTTTGACTGATACTTCTGATATCACAACAGTCGACCCAGCGAAAGCAACTGACTCCGTTGCCTTCAACATGATCGGAAACACGATGGAAGGACTTTACCGCCTAGATAAAGACGGAAAAGCGGTTCCAGCACTCGCAGAAAAAACAGATATTTCAAGTGATAACTTGACGTACACATTTACACTTCGTGATTCAAAATGGTCAGACGGCTCACCGGTCAAGGCTCAGGATTTTGAGTTTGCATGGAAACGTGCAGCAGATCCAAAAACAGGTTCAGGTTACTCGTACATCTTTGACACGTTAAAAAACGGCTCTGATGTGACACAAGGTAAAAAATCTGTCGATGAACTCGGCGTCAAAGCGCTCGACGATAAGACGCTAGAAGTGAAGCTCGAGCGTCCGGCACCGTATTTCCTCTCTTTGACATCGTTCGGTACGTATACACCAATCAGTGAAGACTTCTACAAAAAGAATGAAAAAGACTTCTCACTTAAACCAGATAAACTTCTTTACAACGGTCCTTTCGTTTGGGAATCTTGGAAAACGGATTCAAAACGCGTTTTGAAGAAAAACGAAAACTACTGGGATAAAGATGCTGTCAAATTAGACGAAGTCACTATCCGTGTCGTTAAAGATTCTTCGACAGTAGCGAATCTCTATGATTCAAATGATATCGACTATGCAGGTCTGACATCCGAGCAAGTAGTCGCGTATAAATCGAAGCCTGAGTTCAATACAGCGCTTCGTTCATCCATCGCTTATCTGAAATTCAACAACGAAGATGAGACGTTTAAAGATGTAAATGCACGTAAAGCCCTTGCACGTGCCATCAATCCAAAAGGAATCACAGATACGTTACTTGCTAACGGTTCGATTCCAACAACAAGCTTCATTCCGAAAGACTTTATCAAAGATGCATCAGGTAAAGACTATACGAGTGACATCAACTGGTTCGACCGGGATGGAAAAGAAGCGGCAGATCTTTGGAAAAAAGCAAACGGCGATCAAAAGACGACTGTGGAGCTTCTCTCGTTTGATAGCGAAGATGCGAAGAAGATCGGTGAGTACATGAAGGGACAAATCGAGAAAAACCTTCCGAACGTCACCGTAGAAATCAAACAACAGCCGTTTAAGAATAAGCTTGATCTTGAAGCGAAAGGGAACTACCAGATTTCGTACTCACTTTGGGGCCCGGATTACCAGGATCCAATGTCTAACCTTTCGATCTTCGAATCAACGAACAGCCAGAACGACGTCAAGTATAAGTCAGCAGCGTACGATAAATTATTGAACGCGGCGAATGAAGAGTCCGATTTAAATAAACGTCTGGATCTCTTCAAACAAGCAGAAGCGCAATTGATTGAAAAAGATCAGGCAATTGCACCTATTTATCAAGCGGGTTCTGCATACTTGGTCCGTCCGACGGTCAAAGATTTCAACCGTCAATTGTTCGGAGCAGATTTCCAATACAAATATGTTGATGTGAAGTAATCGAGAATGGGAGCGTCCCCTGATCAGTTCGGGTACGCTCCTGTTTTATACTACTTTTTATGAACGGAAACTCATTTTTAACGGAAATGTGAAAGTTTCGTAAAAAAGTGGTTCTAATTACTTTGTTAGCAAAGTATAATGGAATCAAACGAAAAATTCTGACTATTGGGCGAAATTCAAAAAATGCCTGATCGGACATCGAATCAAAGCACAATTTAAAAGAATTTTTAAATTTTTATGACAAAATTCTTGAATGTTCCGACAATTGTGGGTCATACTGATTCTATTGATGTTTCGAAAAAAACAGAAAATCTTTATAGGGGGTGCCATCTTATGGGCCGTTATTTAGCTCAACGCCTGGTTTACGGCGTACTGACGTTTTTACTCATCGCTTCGTTCACTTTCTTCCTGATGGATCTGCTACCAGGTTCACCGTTCCAAAACCAGGAGAAACTTTCTCCTGAACAGTTGAACATCCTTCGGGATAAGTACAACTTGAATGATCCGCTGCCTCAGCGTTACGCAGCCTACATGGTCAACCTGTTCCAAGGAGATCTTGGTGTATCATTCAAATATGACAGCCGTCCGGTAACGGATCTGATTTCTGAACGAATCGGACCATCGGCTCAACTCGGAGTTCAAGCACTTGTACTTGGTGTACTTCTCGGACTTGTACTCGGTGTCATTGCGGCACTTCGTCACAACACGGTTGTCGACTACGGTGCGATGTTCATCTCAGTACTTGGAATTTCGGTACCGTCCTTCGTATTTGCCTCACTCCTTCAATACTATGTCGGCGTGAAATGGGGCGTTTTGCCAGTCGCGTTCTGGGAAAGCCCAGCGCATACGATTTTACCGACAGTATCGTTATCACTTGGGGTCACCGCCTCGATTGCCCGGTTCGTAAGGACGGAGATGCTTGAGGTTACAGGTCAGGATTACGTCACGTTAGCTAAAGCAAAAGGCCTAGATGGTCAATCGATCACTTGGAAACACATGGTTCGGAATGCCTTGATTCCAGCCATCACGATTCTTGGACCGATGACAGCAGCATTAATTACAGGGACTTTCGTCATTGAAAAAATCTTCGCTGTACCTGGTCTTGGTGAGTTGTTCGTATCGTCCATCACTCAGAATGACTACACGGTCATCATGGGTACGACGCTGTTCTTCTCCGCAATCTTCATTCTCATGATTTTAGTCGTCGACTTGCTGTACGGTGTCGTTGATCCACGGATTCGTTTGGGGGGTAACAAATAATGGCTGAACAAAATTCTAATGCAAAAGCGGAACAGTTTGATTCATCGCTGTTTCAACACGTTGAGTTCAACGAACAAGCTGGTGAACGAATTGCCGGTAAAAGTTTAAACTTCTGGCAGGATGCTTGGATGCGTCTTCGCAAGAACAAAGCAGCAATCATTTCTCTTGTCTTGATCGTAGTGATTGCCGTTATGTCATTGGCAGGTCCTGCAATCTCTGGTAGAGATGCATATACCCAAACCATCACACAAGCTAAACTTCCGCCTAAAATTTCGGGACTGGAGTGGGCTGGCTTTGATGGAGTGGGAACACTTGGCGAGACAGAAATCAATTTTTATGAGCAAAAGCAAGTAAAAGAAAACTTCTGGTTCGGTACCGATCACCTTGGTCGTGATTTATGGTCACGTGTTTGGGAAGGGACAAAAATTTCACTCTTCATCGGTTTAGTGGCAGCACTTATCGATGTCATCGTCGGAGTCACATACGGTGGGATTTCCGCTTATTACGGCGGTCGTGTGGATAATATCATGCAACGGATTGCTGAGATTCTGACCGGAATCCCTAACTTGATTCTGATCATCCTGTTCATCCTCATTCTTGAACCGGGGATCACGACGATCATCCTTGCGATGACGATTACAGGATGGATCGGGATGAGCCGACTCGTTCGCGGTCAAATCCTGAAACTTAAGAACCAGGAATTTGTTCTCGCTGCACGGACACTTGGTGCTTCTAGCGCACGTTTAGTCTTTAAGCATTTGATTCCAAATACACTTGGCACAATCATCATTTCACTCATGTTCACGATTCCTGGAGCTATCTTCTTTGAAGCGTTCTTAAGTTTCATCGGGTTAGGACTTGCACCACCGCAGCCGTCGTTAGGTACATTGATCAACGAAGGGTACAAAGAATTAAAAACGTTCCCATTCTTGCTCGTTATTCCTTCGACAGTGCTCGTACTCCTCATGATCAGCTTCAACATGTTGGCAGATGGATTACGTGATGCGTTCGATCCACGTCTACGTCGCTAACAAATATTAGATTAGAGAGGAGCTCATCCACAATGGAAACAATTTTGTCAGTTCGCGACCTGAATGTCGCTTTCCATACGTACGCCGGGACGGTTCAAGCCGTCCGCGGAGTATCGTTTGATTTAAAAAAAGGGGAAACACTCGCAATCGTTGGTGAATCCGGTTCTGGGAAATCGGTTACTTCAAAAGCCATCATGCGCTTGATTCCGAACCCACCGGGTGAAATCACACAAGGAGAAATCCTGTTTGAAGGTCGTGATTTAGTTAAGCTTTCGGATAAAGAAATGCAGAAAGTTCGCGGGCGCGACATCGCGATGATCTTCCAAGATCCGATGACATCGCTGAACCCGACGATGACAATCTACAAACAGATTGCTGAAGGGTTAAAACGTCACCAAGGATTAACAGGCGACGCAGCGAAAAAACGGACACTCGAACTTCTGACACTCGTCGGGATTCCGAATCCGGAAGCGCGTCTAAAGCAATACCCGCACCAACTATCAGGTGGAATGCGTCAGCGGATCGTCATCGCGATTGCCCTTGCATGTAATCCGAAAGTATTGATTGCCGATGAGCCGACGACTGCACTTGATGTTACAATCCAAGCGCAAATCCTTGAGTTGTTGAAAGACATTCAACAAAAGACGGGTACAGCAATCATCTTCATCACGCACGATTTAGGTGTCGTAGCGAACATGGCAGATCGTGTAGCCGTCATGTATGCTGGTAAATTGATTGAAAAAGGTACGGTCGATGAGATTTTCTACGAACCGCGTCATCCGTATACGTGGGGACTGCTTGGTTCGATGCCGCGTCCATCAGACGATCGTTCGCAAGATCTTCCGGCCATTCCGGGAACTCCTCCAAACTTGTTACATCCGCCGGTTGGTGATGCATTCGCACCGCGGAACAAGTATGCAATGAAGATTGATTTTGAAAAGGAACCACCATTCTTCAAAATCACAGATACACACGAAGCGGCGACGTGGTTACTTCATCCACAAGCACCATACGTCGAACCACCTGCTGCAATCCGTGACTTGGCATTAAAATACCGTCCGGACAGCGTGTTCTCGAAATCGCTTCTGAAAGGCGGTCTGAAATAATGGAAAACCGTAATAAACTACTCGAAGTAAAAAACCTGAAGCAACATTTCAATATTGGTCGTGGTCGTGTCGTTAAAGCAGTCGACGGTCTTTCATTCGATATCTATGAGGGTGAAGTACTTGGTCTCGTTGGAGAATCGGGCTGTGGTAAGTCGACGACTGGTCGCTCGATCATCGGCTTATATGAAGCGACAGACGGCGAAGTCATCTTTAAAGGTGAAAACGTTCATGGTAAAAAATCGCGTAAGGATAAGCTGAAATTCAACCGTGCGATGCAAATGATCTTCCAGGATCCATATGCTTCTCTTAATCCACGGATGACAGTCGGTGATATCATTGCTGAAGGAATCGATATCCATGGCTTAGCGAACTCGAAAGAGGAGCGCAACAACCGTGTATATGATTTGCTTGAGACTGTCGGTTTGACGAAAGAACACGCGAGCCGTTACCCGCACGAATTCTCGGGTGGACAGCGTCAACGGATTGGGATCGCACGTGCACTCGCTGTAGAGCCGGACTTCATCATTGCCGATGAGCCGATCTCGGCACTGGATGTATCGATTCAAGCACAGGTTGTCAACTTGATGAAACAATTACAACGCGACCGCAGCCTGACATATTTGTTCATCGCCCACGATTTATCGATGGTCAAGTATATCTCAGACCGGATCGGCGTTATGTATCAAGGTCACCTCGTTGAATTGTGTGACGCGGATCGTCTATATGAGAATCCAGTTCATGCGTATACGAAATCACTTTTATCTGCGATTCCGCTTCCGGATCCAGAGCATGAGCGGACACGTAAACGGATTGTCTATGATCGTCCGACAACTGGTCCTGTTGGGAAATCGAATGAGGATTCAAGTATTCCGCCACTTCGTGAAATCGAGCCGGGTCATTATGTCTCGATGACAGAAGCAGAACTTGAAGCATATCAAGCACAACTCGTCTAATCGCAATCTAAAAAGGCATTTCCACATCAGTTGTGGAAATGCCTTTTAATGTTCTGATGCAATTCGTGGGAGGTGCGCGAAACGATGAACGACAGCATCGATTGCATCTAGACGCCGCATCGCTTCTTCAAAGTCAATCTTTTCATAATGATGCAATCCACCTGGTTGCTCTTCAAGCGTATCCGCATCGTGAACGAGTTGTTGTAACGGTGTCCGATTAATCGCACCTGGTGGAAGATAAGAGTCCGTATGCAAGAGGACAGCAAGTGCGATTTCTTTTGCACGGGCCGGTTCTTCGCCGAGGCGAATCAGTAATTTATGAGCACGTTCTGCTCCTTTGATCGCATGAATATCGTTTTGACGGTATAAATCGTAATTCCACGTGCCATCGGTATACCATTCGTAATGACCAATATCATGCAAGAGCGCCGCCTTGGTTGCGGTATCTGCATCTAGTCCACGTTGTGTAGCGAGCGTCAACGCACGTTCAGCGACTGAAATCGCATGATTTAAACCGGAGCGCGATAAATATTTTTGAGCAATCGGATGATCAAGAATCGTAACTAACGTAAGTGACATAAAATGAAAGGCTCCTTCCTGCAGTTGATATTTCTATACACTCTACAGAAAAATGAAAAGAATTGCAACTGTTTTAAATCAAAGACTCGACAATCTCACATATTTAATTGCTGAAAGTAGGAATAGAATTTTAAGATACGTGGTATACTTACTAATGTAGAAGATGATTTATTCACTTTCGTAGGTTGTTAGTTCTGTTTCGGGCCGAGTGGGGTGTCGGAATATGAAAGAACGTGACAAAAAGAAAAAGCTGAAGAAGCGCCTTTTGCGGGATATTTTAGAGAAAAAACTGAAAGAGATGAAACTTCCTAAAGCAAAAGAGACGATTTCTCAGCCCTTTGATCACACGCCAGCTTGTTAAAGCCACGTGATGGCTTTAACAAGCTTTTTTACGAAAAGTTCTTTCATCTTTATAAAAAAAGCTAGGTTTTCAGCTGTTTTAGATGTAAACTGTCAAGTAATAGAACCATCATCGTATCTGCGTATTCACATAGGTACGGACATGATGTTAAATCAGGGGGAGGATGTTTTTCAATGGTAACACTCTATACTTCACCAAGTTGTACTTCTTGTCGGAAAGCACGCGCGTGGCTTGAAGAACATGAAATCCCGTTCGTAGAACGTAATATTTTTTCAGAACCGTTGTCGCTCGATGAAATCAAACAGATTCTTCGTATGACGGAAGACGGAACGGATGAAATCATTTCAACCCGTTCAAAAGTCTTTTCGAAACTGGATGTGTCTGTTGAGAATCTGTCGTTGCAACATTTATATGATTTAATCCAAGAATATCCTGGATTGTTGCGTCGCCCGATTTTGATTGACGAAAAACGTCTTCAGGTTGGATATAACGAAGATGAGATTCGTCGATTCTTACCACGCAAGGTGCGTACGTTCCAACTTTTGGAAGCTCAGCGTCTTGTAAACGAGTAATTTTAAAAAGCACGCTGCTTCGTGAGCAGTGTGCTTTTTGTTACCGATAAAAAAGGTTAAAATAAAGATAACAAAGGAATAGAAATATATCCTTGGGATTCAAAAGTATGAATCCAAGTCATGTCCTCGTTCGTATTCTAGATAAGGAACGAGAAGAAAGGAGTGGACAGATTGAAAATCGAACGCGTCAATGACAATACGGTCAAGTTCTTCATCACGTACACCGACATCGAACGCCGTGGTTTTGCCCGAGATGAGATTTGGTACAACCGGGAACGGGGAGAACAGTTATTCTGGCAGATGATGGACGAAGCGAATGAAAAAGAGTCCATCTCCTTCGAAGGTCCACTATGGATACAAGTGCAAGCTTTTGAAAAAGGTCTTGAAGTCACGGTAACGATCGCGAAAAATGCAGTTGATGGTGAGCAAGTCGATGAAGACGAACTCGATTCACTTTTACGATCAGCGATGTCTGAGACAGAAGATAAAGATACAGAGTTAAGCCAAGATGTTTTATTTGAAACTCGCGATTTCGAACATATCATCGCGCTGAGTCAATATGCGAATGCTCCGGTATTCGAAGAACTCGAAACAGCGCTTTATCAAAAGGATGGACTCTATTTACTGCATGTTCATTTCGAAGATGATGTGAACGTAGAAGAACAAGAGAACGTCATGAGTTTAATTGCGGAGTATCTTCACTTCAGTGAGCAGACGATTCATCCTGTAGCCGAGTACGGAAAACAGATCATTGCATCCGATGTTTTCCCGTTTATTCGGAAACATTTTCCGAACTGAGGTCAGAAGTGCAAATAAAAGGAGGATCACGTAATGTGATACCTCCTTTTGTTCTGATATTAAGTGAGGGTATAGCCACCGTCTACAACGAGTGCTTGTCCATTGATATAGCTCGCTTTACTAGATAGCAAGAAGCAGACGACTTCTGCAATCTCAGCAGGTTGTGCAGGCTCACCCCGAAGGTGATGTTTCATCGCCAAATCAAATTTATCTTTCCCGCCATATAACGCGTGACTAAGCGCTGTATCTACGGGACCGGGACAAATGGCGTTAAACCGGTACTTACCATGGAACCGTGCTGCATAGGTCTTCGTCAGCGTCAGTAGAGCACTCTTAGATGAAGCATAAGGCAATAGCATTGCTGGGAACTTAACGTGACCTACGATGGCACTATTGTTGACGATGGACGCACCTTTGGAGAAGCGTTTTGTAGCTAATTGAATGATGCGCTCCGGCGCATGATAATTCACCTGGAACACTTCTTTTTGTTGATCGGTGACACGTTCAGGGGCAACCGGTTTTCCGAAGGTTCCCGCATTGTTGAAAATCCCTTCAATCTCGGGGAAGTCGTCCTTCGTTTTATCGAAGAACGTATCGATGGCAGAGGAATCTGCTAAGTCGACAGGGAAGAAATAAAGACGTCCTTCACCGCTTTTTTCAAGTTGCGATCCTTTTTCTTCGTTCCGACCGATCGCGAGGACGGTATGTCCTTCCTGAATGAGTTGCAGAGCAGTGGCTTCTCCGATTCCGCTTGTTGCACCCGTAATAATATACGTACCCATATCAATGCATCCTTTCTGTCATCAATTTTTCAATGTGATCTACTACATAAGAAGGAGGGGGATTCATGTTACGACGTGTTCAACTTCTCATGACCCTCATCTTGACCATCGGCTTGATCGCCTTTTTATCCTACTACTGGAGTGTCTACATGGTAGGATGGCTATCCATCGTCATCATCTTGGTCGTCATGAGTGTGTTTGTCATTATCCTGCTTGAAAATCGGAATCCAGAACGAACTCTTGTCTGGGCACTCGTCATGATGGCGTTGCCTGTCGTTGGAGTATTCGTCTATTTCACATTCGGTCAAAACTACCGTCGAAAACGGATGTTTCGCTTAAAGGCAATGCTAGATGAAGAGTCATACATTAAATATCGTACCCAGTTTAAGACAGGGATACACCAATCAGTGTTCCAAGAAGGACGTTACGAGAAGGTTGTGACACTTATCGATTCAATCAGCCGCCTTCCGATCTCGTATAATACGCATACGAGGATCTTGACGAATGGTCAGGAAAAGTTTCCAGTCCTTCTTGAAGCGATCCGTCAAGCACAACATCACATTCATTTACAGTATTACATCGTACGCGATGATGAGCTTGCCCTTCAATTACAAGCAGCATTGATTCAAAAGGCGAAAGAAGGAGTGGAAGTTCGTTTTCTTTATGATGCAGTTGGTTGTTTTTCGACAGATAAACATTTCTTTAAACAGATGCAGGCAGCTGGTATCGAGGTTCGCGCCTTTTTCCCCGTAGTCTTGCCGTTCATCTCGAGTAAATCGAACTATCGTAATCACCGGAAAATCGTCGTCATCGACGGAACAGTCGCCTTCACAGGTGGAATCAACATCGGGGATGAATACATCGGTCGCGATCAACATTTCGGTTTTTGGCGCGATACCCATCTCCTTGTCCGGGGAGAAGCTGTCTCTGAACTACAATTGATTTTTTTACAGGATTGGTACTACATGACAGGGGAACGGTTATTTACACCGTTCTATATGGAGCCGCTTGAATATGTCGAAGAGGCGACAGGTGGTGTTCAAATCATTGCAAGCGGACCCGATGAGCCGCATGAAGCAATGAAATCTCTTTACTTCGGATTGATCACAGAAGCCCGTGAATCCGTCTACATTGCTTCCCCTTATTTAATCCCAGACGAAGACCTCATGACTGCTCTGAAAACGGCTGCCATGGCAGGGATTGACGTCCGGATCCTTTTACCTAGCTTTCCGGACCATAAGATCGTCTTTTATGCCAGTCGTTCTTATTTTGATGATTTGCTTCAAGCTGGTGTGAAAATCTATGAATATCACAAGGGATTCATGCATTCGAAGGTCATCGTCGTCGATGATGCCATTGCCACCATCGGTACAGCGAATATGGATTTACGCAGCTTTCATCTAAACTTTGAAGTGAATGCATTTTTATATGGAACGAACTCCGTTCACGAACTGACCCGTGATTTTTACGAAGATTTCATCCATTCAACGCAAGTCGATGCTGATTTATTTCATCGTCGCCCGTTACGTCGCCGTCTGATTGAATCCGTCTCACGTTTGTTCTCACCGTTACTCTGACGAAGGAGGACGATTCATATGTTCGAAGCAGTCGATGTCTCTGGAAAACGTATTCTCGCTCATTTGTTTTCCATTCAAGAATTACGTAGGATGTCTCTTCATTGTCCGTACTGTCTGATGCCGGTGCGCGTCAGACAGGGACAACGAGTACATTTTGCACATCAGTCAGCTTGCACAGGGGAGAGCCAGTTGCATGCCTCCTGGAAAAAAGAGTTGCGGATGTTTTGAAATCGGCAGGACTTGCTGTCATGGAAGAATGGACATCAGGAAATCGCCGTTTTGACCTCTGGATACCGGAACGCAACATCGGTGTAGAAATTCAGCGTTCTCCGATGTCGGCAGTTGAATGGCAAAGGCGAGCGATTCTTGACGCACAAGCGGGACAGACGGTTCGCTGGATCGGGTTTCATCCATCGAGCGGTGTCACGTTGAAACTTCAAGGATGGATGCGCCAGGCACTGTTACAAAACGGCTTTTTAGATTTAGTCGTTCAACATCAATTACGCCGTTTCCGACATCCGATTCCCTTTGCCAAACATCATGTCTACTGCACGGTCCAGCCGTTATCGCTTCAGGAGTTCCTTGCGAACGATATTCTGCCATTTCCCCGGAAATTTTCAACTATTCGATGGCAAGGAATCATCCGTCGTTACCGGGAACGCCCATTTTATTCCTCATTTCCTCCAAGAATGTTACGAAATCCACTCTACGAAGCAGGTCTTACACTTCAATCGTTACCACTTCATGTGTTCCTTCCCCTGACCTACCTGCTCGCTCTTCCAGTTCATCCGTTTGAGTTCCAAATCGCTGTCTTTTTACAATTAAGAGGGGAATACTCTGCTTCAAAGCTTGAACAAGCGATTCTATACGTTTTGAATCGAATGAATCTAGCCATCGAATCGTCCGTACTCGAACAACTCGTGATGGAGTGGCTAGCGGAGCTGGACTTATGAATCGAATGGCTTTTGCAGGAGCGCATCGATTGTTTGTCGAAATGAAAACAGGTATAACTGAATTAAAGGAGTGAGGGAAATGGCAGAAGTATTAACACGTCAGGATGTTGACGTTACAGAAACGTGGAATTTGGAGTCCATTTATGCAACGAATGAGGCGTGGGAAGAAGAGTTTGAATCGATTAAAGCAATGCTCCCGTTACTCGTCGAGTATAAGGGACGTCTTGGTCAGAGTGCGGAAACATTATATGAAGGATTGCAGCTACGAGACGAAGTCTCTAGACGTCTTTATAAGCTCTATACATACGCGCACATGCGTTATGACGAAAATACAGCCGATAGCTTCTACCAAGCCATGAACGACCGTGCTCGGACGTTAGCATCGCAAATCGGAGCAACACTTGCTTTCATGACACCAGAATTGTTGGCGGTACCTGAAGCAACGATTGAATCGTATTTAAATGAAAATCCGGATCTTGCGGTGTACCGCCATGCGTTTGATGAATTAAATCAAGAGCGTGATCATGTGCTGACAGAGGCAGAAGAGGCGATTCTTGCAAAAGCGGGAGAAGTACTTGGTCAATCCGGCACGACATTCGGAATGCTCAACAATGCCGATCTGACGTTCCCGAAGATTAAGGGGGAGGACGGGGAAGAAATGGAACTGACGCATGGTCGTTTCATTACATTCCTTGAATCATCTGACCGTTCGGTCCGGGAAGCCGCATTTAAAGCGATGTACGGCACATATGCGAAGTATACGAACACACTGGCTTCGACACTTGCTGGCTCAGTCAAGAAGGATAACTTCTATGCCGATATCCGGAAGTTTCCATCAGCGCGTGCAGCCGCTTTACACGGTAACGCGATTCCTGAATCCGTCTACGACGGATTGGTTGAAGCAGTCCACGATCATTTACCATTACTGCATCGCTATGTCGCGTTGCGAAAACGGGTACTCGGACTCGATGAACTACACATGTACGATATGTATACACCACTCGTTTCTGAAGTTGAGATGAAGGTTTCTTATGAAGAAGCAAAACAATTGATGGTCGAAGGACTTGCACCGCTCGGGTCGGAGTACAAACATATTCTTGAAGAAGGTCTATCCGAGCGCTGGGTCGATGTCCGTGAGACACGTGGGAAGCGAAGCGGAGCATACTCATCTGGTGCTTATGATACGCAGCCGTTCATCTTGATGAACTGGCAAGATAACATCAATAATTTGTTTACACTCGCGCATGAATTCGGACATTCCGTTCATAGCTATTACACGCGGAAATCGCAACCGTATCCGTACGGTGATTATTCGATTTTCGTCGCAGAGGTTGCTTCGACGACGAATGAAGCTTTATTGAACGATTATCTACTGAAGAAAGTAACGGATCGTAAAGAAAAACTGTATCTATTGAACAACCAATTAGAAACGTTCCGTGGGACTCTCTTCCGACAAACGATGTTCGCTGAGTTCGAACATGCGATCCATGATGCCGCTCGTCTCGGTCAATCATTGACACCGGAGTTTTTGACGTCGACGTATTACGAGTTGAACCAAAAATACTTCGGAGATGAAATCGTTCTAGATGAGGAGATCGGTTTAGAATGGGCACGGATTCCACACTTCTATTACAATTATTATGTGTACCAGTATGCGACAGGCATCTCGGCTGCTGCTGCCTTGACGGATCAAATCTTAGAAGAAGGACAACCGGCTGTAGAGCGATACATCAATAATTTCTTAAAAGCGGGATCTAGTGATTATCCGATCGAAGTCTTGAAGGCTGCCGGAGTGGATATGACGACGAAAGCTCCTGTTGAAGCGGCACTTCGTCAATTCGAACGCGTGTTAGATGAATTTGAGGCACTATTAGCAGAGTGACATCTTTGTGACAAGTTGAACAAACCATAGAAAAAGAGAAAACTTCACGGTATACTTTATTTGTGAAGAGGGTCACATTCCCCGATTGATTCTCTTTTTCCCCCATCCAATGATCACAGAAAAGCCCTTCTCCGTGTGAGAGGGCTTTTTCTGCGTCCGTAACGAAAAAGCCGGTCGAAAAGGATATCTCCACGACCGGCTTTCTATAGGATTGTCTTGATTATGCGTGAGCTGAATCTTTTAAATGACGCCATACTTTGCCGTCACAATAAGACAAAGAAGCGCATTTTTGCTGCAATACCAATTTTTTAAGCTCATGCTCAATTTGCGATTCAGGTGCATCGTAAATAAAGGCAATTTCAGCTGTTGTTGCGGTTTCATACCGTCTCAAGAATTGTTCGAGTGGTGGCTTCGCCTGCTTTTCAATCGTATGATCGAGTAGTTCACTTAAGATCGAGACATATACCAGGTACTCATAAGGACCTTCAGCTTTAATCGCCTCTTCATCACCGACGAATGCAAGTGTCGGTAAAATCCGAACGTCCCATTCCGTGACGAGTTCGGTCTCTTTTTCAAGCATTTTCTGAATCGTATCCGATGAGACATCACGATGGAATTCCTCTAAATCAAGTCCATATTCCGTTAGAGCTTCTGCCAATCGCATGAGTGAAGGGCGGCTGTAGGCGCTCTCTCCTTCAACGTTGTGAAGCATCCGAAGACGGCGCATGAAGCGCATGCCGAACGTTTTTCCTTGAAGCTCGATGGCTTTCAGGATCACGAGAGGGGACATGTCACATGCTGACCGAGACGGAGCACATGGAATCGTAGCGATCGTCCGCAGTCGGAATAGGTGACCGTATTCTAATTCTAGTTTCTTGAGAACGGGTATCAACCGTAAACCATCCGTTTGTGTCACATCTAGAAAATGATAGATTTCCAGAGGTTTCGTCGGTTGTTGAATCGATGGTTCGTCCAATGAACAATAAGACCCGTTACATTGTGCGTGTTCCATCCGTTCACCCCTTCCTGTTGTTATCGTTACCCTATTTTAGCAACGAAAAAAAAGAAAGAGCAAAGGTTTTGCTTGTTCACTCCTACACGAAAAATTAAGAAAGCGCTTTACGCTCCATGAAGCGGACAATTTTATTTTTCGTCTGGCGCTGCATAATATCATGTTCCATGAGGATGTGCTGGAAGTCCTTTTGCCCTTGTTCGAAGTCGGTGACCTCAAACTCTAACTCATAATCGGTATGTCCGAGATAATGACTTTTATCGAGGACGAGTAATCCTTCAGAAAGCTCGACTTCGACACGTTCCGTCTCGAGTCGCCCTAAATGTTCGAGTGATCCTTGTAACTCAAAAGTCTTTAATTGCGCGTTCATTTCCTTTGAATGAATGAGACCATATTTGAACAGATCTTCTGCTTCAGCTGACGTGAGCGTCACGTGTGTCTCAAGCAACCCCTTGGCTTGAGGTTGCTTCAATGTAAGGACAAGTCCCTGTTTTTTTTCCCGAATGCGTAAGGCGGCACCTTTTTGACGGAGTTCAAAGTCAGGCGTATCAAAATAATCATTTGCCTGCCAAACAGGTTGTTTAGTCGATGCATAATGGGTAAATAACGATAGATATTCTTGTTCCGACAATAAGTTCTTAAATTCAATTTCCAGTTCTTGTCTAATCGGAATCACGCCTTTCTAGTTGAATGTCTTGAAATATGATAACATGAATGAGGTAGGAAGACGCACTGAACCAATACTATTCGATTAAAAGTGGTGACAAAATCAGATGACAAAAGAAAATTGGGATTTATTTCTTGCACCGTATCAAATTGCGGTCGATGAATTGAAGGTCAAATTAAAAGCGATTCGTAAACAATTTCAGCAACGGGGAGAACATTCACCGATTGAATTTGTCACAGGGCGGGTCAAACCGGTAAAAAGTATTCTTCAAAAGGCAGAGCGAAAAGCGATCGCACGTGAATCACTAGAACAAGATATGCAGGATATCGCCGGATTGCGAATCATGTGCCAATTCGTCGACGACATCATTCATGTCCTTGAACTCTTGCGTTCGCGTGGTGACTTTAAAATCGTTGAAGAACGAAACTATATTACCCAAAAGAAGGATAGTGGCTACCGGTCTTATCACGTCATCATTGAGTACCCGGTACAGACGATCGAAGGCGAGGTCCCGACGCTTGTCGAGATTCAAATTCGAACGCTCGCAATGAATTTTTGGGCAACGATTGAACACTCCTTGAACTATAAGTATCAGGGAAATATTCCGGAAGAGACGCGTGAGCGGTTGCGACGTGCAGCAGAAGCGGCATTTCTGCTCGATGCGGAGATGAGTCAACTGAAAGTGGAGATACAAGATGCACAACTCGTCTTCCAGCGTGATGCTAAAGCGTCCGAACGACTAAAGGAGTAGGGGGATGACCATGCGTTTTGCAATCACGGCTCGTGATGATGAACGATCACATGCGCTGAAACAACAACTCGAACAAGCTTTGACAGACCGGGGATGTGTGCTTGACGCCAGTCGACCGGAAATCGTCGTCTCGATTGGTGGGGACGGTACGATGCTACAGGCATTTCATTCCTATCTAGATCAAGTGGAAGACATCACGCTCGTCGGCATTCATACGGGTCATCTTGGATTTTATGCGGATTGGCGCCCGGAGGAAATGGATGAGCTGATCGATCATATTGCGAAGCAGGATTTGGCGACAGTCCAGTATCCGTTACTTGAATTAGCAATTGATTATGCGGACGGATCCCACAATCAATTGCTTGCGCTAAATGAATGCACGATTAAAAGCTTCAATCAGACGTTGGTCTGCGATTTATCGATTCGGGGGGACTACTTCGAGACATTTCGCGGAGACGGGTTATGCGTATCGACACCATCCGGTTCGACAGCGTACAATAAAGCGCTCGGTGGCGCGATTGTTCATCCGGCCCTAGAAGCGATTCAAATCACGGAAATGGCATCAATCAATAACCGGGTCTACCGGACGATTGGTTCGCCGATGTTATTACCGAAGCATCATGATGTCGAGATCCGACCGGTTAATCCGATTGATTTTCAGATGACATATGATCATTATGCCTCAATCGTTCATCAGAACGTGACATCGATCCGATGCCGCGTTTCCGATAAAAAAGTGAAATTTGCTCGTTTTCGTTCTTTCCCGTTTTGGAAACGGGTCCGGGAGTCATTCTTGGCGGATGAAAGACATGAACGTAGTACGTAAAGGGAATGGAAACATGAATGGATTTCAGTTACAACAAACCGTATCAAAAGCAGAAGACACCTGGCGCGTTAGTCATTTTTGTACGACGCGTCTCGGAATTTCACGCAAGATGCTTGTGTCGATCAAACATCATGGCGATATTTTACGGAACGGGCAACATGTGAATGTACATGACGTACTGCGTGAAGGAGACGAGGTGCAAGTCTTGTTCCCGGAAGAGACACCGGCAGAAGATATGATAGCAACACAGGGCGAGCTCGACATTTTATTTGAGGATGATTGGTTACTTGTCGTCAACAAACCGCCGGGTATGGCATCGATTCCTTCACGTTTACATCCGGAACGCTCATTATCGAATTATGTTCTTGGATATTATCGACAACAAGGGATTCCGTATGCGATTCATATCGTCAATCGACTCGATCGGGATACAAGCGGATTAGTATTGTTTGCGAAGCACGGACTGGCGCATCATCGGATGAGTCAAATGCAACAGGCCAATCAGATAGAGCGTCATTATCTTGCCTATGCCCCAGGAACCGTACCGGCCCAAACGATTGATCAACCGATCGGGCAGACCGATCATTCTTTCATGGAACGAATGGTTCGACCGGATGGTCAGCGGGCCGTCACACATATTTTGAACAGCCGTACGATCGAAGCTTTTAATCAAACGATCTCGTTACTTGATATTCGACTCGAGACAGGACGGACCCATCAAATACGTGTGCATTTGGCGTTTCTCGGTCATCCGTTGATCGGAGATACGATGTATAGCGGAGAGCCGTTATTACCGCGTCAGGCGCTTCATAGCGCGTCAGCCGTATTTCCGCATCCTGCGACAGGAGAGCGGGTCCGATTTGAAGCACCGCTTCCCGAGGATCTTCGATTGGAATAATGGATATACGATAAAAGGCAGGGGACCAGGTCCGCTGCCTTTTAAATGTACGCTTAATCTTCGTCGAACATGGAAATCCGTGACTGAGAAGCAATCGCCATGATCAATCCTAGACCGACGAGGTTAACGATCATCGTTGATCCGCCGTAACTGATGAATGGTAGTGGGAGACCTGTGATCGGTAAGACCCCGATCGTCATCCCGATATTCTGGAAAATCTGGAACGTAAACATCGCGACATACCCTGTCACGATGTAGGTACCAAATGGATCAGCCGTTTCTAAAGCAATTTGAATCAAACGATATACGAACAGGAATAAGACGATTAAGACGATGGCAGCACCGATGAAACCGTAGTGTGAGGCAATCGTCGTAAAGATGAAGTCCGTATGCAATTCGGGTACGAATACTTGCAGTTTTCCGTATCCGACACCAAACATCTGACCGGAACCCGTTGCGTTGATCGCTTGGACGAGCTGATACGAGAGATCATCCGCATATTCGAAAGGCTGGAGCCAAGCCATGATCCGGTTCATCGCGTGACCCGGGAAGAACGTTGCGAGCAGATCGTTGTGGAAATAAAACAGATAAAAGAAAATGATGACCGAACCTGCGAATAGACCGAACATCGTCAGTAGCCATTTCCAATTAAGTCCCGATAGCAACATCGCACATGCCAAGATGACACAGAGAATCAAACCGATTCCCAAATCGGGTTGGATGATGATCAGAGCGAGTGGTAACGCTGTGACAGCAACCATCTTAATCAGGAGTAAAAAATCACGCTCGTGCTGGACATACCTAGCGTTATGTTCTGAAATGACGGCAGCAAGCGAGACGATCAGGAAAAACTTCATAAATTCAGCTGGTTGCACGGTCCCGATGATCGGGAACTGATACCAGCCGTATGCCCCTTTGATTTCAGTGACGATAGGGGTACCGCGGAAAATAACCAAACCAATCAATGATAGGATCCCCGCACCATATAGAAACCAGTGAAATCGTTTTAGTTGCTCATAATCGATGAAAATGACGACGGATAGCGCCATGAAGCCGATGACATACCATTGAATTTGTTTGGCCGAGAAGTTGATGGCACTGATGGCACCTTTAAGCGAAGGCTGGGCCGTATAAATCGCGATGACACTGATGACCATCAGACAACCGAGTAAAAAAAGCAACGTATAATCATATCGTTGTGTAAATGATTTGAATCGATTCATTTCATCCCTACTTTCTATCACATTCTATATTACCGTAATTTATCAAATCCGCAATATCAAGAGCGATGGTTGACAGAAGCGTTACGTTTTTGTAACCTGAAGATAGGTTTTATTACCAGGTACTAATTCAAGGGGGACTTTATCATGAATATTTATCCTTCACTCGAAGGCAAGACGTACGTCGTCATGGGCGTCATCAACCAACGCTCGATTGCATGGGGAATCGCACGTGCGCTCGATGCTGCTGGAGCAAGCCTGGCATTTACATATGTCGGGGAACGTTTTAAAGCACCACTTGAAAAATTAGGACAAGAATTATCACGTCCGGCATCTTATTATACGTGTGACGTCACGAGTGATGAAGAAATCGAACAGGTTTTCCAAACGATTCATGCGGATCACGGTAAGATTTCGGGAATCGCACACTCGATCGCATTCGCTGATAAAGAAGCTCTCCGCGGAGAATTCTCAGGCGTGACACGCGAGCAGTTCGCACAAGCGCTCGATATCTCAGCATACAGTCTGACGGCAGTCGTGAAAGCGGCAAAGGATTTCTTCACAGAAGATGCATCCGTCATAACATTGACGTATCTAGGCGGCGAAAAAATGGTTCCGAACTACAACGTCATGGGTGTCGCAAAAGCGGCATTAGATGCAAGTGTGCGTTACCTCGCTGCTGAGTACGGTCAGCAAGGGGTTCGTGTCAACGCCATCTCAGCTGGTCCGATCCGGACAGTTTCAGCAAAAGGTGTCGGTGATTTCAACTCGATCCTCGACAGCATCGAAGAACGTGCGCCACTTCACCGTAACGTGACGACAGAACAAATCGGTCAAAGCGGACTGTTCTTGCTTTCACAAATGTCGAGTGGAGTAACAGGAGAAATCCTTCACGTTGACAGCGGGTTCCATATTCTTTAAGAAGTACGAATGATGCCAAGCATCCCCCTGATGAGGGACTGCTTGGTTTTTTTTGTGTCCAATTGGGGAAATAGCATATATGAGCATCACCGAAGGAGAGAGGAAGTGTTGAGGATGAATGCCATCGATTTCACAGTCGTGCAATATGTCAACCGTCAAGTACGTGTTGATCCACAGTTAAAGACTGAACCAGTCGCTCGGGTTCAACCAATCCGTCCCGTCGACCCTTACCGTGAACAGGATGCCGATGAATTTTTAGAAGAACAAGCGAATGCATATGGTGTTTTACCAGAATTAAAACTTCCCGGTCGAAGCTTCGACCGGGAAGTTTGATTATTCATTGACCTGTGAAACGGAATGTCTCATATACACTCCAAGCACCATTTTCTAATTCATACAGTAAAGCCATTTTTGTAACGTCTTCCTGGAAACGGATATCTTCCATCTTAAGCCGTTCGAGAACATCGAACAGTTCGACATCTGAAAGTTCTTGACCAATCGTAATGTGCGGCAAGAAATCATATTTTGGCTTATGTTCAAGCGAACCAGTATGCAAGGCGCGATGTAATTGTTCGAGTTCATCCGTTGGCATCACTTTAAGAAAAAGAACGTTGTTCGTCGGATGAAACGAACGTGCACCTTGGATATGCAGATTGACGGGTTTCGTCTCTGATGCAATCCGGTTCAATTCCGTTACGATTCGGTCTAGTTCCGTCTCATCCACTTCCATACGCTCACGCAGCGTAATGTGTGGCGTGATCAGTGCATACTTTGAATCGTATCTCTTTCGGTATGAATTGGCAAAATCTTGAACGCGTTTCGATGGAAACAATACAACCCCGATGTTCATCGAAAATCCCCTACTTTCCCCTGAAATGATAACGCTTTACAAAATAATCATGACGGATTCTGGCGCCGATGTCAAAGAAGTTTGAGAGGAGCTTTGGAATACGTGTATACTAATGAAGTACTTTGTTAGAGAGGTGGATACAGTCATGAAGAAAACACATTCAAAAGAGGTCAAGCAGGCAGCGATTGATAAATTACACGAACGAGGGGTAACCATCCATGCGATTGCAGAAATCGTGTATCAGATGCAAGCACCTTACACCGTTGATCTGACGATCGAGACATGTGTCAGTTCGGTAGAACGTGTACTTGAGAAACGGGAGTTGCAACATGCGATACTCGTTGGTGCAGAGCTAGACATCCTAGCTGAAAAGGGATTATTATCAGAACCTCTTTTGTCTATCATCCAGAGTGACGAGGGACTATTTGGCGTAGATGAGACGATTGCGATCGGTGCGGTCAATACGTACGGATCCATTGCGGTCACGACATTCGGTTATTTAGATAAAGCAAAAATAGGTATCATTAAAGAGCTGGATACGAAACTGGGAGACGGAAAAGTCAATACGTTCATGGATGACATCGTAGCGGCAATTGCAGCCAATGCATCCGGACGTTTAGCGCACCGTTTGCGGGATAAAGAGGATTACTCGGCCGAGGAACTCGAAGAACGTAAAGGAACGTACTGATGCGGCAGCCAAGAGCGGCGTGGATCAGTGCCTCAGTAGCGATGATTCTATTCGTGGTCATTGCCGTTTCGATCCGGACGACAGGCTATTTCCTGTTTGATGCGCAATTGTCATCGTACATGTCTAAGCGGGTACCAGGAGATTATGTGTCTTGGTTTACACAACTTGGATCTGGAGTTGGAGCAGTGACAATGACTGCCTTACTTGGGGGATTAAGTTATCTGCTGTGGCGTGACCGAATCGCGAGCATTTGGTATGTGCTGATGGCAATCGCAGTAGGCGCATTGAATCAGGTAGTGAAGTTTGCATTCGTTCGAGAACGCCCTTCATTGAACGAACTTGTCGGAGGCGTTGGGTACAGCTTTCCGAGTGGTCATTCGGCAATGGCATTCGCTGTCTACGCAGGATTTCTAGTCGTAGCTTTCCGGCATTTAAAACGGTCTGGAAAGGTGATCGTTTCAATCCTGACATGTGCGCTTTTCCTAGCAATGGGGGCCTCACGGATCATTTTGAACGTCCATTATTTTTCGGATGTCGTCGGGGGATACAGTTTCGCAGCGATATTGTTATTTAGTTCGTATGCATTCATCGTCTCCCACAGAAAAAAGGGAGTGGCTTGATGTTATTATTAGATGTTGATCACAGTTTGTTATTTGACGAAAAAACGATGCAATCGATGACAAAACCCACGTTACTCGTCGAGCGAGTCGCGGGGCGACAGCGTTTCATGACGATGCGCGCGCATTTACGGTTGAAACGGTTAGTATCAATCAATGGTGTAATACCTGTGACGAATCGATCCTTTGAGGAGTACCAACAGTTGGAGCTCTTTCAAATCGATGCGCCACCTAAATGGGCGATTCTTGCAGGGGGGCAACTTCTACTTAAAGAAGGAAAAGTTGATCGACGATATGAGAACTGGTTACGGCAATATGAAAAAGAAGTTTCGCTAGATTCGATACTCGAGTACCTAATGGAGATGGAACACGTTACGTTTGACGTATATCCAGCCGAGACGCTGTCGAGGCGGATCGCCATACCGCATAAGAGCATTGATCGAACGGTGGATGAAGCAAAGTTGCTTGAAGTATTGTTTCAAACATACGAAGCGTTATAAAAAAACCGGTTGATGGCAAGCTAGACTGACCTAGCGATATGAGACACATATAAAACACCTTGATTAGGCTGCCAGTACACCGTATTTTTTCGGTGTCAGGTAGCCTAATTTTTCTTGGATTCGTTCTTCGTTATAGTAATTCAAATAGTTGATAACACGTTCAGAGACCTCATGGTCTCTTAGTGAATGGAATTTGACGTATTGAAACTCCTCGGACTTCAAATTGGAATGGAACGATTCGATGACCGCGTTGTCCCAACAGTTTCCTCTACGCGACATACTGCTTGTTAGGTGATTCCTCTTGACGAAATCTTGAAAGACATACGACGTATAGACACTTCCTTGATCTGAATGAAGGATAACCCCCTCGGGGTGATTTCGATTCTCTAATGCCAATTTCAATGTATCAATGACGAGAGGTGTCTGTTGGTAATCGTATAACTTATAGGCGACAATTTCGTTATTAAAAAGATCCATGATGGTTGAAAGATATTTCGTCGTGCTGCCATATTGGATATAGGTGATATCCGTCACCCATTTCTGA